>DATMNZ010000053.1:0-14467 GCA_035568495.1 Saccharimonadales bacterium (SeqCode) | reverse complement strand
GGAAGCCTGGACAATGGTTTCCGCGAAGGGAAGCGGCCTATAAATCACCGGAACGGAATCGCTGATGACCACTTCGGCGGACTTGCCCATGGTCCGCAGGATCCCGGAGAGGGCGAGCACAGAACCGATCGCGTCGCCATCCGGACGCGTGTGGGTACACAGCACAAAGCGGCTGCGTTCCTTGATCTGTTCCAAGACCTCCTGCAGTTCGTTCATGGCGTCGGTGTCTTCTTCGTTCGTTTCTTGATTCGTCCCAGTAACTCATCGATCCTGGAGCCCAGCTCCCCGGACCGGTCTACGACAAAGTACAGTTCGGGCACATGTTTCTTGCCCAGCCGTACCAGCAGTTCACGGCGGATAAAGCCCTTGGCATTGGTGACCGCTTCCAGTGTTTCCCGCACGTCGCTTTCGCCGCCTTCCACATGAATGAATACCCGCGCACTCTTGCCGTCAGGCGCCAGCAAAATCTCATTCACATAACAAAGCCCTAGCCGGGGATCGCCCAGTTCGCCTTCCAGGATCGCGCCAATCTCCTCTTTCAGGGCTTCACTGATCCTTTCCCGGTGATGTTGTCTACCACGTTGTTCCGGCATTTCTATTGTTAATAGGAAAACCTATGAGGATATCAGAGAAGATGCATGGAAAGATAGACTGGATGGACGGAGAAATCGGGTGATCTGATGATCGGGTGATCTGGTGATCGGAACACCAGGAAGCCTGTTTGGTCTGCCGAACATCTTTTTGAGATTCTCTCGATATCTCGCTATCCCGATTTTCCGATCATCCGATCCGCGAAGCCCTATCCCTCTAGATAATCTAAAAAGGAGTCGACCACTTCGGCGCCGGCGTTATTGGCGATCCTGGCGGCTTCACGCTCTACGTTGCGCATCAGGCCTTCGAGGTAATCACGGGAGCTGGAAATACTGACCACGCCCACGGTGGCCCGCTGCCACAGATCGTTGGCTTCCAGTTCGGCCACAGAGATATTGAAAGAATTACGCAGCCGGTCTTTCAGGCTGCGCAGCACCTGGCGTTTGTCCTTCAGTGAATGCGCGCCTTCAATGCGCAGTTCCAGAGTGAGATAGGCGATGGGCATGAAGGGAATTTGGTAATTGTGTAAATTGGCAATTGGGTAATTTCTCATCCTGTTACGATCTGGCTGGGCATGATCCACCGCCGTCACGCAATTACCAAATCACCAACTTACCCAATTACCAATTCCTCAAGCGACTCCCATCTCGGCGGCTATGCGTTCGGTCATGAAAGACTCGATTACATCGCCTTTCTTCAGGTCGTTGAAGTTGCTGATGCCAATACCGCACTCCATGCCGTTGCGGACTTCGCTGGCGTCATCCTTGAAGCGCTTGAGCGAGGTGACCTTGCCCTTGTAGACCTGGACGCCATCGCGCAGCAGGCGGACGTCGGAATCGCGTTTGATGGTGCCGTCGAGAATGTAGCAGCCGGCGATGGTGCCGATCTTGGGCACCCGGAAGGTATCGCGCACTTCCGCCCGGCCCATATAGGTTTCCTTGATGATCGGTTCGAGCAAGCCAACCATGGCTTTCTTGATTTCCGCCTGCAGCTCGTAAATGATGGAGTGCAGCCGGATATCGACTTTTTCCTGCTCGGCCAATTCCTGCGCCTTGCGTTCCGGACGGACGTTGAAGCCGATAATCACGGCATTCGAGGCCGAGGCCAGCAGCACGTCGTTTTCCGTAATGGCGCCCACGCCGGCGTGCAGAATCTTGATCTTGACCTTGTCGTTGCTGAGTTTGGTAAGTGTATCTTCGAGCACTTCGGCCGAGCCCTGCACGTCGGTCTTCAGGATCACCGGCAGTTCCTTCATGCCCGCCGACTTGATTTGTTCGGCCAGGCCTTCCAGCGACAGCTTGCTGGATTTGGCCAGCGTGGCTTCGCGGGCTTTCTGCTCACGGTATTCCGATACCTGGCGGGCCTTTTCGCGCTCACCCACGACCAGCAGTTGATCGCCGGCCTGGGGCAGACCTTCGAGACCCAGCACTTCGACCGGAGTCGATGGCGGGGCCGCATCCACCGGGCCGCCACGGTCATCGAACATGGCGCGGACTTTGCCGAAGGTGTTGCCGAGGATGAAGTTGTCGCCGATACGCAGTGTGCCATTCTGCACCAGCACAGTAGCGACGGAGCCGCGCCCGCGATCGATCTTGGCTTCCACCACGGTGCCCGATGCGTGGCGATCGGGATTGGCCTTGAGTTCCTGCAGATCGGCCACCAGGCAGATCATCTCCATCAGCAGATTCAGGTTGGTGTGCTTCTTGGCCGAAACATCCACGAACACTGTGGTGCCGCCCCAATCTTCGGGCATGAGACCGCGATCGGCAAGTTGTTTCTTGACCCGGTCGGGCAGGGCTTCGGGTTTGTCGATCTTATTGACGGCGACGATGATCGGCACCTTGGCCGCTTTGGCGTGGTCCATGGCTTCGAGCGTCTGGGGCATCACGCCGTCATCGGCCGCCACCACCAGCACCACGATGTCGGTGACTTTCGCGCCGCGGGCGCGCATGCGGGTGAAGGCCTCGTGGCCGGGAGTATCGAGAAAGACGATTTGCCGCCCAAAGGCGGGCGAATCTTCCTTGGTGATTTTTACCTTATAGGCGCCGATGTGCTGGGTGATTCCACCGGCTTCGCCACCGGCCACATTGGTTTCACGAATGGCGTCAAGCAATGAAGTTTTTCCATGGTCCACGTGGCCCATGATGGTGACCACAGGGGGGCGTGTCCCGACGGAGGCCGCTTGGGCCGCTTCTGACAGTCCGGTCATCTCCGCCATTTCTTTGGCGGCCTGGTCTTCAAAGCTGATGACTTCCACTTCCGCGCCGAAATGCCGGGCCATGTCTTTGGCCAGTTCGACATCCAGATTCTGGTTCACGGTGGCCATGGCGCCCTTCATCAGCAAACGGGCGATGAGGTCTTTGGCGCGAATACCCAGCTTTTCCGCCAGATCTTTCACGCTGATGCCTTCGGTGATGATGATCTTGCGGGTGATCGGCAACGGCTCATTGGAAAGAGAAAGCCGGGGCGGCGGAGTAAAGCCCTTCATCGGGCCTTCTTTAGGTCCGTGGGTGTAGCCTCTCTGTCCCGGACGGCGGGGCGGGGTGCCGGCGCGGCCAGCGGGCTTGCCAGCGCCCGGCGGTGGCGGCATTCCCGGTCCTACAGCGCCGCCGCCCATGGGCCGCGGACTATAGGGTGGACGGGCGCCGCTCGTGGGATGCGGTCCTCTGCGCTGCTCATTGGGGCGGCTGCTATAGGGCGGACGGCTGCCGGGAGGTCCCGGAGGGCCACCACCACCCACGCCCGGACGGCGCGAGAAAATCGGCTGGCCTCTTACGACGCCACCTTGCGGACGCCCTCCCGGACCGGCTTGCATGGGCCGACCGGTGCCTGATCCTTGCATCGGCGGGCGGCTGGGCATAGGAGGAGGCGCAGGACGCTCGACCGGTGGAGGCGCTTTGTACACCGGGCGCGGACCGGTCTGCGGTGTAATCATCCGTGTAGCCCGAACCGGAGGATGTTGCGGAGGATGCTGCGTTTGGGGCTTTGGCGCAGATGTAGCGGTCGGAGGCTGCGCCGCAGCCGGAGCCGACGCCGGAACCACAGGAGGCTTCGGCGGGGTGACCACAGTGGTGACCGCGGCAGCCGGAGCGGTCACGGGAGGCAGAGTAACGACAACCGCCGGAAGCGGCGCGGGCACTGCTTTCACTTCTTCGACTGGCACTGGAGGCGCAGGCGGAGCGGCAACGGTTTGTACCTGAGGAGGCGGTGCAATCACGGGTCCTTCCTGGACCGGAGATGCCACCGGCGTCATGACTTTAGCGGGCACTGCGACTGGCCTTTCCTGCGGCGGCGGAGCCGTAACTGTGGCCGGACGGGTGGGCGCCAGGGGCGGCGCCACCGCCGGGCGCGCAGGAGGCGCGGGCGCGTGCTGTTGCTGTTCTTTTTCTTTGATTGCCCGGAGGACGTCACCGGGTTTGGAAATTTTCGAGAGGTCTATTTTCTGCCGGATCTCAGTGGAGACGGATTTCTCCCTGGAGGAAGCGGAACCGGATTTGGCCGCGAAATACTTCCTGAGCCGTTCGGCTTCATCTTCTTCTACCGAACTGGAATGGGTCTTCTTCTCAGTAACCCCGACATCTGTCAGGACGTCCAAGATAGCTTTGCTCTTGACTTCGAGCTCTCTGGCCAAATCGTTAATTCGGATTTTCATTCGTTCTGCAATTCCTCCGGTAGTAGTCCCTTATGCAATCATCATGACCTCACGGTTCCTAATGATATTCATTGCCAGCCTACAACTCTTCAACGGGCTTGGTTTCAGCAGTCCCGGTCCCGTCGCCATCGCCTTCCGGCGCTACGCTGGCTTCGGATGCCGCCGTGCTTCCCAGCGTTTCGGATTCCGGTTCCGGTCCAGCCGCCGCGGTCTCAGCCGTCTCTGTCTCTGCGGCGGGGGCGGCATTGCCGGCATCCAGGCCGGAAAAGTAATTATTCACCGCAATGCTGATTTTTTCCACTGTCTTCGGCCCCACGCCTGGAACTTCTTCCAGTTGCTCGGGCGTCATATCGGCCAGGGCTTCCACGGTGCCAATGCCGGCTTCGTTGAGCTTCTGAATCAGCGATTCGCCGAGGTCGGGGATGCGGTCCAGCGGAGTGGCCGTCTGGGTGGTCAGAGAAGCCATCTGCTGCTCCACTTCGCGGCGTTTCTCTTCCTCGCTCTTGATGTCGATCTTCCAGCCCAGCAGCTTGGCCGCCAGCCGGACGTTCTGGCCTTTCTTGCCAATGGCGAGGGAAAGCTGGCTGTCATCCACGACGACTTCGAGATGTTTGTCGGAGGCGTCCACGACGGTCACGCGGCTGACCTTGGCCGGCTGCAGCGCCTTTTCGGCAAAGGTGACTGGATCTTCGTGGTATTCGATAATGTCGATTTTCTCGCCCCGCAGTTCGCGGATGATGGACTGCACGCGCATGCCTTTCATGCCCACACATGCGCCCACTGCGTCCACGTCTTTGTCTTTCGACATGACGGCGATTTTGGTGCGCTCGCCGGCTTCGCGGGCAATGGCCTTGATCTGCACCGTGCTGTCGTAGATCTCCGGCACTTCGGTCTGGAAGAGGTTCTGCACCAGTTCGGGCGCGGCCCGCGACACGATGACCGCCGGCCCCTTGGAATTCTTGTCAACCCGCACCAGCACCACGCGCACACGCTCGCCGATGGCGAACGATTCCAGGCGCGATTGTTCTTTCTTGGGCATGCGGGCCTCGGCTTTGCCGATATCGAAGATCGCTTCCGGACCTTCAATACGTTTCACCGTGGCGTTCAGTATCTCGCCCACGCGGTTGATGTACTCGTTATAGACGGTCTCGCGTTCGGCCTCGCGCACTTTCTGGAAGATGATCTGCTTGGCGATTTGCGCCGAGATCCGTCCCAGACCCTCAGTCGATTTCAGAAACTGCACTTCGCCGCCGGATTCGGCGTTTTCGTCGATCTTGCGGGCATCTTCCAGCGAGATCTGTATCTGCGGATCTTCGATGTCGTCTTCGGAAGGCACAATGCCCTTGACCGCGTACACGCGAATCAAGCCGCTTTCCTTGTCGAGTTCGGCGCGCAGGTTTTCCTGGCTCTTGTCCTTCTTGCGCGTGGCCGCAACGATGGCGTCTTCCACCGCGCTCACGACAATCCGCGGATCAATGCCTTTTTCACGGCTCAGCGCATCAATCACGTTGTAAATCTCGCTTGCCATATAAGTCCTTAAATGAATGCCCTGGCCCTAAATTTCAGGGACCAAATGCGCCTTTTCAACGTTGGCCAGCTCTATTTCAACCCTTTGCTCCGGGGGCGCGTGCCCGGGCTTGGGCTTCCTGGCGGTCACCACTTCCAGCGTGAACCGGTCATTTCCAAAACTCTCAAGCCGGCCCTCAAAATGCCGGTTGCCACCGACCGGATCGCGGGTCGTTACCTTGATTCTGCTCCCCGTATACCGAAGATAATCCTGGGCACTGAGAAGCTTCCGATCCAGCCCTGGAGATGAAACCTCCAGGGTGTAGGATGAACCGGGTACCGCGTCTTCCACATCGAGAATGGTTGAGACTTCCCGGCTAACGTTGGCGCAATCCTCGTGGGTCACGCCTTCAAGCTTGTCAATGGTGATACGAAGCGTACGGGCCTTGCCTCCGCCCCGCAACTCCACCTCTACCACTTCCACACCGTGGGTAGCGGCCACCCGGCCGGCAATCTCGCGAATTGTATTGATGTCCGCTGCCATCCCCTGGACTGGCGGTGGCCCTCGCGCCCAAAAATAAAGTGGGCCTTCTGCCCACTGGTACGCTCACCACGGATTTGGAACCACAAACCCACCCATACCATGAAAAGACATGGGCCGAAACCAGTTACTAAACTTCAATCATACGCCCATTCAGACCAAAAGACTAGATGTATCCGGCCCAAATCGTAGATTTAACAGGATTTTAAGCCATCGCAAGGATTTTCGGTCCGCCTTCGCCCAGGGAATTCCCCAGGCTCCCTTGCAAATGCCCTCATTCCCGCGTTACCCGTACGAGTTGCAGTCGAGCAAGGGGCGCGCCCGGCATTGAAGCAGCACAATTTTCTTGAAACACCAATCAGCCTGGAGTAGATTTTAGCTCAAATGAATGTCGCGACTTACATGTCTCAAGTTGCCCAGAGAGTTGGGTGCATCTACGTTCCTAAATGTTCGACATTTAAAGACCAATACCAGCACAACCTGAAAGGCGCCGCGTTTGGAGTTCGGAAGGGATACCTCCTCACATTAGCGTGTACCCAGGCGGGACGGAGCAGCGGATTCGCCGTTCTGGTGCGGTATCCGAAGTCGGCCGCCGGCCCGCAGATTCAAGAGGCGCTCAAGAACCGGCCCGGCTTTAGCACATTCTTTGGCAAAAAGAACGTTAAAGCAGCACCGGATGGTGTACTCGTTACTTGGCCTTTTTCACTCAGCAAGACCAAGCTGGAAGACCTGGTCAGCCTGGTGGATGCGGTGATTGAAGAAGTGGGCAAGAGCACCGCGGCCTTCGACGGCAAGTGTGAAGATTGCGGCGCGGCGGACGCGAAGGAAATTGTTCTGATGAACGGTTTGCCCGGCTACCACTGTTCCGCTTGCCAGATGAGGGTAGCCGCGGAAAAGCAGCGTGAGGCCGACGAATACAAAGCGCGGGACGCTAACTATGTCGTTGGCCTAGCCGCAGGTTTGGCCGCTGCCGCGATAGCCGGCAGCGCCTGGGGCTGGGCGATCGGACTGATGGAAGGCGACACCGGAAAATGGTCACCCAAACTGCATGCCATCATGGCGTTCCTGGTAAGCGTCCCCGTTTGCTGGCTCATCTTCAAAGCGATGGGCAAGCGCGACCGCGCCGGACAGGCGATGGCCATAGCGCTGACCCTCGCTGCAAAATGGTGGGGTGACTCGATCTACTTTACCCACGTGGTGATGCATGCTGAAGAGCTTGCGTTCAGCTGGCCCCTTGCCGGGAACGTCTTGCGGCACTTCTTCGACTACAAGTTCTATGACGGCTGGCACATACTGGTGACCGTGACTGATGTTGTAGCCGCATTCTGCATTCCCTGGATGCCTTGGGCCGCATTGCCCAAGTTCATGCCGGTTTTCCAGACGATCAACCCTGACGGCACGCTCACCCAGACGCTGACGCAGGGCGCCTTGAATTAAAGTTTCAGTTCCTCTTTTCGGTCTCCCGCAGGACCATTCCATAATTGTGCCCGGCGAAGGAAAAGCCCTGGTCAATTCTGCCGGTGACGGCCACTTTGTTGCCGTTTCCGGGAACGCCGTAGTTCGCGCTATAGATCCATAGCTTTCCGGTGCCATCGTCGATCTGGAAGATGCCCTGGCCGAGCGCGCCGAACGCTTCTGACACATTTCCTTCGACGGTCACATCCTGGCCTGAGTACTTACCGGGACCGCGATTGATATCTGCGATGGTGGTGCGCGACCGGCATCCCGCCAGAAACAGCATGCCCGCTGCGATCAGGACCAGCAGAAAAAACTGCCGCTTTCGTTGGAACACAATGCCCTCCGAGCCTAGTTCTTCGATTTTTTCTCTGAACTCGTGATCTGATAGGTCACCACCGGGTCGCCATCGTCGCTGGACACCTCGCCTCGCATAAAGAGCAGGCCTTGTTCGGCGTCAATTTCCTTGAGCGCTTCTTTCGGTACGGGTTTGACCGCCGAAGGCTCGAGTTTCGTATCCGACTGCGGCAAAACAATCACGGAGCCCGCGGCATCCATCCCTTCAAAATACACAGCCACACGAGCTGCGGCGTTGTCTAGGGACATGACCAGCACCATGCTGCGGCCGGGCTTTGGCTCCCTCAGCTTCAGCACCGGGCCGAAATCGCTGTCTTTGGAGAGTTTCTCCCAACTCTTGTCATCAATGTAGACCGCCATATAACCCGCCATGTTTTTGTGCAGCGTGTTAGCGGCAACGTTGGTGGCCGTCCGCGCCAGACTGAGCAGTAAAGCATCTTCCTGGGTGGCCTGGCCGGTGGCCAGCACGGAGGCTGCGATCAAAAGCAATGCGATGATGAGCTTCCGAATCTGCATAGGAGAATATTACTCTTCCGCGCAGGGAAAACCAAAAGCTGGCAGCATGCTGAGGGCCTGAGAAATTTGCCCAATAAAAAAGAAGAAAAAAATGTTTCAAGGCTGAATGCCAATTGCTGAGTGCTGAGTGCCGATTGCTACAAGCTGAAATCCGGTCCATCCAGCTCGCGTATGATGCTGACGCCGTGGCTGGTGCCGAGCCGGCTGGCGCCGGCTTCGAGCAGGGCCAGGGCCGAGGTCGCGGTGCGAATTCCGCCTGAAGCTTTGACCCGGGCGCGATCGCCGGCTACGCCGCAAAGCAGGGCAACGTCATCGACTGTGGCGCCGCTACCGGCAAAGCCGCTGGCCGTCTTCACAAAATCAGCCCCAGCCGCCAACGCCAGTTCGCAGCTCAGGATTTTTTCTTCCAGGGAGAGCAGTCCGGTCTCGAGAATGACCTTCACCAGCGCGCCATGCTGATGGGTGATTTCGGTGACAGCGGCGATATCCGCCTGCACGAGTTGCCGGTCACCAGATTTGAGGGCGCCGATGTTCATGACGACTTCCAATTCCTGGGCCCCGGTAAGGATGGCTTCTTCCGCTTCAAAGCGCTTGACGGTGGTCTGGCTGGCGCCCAGAGGAAAGCCTATGGTGGTCGCAATTTTCACCCCGGTCCCTTGGAGCACGGAGACGGCCAGATTGATCCAGCAGGGGTTCACGCAGATCGCTGCAAAACCATAGAAATGGGCTTCGTGGCAGAGCCGGATGATCGCTTCCTGGGTGACTTTCGCTTCGAGTAAGGTGTGGTCGATGGCGCCGGCAACCGGCTGCCAGCTCCTTACCTGCAACTGAGGGTCAGAAATGGCCTGTGACATCCAAGACGAATTGTAACCTACTTAGGGGCGTCATTGTCGAGCACGCAGATGTCGGCCAGGTTACGGTAGTGTTCGGCGTAGTCGAGGCCGTAGCCGACTACGAACTCGTCGGGAATAATGAAGCCCACATAATCGGCTTGCATTGGACGCTGGCGGCGCGACGGCTTGTCGAGCAAGGCGGCGATCTTCAGGGTGCGTGGCTGGCGTGCCTGGAAAAGCCGCGTGAGGAACGTCAAGGTGAGCCCGGTGTCAAGAATGTCTTCCACCAGAATCACGTTTTGGCCCTGCAGCGGCCCGGTTACATCTTTGATGAGCTGTACTTCGCCGGCGCTCTGTTTGGCCGTGGTGTAACTGGAAACGGCGATGAAGTCAAAAGTGGCATCCAGGTTGATCTGCCGGGCCAAGTCGCTCAGAAACAGACATGCGCCCTTAAGTACGCCGATCAGCATGACGGACTCGCCGGTGAAATCGTGGGTAATCTGCCGCCCCATCTCGGCAACACGATTCGCAATTTGGTCGCGCGTGATGAGGACTTTGGGCATTGCGGAATTATAAGGTCAGCAATTGGGAGTCAGCAATGTTGGGAATAGCGATTGGCAATTAGCGATTGGCAATTAGCATTCAGCCCTCAGCACTCAGCACTCAGCATTCAGCCCTGATGCCGGTTCGCTGGTTTTGAGGTGAACGCCTGAAATGCGGAAGGAACAGCGGAAACAGAAATCTTCTGAAGATTTGAGGGTTCCGAGAATGTATCGGGGCTGAATGCTGATTGCTGAGTGCTAATTGCCAATTGCCAGGTGCTATCATTCACAAGATGCAAAGACTCAAAGTCTTGATCGCTGAAGACGAAGCTGTATCGCGCCACCTGATGGAGGCCTCATTGACGAACTGGGGCCATGAAGCCATGCTGGCCGCCGATGGAGAGCAGGCACGGGCCATTCTGCGCGGTGGCGGCGTCGATGTATGCATTTTGGATTGGGAAATGCCGAAGATCGATGGCGTAGAGCTGTGCCGGTGGATACGAACGGCGAATCTGACGCCGATCCCTTACGTGATCCTGCTGACGGCCCGTAAAGAGCCCGGCCAAATTGAAACCGGCCTCCAAGCCGGGGCCAACGACTACCTTGTCAAGCCAGTTGATCGCGCCCAACTGCGCACCCGCCTCGCTGTCATTTTAAAAAATTAATAAAATCTAATGTAACTTTTGTAATCATTGTAATTCCCTAATGTTGTGCTAGCTTCTATTCAACGAAGAATTTGTTGGCGCGAGCCCTATCAGGAGTAGAAGGCACGAGCAAAAGGCGGACCAGGCCGGCCTTAAATCTGTAAATGCATTGGCAGTTCACACCATATATAGCTTTGTACGCCTTCGCCGCCTTGCTGGGTTGCAGCATGGGGACCTACGCATGGCGGCACCGGACCATCCCGGGGGCGACGCCGTTTGCGATCGTTCAATTTGCATCGGCGTTTTGGTCCCTGGCGAACGGGATCGAATGCGCGCGTAACGACCTTTCCTCCATACTGTTTTTTGACAATTTGGCGTTCGTTGGCATTGTCATTTTGCCGCCAGCCACTTTGGAAATAGCGCTGCAGTATTCCGGCCGCCAGTGGCCGACCAAGCGAAAGTGGGTCTTGTTCTCCAGCATCCCTGCAATCACAGTGCTGCTGAGCTGGACCGATGGTTTTCACGGGCTGATGCGCCACACCGCTTCTCTCAAGGCGGCCGGTGCGCTGAACGTATTGAGTATGACTCCGGGTCCATGGTATTGGGTCCACACTGTATACTCGTACGCCCTTTTACTCGCGACCCTTGGGATACTGCTGATAGCGCTGCAGAACGCTCCGCATCCACATCGCGGGCAGCTCTATATCCTGATCGCCGGCCTGCTGATCAGCTTCGTCGGGAATATCGCCCGTCAACTGGGTTTGATCCCGCTCCCTTTTCACGTTTCCAGTACTCTTTCGGTCCCGGCGGGCCTGGTCTTCATGCTGGGACTCTTCCGCTATAAGCTCTTCGACATCGCGCCGGTGGCGCGCGGCATGATCTTCGAGAACTTATGTGAAAGCGTAATCGTGCTGGATGTGCGCCACCGGGTGGTCGATCTTAACCCAGCCGCGCGAAGACTCTTCGGGGGGCGCGCGCAAAGCGCCATCGGACAACCGGCAAAGATGTTGTTCACGGGCCGCGATGACCTGCTGGAACACTATCGGGAAGTGATGGAGGCCCACGATGAGATCGCCATCGACACGAGCGGAGCGCGTTTATTTTTCGACCTGCGAATTTCGCCTATGAGCGACCGCCGGGGCCGGCTGGTCGGCCGGCTGGTGGTGTTGAATGACATCACTGCCCGCAAGCAGGTGGAGGCGGAGTTGCGCCAGGCCAAGCAGGCCGCGGAATCCGCGACCCGCGCCAAGAGCGAGTTTCTGGCCATCATGAGCCACGAGATCCGCACGCCCATGAATGCCGTTCTGGGCATGGCGGACTTGATGCTGGAAACTGAGGTTGATCCCAGCCGCCGGGACATGGTGCAGACGATTTACCAAAGTGGTGAATCCCTATTGACCATCATCGATGACATTCTCGATTTCTCCAAGATTGAATCGGGAAAACTGGACTTAGAGCGGCGGCCCTTCGATCTGCGGGATTGCACGGAACTGGTTTTGGAACTCTTGTCGCCCAAGATGGCGGAAAAGAACCTGGACCTGGCTTGCGTGATTTCAGACCAGACACCTTCCTTCCTACTGGGTGATGTCACGCGGTTGAGGCAGATACTGGTCAACCTGGTGGGTAACGCCGCTAAGTTCACAGAGTCCGGGGAGGTCGTGGTATCGGTTACCAGCAAGGCCTGCGGTCCTCAAGACCCACGCTACGAGATCCATTTTGCCGTACGCGATACGGGCATCGGAGTTCCGCATGACCGGCTCGATCGTCTTTTCCAGATTTTCAGCCAAGTGGATACCTCGACTACGCGCCGATATGGAGGCACGGGTCTCGGATTGGCAATCTGCAAACGATTGAGCGAGATGATGGGAGGCCGGGTGTGGGTGGAAAGCCAGGGCGTTCCCGGAAAGGGTTCGACCTTTCATTTCACGATCGTTGCTGAAGCCGTAGGGCCTCGACAACCGTCCCAGCTCAGTCCGGTCCCGGAACTGCGCGGTAAACGGCTGCTGGTGGTTGAGGACAATGAGACGAGCCGCTGTATCCTGGCAGACTGCGCCGAAGCCTGGGGTGTGAACGTGACCACAGCTCCAACCGCCGCGGAAGCGCTTCGCTGTGCGCGTGAAGACGGGCAATTCGATGTAGCCATCGTTGATATGCAGCTACCCGATGCCAATGCCCTGTCTCTGGTAAGAGACCTCCAGGCGATCTGCGACAACCAGTTGCCATGTATCGCGTGGACGTGGATCTGGCGCCAGGAGGAGCAAAACGAATCCAAACTATTCGCGGCCCAGCTTACCAAACCGCTTCGACCTTCCCAGCTCTATCATGCGCTTCTGCGCGCGCTTCACCAACATCCCTCCGGATTCGGCGTGTATACCGGCAAACCTAAAGCGGACCCCAAGACTGCGGAGCAGTTGCCCCTGCGCATCTTGCTGGCCGAGGACAACATGGTCAATCAGAAAGTCGCGCGCTACACGCTTGGGCGGCTCGGCTACCATGCCGACGTGGTTGTGAATGGACTGGAAGTGGTCGAAGCCATCGCCAGACAGCCCTACGATGTGGTGCTGATGGACATGCAAATGCCCGAGATGGGCGGAGCAGAAGCCACGCAGCTCATCCGTAACCGGTTTCCCAATCACCAGCAGCCCACCATCATCGCTTTGACTGCCGATGCCATGCAAGGAGATCGCGAGCGCTGTCTGCAGGCGGGAGTGGATTATTACATGAGCAAGCCGCTGCGCATTGAAGATCTTATGCAGGTGCTGGCCCAATGCCATCCGCTGGGTTAGCGCAACGCTGTACAGAGGCGGCGGAACGCAATGACGGCACAACAACGCTGGAGATGATCACCACGAACCACGGCGTAAAAGACGTAACTCGTTACGTCTAAAGGCGTGCGCTCTTGAATGTCACTTTCGCGTACGATGGATCCGGCACTGCCCGCCCAGCTCAATGCGGCTTCTCTTACAGATTCTTTGATAAGATCGAAACGCAATCTCTGCACACACTCCAAACGAAGGAACCTTTTCCGATGCCTGGCATAACTGAAGCGGCGGTTGAATCCTACATTTACGGCCTTCTGCCTGCACGCCAAGCAGTATTGCGGCAGATCGAAGAACAGGCCAAGAAGCGCGATGTCCCCATCGTGGGGCCGGCCGTGGCCCGTGTGTTGTATCAGTATGCTCGAATGGTCCAGGCGCAGAACATTTTCGAAATGGGGTCGGCGATCGGCTATTCCACGATCTGGTGGGCGGAAGCGATATGCGAGGGCGGCCAGGTAATCTATACCGACGGCAGCCAGAAAAACGCCGACGAAGCGCGCGGCTACTTTGCGCAGGCAGGCGTCGACAAGCGCATCCGCGTGGAGGTTGGCGACGCCCTCGAACTGTTGGCCAAGACCAAGAGGGAGTTCGATATCATCTTTAATGATGTCGACAAGGTGGACTACCCACGGGTGCTGCCCTTGGTGGCGTCGCGGTTGCGGCGGGGCGGATTGTTTATTACCGATAATGTCCTGTGGAGCGGAAAGGTGACGCAGCAGGACCCGGAAGATGCTTCTACCCGCGCGATCCAGGAGTTCAACCGGCAGCTTTGCGCCATGCCCGAATTTTTCACTACCGTGCTGCCGCTGCGCGATGGCTTGGCCGTGAGCATCAGGCTATGAATAGATATCTTTGCCACTGGGAGAACTGGTAACAGTTCAGGCCTGTGATGCTGATTTGTGAAGCAACGAGGGTGGGATGGAGCGGCGGCGGTAACAGACCACCGCTTGGGTGAGATAGGTGAGAATGGGTTGACGCTGGCGTTTGCAGGTTTGCACAATGGTGAGTAGA
>DATMNZ010000052.1:0-70591 GCA_035568495.1 Saccharimonadales bacterium (SeqCode) | reverse complement strand
CAGCGTGCCTTGAGAGTTGACCAGCACCGTCTTGATGCGGCTGCCATAGCGCGGAATTTTGAAGGCCGCCAGGTGGGCAACCAGATCCACGCCATTGCACACCGGGCGCAGCAGCGCTTCGTTGGTCACATCGATTTCGTGGAACGAGAAATCGCGGTTTTTGCCGGCTTCCGCCAGATTGCCGGTGTTGCCGTGGGAAAGGTCGTCCACGCCGATGACGCGGTGGCCATGGGACAACAGCGCATCGCACAGGTGCGATCCAAGAAATCCGGCGGCCCCGGTAACGAGAACAGTTTTAGTATTCATTTCATGACGCCTTTTTCGTCGCTTGCAGTTCCAAGAGAGAATTCACGATATTGCCGGCGGCCTTTCCATTGCCAAAACCGGCCAGTGCCGGCTTGGTTTCGGGCAAGGGCCCAGTCCACAGACTGCGCACCAGGGGCAACACTTTCTCGGGTGAAGCTCCGGCCAGATGGTTCCAGCCATCTTGCAGGGTCTCAGTCCACTCAGTTTCGTCGCGCAGGGTGAGACACGGTGTGCCTACGAAGTAGGCCTCTTTCTGCACGCCTCCGGAATCGGTCATGATGAGCCGGGCTTTACTTTCCAGGTGCAGCATGTCGAGATAGGAAAGCGGGGCCACCATCTTCAAATGCGCTGCCTGCGCCAGTTGCTTGCCCAGCTTCTGGTAGCCGGCTTCGTGATTGAGCTTTTCCCGCAGGCGTGGATGCACGGAAAAAATGATCGGCTGTTGCACACGGCACAGCGTCTCGACCAGCCCCCGCATCCGCTCCAGGGAGTCCGTGTTTTCGGCCCGATGGATGGTGGTCAGGATAAACTTCGCCGGTGCAACACCCAGCGTGTTGAGAATGACCGATCGCTTGGCGGCCACCGGCGCAAAGGCCTTTACCGCATCGAGCATCACATCGCCGCTGAAGTAAACGTTCTGGCGGATGCCCTCCTTGGCTAGCAGTTGGACCGCAGCCTTGGTCGGGCAGAACAGCAGGTCAGACACATGGTCGGTGGCGATGCGGTTGATTTCTTCCGGCATGACGCGGTTAAAACTGCGCAACCCCGATTCCACGTGGGCCGTGGGAATGTGCAGCTTGACCGCGGCCAGGGCCCCGGCCAGCGTCGAGTTCGTGTCCCCATAGACGATGACGCAATCCGGCTTTTCCTTCAGCAGGACCTTTTCGATCCCCTTGAGCATCGTGGCCGTTTGTGCTCCATGGCTTCCTGAGCCTACGCCCAGGTTGAAATCCGGCTCCGGCAGGGGAAGCTGCTGGAAAAAGACGGCCGCCATTTCGTAGTCATAGTGCTGGCCGGTATGCAGCAGAAGGTGCTGGATGCGGTTTTCCCGCGCCTGCTTTTGGTTGTGCCCGTTGACCGCGGCGCAAATCATCGCGGCTTTGACGAATTGCGGCCGCACGCCGACAATTGAGATCAGCTTCTTCATCATTCCCCCGGGCTATTGGTTCTCCAGCAACTGCTCGGAGGGTACGTCGCGCCATACCTTTGCAGGCGATCCCATAACGATCTTGCGCGCGGGCACATCGCGTGTGACCACCGACCCGGCAGCCACCAGGGCGTCTTCCCCAAGCGTGAGGCCCGGCAATACGGTTACGTTGGCCCCAATGCGCGCTCCCCGCTTCATGGTGACGCCTTTGTGATATTTGAAGCGGTCCTTGGTCCGTCCCAGGAAGTTGTCATTGGTGAAGGTGACTTCCGGAGCGATGAAGCAGCCATCGCCGATCTCCGAAAGCGCTGTAATGTAGGCTTCGGTCTCGAGCTTGCAGCGGCTACCGATGCGCACCTTGTTTTCTATGGTGACGCCCCGGCCAATGATGGTGTACTCGCCCACTTCCACGTTCTCGCGCACCGAAGCCAGGTCGGCGATCATGACTTTGACGCCTATTGTGCAGCCCCGATAGATCACGGCCATGGCGCCGATCATGCAGTCGTTGCCGATCACGCACGGGTCGAGGGCTTGATCTTGGGTCACGGCGCTCAGCGCGGCCTTCATGGGCAGCTTGCCGATGACGGAATTGTCGTCGATGCGCACGCGGTCACCGATCACGCTGCCGGGGTGAATGACCACGCCGCTGCCGATTCTGCAATCAACGCCGATCTTCGCATCTTCGTGGATTACGCTGTTATGCCCCAACTGCGTACCAGCGCCGACTTGCGCTGACGGGTGTATGAAGTTGTTCATTACTATTCCTTAGAGAAACTGGGATACCGTCCTGTTCCATGGATTGCTGGGCGGCTTCGATAATACGGATCACTCGCAGACCGTCCCGCGCATCGGATACCGGGGTCTTGTGGTCGCGGACACAATCAATAAAGTGCTGGCACTCGATCTTCAGCGGCTCGCCTGTTTCCACACGGGGAATCAGGATGTCTCCGAAGCGCACCTGAATGGCTTCGCCGTAGCTCTTGGCCGGCGGCATTTCGGCGTGATTGTCGTAAATGCGCAGCTTTTCCGTGGTTTCGGCGTCATCAAAAACCGCCATCTTGTGTTTGCCTACGATGGTGGTGCGCCGCACTTTATGCGGATCGAGCCAGCTCAGGTGAATGTGCGCCATGATGCGGTTGTCGAAGAACAGGCTGAGGAAGACCACGTCTTCGATGCCATCCTGGATATAGCTTTGGCCGCGGGCGCTGACGTTGGTTGGCTCCATGCCCAGCAGGAAAAGAATCTGGGAGACGTCATGGGGCGCGAAACTCCAGAGCGCGTTTTCGTCGCCGCGAATCCTGCCCAGGTTGACTCGCTGGCTGTAGATGTAATACACCGGCCCCAGTTCGCCCGAAGTTATCAACTTGCGCAGGCGGTGGACCACGGGATGGTATTCGAGCAGGTGGCCCACCATCAGCACCCGGTCCAGCTTCTGGGAAAGCTCGAGAAGTTCTTCGGCGTCGCGGGTGTTGAGCGTAAACGGCTTTTCCACAAACACGTCACGGCCGGAAAGCAGGGCCTTTTTCACCAGTTCATAGTGAGTGACCGCCGGGGAGGCAATGGCCACGGCATCGATATCCTGCTGCAGCAGTTGTTCATAGGTGTCAACCGGCTTTACGCCCGGCCAGGCGCGGCCCGCCGATTCGCGCCGTTTCTGGTCAACGTCAAAGCAAGAAACCAGGTTACAGCTCTTGAGTTCGGCGAAGTTGCGGGTCACGTTCCAGCCCCATGCGCCCAAGCCTACAGTTCCAATCTTTACCATTGTTTTACCTTCTCCTGATTAATTTCTGTCGTCTAAAGCAGCGCTGGTGCGTGGCGCCAGTCTTTCGGGCGCCACGGCCTGCGCCGGCGCAATGAATCCCCACAGCATTGCCAGATGCGACGCGATGGTGCGCATGATCTTCATCTTGCTCTGGCCCGCGGTGCGCGCCCGCAGGACCATCGGAACTTCAGCGACCTTGTAACCGCGGCGTCCGGCGGCGATCAATATTTCCGCCGCCGAAACAAAACCATCCGACCGGAAGGCCACCGTCTGCACCACCTTTGCCCGGTAAGCCCGGAAAATACTGGTGTATGTGTAGAGCTTCAGCGGCGAGAACCAGCGGTATAACTGCGAACAGCTCCGGCTGAGCAGCAGGCGCCAAGCCGCTACGCCTTCCACGCCGCCGCACGGGTGATACGGAGAAGCCACGGCTATGTCTGCATCCGCGGTCCGCAGCGCCACTAGCAATAGATGCAGGCCTTCGGGAGAATAGCTGCAATCCGCATCAATGGTGCAGATCACCTGTCCCCGGCAATTCTCAAAGCCGGTGCGAAACGCAGCCCCGATGCCGAGGTTCTTGCCATGTTCGGCGATGGTGAAAGCCACCGGCGCGCCGCCGAACTCTTCCCGCAGTCTTTCCACCGTGCGATCACGGCTGCCGTCATCGACAAACACCAGTTCCATTTCAAACTCGCCGGCCAGCAGGTCTTGCAGGCGCAGCAGTTTGTCTTTGAGCAGAGGGATGCCGGCTTCTTCGTTGAATACCGGGACAACAACGGACACGAGCTGTGGGGTAATTGACATTCCTGTTTATCCTTGGACCTGCTCGTTGGCGGCAGGGCTGATTTCCATTGCGGCGGCCGCGGCAGTTTCTCTTTGCAGTTTGCGCGCAGCGGCTGCCCGCCGGCGCTCCGAGGGAACTCCAACTTCCTTCAGCTTGTAGAGCAGAGCGCGATAGCTGATGTGGAGCCGCTTGGCTGCCTGTTTGCGGTTCCAGTGGCTGGCTTCCACGACCTTGAGAATGACCTGGCGCTCGATCTGCCGCACCGCCTGACGGGTAATGTGTTTGAGCGAAACCTCGCCGCTGGGTGGAATCGTGAACTTGAACATGTCCGGCGAACGGTCGCTGACTTCGGAAAGAATCGCGTCCTCTGATCCCAGGACCACGTAGCGCTTCATCAGGTTTTCCATCTGGCGGATATTGCCCGGCCAGTGGTACTCCTGCAGGCGCTCCACCACACTGCCGGACAGCGGCGTGGCCCGGCAGTTGTACTTCTCGTTGTGTTTGTCGATGAAGTAATGGGCCAGATCGGGAATGTCTTCCAGCCGTTCGCGCAGCGGCGGCAGCCGCAGATTTACTACATTGACCCGGTAATACAGGTCTTCACGGAAGTTGCCGGCCAGAATCTCTTCTTCCAGGTCCCGATTGGTGGCAAATATGAAACGGACGTTGACCTTTTTGTCTTCCTGCGCTCCCAGGCGGCTGAACTGCCCGTCTTGCAGCACCTGCAGAAGCTTGGATTGCACGGCCATGTCCAGTTCGCCGATCTCATCCAGAAAGAGCGTGCCCGAATGCGCCAGCTCGACCCGGCCCGGCTTCGCTCCCACCGCGCCAGTAAAGGAGCCCTTTTCGTAGCCGAACAGCTCGCTCTCAATCAGCGTCGCCGGTATGGCCGCACAATTGATTTGTATAAAGGCTTTGGTGGCTTCCTTCGAGTAACGGTGCAGAAGCTGTGCGACCAGCTCCTTGCCTGTTCCGCTTTCACCCGTGATGAGCACCGGAATGGTGGTGGCCGCCAGCTTACGAATGTTCTCCCGCACCGTGGCCATGGCCGGAGTCGAGCCGAAGATCACCTCTTCCGGCGGCAATGCCAGCTTTGGCGTGCGCCAGTTAGCGCCGTCGTGCATCGTGGAGGTCCCGTTTTGGCTGCGCGTGAGCTGCATAATCAACTTGGCTGGTACATGCCGTACAAATGCACTCCGAACGCCATCTGGAAATCACGAGAGGGTGCGGCCTTTTTTTCACGCCAGGACCTTCCTAAGCTATTGCAAATAAACACAGATGGCTATTGGCGTGAGAATTCCGGCGCGGCCTTGCAAAGTGTGGTGATGTCTGGATTCAGTAGTTCAGAGTGGAAAACATTTTCACACTGAGAAGGAGTTTTCCTATTCCGTGAGGAGCTTCTCGCTTACTCTTTCGCGCGTCAGCTAACTTTTGGAAGGCCGATATATGAAGTGCATCATCATTCAGCTTTAACTGAACTATATTTACACTCTGGCGGAAAGCCCAGGAACAAGGCTGATTGTTTTCAACGACATAGTGATTGAATAGTACTTGGCCAGAAATGTGCTTGTGAATATTGCAAGAGCAACCTGTGGGGCAGGTCTTACTAGCTGCCCCGCCCAGCGCCCAGGATAATGACATTTAAGAAAACAAGTGCCTGATTGAGGCACAAACCGAGATGGTGATTGGTCGCTGAGAGGAGCGGTTGCGTGATCGAGGAAAGACGCTTTGTCCCCCGCCTTGCGTTGCAAGTGTCTCTGGTGCTTGTTCTGCCAGATAGTGGCGTTAAATTCGATGGCCGAACCCGCGACCTCAGCTCCAGCGGGGTCTTCTTCTACTCCGATGCTCCGCTGGCAGAGCAGCAGGAAGTCGAGCTGTTGATGACCTTCCCCACCGAATTGACCCGGAACTCGATCCAGGTGGCTTGCATGGCCAGAATCCTCCGGGTCGAACCAGACCAGGTTGCGGCCAATACGGGCATCGCCGCGGCCATCCAGAAGTTTGATTTTCTTGCTGAAGAAACATTGGAAGTTTCTGGGTTCAGCCTTTGATTCAGCGGAGACTGATGGGCTGCTAAAGACAGTTCTAACCAACGGAATACTAATATTTGTAGAATAATATTTGAAAAGATTATTAGTTAGTGAAATTTAGCAGATTTTCTCGGTTTTCATTTGCAAAACCGAACGTAAAAGTAGTAGATTACGTGAACAGAGTTGTTTAGTGCGCTTTGAATGGCGTGCTCCCCCTTCAAGCCCAGTTTGCCACCAACTTATTTTTTGCCTTTCCCCCAAGGCATAGGGTTCTTCTCGTCTCCGCGGCGAAGCTTGCGGAGTTTGGCAAGAAATCACGTTTTGCGTACAGGTGAACAAAAACCACGGTTTTGCTGTTACACGATTGATCTCAATCGTAAATTTTGCAGGCACAGAACTGCGCGAGTTTGTCGCGTTCTGAATGGATTTCAGTGTCTAACAAAGGATTTACACAGACCGGTAGCCAGTTGACTCAGGCGACCCCTGCGGCCATTTCCCAGTTGCTCGATGACTGGCTGAAGCGCGAGGTGTTCCAGAGGACCCTGGCCCTGGCTTCGGCGGCCCATGAGCTCAAGACCCCACTGGCGGTCATGTCGGGCTATACCGACCTTCTTCTGGGAGAGCGACTGGGGCCGCTGACCGAAGGCCAGCGCAACGTGCTGGTCGAAATGCAGCAGAATGCCGCGCGCATGCAGAAGTTTATTCAGAATTTTCTGAGTTACAGCGCCATCGAATCGGGCAAGTTCCAGTTGTCGCCGGAATTGCACGACCTGAATGCCTGCATTGCCGAGGTGGTCGAATATTGGGCGGCGCCTTACGCCCAGCGAGGGACCACCTGCGAATTTGTGCCCGACCGGGGTCTTCCCCTGGCGTCCTTTGACTTCCTCAAATTTCAGCACATTATCTCGAACCTGCTTGATAACGCCCTGAAATATACGCCGCCCGGCGGCCACGTGAAGATCATGGCTGCGCCCTATCTGTGGGAGCGGCGCACTTTTCGCCAGAACCTGTCTTTTTCGCAGGAGCGGCGGAAGCGCGGCCAGTCTTGTGAACACAACGCCATCTGCATCTCAGTCCATGACAACGGGCCGGGCATACCTTCAGAGTACCAACTGGAAATCTTCAGCGAGTTTTTGCGGGTCGGCAAGGAAGTACAGCCCAGCGGTATGGGCCTGGGCCTGGCCATTGCCCGCCGCCTGGTGGAGGCCCATGGCGGAAAGATCTGGGTAGAAAGTGAAGTTGGCCACGGCAGCACGTTTTGCGTGCTTTTGCCGATGGCAGAGAATTTGGAATCCCAATGAACACAACCTCAATGAGCGCAACTATGAGCCAAACAATGAACGCAACAACGATGAGCAGCAGCAGCACCGCCAAGCTCCAGCGCAATATTCTGGTCGTCGACGATGAACCCAGCATGCTCAACTACACACGTACTCTGCTGGAAGTGGACAACTATCACGTGGAAACCGCGGCCGGCGGCGAAGAAGCCCTGCAACGCCTGCTGAAGAGTCCGGCCTTCGACCTTATGCTGGTCGACATGGCCATGCCCAGGATGAACGGCCTGCAAACGATTGAATCCTGCAGGAAGTTGCGCCCGGCACAGAGAATCGTGGCTTTCTCGTGCATCAGCGATACCAACACCGTGGTGCAGGCCATCCGGCTGGGCGCCATGGATTACATGACCAAGCCCTTCTATAAGGCGGAACTCGATGCCCTGCTCCAGCGCTGCCTCATTGATCAGCCCGTAACGCCGGCCGGCGTGCAGGAGCATATTGAGAGCCTCGAAAACGATCTCTTTTTTCTCGCCGCCAGCCCCGTCATGAAACAGATCCGGGCGCAGATTTCGCTGGTCGCTAAAGTTGATGTTCCGGTCCTGCTGCTGGGCGAGAGTGGAGTCGGCAAGGAAATTCTGGCGCGCCTGGTGCATAAGCTGTCGCCCCGCGCCCATCATCCGCTGCTCAAGGTGAATTGCGCCGCGCTGCCCGCCGATCTGCTGGAAAGCGAACTCTTTGGTTACGAGCAAGGCGCCTTCACCGGGGCCACCCGGCAGAAGCCCGGCAAGTTCGAGCTGTGCAACAAGGGCACGATCTTGCTCGATGAAATCGGTGAAATGACTCCGGCATTGCAGGCCAAATTGTTGCATGTGTTGCAGGATGGACAGTTCTCCCGGCTCGGCGGCCGCTCCAATATCAGCGCCGATTTCCGGGTGCTGGCCGCCACGAATATCGACGTGCAGAAGGCCATCGTAGACCGCTCCTTCCGCGAAGATCTTTATTACCGCCTCAACGCCTTTACCATCAACATTCCGCCGCTGCGCGAACGCCGCGAAGAGATTCCGCTGTTGTTCCGGCATTTCATGAACCAGTTCTCGGAAAAGTATGCCCACCCGTCGATTGCCTATTCGGAAAAGATGATCCAGGCATGCATGACCTATCACTGGCCCGGAAACCTGCGTGAGCTTGGCAATTTCGTGAAAAGATACATGGTGTTGCAGGATGAGGCCCTGGCCATCTCTGAGCTTTCGGACAAGGTCCGCGGACAGTCTTTGCTGCCCAATGCCGGGGACGAGTCCGGCGGCAACTCCGATCTTGGGTTGAAGTCGCTGGTCCGCAGCCTCAAAGATAAGACCGAACTCAAGGCCATCGAGGAAGCGCTCATCGCCACCACCTGGAACCGCAAACTGGCGGCCGCCCGCCTCAACATCAGCTACAAGGCCTTGCTTTACAAGATGAAGCAGTATCAGATCATTCAGCCGCGCGCGATCGAAGCGGACGTGCGCGCGAGGCTGCGTCCGTGAACTTCCCGGCAGCCATGGAGAACAAAGACCCTTTTTTGCAGGCCGTCGTCCATTTTGACGATGGTACTCTGGCGAAAGGGTTCCTCGACGATGCTGAGGGCCTGGTGCGCCAGGCGCTTGCATCAGGTAAAGGTTCGCTGCCCGAGCTGCCCGTGGAACTGCAACTGGTGGCCGGCGGGCGAGCGCCCATCGATCTCAGCACGGCCAAGGCGGTTTTCTTTGTCAAGACTTTCGAGGGAAGCAAGGAATACAAGGAAGTCAAGTTCTTTCAGTCCCACCCGGAAATTGCCGGCCTGTGGGTGCGTGTGCGGTTTTTCGATGACGAAGTCTCTGAGGGCATTGTGCATAATTCGCTCACCTTCCTCGAGGAGCCCGGTTTCTTTATGAAGCCCCCCGACCCCCAGAGCAACAACCGTATGGTGTATGTACTGAAAAAGTCCCTGGTCGATTTTCAGGTGCTGGGGATCCAGTTGGAATTCTAACAACGGAGCAAGATCATGGCAGTCTATCTGGTGACCGGGGCCGCAGGATTCATTGGCTCTTCCTTAGTGCGCGCCTTACTGGCCCGGGGAGAATCTGTCCGCGCCCTCGATAACTTCGACGCGGGCAAGCGCGAAAATCTTGAAGGAGCGTTTGGCCGGACCGAGTTTGAGGAGATGGACATCCTGGAATTCGACCGCTTGTCCCGCTTCTGCCAGGGTGTGGATTACGTTCTGCATCATGCGGCCATAGCCTCCGTGCCGCTTTCAGTCGCGGAGCCCGCCCGGACGCACGACGTCAACCTTACCGGCTCGCTCAACGTTCTCCGCGCCGCCTGTGATGCCGGAGTCAAGCGCGTCGTCTTTGCCGCTTCCAGCGCCGCCTATGGCGAAACTGAAATCCAGCCGATGCAGGAAACCATGCTGCCGGCGCCTGTGTCGCCCTATGGCGTGCAGAAAGTGGCAGGCGAGCTCTACATGAAGTGCTTTACTCAAGCCTACGGGCTGGAGACGGTCTGCCTTCGCTACTTCAACATCTTCGGCCCCCATCAGGACCCAGGCTCGCCTTACTCCGGGGTCATCGCCAAATTCATCACCCAGATGCTGGCCGGTGAATCGCCCACGGTATTCGGCGATGGCGGGCAGAGCCGCGATTTTACTTACGTGGAGAATGTCGTCCAGGCCAATCTGGCCGCCGCCGTCAGGCCCGCGCGGGATGTAGCCGGCCAGTGCTTCAACATCGGCACCGGCCGCAACATCACGCTCAACCACTTGTTCCACACCTTGTGCGAGATCATCCATTTCGACGGCGAACTCAAATATGCCCCCTTGCGCGCCGGTGATGTGCGCCAGTCCCTGGCGGATATTTCCCGCGCGCGGCAGGCCTTGCAATATGTCCCTGACGTTGACTTTGAAGAAGGACTTAAACGGACGGTTGCCTGGTATCGGGGTAGAGCAGCTACCGCCTCGCCTGCGTTGGTCAACGCCGGGCATTAGCGACGCTGCGAGATCGTATTCCGATCACCCGATCACCAGATCAACCGATCCGCGATGATGACTGAATCTCCCAATCACAATACTAGAACCGGAACACCACGCCTCCACTCACCACCACATTGTTATGAATGCTGATCTTGGGAATGCTGAGGTTGGGAACGCCGGTATAGAATTCCCGCGCCTGCACCCGGAAAAGCAGCGGGCTTTTTTTGGTGTGAAAATCAATTCCCGCGCCCACATCATAAGAAGACTTGGTGGTGCTGGAAACTCCGCTGGGGCCGCCCCCAAGATTCGTCGCGCTGGGGTTGAAGTGGACGAAGCCGGCACCGGCTGCAATCCACGGGCTCAAAGGAGAACTAGGGGCCAGCTTCAGCCGCAGACCCGGCGTGAGGTAATAGGAGCTGTAGCTCTTGGAAGCAAATAGGTTCGACGTCTTGAGACCGGTATTGGGGACCGCGGTGAACGGCACTTCCAGTTGCAACGCCAGGCCCTGGGTGCCGGCCAGCCGGGCAGCGTAGCTGACTTCAAAAGCCAACGAGGTGTCAAAGTTGGTCTTGCCCGAAGGCGAAGTAGTGCTGCCCACACTGGGCGTGAATTTTGCGCCCACCACCACGCCCAGCTCGCTGGACTGTGCCCAAGCAGCAGCCATGCCGATTCCCAGGACCATGCTGAACAGAAAGATAGATTTTCTCATACTGAGGTGCGACTCCTTATTTTGAGGTCTATTTATGATTCGACGATTGTGGCTTGAGCAATATCCGGATTAGATGCAGGTTAGGGCCCAGATTGCGTGCGAGATTGAGTACCTGAGGGTCCATGTCCGGAAGGCCAATATAGCCCAGCCCCGCCAAAGAAACCCAAAGAACAACGATAATGACTTCCGCCTTCAAGCCATGTTGGATGGCTGCCATACGTTCCCGCTCTTGATCTCCGTATTACAAACCCCGGGTTTCTTCTTTTCTTGCTGCAACCTTTAAGGTGGCAAGTAGACCCAAGCTTTGGGTTTCTCTGCGCCCCCTGCGATCTTCTGCGTTCTTCACGGCCACCTCCATGATAGTCCGAAGTTCCACGGAGGTGTAAAATCTAGGGTCTGTGAGGTTCTTATGGCGACGACCACCACCGCAGTCGAACTCAAACCCTGTCCTCTGTATATCGGCGGCAAGGCCGTAATCTCCAGCGGGCCGAAAGACATCCAATACAACCCGGCTACCGGTGAGGCCCTAGCGGAAGTCCCGCGCTGCACCCCTGAAGAAATTTCAGCGGCGGTAGAGGCCGCGCATAAGGCCTTCCCCGCGTGGAGCAAGACTCCGGTGATCCAGCGCTGCAAGGTGCTGTTCAACTATCGCCAGGTGCTCGAGGCCCACGCGGAAGAGCTGATCGCCCTGATCACCGAAGAGAACGGCAAGACCATCGAGGAATCGCGCGGTTCGTTCGCCCGCGGCATCGAGTGCATCGAGTTTGCCTGCGGCGCGCCTACACTCATGATGGGCGAGACCGTCGAACAGGTGGGCACCAGCGTGGATGGCTGGTCCACCCGGCATCCCATCGGCGTCTGTGTCGGCATCACCCCTTTCAACTTCCCGTTGATGGTGCCCCTGTGGATGTTCCCGCTGGCCATCGCCTGTGGCAACACCTTCGTCCTGAAGCCCAGCGACAAAGTTCCGCGCAGCGCCGTGCGCCTGGTGGAGTTGTTTCTGGAAGCCGGCCTGCCGCCAGGTGTTCTTAATCTGGTCCACGGCGCCAAATCGACCGTGGACTTGCTGCTGACCGACTCGCGAGTCAAGGCCGTTTCCTTTGTAGGATCGAGCGCCGTGGCCAAATACATCTATCAGACGGCCGCCAACAACGGGAAGCGCGTGCAGGCATTGGGCGGCGCCAAGAACCATTCCGTGGTGATGCCCGACGCGGACATGAAATCCACGGTAGCGGCCATCATGGGTTCCGGCTTCGGATGCGCCGGTGAACGCTGCCTGGCCACCAGCGTAGTGGTGGCCGTAGGCGAGGTCGCCGATCCACTGGTAAAAGAGTTGGTAAAGGCCGCCGACAACCTGACGGTAGGCAACGGCTGCGAAGCCCGCACCGGCATGGGCCCGGTCATCACCAGCGAATCGAAGCAGCGTGTCATCAGCTATATCGAAATGGGCGAGAAAGAAGGCGCGGTCGTGGCCCGCGACGGACGCAAAGATCCTGCCGCCAAAGGCAAAGGCTTCTTTGTTGGCCCGACAATTCTCGATAAGGTCAACCCCAAGTCGCGCGTTGCCCGCGAAGAAGTTTTTGGTCCGCTGCTCTCGGTCGTCCGGGTGAAAGACATGCAAGAGGCGCTGGAAGTAATCAGCAACACCGAATACGGCAACGCCGCTTCTATCTTCACCCGGTCCGGCGGCGCAGCCCGCCAGTTCACGCAGAACGTGACGGCCGGGATGGTAGGCATCAACGTCGGAGTCCCCGCCCCCGTGGCTTTCTTCCCGTTCGCGGGATGGCGGAACTCTTTCTTCGGCGATCTGCACGCCCTGGGCAAAGACGGTGTGCATTTCTATACGGAAAGCCGCGTGGTGACTTGCCGCTGGCCGGATTAGGAAGAGCGGCCAAGAACATCCACCGCAAAGTACGCCAAGGGCGCAAAAGGAAGACAAAAGATTGAACCGCAGAGTGCGCAGTGGTCGCAGGGGTCGCAGAGAAATGCAAAAGAAAATGGTCTGTTTTTGCTCTTGTCTGTGTTCATCAGTGCCTTTATCAGAGTTGATCAGTGGTAGGTTTTTCTTTCATGAATGAAAAACTCCTGCTGAAAGAAGCGCTTGCCGAAGCCCGCCTTGGTTTGTCCGAAGGCGGCATCCCCATCGGATCGGTGCTGGCCGATTCTACCGGCAAAATCATCTCCTGCGGCCACAATCTGCGCGTGCAGACCGGCGACCCCACGGCCCACGCCGAAGTCGTCTGCATCCGCAACGCCGGCCGCCGGACCGACTGGCACAAGCTGGTGCTGGTCAGCACGCTCAGTCCATGCATCATGTGTACCGGTACCAGCCTGCTCTACAAAATCCCCCGGATCGTCATCGGCGAGAACCGGAGCTTCCTGGGCGCCGAAGACCTCTTCGCAGCGCGCGGCGTGCAATGCAGCGTGATGGATGATCCGGAATGCGTTGCGTTGATGCAGGCCTTTATCAAAGCGAAGCCGAGATTGTGGAATGAGGATATCGGGGTGCCAGAGGAGTGATTTCCAGCATTCATTGTGCTACTTTTTATGCGCGGGATCACATGACACTCTCAAAAGATTGGGCATCTTTGACCTGGGACCAACTGGCAAGTTGGGCAGGTTCGCGCGCGGTTTCCCATGGCCGTTCGTATCAGCGGTCCGGGCATGTGCAGGACCTGGCCATTTCCGCTGAAGGGCGGTTACTGGCTACCGTCATTGGCGGAAGCCGCTATTCAGTCACAGTCTGTTTACAGTTGGAAGAAGGCGGAAGCCCGATCATCAAATCGCTCTGCACGTGTCCTGTGATGCGTAGCTGCAAACACGCTGTGGCCACGGTAGCCGCCTACCTCGACATGCTCGGCCAGAACAAACTCGTTCCTCCGATCAGTGGCAACGACATTCGCCTGGAAGAGTTGGAGCCGGTTGAAGAAGATGACAGCGATCTGCCCGATGATTTCGATGAAGACGAAGATGAAAAACCGCGCAGAGCATCCATCCCCGCGGTCCGACCCGGCTCCCGGCAGGATTGGGACACAAAGATCCGGGAGCACATCAACGCCAAGGGCCAAAAGGAACTTACCGATCTGGTCTGGTCGCTGACGCAGCGCTTTCCTGAACTGCACCAGGAATTCCGCGAGCGCATCGCCCTCAAGGAAGGCGATGCTGGGCAATTGCTGCGGCAGGCGCAACAGGAACTGCAGCGCGTGACCTCCAGCCCCGGTTGGAGCAATCACTGGAGAGGCCAGTCTTCCATACCGGACTACAGCGGGCTCATACGCCGTTTGGAGCGGCTGACCGAATCGGGTCATGCAGATGCGGTGGTCGAGTTAGGAGAAGAGCTGATTGAGAGGGGAATCTCGCAAATCAATGAGTCCAACGATGAAGGCGAGACGGCCTCAGCCCTGGCCGAATGCCTCCCGATTATCTTCGAGGCAGTGGCTGCATCGAGCCTCACGCCAGCCCAGAAACTGCTTTTTGGCATCGACGCAATTCTAAGAGACGACTACGACCTGATTGGCGGAGCTGCGGATGATTTGATGGATGATGACTTTGAGCCTGTGGTTTGGTCGGAGGTGGCCGGCGTGCTTTCCGGCCGGCTGGCTACTGACGCCCAGCCCCAGGGTGAAGACGGTTTCAGCCGTTCCTACCGGCGCGACCAACTGAGTGGGTGGTTGACCGAGGCCCTGCGCAAGGCCGGGCGTAACGGCGAGGTGCTGGCGGTCTACGAAAGTGAAGCACGCCAGAGCGGCAGCTACGAGCGCCTGGTGAACTTCCTGCTGGAGCAGAAGCGCTACGAGGAGGCCGGACAATGGGCCATCGAGGGCATCCAGAAGACCGCGGCCAGGTATCCTGGCATTGCCTCCAAACTGGCGGAAGTCCTCTGCGAAAACGCCCGGCGCCGCCACCAGTGGGACGTGGTCGCAGCCCATGCTGCCTGGAAGTTCTTTGAGCGTCCCACGCCTGACGGGTTCAACAAGCTCGAAGAGGTTGCGGCCCTGGCTGGCTGTGCGGAAAAAGTTCAAAAGGCAGTGCAGTTGTTCCTGGAAACTGGCGTCTTGCCGATTCGGAAGCCTGACCCGGGCCAGAGCGAGCGCGAAACCATCAGTGCGGAATGGCCTCTGCCGATTCCAGGGTACATCTTGGAGATGATGAAGCCAGACAACCGCCCTGCGCCGCGCCCTCACTACGAGGTCTTGATCGATATGGCCATTGCCGCGAAACAGCCGGAATCAGTGTTGGCATGGTATGACCGGATGCGCGCCGAACAACCGCACCAGCGGATGTTCTATGGGTCAGGATCAGGCAGTTACGCCGATCGTGTCGCTGCGGCGGTAACGGAGATCTATCCGCAACGCGCGCTCGATATCTATAGCCGGATCGTCCGGGAAAACCTGCCCCATGCCAAGCCCACCGCGTACGAGACCGTGGTCGCGTACCTGCGCAAAATGAGGCCCATTCTGAAATCACTGGACCGCGAAATTGAATGGCAGCAAACCCTGGCCGACATACGCCTCCATCATCGCAACCGGCCCAGGTTCATGGAAATGCTTGCCGGACTGGATGACCGGCCGATTCTGGAGACCCAGAAAAAAGGGCGGTGAGGTCACCTCTGAAATCTGTTCTGGGGCGTTGATATCATTGGTTCCGTGGAAACGTTCATTATTTACAGATGTTCACGTATCGTGTATATTATAAATTACTATACAATGAGACAGATACACCATGATCGGGAACTCCTGCAGGCGGTTTTGGAGGCGTTCACACGCACCACCGGCCTGAAGGGGAGGGTTGCCGGATTTCAGCCTAAATTCCCGGGCACGGCTCATTTCCGCCCCGACGCCTTGATAGAACTGGAAGCCGGGAAAAAACCATTGCGCTTTCTTGTTGAAATCAAACGCGTTGACCGGCTTGATACCGCAACTCAGGCGCGCGCCTTTTGGCGTGAAGGCAAACAGCCGGCGTTACTACTCGTGGCCCCGTTCATCACCGCGCATGCGGCACAGCGCTGCCGGGAGCTTCGCCTCTTCTTCATGGATGCAGCCGGAAACGCCTATATCGATGGCCCCGGAATCTACGTATTCGTCACTGGAAACAAGCGGCCCATCGAACTGCCCGTTGTACAGGGCGGCAGAATGAATAACCCTGCGACAATGAAGGTCATTTTTGCCCTTCTCTGCCAGCCCGACCTTATCGGCTGTCCTTACCGGGAAATCGCCGCTGCTGCCAACGTTGCTCTGGGCACGGTTGGTCCAGCGATCAAAGAGCTTGAAAAGAGAGGTCACATGAGGACGTTCAGAACGGCCACGCCGCAGCGTAAGCTGGCCGATCCGGAACGCCTGCTGAAGGAATGGGTGGAATTCTATCCGGCAAACCTGCGTCCCAAGCTGCGTCCCCGGCGGTTTCTGGCGCCCGATTTCATGCCCTTTGCCGAGATCAACCTCGAAAAATACGGCGGCTACTGGGGCGGCGAAGTTGCCGGTGCGCGGCTGACGCACTATCTCAAGCCCCAGACCGCAACCGTGTACGCAGACCAGCCTCCGGCGAGGCTAGCTGCCGACAACCGTCTGCGCGCCGACCTGCATGGGAACGTGGAATTCCTCGATATCTTTTGGAACGCGGATACAATTCGACATCGGCCTGGAGTTGTTCCGCCCATTCTAGCCTACGCTGACCTGGTTGCGACCCAGGATGGACGGAACCTTGAGACGGCGCGTCTTCTATATGAACGAGAGATTGCTTCCGATATTCGTCGTCTCGCCTGATCGTCTGGACCGGGCTACGGTGGAAGTTGTCCGTGTAATCCACTTCACCGCGGTCAGGCAGGGCGTGAAATACTTTCTTTGTGGCGCAACCGCCCGCGATGTAATCCTTTCTGGGGTTTTTGGGCTAGCGCCCGGCCGGGCGACCGTTGACCTCGATTTCGGTTTCGCGGTCAAGAGTTAGGAAGAATTTGATGGGCTCAAGGCCGCATTGATAGCGACAGGCGAATTTGAGGCTTCGGAGAGAATCGGCCAGCGGATATATAGCCCCAACCACGACCGCCGAATGGTTGATCTAATTCCCTTTGGAGATATTGAGGATCCACGAGGCATGGTCGCATGGTTACCTGGTAAAGATACTGTCCTCAACGTGGCTGGGTTTGCCGACGCCTTGTCATCCGCCGTAATCGTCTGGTTCGCCGATGATCTCCCGGTTCCAGTCGCCTCCCTTGCTGGCCTGACTATTTTGAAATTGCTCGCTTGGGCGGACCGAAGAAACATCAATAACAAAGATGAATTCGACCTCTTCCAGATCCTCAGGCATTACGCTGTATCCGGCAACGAAGAGCGTCTTTACACCGACGAAGTAGCCACGCTTGAACGGCTGGATTTTGACCTTGATCTTGCTGGCGCACGTTTGCTCGGAACGGATGCCGCCCGTCTGGCTACGGTAGCGACCGCAGCCAGAATTCGTGACCTTCTGGCTGCGGAGCCGGATGTGGAAGACTTAACCACACGGGGCTTCACCGGCCGAGAGGAAAACCGATTCATCGCGTTACTACTGAACTTTCGTAGAGGTTTTCTGGGAGAAGGGTAAGGCTGCTCGACATTGCCAGCGGCCGGTCCGCAAAAGCCCCAGGCCTTTCATTGACATAGCTATCTAACATAGCTATCATTGCGGACATGAGAGTAAGCGTAGCCGACGCCAAAAACAAGCTTCCAGAGCTAATCAAGGCGGTTGAGGGCGGCGAAGAGGTAACGATCTGCCGCCGAGGAATCCCGGTGGTGGACCTCGTGGCTACCAGCGCCAGTACCGGAGAGAAACCGAAGTTCGGGACGCTGAAAGGCCGGATCGTAATCCACGACCCTGAATGGTGGAAGCCCATGGCTGAAGACGAGCTGGAGGCATTCCTGGAAGGGCGCTCCTAAGTGCGGCTCCTGCTCGACACCGCTACTTTCATCTGGGCTGTGGGCTCACCCGAACGCGTCTCCAGGAAGGCCATGCGTTCGCTGCAGCACAGCGAGGCAAAGCTCGAAATGAGCGCCATTTCTCTCTCGGAAATCGCCATCAAGCAGGTGCTCGGAAAACTCGACCTCCGACTGGAAGATGCGATGGCCGGCATCGCCGATCTAAAGCTCCGGGTGCTCCCTTACACGGCCGATCACGCCTATCATCTCTTCGGACTGCCTCATCACCATAGCGATCCGTTTGACCGCCAAATCATTGCCCAGGCTCTTGCCGAGGACATTCCTGTGGTCACGTCTGACGAGAAGTTCAAACTCTACAAGGGAATCGAAGTCATTTGGTGAGACTGCCTAAGTGCATGGGTCGTTCGGCTCGCTTTGCGTACACACCTCAGAAGCTGTGATTTTTTGTTTCTGTCGAGAGGGTAACGCGAACTCGCCGTTGAAACGCCTTGAAGATTTCTCGATACAGCCAGCATCGCCGGGGTCCTTCGTGCTACGCACTCAGGATGACGCCGTGTTGGGGAGTAAAGAGTCACAGCCTCTCAGGATGGCGCCGTGTTGGGGGCCTGAAAACTCACAGGCCCTCACGATGGCAACCGATTTCTCGATGTCCCAATTCTCCGATGGCCTCACACTCCGCTATAAACAGCCCTCTTCAGGAAATTGCCCTGTCCCGCCTTCCCATGAAATTGATCGCCCTGTACAACAACTCTTCCGCGTGAAAGCACGATGTCAGGCATGCCTTTGACTTTAATGCCTTCAAACATCGAGTAATCAACGCGCATGTGGTGGGTCTGGGCGCTGATGGTGTGTTCGCGGTTGGGGTCGAAGATCACCAGGTCAGCGTCGCTGCCGATGGCCACCGTCCCTTTCCGGGGATAGAGGCCGAAGATGCGGGCCGGTGTGGTCGAAACCAGTTCGACGAAGCGGTTGACGCTGAAGCGTCCTTTGGCCACGCCCCCGGAATAGATCAGGCTCATGCGGTGCTCGATGCCGGGACCGCCGTTGGGAATCTTGGTGAAATCGCCTTTGCCCATTTCTTTCTGTTCTTTGAAGCAGAAAGGGCAGTGGTCGGTGCTTACGACCTGCAGGTGGTCCTGCTTCAGGCCGGTCCAGAGTTTTTCCTGGTGCCACTTTTCACGCAGCGGCGGGGTGAAGACATACTTGGCTGACTCGAAGCCGGGTTTCTCCATGTCGTCGAGCGAGAGATAAAGATATTGCGGACAGGTTTCCGCGTACACCGGCAGTCCACGGTCGCGGGCCTCGCGCACTTTTTCGAGGGCATCGTTGCAGCTCAGGTGGACGATATAGACCGGCGAACCGGCCATTTCGGCCAGAGCAATCGCGCGTGATGTGGCTTCGGCTTCCGCCGTCGTAGGCCGCGTGAGCGCATGATACTTAGGCGCGGTCTTGCCTTCGGCCAGCGCCTGCTGCACGATCACATCGATGGCCCCGCCGTTTTCGGCATGCATGCAGATCATGCCGCCGATGCTGGAAGCCTTGCGCATGGCCTTGAAGATGGTGGCGTCGTCGAGCATGAACACCCCCGGATAAGCCATAAACAGCTTGAAGCTGGGCACACCATCACGCACCAGTGCCGCCATTTCATCAAGCTGGGCGTTGGGCAGGTCGGTGATGATGCAGTGGAAGCCGTAGTCGGTGGTGGCCTTGGGCGCGGCTTTCTGCATCCATGTGTCGAAGGCGGTGCGCAGGGTCTGGCCTTTGTACTGGATGGCGAAGTCGATCAGAGTGGTGGTCCCGCCAAATGCGGCAGCGCGGGTTCCGGTCTCAAAATCGTCAGCGCTGGTGGTGCCGCCAAAGGGCATATCCAGATGGGTGTGGACATCGATGCCGCCGGGCAGCACGTATTTGCCTTTGGCATCCAGCACGCGGGTGGAGTTGTCACGCGGTAGTCCCAGGCCAAGGGCCGTGATCTTGCCGTCTGAAATCGCCACATCGGCAACGAAGGTGTCGGTGGCGGTGACTACCGTGCCGTTGACGATGAGAGTATCGAAGGCCATAGTGGTGTCCCCCCAGAGGACAAGGAAGATTCTAACGCAACCAAAAACCAAGATTCACCACGGAGGCACGGAGTCACGGAGAAAAACGTGAAGACAGGTACTTGGTAATCGGTACTTGGTATTTGATCTTGAAGAATCATGAGTCTTGCCAGATTCGGCAGTGCCGCGATCAGCCACAAATACCAAGTACCGAATACCAAATACCCGCTTTTGCTTTTCTCCGTGACTCCGTGCCTCCGTGGTGATTCCTGGTTTTGTTTGGGGTAAGATAAGCTCTCATCAGCGAGGCCGCCATGCCCAGTGATCCCGCTCCCCAGCTTCCGCTCGAACAGCTCGAAGAGAACTTCGCGGACATCAACCCGCCGCTCAGCGCAGCCCAGGCCCTGGAAGAAGGTTCACGCTGCCTCTTCTGCCACGATGCACCCTGCATCAAGGCTTGCCCTACGGAGATTGACGTTCCACAGTTCATCCGCCAGATTATGACCGGAAACCTGCGGGGCTCGGCGCGGACGATTCTGAGCGCCAACATCCTGGGACAAAGCTGCGCCCGCGTCTGCCCTACCTCGGTGCTGTGCGAGGGTGCCTGTGTGCTCAACGCACAGGGCCGCAAGCCGGTAGAGATCGGAAGGCTGCAGCGCTATGCCGTAGACCCGGTGATTGCCGCCGGGACAAAGCTGTTCAAGGCCGGCGCGCCCAACGGGAAGCGCGTGGCCCTGATCGGCGCCGGACCAGCGAGCCTGGCGTGCGCCGCCGAACTACGCCAGCGTGGATACGAGACCGTGATCTTCGATGCCAATCCGCAGCCCGGCGGCCTCGACACCTACGGCATCGCCGCTTACAAGATGCGGGCGGCCGATGTGATCCAAGAGATCGAGATGGTCCGCGCGCTGGGCGTGGAAATCAGAAACGGCGTGGCCGTGGGGCGGGAGATTAGCCTTGCGCAACTGGAAGCTGACTTCTCCGCGATCTTTATCGGCATCGGCCTGGGCGCGACCGACGACCTGGGAATTCCCGGCGAGGAGCTGCCCGGCTGCCTCGACGCCCTGACCTTTATCGAACAAACCAAGAGCCAACGCTTCGACCAGGTTGGTGTCGCCCGGCGTGTGGCCGTGGCCGGCGGCGGCAATACCGCCATCGATGTGGTGACTGCGGCCCGCCGTCTGGGCGCCGAAGAGGTCTTCATGGTCTATCGCCGCAGCCAGCAAGAGATGAGCGCCTTCGACTACGAATACGAACTGGCCAAGAAAGACTGCGTGACCTTCGTGTGGCAGGCGCTGCCGGTGCGCGTACTGGGCAACGGGCATGTGGAAGGCATCGAGTGCGTCCGCACCCAGCCCGGCCCGAAAGATGGAAAGGGCCGCAGGAGTTTCGTTCCGGTTCCCGGCTCCGAGTTCCGTCTGGACGTGAGTATGTTCATCAAGGCCCTGGGACAGAAGCGCAACACCGGCTTCCTGCAGCAGATCGCCCGGCTGGAATTGAAAAACGGCTGCGTCGTCGTCTCGGAAACGATGCAGACCGGCAACCCGCGCTACTTCGCCGGCGGCGATTGCGTGAACGGCGGCGGCGAAGTCGTGGACGCTGTGGCCCACGGAAAGAGGGCCGCGCTCGGCATCGACCAGATGCTGGGAGGAAGAGGAAAGGCCAACCATGCCTGATCTAAGCATTAATTTCTGCGGAGTGCGTTCGCCGAATCCTTTCTGGCTGGCTTCGGGGCCGCCCACCAATACCGCCTACCAGATCATGCGCGCCTTCGATGCCGGATGGGGCGGGGCCGTCTGGAAAACCATCGGTGAACCCATCGTCAATACCGCATCCCGTTACGGCTCGGTCGACCTGAAGGGCGAGCGCATGATGGGGCTGAACAATATCGAATTGATCAGCGACCGCCCCGTGGAGGTCAACCTGCGCGAGATCACCGAGGTGAAGAAGCGCTTCCCCAAGCATACAGTGGTGGCCTCGCTCATGGTGGAATCGAAGCGTGAGACCTGGCACGATATTGTGCGCCGCTCCGAAGACGCCGGGGCCGACCTACTGGAACTCAATTTCGGATGCCCGCACGGCATGTCAGAGCGCGGCATGGGCGCGGCCGTCGGCCAGGTGCCCGAGTATGCCACCATGATTACCTCATGGGTGAAGGAAGTGGCGCGCACTCCGGTGATCGTGAAGCTCACACCCAACGTCACCGACATCGCGCACATGGCGGCCTCCGCCCAGGCGGGCCGCGCCGATGCGGTCTCGCTGGTCAATACTTTCAACAGCATCGTAGGCGTGGACCTCAATACGCTTGCGCCGCGCCCCAGCGTAGGCGGGCTAGGCAGCCACGGCGGCTACTGCGGACCGGCGGTCAAGCCCATCGCCCTGCACATGGTCTCTTCGATTGCGAAACGGCCGGATGTGAAGATACCGATCTCCGGTATCGGAGGCATTTCCGACTGGCGCGATGCCGTGGAATTCATCCTGCTGGGCGCGACCTCCGTACAGGTGTGTACGGCGGCCATGCACTACGGCTTCCGCATCGTGCGCGATATGATCGAGGGCCTGGAAAACTATCTCGAAGAGAAATGCCTCAACTCGCCCATGGATCTGGTGGGCAAATCGGTGCCGCGCGTCGAAGACTGGGGCAACCTCGATCTCAATTACAAGATTGTCGCCAAGATCGACTCCCGGAAGTGCATCGGATGCAACCTTTGTTACATCGCCTGTGAAGATGGCGCGCACCAGTGTATCCGCGTGGAAGAACGGCCTGTCGGAGATCTGCGCCACGGTCATGATGCGGCGGCCAAACATGTACCGCATGTCCTCGAAGATGAATGCGTGGGATGTAACCTGTGCGCGCTGGTGTGTCCGGTGCCCGAGTGCATCACCATGGAGCAGGTCGATACCGGCCGCCCGGCGATGAGCTGGAAACAGTTGCAGGAAGCGCGGGGGAAGAAACCGAGTTGCAGCATGGAAGATCTGCTTACGGGGAAGTAAAAAACTTACCACTGACCACACTGATAGGAGCACTGATTGACACTGATAAAACCAGGGAAGAAATGTGTCTTTGATTGAGTTTGTTAGAAATTCATCAGTGTTTATCGGTGCTTTTATCAGTGTTGATCAGTGGCAAGCTTCTCGCTTATCCCCCAGTAAACCCCGAACGCCACCACAAACCCCACAAACCACGAATAGTCATACAGGAACCTGACCGAAGGTATGACCAATCCCATTAGGGCGACAGCCGAGCCTACGACCAGCGCCCCAATCGCCCGCCAGTTGAAGCCGCCTGAGTATTCATAAATGCCATCCCGCAGGTAGAGATCATCGACCACCAGCCGCCGGCGCCGCACCACAAAGTAATCGCAGATCATGATTCCGGCCACCGGGCCCAGGACAGCGGCATAGCCACCCAGCCAGCCGAAGATGAAGGTCTGGTGATTGGCCATCAGCTTCCAGGGCATCATGGCCACGCCGATGAAGCATGTGATCACGCCACCCATTTTGAATGAAATCTTGCGTGGCCAGAGGTTGGAGAAATCGTTGGCCGGGGAGACTACGTTGGCGCCGATGTTAACGTTGAGCGTAGCCAGCAGAATGGCCAGCAGAGAAATCACTACCGCCACCGGCGAGTGGAAACGGCTGAGCAACTGCACCGGGTCAGAGATCGACGTGCCGTAGATGACGACGGTGGCTGAGGTTACGGCCACACCGATGAACGAGTAGAGCGTCATGGTGAGCGGCAGGGCGATGGCTTGTCCAATGGCCTGGCCGCGCTCATTTTTGGCGAAGCGGGTGAAGTCGGGAATGTTGAGCGATACCGTTGACCAGAAGCCCACCGCGCCGTTGAGCGCCGGTATCAGGAACTTGAAGAACTCGCCGGTGGTGCGGAACTGCGAGGGCGCCGACAGCATGGGACCAAAGCCCCCGGCCGTAGACCACGCCCAGGCCAGCAACAGCAGGCCGACCCCCAGCAGAATGGGCGCGCTGATTCCCTGCAGAAGGCGGATCGACTCAATGCCCCTGAGAATGACCAGCAGATTGATGGCCCAGAACACAGCAAAGCAGATTGCCGCTCCGTCGGGCACATGCTGCCACGCGGGCCACACTGTGCTGAGCAGGGTGTTGATGGCTTCGCCGCCGATCCAGCTTTGGATGCCGAACCATCCGCAGGCCACCAGGGCGCGCAGCACCGCGGCCACGTTCGCGCCCAAGACGCCAAACGACGCCCGCGCCAAAACCGGAAAGGGCACCCCATAGCGCGCGCCGGGATGAGAGTTCAGCAGCATGGGCGCCAGCACGATGGTGTTGCCCAGAAACACGGTCATCACTGCCTGCTTCCAGTTCATCCCACCTTGAATGAGGTTGGCGGCCAGGATGTACGTGAGAATGTTGACCGACATCGAGACCCACAACGCCGAATAGTTGTAGGTAGTCCACGTGCGGCGCTCGGGGGTGACCGGCGCAAGGTCGTGGTTGTAGAGCGGGCTGGATTGGATGTCGCGGGTGCTGGTGTTGGCGGGCATGGGCTCCTCGCGGTGTTAAGTAACTGCAGGCTGCTTGCAAAATCTGACTATTATTCGTATCAGCGCTCATCAGCGCAAATCAGCGGCAAATTCAATCTTTTGATCTTCCCTTCGCGCCCGTAGCGCCCTTTGCGGTGAAAGCCTTTCTCACTTCCCCACAAGAGGCCCATAACTCTCCGGCCTCCGGTCACGGAAGAATTGCCAGACATTGCGCACTTCGCCGATCATGTCGAGATCGAGGTTCGCGACCAGCAGCTCGTCTTTGTCGCGGCTGGCTTGGGCGATGATCTTACCCCGAGGATTGCAGAAATAACTCTTGCCATAGAATTCGCCGATGTTCCATGGGGCTTCGGTGCCGACACGGTTGAGAGCGCCGACGAAGTATCCGTTGGCTACAGCGTGGGCGGGCTGCTCCAGCTCCCACAGGTATTCCGAAAGCCCGGCCACGGTGGCCGAGGGATTGAAGACGATTTCCGCGCCGTTCAGGCCCAGCGCCCGCGCGCCTTCCGGGAAGTGCCGGTCATAACAGATGTAGACGCCGATGCGGGCGTACTTGGTCGGGAAGGTGAGGTAGCCGGTGTCGCCGGGCGTGAAATAAAACTTTTCCCAGAATCCCGGGGCTACCTGCGGGATGTGATGCTTGCGGTATTTGCCCAGGTATTTGCCGTCCGCGTCGATGACGGCGGCGGTGTTGTAGTAGAGTCCGGTCATCTCCACTTCATAGATGGGCACGATGATGACCATGCGATATTTGGCGGCCAGTCTCTGCATCAGCTTGATGGTGGGGCCGCCGGGCACCGGCTCGGTCAATTCATACCAGCGGGCATTCTGCTCGGCGCAGAAATACGGGCCGTAGAAGATCTCCTGCAGGCACAGAATCTGGACCTTCTTCTTGGCCGCCTGTTCAATCAGCTTCAAGTGTTTGTCGATCATGGCCTTCTTGATCTTCTCCAGCGGGTGGCTGGGACCAAGAACGTTGGTGGCCTGAATCAATCCGCAGCGAACATTACGAGACATCGGCACCTCACGGAATCAAAGCCAATATACAGCAGAAAAGCAGGGAAACGAACCAAAGGAAAAGGAATTTGGCAATTGGGTAATTTAGTAATTTGGTAATTGTGTGGGAGCATCTTCACGATGCTTCCAGCCTGCTTTGGCCTAACATGCTGGTGGCCCTGCTCGTTTCGCGAGTGGATAATGCCCCTCGGATTGGGCCGCTCCATGATTGCGGTGAAACAGTAACCAGCGTGCGTTCTCGACGCAAAACGTCCGATAAACGACGTAATGGGTTCGGACACCTCAGGCGGTGGTCTCTTCCGAAAGCGCCTTCGCCAGCTCTCCCGAAGTCCGGCGCAGGCGGCGCGAGAGCAGCAGGGCCAATGACTTGTAAAAGCGGGCTTCGAGATGAGGAAAGCTGGTAAAGATCTCCGTCAACTCCGAGAGGTAGAGCGCATCGGTCTCGGTATCCTCTGCGGCGATGACTGAAGCGCTGGCCAGGTTGTTCTCGACGAAGGCCATTTCACCGCAGATGTCCCCCACCATAAGCCGGGCAATGGCGCTGCCGCGAGTTACTTCCACGGTTGCGCTGCCGCTGGTCAGGATGAACAGCGCCTCCGGGCGTGAGTTCATACGAATCATGATCTCTCCAAACCCGAAGGACATCTTGCGGGATTTGGAGCGCAGCAATGTCCAATCGTTGGAAGTCAGGTATTCCAGGCGCATTTGACGGGATACTATCACAGCTCAAATCGGCCACAAGCGAAAATCGCAGCAGCACCAAGGGAAGCACAGTGCTGCGGCCATGGCCAGTTAGCCGCGAATGAACGCGAATAAACGCGAATGGAATTGGGGCCACCGCTGCTTCCAGAATCGTGGCGGGCGGCACAGATTTCTGATGGAGAGTACAGAGAGAACCATGCTGCGCCGAGTGCTATACTCGGCGCGTGAACACCCGAGGCTTTGGTCAAGTCAAGGTGCTTGTCATTATCGTGATCGCTTTGCTGGGCGTTGCCGGCGGTTGGTATTCTGTGCGTCATTTCACGCAGGCCCCGGCACCGGTCGTGCCCGTGCCTCCACTGAAGCCTGCTATCAATCCACCGGCCCCGGTTGTGGACTCAGCCGGCAAGATCCACACTCCCCCGTTCGTCCCTCTGGCGGCGCCGGTCACGCCTGGATTCCTCAACAGTGTGGCCATTACACCGGAAGTGAAGATCTCGTTTTACTATGACGGTGACGAGCGCACTCCCGCTGACGACAACGGGTATGAGGAAAGCCAATCGATTCACAACGACCAGGATGAAGCCTATCTGTTAATGCCCAGTTCGATCGATGCCACCGTGCGCTATGGGCCTACGGAATTCGAGATCTTCAAGAACCAGGAGTCCCATGCCTATCAGGGGATACCGGTTTCCATCCTCAATGCCAACGCAAAATACTCACTGCACTATGTCGGTTTGAAAATCAACGATCCTCGAATGATCGGCGGCCTGGCTGTGGAAGTGGGTGTCGACTACCGGGCTGAGGATGACGGCGATGTTCTCGATAAGCCTGCATCGCCGCAAGCATGGCTGGGGCCGCTGTCAGACTGGTTCTCGCCGGCTACGGTCTATGCCTGCGGTCCAGGATTGTATTTGCGGCCCATCGGCAAATCAGCGTTGCTGGCGTCCCAGGCCGAGAACGGCGTTACCTGGTACAAGCTGGAAAAGCCCATCGGGCTGTACAACCTGCCTTTGGATTATTGCGACAAGCCTGCCGGCAGCGGTGGGGCAGGCAAGAAGCCAAAGGCTGAGAAGAAAAGTGAAGACGAAGACCAGGACGAAGACGACGAATTTCAATTTTGCGCGGGCATTAAAGATTTTACCGGCGGCCAGTTGCGCTTCCATATTCTTTACCGGCCCAATGGCATCGCAGGATCCTTGCAGGTGCAAGCGGTAAATTTCATCCTGCAGGATGAACAAGGCCGGTATTTCCAGCCGACCATGGGCGCGAACTTCAGCCGGTATTACAAGGCGTATCTGGCCGACCGTGGATGTTTCAGTCCCGGCAAGAAGCCCGCGGATTGCGTCCGCCAATAGCATGAAGACGAAGGTATTGGCCGCCAGCGCCATCGTGCTTGCGCTGTTGGCCTATGGCGCTTTCCACAATCGCGGAAAATCGCCATTGCCATGGCCACGGCCAGACGCGCCGCCGGCAGAATCGCTCATAGACCATCTCGGCCAAACATTCATCGTAGGCATTCCTGGCCCTTCACTCGACGCCCGTAGCGAGCAGTTGTTGCGCTACATCAGGCCTGGGGGCATCGTTCTCTATTACCGGAATTTTGTTTCGGGCGAACAGTTGCAGACGCTGATTTTAAAACTGCAGGCTTTGGCGCGCGAGACTACCGGGCGTCCTTATCTGGTCATGATTGACGAAGAGCCCGGCGGCGCTGGAAGGCTGGGACTCTTCCGCCATGTTTTTGCCACGGGTGTACCCAATTGGGCGCAGATCGACCACGACATTGGCGTCATGGAACGGCTGGGCATCAACGTGGAACTGGCTCCGCTGGCGGATTTCCCGTTCAATCACCAGTCGTTTATCCGCAGGCGCATACCGGCCCACAGTGTCGAAGCCCTTACGGAGTTCAATCACCAGTTCGTAGTGCTATTGAAGAAGCACGGGATTTCCGCGACCCTGAAGCACTTCCCCGGAATGGGGACCTTTGCTGACGATCCCCATAAGACCCTGCCGCAAAACACCTTCGCTGCCCGCGACCTGGATTCTTCATTGAAGATCTTTCAGCAGGGAATCGACGCGGGCGCGGAGCTGGTGATGACCGGCCATGCCGTTTACAGTGGAGTCGATCCCCGCCATCCCGCTACCCTGTCGAAAGAGATTGTCACCGGACTCCTGCGCCGCCAGCTCGGGTTCCGTGGGTTGGTGATTACCGACGATCTTTCCGATATGCCGTTCATCACCGGGCAGGACCTATCGCTCGATGAAGCCGCCGAACAGGCACTGGAAGCCGGACATACAATGGTCCTGTTCTCGCACAAGCTGGCGAAGACCAGGAAGATCTTTGATCTGCTGCTGGAGCGCGCCGGGAAGGATGAAGCGCTCAGGTCGGTCATTGAGATCAATTACGGCCAGATTGCCGCTTTTAAGGACCGCCAGAGTCACCGTCAGCTCGTTGCCGATGTAATACACTCTGAAGCGAGGAGGACGCATCAATGATGTTTGCATTCATGAAAGTGCCCCCGACGAAGTACGTGCTTCACTACAAACAAGGCAAAGTTCGACGTGAAGGCGCCGGCCTCTCCTTTTTTTATTATGTTCCCAACTCAACCATTGTTGTGGTGCCCTTCGCCAGTGCCGACGTGCCCTTTGTGTTCCATGAAGTCACCGCCGATTTTCAATCGGTGACGATTCAGGGCCAGCTTACCTACCGCGTGGCCGATCCCCGGAAGCTTGCCTCTCTGCTGGATTTCAGCGTCGACTCGAGGGCCAAGTATGTTTCCGAAGATCCACAGAGGCTCAACGACCGGCTCGTTTACCACACGCAGATTCTTGCCCAGACGATTTCCCAGAGCATGAAATTAAACGAGCTGCTGGTCCGTTCAGAAACTGTGGGTCCGGAAGTGCTCCGCCGGTTTACCTCCGCGGAGACGGCCACGGCGTTGGGAATCGAGATTCTCGCCATTTCGGTGCTGGCGATCAAGCCAACGCCGGAAATGGCCAAGGCCCTGGAAGCGGAGGCCCGCGAGGCGCTGCAAGGCCGTTCCGACGAGGCCATCTACGCCCGCCGCAACGCGGGGGTAGAGCAGGAACGCCGCATTAAAGAGAGCGAATTGAACACCGAGATCGCGGTGGAAGAGAAGCAGCGCCAGATTCGTGAAACCAAGATGGCCGCCGAGATTGCCGTGGAAGAGCAGAAGTCGGTGCTGATTGAACGGCGCACGGCCAACCAGCGCAAAGAAGCCGATGCCCGCGCCTACGCCCTGGAGACCGTGGTCAAGCCCCTGCGTGATCTCGATTGGAAGACCCTGATGATGATCTCAGGCTCCAATTCCGATCCCAAGCAGTTGATCGCGATGGCCTTTCAGGGACTGGCCGAAAACGCGCAGAAGATCGGTGAACTGAACATTTCGCCCGACCTGCTGCGTTCGCTGCTGGGCCCGGAGAAATAACAGCCATGTACGAAAAGCTGGTGATTGTCACACGCAAGACACGGCTCCAGGAACTGATCGAACGCTTCAACACCCGGGGCCAGGCCAAGTTCTACATCGACCAGTCAGGCGGGAATTTTGGGGAGTACGAGCGCGAGGATTCGGAGTATCGCGCGTCTTTTGAAATGTTGCGCAAGTCCCTGGAGTTCGAACTGAAGGTACAGGTGATTGACCGCGAGTTTCTGCCCACGTTTCAATTCATGCCCCAGGATGTGGTGATTACCCTGGGTCAGGATGGGCTGGTGGCCAACGCAGCCAAGTATGTCAGGGGGCAGCCCATCGTCGCCGTGAATTCCAACCCGGGAATCTTCGACGGAATCTTGCTGCCCTATGTTCCGGCGAGCGCCCGCAAGGCCGTGAGCGCCGTGCTGGAAGGGAAGGCCAGTGTGCTGGAGGTGACGATGGCGGAGGCCGGACTCAATGATGGCCAGAAAATTCTGGCGTTCAATGACCTCTTCATCGGCCCGCGCACCCATGTCTCGGCCCGCTATCAGATCTCATGGCAGGGCAAGAGTGAATCGCAATCTTCCAGCGGGGTGCTCATTTCAACCGGCGCCGGCAGCACCGGATGGCTCTCTTCGGTCTTCAACATGGCGCACGGCGTGGCCAGCCTCACGGGTGGAAAAACGAGCAAAGGAATCAAAGGAATCCGGTTGCCATGGCAGGACCCCAATCTGCTTTTTGTGGTGCGTGAGCCTTTTGTCAGCCGCCACTCGGCTGCGGAAATCGTCGCCGGCATGGTGGCGCCACACCAGCAGCTTACGCTGGAATCGCTGATGCCTTCCGGCGGCGTTATCTTCAGCGACGGCATCGAAACCGACTATCTCAATTTCAATTCCGGAGCGGTGGTGCGGGTGGAGGCCGCACACCAGAAGGCCCGGCTGGTGTGCGAGAAGGTTGCATGAATCTGGCTGGCGGGCGAATCAGGGAGCCTTCGTCACTTCCCCGATATTGGCCACCGTGTCGCTCTTCTTCATCGACGGTACCGCGCATATATATAGGACGATGCCCGAGGCGGGAGCACGGGCCTCGAAAATAGTGTTTCCAAAGTAATCGGTGACATAGCCGACCTTCATGTCCTTTTCGACATACGTGCCCCGCTCGACCAGAGGATAAAACACTCCTTCATGATCGCTGGCGATGGTATCGACCTTTCCGATCCACACTGGATTCTGCACCGCAGTCGCCGTTCCCGGAAGCATCTTCAGGTAGCGCATTACGCTCAATGTGCCGTTGACCAGAGCGTCCACGTCGCCGGGCATGACAGTGCCGGAATATCCGGCCTCCACGGCGATGGCCGGTTTGCCCCGGGTGTTGGCGGTGTTATCGAGATAGCGCGAGGCATTCGGGTCTTTGGGACGGTCGGACCAGACGATGATGTGGTCCAGTCCAAACGCCAGCACCATATCGCGGGTAATGGAATCCTGCTTCTCGTTTCCTGATTTAGGCCAGTAACTGTAGGGGCGCAGGTTTTCGTCGAGGTCGCCGCCATGGTAATCGATGAGATAGTCGCTGCGCTCCACAATCTGGCGCGTGATCAGCCAGGAAGCGCGCTCGGTCTGGGTGCCGTCGGCACGGCCCGGGTAAAAGCGGTTCATACTCTTGCCGTCCACGGGATTCACATGCGGGACTTTCTGCAGGAAGGACTGCACATTGACCAGAGGCACGAGAATGACGGTGCCGGAAACCTGTGCCGGATCAATCTTCTGAATCAGCTTTTCTATAGCAATGATCGATGCATACTCGGTGCCATGGGAACCGGAAACCAGGGCCAGCACCGGTCCTGGCTTGGCGCCCTGAACGACCGCGACCGGAATCTCAGTAGCAGCGTCGGAGCCGACAGGCACCTGGAGATAGCCAGTGGCCCTCATGCCGGGCGCGGCGGTGGCCGTTCCAACGGTAAAGCTGCGCGGTTGTGCAACTGTCAGCGAACTTATGCAAACGCAAAAAATGAGTTGAAGGGAAAGGCGTTTCATGGCGATGCCAGTATAGGCCATCCGGGCGGGAATGAGCGAGAGAGCCAGAGATTCTCATAGGCGTATAACCAGCGGTAGAAAGGGTGATCTACAGACCATCTCCGCTAATAACCCTAGGGTTCGGTCCGGAAACCACGGAGCGTCCCGACGACTCCTCGCTTGCGCGGGGACTGTTCTTCTCCAATGTGTCAGGTTGAAGCCGTTCCAGGGTTTGGTAGATCGTGCGGAACAACACCGCTGGGTGAATGGGCTTGGCCAGATAATCATCCATGCCTGCGTCGAGACAGCGCTCGCGGTCGCCTTCCATGGCGTATGCCGTCATGGCGACAATGGGAACGTGCTGGCCGCTTTCCTCTTCCTGGCAGCGGATGGCCCGCGTGGCAGAAAGGCCATCCATCTCGGGCATTTGCACATCCATGAGTACCAGGTCGAATGAGGATTCCGCGAGTTTCTCGAGCGCTTGGCTGCCGGTGAGGGCCAAATCCACCTTGTGGCCCTGTTTCTGAAGAATGCGGACGGCCAGCGTCTGGTTCACGAGATTATCTTCCGCCAGCAGAATTCTCAAAGACTGCCGCGGAGATCCAACCGGGACAGCGGCCGGAGCGTCGTTGGATAGCGGTCTTGCAGGGAACAGTATACGAGCAATGGCCGCAGAAAGGTCTGAGGCGGTGACCGGCTTTATGACGTAGGCGCCGCAGCCGAGTTCACTGAAACGCGCCGCCAGAACATGATAGTTGTCCGCCGGCAGCATCATGATGGCGGATTTTATGGGCCTGCCCCGTTGCCGCAACTGCTCCAACAGGTCTACCCCCTCAGCTCCCGAACGTGACGAATCGATCAGCACCACATCGGGTTCACCCTTGGGCCAGCGGGTGAGGGCCGAAACTCCGGATTCAGTCATGGCTGTCACCATACCCCAGGAGGTAAGCATCCCTTCGATAATGTAGCGGCTGGAAGGATTATCGTCGGCCACCACGGCGAAGAACCCTTGCAGGTCCGGACGGCCCTCACAGACCGGCTCCTCAAGGATGGCCGGGATGGTGAGGCCCACAGTGAAATAGAAGCGGGCGCCTTCGCCTTCCTCGCTTTCAACCCATATTTTTCCACCCATCAGCTCTACCAGCCGGGAACAGATCGCCAGCCCCAGTCCGGTGCCGTGGAACCTGCGGGTCACGGAGGAATCAGCCTGCGCGAAGGCTTCAAAGATCATCTGCTGCTGCGATTGGGGTATTCCGATGCCGCTATCGGCAACGCAGAAGCGCAGCGCCATTGCCTGCTCGGAGCGTTTTTCCACTTGAACGGACACGGCGATCTCACCCTTTTCCGTGAACTTGATGGCGTTGCCGATCAGATTCAGCAGTACTTGTTTCAGACGCAACGGGTCGCCCACCAGGCCCTCGGGTATATTGGGGGCGATCTGGCAGGCCAGTTCCAGGTTCTTTTCATGGGCGCGCACCGCCAACATGCGCGCGGCCCCTTCGATGACTTCGGCGGGATTAAATACCTGGGCGCAGATTTCCAGCTTGCCGACTTCGATCTTTGAGAAATCGAGAATGTCTTTGATTACGGTCAGCAGCAGTCCGGCGGAATCTTCGGCGATGCGTAGAAGCCCGGTCTGTTCGGCGGTCAGGTCGGTCTCGCGCGCCAGTTCGAGCATCCCCACAATGCCATTCAGGGGTGTCCTTATCTCATGGCTCATGTTGGCCAGGAATTCACTCTTGGAGCGCGTGGCTGCTTCCGCCCCTTCTTTGGCCCGGCGGAGATCGCGGGTACGGTCTTCAACCAAGGCTGTCAGCCGCCGTTCGGTGCTCTTCATCTGCCGCATGCACAGAGAGTAGATGCCCAACCCGGCCAGCACCAGCGTCAACGCGCTGAGAAATCTGAACCAGGCTGTCTGGTAGAGCCGGGGCACCACCACAAAGGTGCGAGTGACCGAGGCCGGGTTGGCGACCCCGTCGCTATTGTAGACAGTCACGCGGAATACGTATTCACCCTGAGGAAGATTTGTGTACGACGCTATGCCCTTGGTGGATTCTACCCATTCGAGATCATTCGGTTCGAGTATGTATCTATAACGAAGCCATTGGGGGATCACATAGCCGGTGGCGGCAAAATGAAACTCTACACGGTTCTTCCCCGCCAGGACCCTGGCGCCTTCCACCAGTGGCTGGCCGTCGATGGTGACCTCTTCCACGACTACCGGTGGATCCGGCATGCTCTGGGGCACGTTGCGGGGGTCGGCTTCCACCACGCCCCGGCTGTTGGCGAACAGCAGCTTTCCGGAACGCGTCTTCAAGGCGCCGGCCTGTGAGCCTCCGTTGAATTCGGGATTTAGAAGGTCCGGGATTCCGTATCTGGTGACGGCCGGCGCTTTCAGGCTCTTGCCGTCGGCAAAGTCCTGCATTTCCAGTAAACTGGTCCGAAACAACCCCAGGTCAGAAGTGATCCACAGGTTGCCGGCGTCGTCTCCGAGCAGGCTCCAGACTGGTTTCTTGAGAATGCTGCCGTTGACGGGCAGCGCCGTAAGCTGGCCGTTGCGAATGCGGAGAATGCCCGACGCAAAAGTGCCGGCCCATAGATTGCCTCTGGCGTCTTCGTAAAAGCAGGTGGCTCCGTTTCCGATGCTGCTGGACGGCTCCTGAATACTGAAGTTGGTGAACTTGCCCCCGCTCAGTTTGGTGATTCCCTTCGCCGTTCCAAACCACAGATTGCCATGGCGATCTTCGAAAATGGTGCGGATGTGGTCGGATGCCAGCCCGTCTTTCGTGGTATAGACGGTGAACTTGCCCTTTGTCATCCGGGTGAGGCCGCCGTCGCGTTTGGGCCCGCCGCGGTCTGAGATCCAGAGATTGCCGGCATGGTCTTCATGAAGACCGTAAACATGGTCGCTGGCCAGTCCCTGTTCCTTGCGGTAAGTGCTGATGACCCGCCCGTTGCTGAATTTCTTCAAGCTGTCCTCGGTACCGAGCCACAGAAAGCCTTGGCTGTCTTCGATCACCGCATTGATGGAGTTGCCTTGTTTGGTTGGCCCGGCTGCGTAGGAGGTGATCTTTCCATGCTGCAGCCGGTTGAGTCCCTGGGTGGTGGCGGCCCAGATGCTTCCATCACGCCCTTCATAGAGGCCGGTGACTGAATCGGAGTCATTCTTGCTGTAAGTAAAAAACTTACGGTCACGCAGCAGGTTGAGACCATCGTTGAAGGTGCCGACCCACAGGCTTCCATCGCGGTCTTCATACGTGGTGCTAACGAGGTTGCTGCTCAGGCCCTCTTTCGCCGTGTAGCGATCACATCGTTCGCCACGAAGGCGGCACAGACCGCCTCCATGGAACCCAATCCAGAGAGTACCCTTGCTGTCTCGGGCCACGGAGTTCACGGGAAGTTGTTTCATCCAGGGCTCGAAATATTGGGTCAGCTTGCCGTGATAAAGACGGAAAAACCCGCGCTCCTTGGTCCCGATCCACAGTGTTTTTTCCTGGTCGACGGAAAGAACCGTGGCGTCAAGCCGTTTCCGGAAAGTTTCCAACGGGGCCATGGCTTTAGCATCCGGACCGATCCGGAGGACCGAGCCTCCGGCCACGGCCCAGATCGCTCCATCAGCGTAAGTCAGGCTGGGAACCTGTTCCGTATCCAGCACCGAGGGTGACGTGTATCTGTGGATCTTTCCATCACGGGTGAGAAAGGCCAAGCCGTTGTCGGTGCCGATCCAAAGATTGCCGCTCGCATCCATGGCGAGGGCGAAGACCACATTGCCGGGAAGGCCCTGCGCCGTCGTATAAAATCTGACGGACCTCTTTTCATAGAGGGCCAGTCCTTCGCCGTATGTGCCCGCCCAAAATGCTTCATCTTCAGCGTTGCCGCGGTCTGCGGGCTTTTCCAGCAGCACTCGAATATTGCTGTGCTCGAGCTGGGGAACAACCGTGAATTCGATGCCGTTGAATCTTGCCAAGCCAAGTTGTGTGCCGATCCACAGGAAGCCTCTTCTGGTTTGAAGGATTGTCTGCACTGACTCCTGGGGCAACCCCGCTTGAGAGTTCCACGAATTATGAATGTATTGCCGGAAAGGGGTGGCAGGATCGACGGCCTGGGCCAGGGCGCCGCAAAGCAAGACAAGGAAAGGCGCAGCTCTGAGAAAACGAGGCGGAATGTTAAATCCGGGCAACACCATATCGCTTGCGACGGCAATACCCCTGCTGCCAAATCTGCCATTGACCCTGGGTGCAAATCCGCCCGAACATCAGGTCTGCCGCGTGGTCCGTGCCTTAGTGCAAGAGCGTTCAGCTCTGCACTTCTAGTGTACCGGTATTCCAATTAGGGAAACGCGAGATTCACATCGGTATCAGGTGCAGCCATCGTGCCTACCTATGGCGATCTCAGGAACACGTTCCCAGAATAATTGCACGCCCGGCCATCTCACATTCTCGCAGCGGGATGGTCATAGGGGACTCCCTACCATTGCTTCCACAAGCGCTTTCTTATTTTGAAGGGTCTCACTTTTCGGTCCAATTTGCCAGAACTATTTAGTTCATTAGGCGATTTTAATCAGGGCAATTCCCCTTTAAAGGCACCTCAACCTCTGCCGATAAACATTCACATAAGTTGTCGAGCCTTAAAGGAGAAGGAAACAATGAAAGCAAAAGTAATCGCCAAATTGGTCGTGCATCAGGAATCGGTGCGGCTATTGACGTGCCATCAGAGGCCCGGCGCCAGACAAACGGGGGCCGGGACGGCCTACCCGCGGGGGACCGTGGTCCCGCCACTCTGCGCCTCTTGCTCGCTGAATCGACCCCAGTGACCATCGAAATCTAACACTAATCCGGCAGCGCGGATGATTCCGGAGTTCTCATGCTGATTTCTCAGCGTTGAAGGTCTTCCGCGCTGCCGGCTCTTTATCGGCCATCAGCCTTGCAACCTTCCTGACGTGCAGCATTTCGAGCCTCTCATGTAAGCTGGGGCGTGGCTCACCGGTACATTCTTCTAAACAAACCTTACGGCGTTCTGAGCCAGTTTTCGGGAGCGGCGCGCACTCTCAAAGACTACCTTCCGGTAAAAGACGTGTACGCGGCAGGCCGTCTGGACCAGGATAGCGAAGGGCTGTTGCTTCTTACCGATGACGGGGCTTTGCAGCATCGGCTCTCTGACCCGGCATTCGAACATCCGCGCACCTACTGGGTACAGGTTGAACGCATTCCGCCGGAAGAAGCATTGCGAACGTTATCGGGCGGTGTGGTCATTCAGGGTCATCGTACCCGCGCCGCCCAGGTGCGTCTCATGCCTTATGAGCCGCAATTGCCCCTGCGTACCCCGCCCATCCGATTTAGAAAAAACGTGCCTACCGCATGGATCGAAATCGTACTGACCGAAGGCCGAAACCGGCAGGTGCGCCGGATGACGGCAGCCGTAGGGCATCCCGCACTGCGCCTGGTGCGCGCCGCGATCGGCGAACTTACGCTGGAAGGCCTGCAGCCAGGAGAGTGGCGTGACTTGAACTCCCGGGAACTCAGGTATCTGGCGTCTCTGTCCAGACAAAACCAAAACCTTTGAAACACAGCGCAACGAGTTGCAACGAAAACCTTTGAAACACAGAGGAACAGAGGATTTTGGGGTTGTGAGGCGGCCCCAGAAATCACCGCGGACCGCGAAGGTTTTGATCCACAACACATAACTGCCCTGTTTAGCATTTGGAGTTTGAATTGCTTTTGCTTCCAAATCTCCGGGCGTTTTCGAAGAGCAGCTTACGCATTATTGCCTTCGTGGCTGGCAACGATTGCTTTGAAGAAATTCTCGCACCCGCGGCAATTCCTGCAGCCGCCCCACGACCCCCAAAACCTCTGTTGCCTCTGTCCCTCTGTAATTACTATCCATCAGAGTGTTCGCGGCTTGCGACGATTTTTCCACCGCCTCACAACCCCAAAATCCTCTGTTTCCTCTGTGTTGCAAAGGTTTTCGTTTGCAGCTCGTTGCGCTGTGTTTCAAAGGTTTTGGTCGCGGCGACGTCGCGCCGTGTTTTCGTGGTGGATTCTGGGTTTTCCGCAGCTACGGAGTAGTAGTGATTTCTTCCTGCTCGAAGAGCGGCTTCCATGAGGGATCTAGCTTGGTCCAGTGGTTCTCTTCGAGCCAGCAGGCGTCCATTTGCGGAACGTGTAACAGTCCATGGCCGTGAGAGCAGACCAGTTCGGTGCCCCAGTAGTCTAGGAAGAGATATCCGGGCACGCCGACATAGGCTTCATGGGTGAGAAGGCCCAGGCAATTACGGCAGCGATGCTGCTGGTCTTTTAAGGACCAGGTGAGCGCCAGAATCGTAGTGATGAGAAACATCCAGGTGGAAACTGCGCCTGCCATCGCGGGCACCGATCCCGAGGCATTCAGGAAAAACAGGCGTACTCCTTCGATGGACACCACAAAACAGATCAGCATCAGCAATAGAGTTTTGAACGCAAAGAATGTCCACCACTTGGCGATTCCCGCCAGGCGCAGGGGCGTGCCCGCGGTGGCGCTGAAGAATTGGCGGGAGAGCAATAGGAGGCTGCAAATAAAGGTGACCACCGTGAAGAGAACATAAAGCCGGAGGCCCTGCCGCATCCGGCTGCTGATGGAGGCGACGTTGAAATCGGCTGAGCCGAAGGCCGCCCCCGCCGCCTTCACCAGCTTTTGGTACTCCATGGATGCGGTCTTCACGCTTGCTCCGGGCCGCAGCCGCAGGACTACACCCGTGTGGTCGGCAAAATTATAGATTTCTCCTTCTTCAGGAGAGGTCACGGCCCATATCGCGGCTTCCGGGGAAATGAACTTGAACTGGGCGGGTAAGACGCCAATCACCAGACGCTCACGGTGACCCACCAGGATGTATTTTCCCACGATGGCGGGATCGCCCTGCAATGCCGAAGTCCACAGATGGTGGGATAGGACTACGCAGCGGGCGCACTCGTGTTCGTCACCGGCGTGAAAAATCCGGCCGGCGGCTGGCTTGACGCCTAGCACTTCAAAGAAACCCGGCGAGACGCGCGCGCTGACCACGCCACGCGAGCCATGGGTGGTCACGATGCGCGATGCGTACCAGGAGTAGCCGGCCGCGGATTCAGTGGTCGTACTCTTTTCCTGCCACGCGGGAATGATGTTGAACAGATTGTCCATTGGATAGTAGATGGAGCCGCCGGTGAAGGAGAGGTCGGCGAGGCGGCTCGGCTGGCTGTAGGGCATGGAAGCGAAGGCCGTCCGGATGGTGGGCGCGAATCCGCTGACCAGCAGGACGATTACCAGCATCACGGCCAGCGCCGCCAGGCAGAAGCGCGCCGTTCGCGGGACTTCCCGGGCTGCGTGCAATACTTTTTGCCGGTCAAAGCGCAGCCAGGCGGCATCGGTAAATGAGCCCCAGCAATCGCGGGCCAATTCCATCTGGATGGCTGCAGTCAAGCGGCCCGACTCGTGCAGAAAGTGGATGCGGTGCCAGATTTCGGCATGCCATTCACGGTACCACTCAGCGCGCTGCGCGCCAGGCACGAGCAGGCTGGCTGCCCGCAAAATCAGATTGCTTCGCCAGATCAAACCGCGTATTGCGCGAGGTGGCTTCATGCCAGCTCCTTTTACTGCCTGCGGCCGGACTTACTCCGGCGCCAGTTGCGCCAGTAACGGGTAGCGCTTCAATGCGTTCAAGGCATACGCTATGTAGGATTCTATATTAGACACCGGGAAAGCGCCGCAAGGATTTAGGGAACCACCGGGAGGCAAAACAAAAAGCAGCCGCGAATTTACGCGAATGAACGCGAATTAAGAACCAAACAAAAAGTGGCAATTGTTCTGTTTTTGAGATTTCTGTTGCTGGTTTTTGATCTGCGACAATTGTTATGGGAAATTTCTGCTAATGTTTTTGGTCTGCTGGAATCGTTTTTTAATTCGCGTTGATTCGCGTGAATTCGCGGCTGCTTTTTGCCTTTGTTTTGCTTTCTCCGTGACTCCGTGATGCGCTTTGGTTTTCTCATCCCTTCTTCAACTTCTTTACAAACGCGCGCAGCAATCGCTCGGACGCGCTGCCGAAGGGCTGGTCGGTGGTGAGGTAGGTCCATGTGGCGCCGCGTTGCCGGGGATGGATCTCGCCGGCCTCCGCCTTGGCTAGCCGTTCGGCAGTTTCCTGCTCGGTTTGCTCCTGGAGTTCCTGGAAGAGACGGTCAACCTCGACGAGGTATTCGTGCAGAGGATCGCGGTTGGCCCATGACACCCAGTGGATTCCGTCTCGAAGTTCGGCGACCGCCGCCAGATGGTCGGCCCACAGGTCGTCCATGGTAGTGAGACGCACCAGCCGTTCCAGATCGGAAGCACACTCGGTATCGCCATTGAGCAGCGCCTGGCGTTCTTCCTGCAGGGCCAGCCGCTGGCCTTCGATGCTCGCTTCATACTTGTGGAGAAATCGCCGGATCTCTAGATTCTGGCCTTCGACCAGGCGCTGAATGTCATCGGGCCTTTCTCGAAACAGGGGGTCATCTGTGCCGTAACGCACCAGCAGATCGTCTTCGAGCGACACCAGGAAGCGCGAACTTCCCGGGTCGCCTTGGCGTCCGGCGCGCCCGCGGAGCTGATGGTCGATGCGGCGGCTCTCGTGGCGGTTCGCCCCCAGCACCAGCAAGCCGCCCAACTCCGCCACGCCTGTTCCCAGTTTGATGTCGGTGCCCCGGCCCGCCATGTTCGTGGAGATGGTGACTGCGTCCCTCTCGCCGGCGAGGGCGACAATCGCAGCTTCCTGCTCTTCGTTGCGCGCATTCAGCACCTGGTGCGCGATACCCCTTGGACGAAGGCGGCCGCTGAGACGCTCGGATTCTTCCACACTGGCGGTACCTACCAGAACCGGCTGCCCGGTCTGGTGGACCCGTTGGATTTCTTCCAGCAGAGCATCCTCTTTTTCGCGCTTGGTGCGGAAAACAACATCGGGATAATCGACGCGAATCACCGGCCGGTTGGTGGGGACCACCTCCACGTCCAGCGAATAGATGGTGCGAAACTCAGCGGCCTGTGTGGCGGCCGTTCCGGTCATCCCGCACACCCGTGGATACAGCGCGACCAGATTCTGCAGCGTGATCGAGCCCAGCACCCGGCCCTGTTGGCGCAAGGTCACACCCTCTTTGGCCTCGATGGCCGCATGCAGCCCGGCCGGCCAGCGGCGGTCCTGGATGATGCGCCCTTTGAATTCATCGACCGGCTCGATGGCCCCGTCTTTCACCAGGTAATCCACATCGCGGTGCAGCAGCGCATGGGCGTGGACCGACTCCTGCGCGGCCGCGTGCAGCGTCAGGTTTTCTTCCGCGAAGAGGTTGACGCAATGAAAAGCCTTTTCGATTTCATGTACGCCGTTGTCGGTGAGCGCGACGTTGCGCCCGTATTCATCCACCGTGTAGTGCTGGCCGCGGTGGAAATGGCGGGTGACCACATCGACGCGGTGGGGAAGCGGCTCAGCTACCGCATCACCTCCGGCGATGACCAGCGGGATGCGCGCTTCATCGATCAGAATCGAGTCAGCTTCATCGATGACCGCTGCGCCGAAGGGCCGGTGGACCTGCTCCTGGGGGCTGAGCGCCATCTGGTCGCGCAGGTAATCGAAGCCCGCTTCGTTGGCGGTGACATAGGTGATGTCACAGGAATAAGCGTTCTGCCGTTCGGCCGCCGGCATGTCTCGCTGGATGTAACCCACGCTCAATCCGAAGGACCGGTAGATGTCCCCCATCCATTGGGCGTCACGCCGGGCCAGATAGTCGTTGACCGTAAGCACATGCACACCTGCGCCGGTCTTCGCGTACCAGATCGCCGCCGGCACGGCCACCAGCGTCTTGCCTTCCCCGGTCTGCATTTCGGCGATGCGTCCCGCGGTGAGGGCCAGAGATCCCTGTAACTGGACATCGAACATGCTCAGGCCGAGCACCCGTTCGGCCACCACGGCGGCCGCGGCCAGAATCTCAAGACGGTCAGTGGTATTGCTCGCGTAGTCGCGCAGTCCGGTTTCAGCCAAGACCGCCAGCTCCGCGCGGAGCGTATTGATGCGCTCAATCGCGGATTGCACAGGACGTTTCGGTGAGAAGAGTGACTTCAAGAACTGGCGCACGGCGTCCTCCTTCTGAAAATCGAGGTGTAAGTCTGGATTTCAGCTCGCCAAGGAGAGTGGAGGAGCGCGAGGAAGGAGCCTTCCGTAAAAAACCTGGGAAGATGCTTGCAGTCCTGTCTCGGTGTGGGGTTTCTGTTTCAGGAAGTAAGCAGGTTGAAGACAGGTTTCGCATTCCACGGTCTTGCGTGCCCGCGCTTTGGCGGCCCACACGATGGCCGTAGATTCGCCGGGCGTAGACGGTGAAGTACGCTGCGTCCTGCCGGAAACCGGCTGCGTGGCCACCAGAGAAACAACGGCCGCCAGCACGCAAATGGCTGTGCGTCTGCTCACGAGGATAGTATGGCGGGCGGAGGGGGTGAATGCAAGAGGGTTATATCTTGGGAAATCAGTGAGTTCATCGGCTAGCGCGCTGGCGTAGATAGTGATCTCATTAAAAACTCGCGTTTGAAACGGATCGTCAGTCCCGAGTTTATGTCTCTCCTTTGCGTCCTTCGCGTACTTTGCGGTGGATTGTTTTTTGGTTGTAGTGACATAGCGTTCAGATGACCGGCCCACTGCGGCAACTGCGCCGCTCAATTTTTTGGGGGCCGAGCCCGCCGGCATCGAGCAACAATTGCGTCAGGTGGCATATCAGCGGAAGCCGCAGTAGGGCGCCCAGCCATGCCCAGCCGAAATTCAGATGTTCGAGAGCGCGGGCAAAAGCCGCGACTCCGCTTTCCGGTGGTGTGCCATCCATGGGCTCGTAGGTAATGCGTGTCAATGAATTGGACGGATGGTCTTCCGCCGCTACGATATTCAATGCCACCGGATTGCGGGCTTCAAACCAGCGGTACACTTCCGAACAGGGGCCGCAGTTTTCCGCAACATAGAGGCAGGGTGCCGGCGCTTCGGGATCATACCAAGGCCGCCAGCGAGGTATCCAGTTGCGCACGTGTTGGCGATAAAGCAGCCAGGAGTTTCCAAATCGCTCTTTGAGGTCTTCGCTCTCGTCCCAGCGGGCGAGGCCCAGTGAATAGATGACTGAGAGCGCGCCGGAGCCGGTGACCCATGGATTGCGCAGGACCATTCCCCATGTGGTCAGGGTCAAGGCGCAGAACACCTGCATGGGATTGGCGAGATACCGGTAGAGGCCGCTGACTACCAGACGCCGGGGAGGGTCGTAAGGAATCGGCGTACCCAGCCCGCGCCGGGCAAACTCCCCGGTTGCCGAGACTCCCCCGGCGGCCAGCAGGAACACCAACTGCAGCTCGATGCCTCGAAGCCAGGGTGGTCCGGAGAGAAGAGCTTTCCATGTATCGCGTCCGGTGACCGCGGAAGCGATTTCCACTGGCATAAACATGAAGATTCCCAACGCTGTCGCAACTTGCAGCCAGACGCGTAGGCCCAGATGGGTGCCATTCAAAGTCCAGCGGGCAAGAAGCTGTGCCGGCAAGAACACGAGACAAATTGCGGCCACTTCGCCGGTGAGCCAGGAATGTGAGAGTTCAATCACCGGAGCACACACGGGCATGGCGGCCAGGTCAAGGCCCAGAAAAGCCAAAAGCACCATCCACAGTTTCTGCCGTGGAAAGGCCAGAGCCGGCAGGATTCCCCAGAGTATCGCCCATCCCAGGAGGAGATCGACAGGCATAGAGCGCATCAGTCCGCCGCTGGCGTGAAAAGACCACCAGTGAAATTGCAGATTCAGCAATTGCACCAGCAGCAACGATGGCCAACACCAAAGAAACCCCAGCAGCAGCGCAGCGGATTGGCGGCGGTCTTGCCGGTGGCGAGCAGCGAAGCCGGTGGCCAGCAGTAGCGGCCCATAGAGCGCGACAGCGCGCACCAGTAGCGCACGGTCGATCATCGCAGCCTCGCGGGTGTGGCATTGGCGTGGATCAGGTAGTCCGCTGCCAAGCCCACAGCATAGCGTTCCCACGGACGGAAATACCACGCGGGGTCGAGACGGCGGCGAAACTTCAGCGTCCATGTCACCCGCGTGTGGGTCGCATCCACTGCGCTCCAGTCGATGTCAGAGGATTTCCAGTCCATCCAGTGGGCAATCTTGCTTTGGTCAGAGACCGTGACGAAACGTACGTGACCCGCGCGGGATTCTTCGACCTGCATTACCAGATCGCCGGGATGGCCTTCGCCACCGGCAAAATGGATGGTGCGCCGCGCACCCGGCTCCAGTCCCGCGCCGTGGGCTTCCACCGGGCGAGGGAATCCCAGGCGGCCAAACGGCGGCAACGGCAGATCGATGCCAGGGCTTTGCGCCAGCGTCGCGGCGACTTCATCGGCAGGCGCCGCCACCAGGCGCGTGACCGTGACCGATTCTTCCCGGTCAAGAGACAGTCGCGGATGCACGCCTTCAAAGCTCAACGGACTCATACCCAAAAGCGCTAGACAAGGTAGAATGGCCGATTTCCTTTTCTTCCGGGACCAATCGACCGTCAGGCCGATTACGGCTGCCACCAGGAAAAAGATCGGTGACGCCATCAGGATACAGACGAAGCCTTCCCCGAGAAAAGGGCCGGAAAGCAATAGGAAGATGGTCATGGCCTTCATGATGCCTCCGGTGACGGTCTTGGCCTTGGGCCGGAATGCCATGATGGTTGCGAGGATTCCAGGTATGCCAAGAAAAAGAAGCGAGGTCTGCTCCAGGTGCCGGCCGACCAGGATCCGATAAAGCACTCCGGTGACGGCCAGCGCCAGTACGGGGAAGACCGCGGGTGGCCATTTGGATGTTGTCATGCTGTCTCGTTCGGTCATTTGCGCCTCCGTCTTAAGCCATGTGCCCCATTGAACACGTTCAAAATAACTTGCCGGGAGGCCGTGTGTCAAGAATAAAATTGAACAGGTTCAATTGCGGACCGTGGCGCGAAGCCTCTCATCACCGGGAGACGCTAAAAGGTCTTCAGAGCAAAGAACATGGTAGCGATGGAATCTCAAATAGGCTGGAGCAAGTTTCTCACGAGAATCAGAGATCTGCGCGTGAGGCTTATTTTCCCGTCAGCAATCGCGGGATTCCGCGTTTGTCCGCTATAATAAACATCTACCCGCTTTTCCGGAGAGGTGGCCGAGTGGCTGAAGGCGGCGGTTTGCTAAACCGTTATAGGGTCAAAAGCTCTATCGGGGGTTCGAATCCCCCCCTCTCCGCCAGTTAGAGATTCCTCTAAGCTATATGCTTTCAATTGTTTACAGGGAAAGTTTTCGCCCTTGGGGCGAAGATATGTTCCTCACACGTACCCAAAATTCGGTCAGAAAATTGCCTCTGTGATGTTTTGCGGGGATCACGCGAAGATTTTTCGCACAGAATTCGCCGCCAGTTTGCGAAGAAATGGCGCATAGCCGCTATTTATGCGGGTTTAGACGAAAAGTGGAATAAATCCTTCTTTGTATTTTGAGGGATATTCCCGTTCGATGAAATCCGATAGACGCATCATTCGTCGCGGATTGGTGATGGCCTCGAACGTAGAGATGTTGATTATTTTACCGCTCTTCATTCGTACCGTTACATCGAGGGTTATCATGCTCTTTTCGATTAACTCAACTTCATCAATAATCTTCCAAGTAAGGTCGCGTTGGCCCGTATCATCTGCGGTCCATTGGTAATCGGCGCTGTCAACATCGATCAACTTGGCAACAACACGGCGGCCGCCCTGCAGATCGAAATACCGAATCCTTCCTGGAACATCCCAGCCGCTGGTGAAAACGCAGGTCTGTTTGAACGTTTCGTCCATCCCCTCAATCAAAGCATACTGGCAGGAACTTGCAAGGGGTACACTATCCCCAGCCGTGAAAATGAAGTTGTTACAGTGGGAATTCGAGTTCGACAAGGACGACGCGAAAATCGTTATTCCGGCGTTTCTGCTCGCGCTTGGTCTGACTCTTACGCCATTGAATAAGGTGGTTCTTTGGGGCGGAGCGGTCGCCTATTATGTGCTGTACTTTTTTCTAAAGCCTGTATTCAAGCCAGTTCAACACTGGCTGTTTTTCAGATGTCCGCACTGCAAAAGCCGCGACGTCATTTTGCAGGGAATGAATGACTATCACGGGGACGTGCCGTATGACTGGTACTTGTGCAATCACTGCGGAGAGACATCGATCCATCTCAACCTTAGTAGCGGAAGATTAGTAAAGCCGGGGCCAGGTGAGGGAGCGAAAGTGGCGAAGGCACTCGCGACAAAAAACGAACCTCTGAAAGATGAGGACATACCGTTCTGAAATCCCGTCTACCTCACTTTTGCTGCATTTTTTGATAGTCTTCCCATTGCAGAGGGTTCGGTTTTTTCATTCTCAAATAGAGACCCGATCTGAGTTCTCCAACGATCAGCGAACTGTGTCCATCTTTGAAGTTATCGCCCTGTTCGTTGAGGAAGCGAATGCAGAGCCATTTCTGGTGATCCGTCAGATGATTAGATTCTTGTTCAAGGAATTGGAGTAGATAACCTGCGAAGGGAGATCGACACATTCCCTCACTTGAGAGCAAGGCCAGCATCCTCTCAACGACTTCATCAGCGATTTTCCAATTGTTTGCTGCGGCGCTGAAGGACCACACAGCATCGAGAACATCTTTTTCATGGTCTCGGCGAAGAGCATCTTGCAGCTGTTCGAACTTTTGATCCGAGCCGATCTCGCTTGACACTCGACTACGATACTGCAAAGCCGCAAGGCAGCTCAACAAAATCCCGCGTTCCTATTACCTACCTCGAAACCGCGAAAGTAGCGTTTTATGAGTTTTGAGCGTCTAGAAAAATCAGCAACTTACCTGTTTTCAATACGGAGGGGTAATTCGAATCCCCCCCCCCCTCTCCGCCAGAACATTTGGGCGGTAACGCCCGTCAATATCTTACGCCTAGCATAACGACCGGTTTCGGCGCTGTGTAATGTAATACGTGTGTTCTCCCCCGGATTGTAAATCTTGGTTGAAAGCCCACAAAAGAAGAAATAGCTTCTCGCGCATTGGGTTCAGGCACCATGCCTGTGCCATTGGAAGAGGCTATTTAAGTGGATGGCGGAACAGACAGACGAGTCGTTGTTTATTTCGTCACTCAGCCTGGCGGAAATCTGGCGCGGGGTATTGGACAAGCCGGCAGGAAGGAAACGCCAACGACTGAACGCTAAGCTTCCTACCGTAATTGGATAAAAACGGGTATAAATGGATATGGGAATGCATGAGATCAAAAACATTGCCATTACACCGGAGATCCTGAAGCTCATCGCTGCAATCGATGAGTTTAAAGGCCGCTGGCAAGTGATTGAGACGCTTGCGCCGGAAAAGCTGACCAACCTCAAGCGCATCGCCACGATTGAGAGCGTGGGTTCTTCGACCCGTATCGAGGGCGCAAAGCTCAGCGACCAGGAAGTGGAAAAGATGCTCTCCGGTATAAGGGCCAAGTCCTTTGCGAGTCGGGACGAGCAGGAAGTGGCCGGCTATGCCGATGCGATGGACATGATTTTTGAAAGCTTCACGTCCATCACGCCCACTGAAAATCATATCAAGCAACTGCACGGCGTCCTGCTCAAATACAGCAGCAAGGATGAGGACCATCGGGGCCAATACAAAAAGGCCGCGAACCATGTCGAGGCCTTTGGTCCCGACGGCAAGAGTCTGGGAGTGGTATTTGAGACCGCCACCCCATTTGAAACGCCCGGCTGGATGCAAGGCTTGGTCGAGTGGTTCAATAGATCTACACAGGAGGAGACGCACCACCCACTGATACTGATTGGAATTTTCGTTGTTGTTTTTCTCGCGATTCATCCGTTCAAGGATGGCAACGGGCGACTCTCCCGCATCCTCACAACGCTGCTTCTGCTGCGCTCTGGCTATGGATATGTACCTTACAGTTCGATGGAAAGTGTGATAGAGAGCAACAAAGATAGCTACTACCTCGCGCTGCGGCGCTCCCAGCAGACGATCCGCACTGAGAAACAAAACTGGGAATACTGGCTGGTGTTTTTTCTGAAGACCATGGTCAAGCAAAAGGATAATCTGGCGACTAAAGTCAAAGAGGAGCACGCACTGCGCTCGTCCCTGCCCGCCCTTTCTCGCCAGATACTGGAACTGGCAAAGACGCGCGGGGAGGCCACGGTGAAGGAGATTGAAGAGGCGACCAGCGCAAACCGCAACACGATCAAGGCGCATCTGAAAAAGCTCGTGTCCAACAGCTATCTGGTGCAAGTTGGTAAAGGCCGTGGCGCGCGTTACACGATAAAGTAGGTTCCAGCCGGTCTCAAAGCCCGAAGAATTGCCGAAAATCCTACACTCCAAAAATGAACAAATGTGGGACGATTTCCTTTTTGATGCCATTACCTGTGTAGAAGGAGGAAATTTCCTGGAAACGACCAAAGCAGAGAGAGCTTCCAGCAAACGCCGGACCTCCATCTGGCCCAAGACAGCAAAAGCCCTTGCCAGCACGAATGTCAAAGCTGAAGGACCTCAACGCCAGCAATTGGTGAGCCGGCTGTCTCAGATGACCGGTTATCCAAGGTCTGCCTGCCGGCAGCCGGCGGCGCTACCTGGCGCCACCATCATGAGAAACTTAAGATAAAGAAGTTCTAGCGGCCAGAGGTCAGAGGATGGATGAAGTTGAAAACGCCGAGTATAGATTTCACCCAGCCAGAGGCTGGCATTTGAGTACTTGATGCTAAGATACCTAAGCGATACCCCTTGTTCGTCGGCCTGCGTTAGAAGCTCAGCCGGCCGAAAGCCATATGCAACCGTCATCTCGAAGCCGCATATTCCTTCGCACTATTGCCGCGTTTAAATTTGTGAAAGCGGTATTGCTGGTCGTGGCGGGCGCAGGTGTTTTGCACCTCGTTAACCGGGACATCCTTTCGCTAGCAGAGCGGCTGGTGGAGAATTTTCACTTGGATCCCGGCAAACCCTATGTTGCGCACGCACTCGCCCACGTCTCCAATGTGACACCCAAGCAGCTCCATGAAATTGGCATAGTGGCATTCATTTACGGTGGGCTCTTCCTGCTGGAAGGGATCGGCCTTTGGAGCCTCAAACGATGGGGCGAATGGATCACTGTCGTAATCACCGGATCGCTATTGCCACTCGAGACATATGAGTCAATTCATCACCCGACGGTGTTGAGGGTGGCTGTCCTGCTCATGAACGCGGCAATCGTCATTTATCTGGTCCGGCGCATTCGGCAAGCTGATGCGCATTAGCGCGGAGCGGTGTAAGGACGCATCCACCGCAAAGTACGCCAAGGTCGCAAAGGAAGGGAGAATTTTTCATCCGGCCACGAACGCCCTGGAGTATCCTTGAAGCTCGAAATCGCAATCGCCCTGGAGTTGCCGGCAACCATGAAGGACCTTACCAATCCGAAGTGGATAACAGCCAAGGGATTCCTTTTTCTGTTTCTAGGGTTGCTTTCTTCGTTGCTCCTGTACCTGGATCGTCCAGCGACCAGGACTGCGTTGTTGCTTGTGCTGGCGATTTGGAGTTTTTGCCGCTTTTACTATTTCGCCTTTTATGTCATTGAGCGATATGTAGACCCCACGTACCGGTTTTCTGGCCTCCTTTCCTTTGTGCGTTACCTGATCCATAAACAGAAGTGAAATGCGCGCCAGCGCGGACCAGGACCGAAACCACCATGCCGTGCGCTTTCGCGGCCCTCGATTATAATCGGCGATAGACGGGACGGCTGTGCCAGGGGGAAGAAATTATGAGTGCCGAATTGAAGGAAACAGACGACTACGCAACCCTTTACCGGCGAGCTTTTGAGAAATTTGGGGCGCGCGCGTTGTGGAGCAGTGTGCCTGTTCCGAAGCCGACACGCGCCGATGCGTTGGCGATTACGCATAGTTTGCGGGTTGAAGGTGACCACGAAGCGCGGCTTCTAGCGGAACAGATTGAGCAGGCTTGCCGTGCCGCTCTCTAAGATTCAGACAGATATTCCTGTCTTGAACGAGGCCGAGGCTTTCGTTCTCCGAATGCCGACAGAAAAGATCGGGCTCTTATTTTTGCAAGGCAGCAAGGTGGTACAGCCTGACCCCGATCGGTTGCAAGACTATCAAACACACGCCGGACAGCTCCGCGGCCATTGGCCCAGCAACCCGGAAATCACCGCTGCTATGTTTGAACACGCGGCCCGATTGAGAAATGCCTGAACCCGGAATCTGAGACCAGGGTGGGAATGTGAGCCCACGTACCGGTTCTCTGGCCTTCTTTCCTTTGTGCGTTACCTCATTCGCAAGTAGTGATACAGTTGACAGCCTGCCGGCGCTTTGCCTGGGATTATGATGATGTCGATTGCCACATTGATGGAAACGGACGGTTGCGCACATGCACTTTGCCCTCATTGAAGAGCACCAGATGCTCAAAGACCTCGTCGCGCGTTTTGTGCGTGAGCAACTCTTGCCCCTGGAACCGTTGGTGCTCGAACGCGAAGCCGGTGGCCAGGGCGCCATGCTGACCAGCGAGGAAAAGGCCCCGCTTGACCAGCTCTCACGCGAGCTTGGCCTTTGGGGTCTCGATGCTCCCGAGGATATCGGCGGCGCCGACCTTCCGGCCGTCGCTTTAATCGGCATCAACGAAGAGCTGGGCAAGACCGTCACGCCCTATGTGTTCCCGCCCGACTCGCCCAATCTGCGCATGATGATGGTCACCGTCAACGACCAACAGCGGGAGCAATACCTGGCGCCCTACGTACGCGGAGAAACCATTTCCGCCATCGGAATCTCCGAGCCGGGCGCCGGGGCCGATCCGGCCTCGATGACAACCACTGCGGTGAAAGAAAACGGCGAGTGGGTCCTGAATGGACGCAAGATTTGGATCAGCAAAGCTGCCGAGGCGGACTTTACCATCGTGATGGCGGTAACCGACAAAAGCAAAGGCGCGCGCGGCGGCATCTCCGCTTTTCTCGTCGACCGAGGCACGCCCGGCTATAACGTCCTGCGTAAGATTCCCATGATCGGCGGGGCATTTACTTATGAAGTCGCCCTGGAAGATTGCCGGCTGCCCGCTTCGAAGTTGCTGGGCAAGGAAGGGCAAGGCTTTGCTCCGATGCAGTTGCGGCTCTCGACGCGGCGCCTGGAGATGGGCGCATGGTGCATCGGCATCGCCCAGCGCGCCCTCGACATGATGTGCGAGTTTGCTCCGCAGCGCATTACTTTCGGCGTGCCCTTGGCCGAACGCCAGGCGATTCAGTGGTGGGTCGCCGACGCCGCAACCCAGATCCATGCCTGCCGCCTGATGGCCTACGATGCCGCCTGGAAGCTGGACCAAAAGCGGGACGTGCGCACTGAGGTTTCCATGGTCAAGGTGTTTGCAACCGAGATGGCGTGGAATGTTGTGGACCAGGCCATGCAGACTTTCGGCGCCATGGGAATGACCAAAGAGACGCCTCTGCAATTCATGGCCAGCCATGTTCGTAACATGCGCATCTATGATGGCCCCTCCGAGGTGCATCGCTGGGTGGTTGCGCGTAAACTGCTGAAGCTGCGTTGAATCCGTGCAAGTTGAAGCCGTGCAAACAATCGGGAAGCGGAGGGGAGATTCGAAAACATGGACGCCAAATACGGGGATGTGTCGGTCACGCTGGAGCAGTATGTGGCCTTGGTGGAAATTCACCGGCCACCGCATAATTTTTTTGATCACCAGTTGCTCAAGGACCTGGCCGATGCGTTTGAGGCCCTCGACAAGGACCTAGCGTGCCGTGCTCTGGTGCTGGCCGCGGAAGGGAAATCGTTCTGTGCGGGCGCTGACTTCAAGCGGCGGGCCGTGCCGGGCAGTGGTGGGCCTGAGCCGGTCGGCGCACAACAAATTTATCGCGAGGCCGTCCGGCTCTTTGCCTGCGAGAAGCCTCTGGTGGCCGCTATTCAGGGCGCCGCCGTGGGCGGCGGTCTGGGGCTGGCCCTGTTGGCCGATTTTCGGGTGATCTCTTCGCAGGCCAGGTTTGCCGCAAATTTTGTGCGCCTTGGTATTCATCCCGGCTTTGGCCTCACCTATACGCTCCCGCGCCTGATTGGCATCCAGCGGGCAAGTTTGATGTTCCTGACCGGCCGGCGAATTCACGCGGAAGAATCTCTCTCTTGGGGCCTGGGAGATTTGCTCGTTGCTCCGGACCGGCTGCGCGAGACGGCCAAGCGGCTCGCCGCCGAAATCGCGGCCGCCGCGCCCCTGGCCGTCCGGTCCACCCGGATGACGTTACGGCGCGGCCTTGCCGATGCGGTCAAGGCCCAGACCGATCTCGAGTTTTCCGAGCAGAGCTGGCTGATGCAGACCGAAGACCATGCCGAGGGTGTCAAGGCGGTTGAAGAGCGCCGGCAGGGACGCTTTGTTGGCCGCTAGTACTGTGACCAGGAGATTCAGCAATCATCGCGGACCGGGACATCTGGACATCGGGTAATCTGGACATCGGAACTGCACGCCCGCTGTCTTGCCGACATTACCAGTTCTAGTGGTCGCGGTACTAGAGCATTGAGCGTTGAACTTTGATCTGTGGTCGCCGGTCACCTGTTTATTTTAAAAAGAAGGAAAAGAACCCAATGCCGAAGCTCAGTCGTGATGGTGTGGATCTTTACTATGAAATCCACGGCAGCGGCCCGGCCATCTTGCTCTCCCATGGATATTCGGCGACCTCGGAGATGTGGCGTGGACAGATTGCGCCGCTCTCACGCCATCACCGGCTGATTCTGTGGGACATGCGCGGCCACGGCCAGACAGATTCCCCCGATGGTCCGGCCCTCTACAGCGAACAGGCGACGGTAGCCGATATGGCCGCCCTGCTGGATGCAGCCGGTGTGGATTCCGCTATCGTCGGTGGCCTGTCTCTGGGAGGCTACATGTCGCTGGCCTTTCATCTCACCCATCCGGAAAGGGTCCGCGCTCTCATGCTCTTCGATACCGGGCCGGGTTTCAAAAAAGACGAAGCGCGGGCCGCATGGAACCAGCGCGCCCAGCAGACGGCCAGCAGCTTCGAAACCTCCGGACTGGCCGTCCTGCAATCGAAAAGCAGAGAGATGGCGGCGAGCACACATCGCTCCGCCCAAGGACTGGCGCGCGCCGCCCGGGGCATGCTCGCGCAACGCGATGCCCGCGTCATCGAATCTCTTCCCCATATCAAGGTCCCAACGCTGATCGTGGTCGGCACAGACGATACCGCATTCCTCGCATCGGCGGACTACATGGCAGCAAAAATTCCAAGCGCCAGAAAAGCTGTGATACCCCAGGCAGGCCATGCAGCAAACCTCGACCAGCCCGAGCTGTTCAATCAGGCCGTGGCCGATTTTCTGGATTCGCTGTAGCCGACAAGCTAAAGAAGAGAATTCGCCGCTGATTTGCGCTGATAAGCGCTGATAAAGACAAACTGGTGTCTTGACTGCGTGAAACGGTATCGGCCTTCCAGAGATGGGTGCCCCACTCTTCGCGCTTTTTGCGAAGGGTGGGACGCGACGCTCCCCGATTTGAATGTGTAACAATCATGCGGTCACGGTCCTAGCTGGCGGGATACAGCAACCGTGGGACCGCTCTAAGCCTTGTCTCATAATCGGCTTGAAGAGACAACGCAGATCTTAGTTCCGATCATCCGATCACCCGATTTCCCTCAGTGAAACGCTCCCCCGATCACATTGCGCGCCACGATCAGCCGCTGGATCTCACTTGGCCCTTCGCCAATCCTGCGGATGCGCAGTTCGCGGTACCATCGCTCCAGGGGAAGGTCCTTGGTAACGCCGTTGCCGCCATGGATCTGTATGGCCCGGTCAACGACCCGTCCAGCGGCTTCGGTGGCCACCAGCTTCGCCAGTGCCGCTTCCGTGGCGAAGGGCTGACGGCGTTCGGCCTTGAAGGCCGCTTCCAGCACCAGCCATCGACCCGTGCGAATGTCAATCTCATTGTCTACGATCATCCATTGGATGGCCTGGCGGGTGGCCAGCATGTCGCCAAACGTCTTGCGCACTTTGGCGTATTCAATGCTCATCTCCTGCGCCCTCATGGCCACCCCCAGGCAGGCTGCGGCATAGGGAATGCGGGCGCGGCTGACCCGATCGGAGGCGATCGCGAAGCCCTTGTTGACTTCGCCAAGCACGTTGCGCTGCGGAACGCGCAGGTTCTCAAACTGCAGTTCGGTCGCATACTCGGCCGAGCGCAGTGTATGGATCACGCGCCGCACATAAAATCCCTGGGCGTCGGTATCCACGATGAAGCAGGTGATGCCATTCCGGCCCTGGGCAGGATCGGTGCGCGCGAACACCAGTCCATAGTCAGCGCGGTCGGCCCCGCTGATGAACATTTTGCCGCCGTTAATCACCCAATCGTCGCCATCGCGCACCGCCGTGGTGCGGATAGCGCGCGCCGGATCGCTGCCGCCGCTGGCCTCAGTCAGCGCAAAGAAGGCCGTCTTTTCCCCGCGCAGCGTCGGATATAAATACCGCTGCTTCTGGTCCTCATTGGCTTCATACAGTTGCGCCAGGTTGGAGCCGCCGAAGACGCCATAACACGGCGCATAGAGTCCGGCGCGGTGCTGGCTGGTTTCCATCGCCAGCAGGCATTCCGTCACCAGGTCAATGGCCGGTCCGCCATACTCGGCCGGAATACCCAGGCCGTACAGGCCAATTTTCTTGATTTCGGCGACCAGGCGGTCGTGATCGTCCGGATCGATCTCGTCCGCATCCGGATCCAGCCGGTCTTCGAGCGGTACGATCTGTTCTCTGACAAAGCGCCGTACAGTCTGCTGCAGCAAGCGCTGTTCATCACTGAGTTCCAGCTCCATGGATACCTCAATCTAAAAAGGATTTTTCAGCAGGGGCGCAAACGTCCCAGCCGGGGCGCAGGGGACTCGCGATTGCCGAGAGGCAGTTCGCCGTGGTCCGCCGCATGGACCATCAGCAGCTCCTTGTAGCGTGTCATGTATTGCATATTGACCTCCATGCGAAAGCTGTAGCCCGGATCGCGGCTGGCCAACTCCTTCGTCAGTTCCCCACGCAGGCCAAACAGAGATCGTCCTCCCGCATACCCGATGAAGACTGTCTGTCCGGTGGGGGCCTGGATCTGGTAAATACCCAGTTGGCCGCTGAGGCGTTGGACCTTCTCGGGCGTGAGGGGCGTCCACGTTTTGTTCATGCGTACCGGCATTCAATCCCCCCTACCGGACCGCAGGCTTGCGTCCGATCCATGGCTGCGCTTCTTCCAGTTGACCGGCGAGTTGCAGCAGCGTAGCTTCTTCCGCGTAGCGCGCCCCGAAGAGCATACCAATGGGCAAGCCAGCCTTTGATTGCTGCAATGGCAAACTGATGGCAGGCTGGCCAGAGAGATTATAGGTTGAGTTATAAAGCGCGAAGCCCGCAATGCGCGGGTCGGCAAAATTAGCATGGGGATCGTTGAAGTCAATCAGCCCTACCGGCAAAGGGAGAGCGCCGAGCGTTGGCGTAAGCCAGATATCGTAGGGTTCAAAGAATCCTGCAAAGGCGCGTGCCACCTGCTGCACATGTGCCACCGCGGTCAGATACTGGCCGCCGGTGACCTTGCGGCCGCGGTCGTAGAAATTCCATGTCATGGCTTCAAAATCGGCGGGCTGAGGTTCGCGGCCTGTAACCTTGGCCACCGCGTCGATCGTCCGCACCAGCCCCGTTCCATAAAGAGTCAGAAATGACCGGCCGAGCTTATGCGCGTCAATATCAAACCCTGCTTCCGTCACCTGGTGGCCAAGCCGTTCGCACAGCTTGGCGGTCGCTTCAGCGGCGGCTGCAATCTCAGGATCGACTACCGCGCCATAGGGCGCGCGGGTGGTGAAGGCGATGCGCAGCCGGCGGGGCTTCGACGAGACCTCGGCCAGAAACGGCCGCGCCGGAGGTGGCGCCGCATAAGGATCGCCCGGCATATATCCCGAAGTTGCATCGAGCACCGCGGCGGTGTCTCTCACGGTGCGGCTGACCACTCCCTCAGTCACCAGTCCGCTCATGATGTCGCCAATGTCTGGGCCAAGAGAATTGCGTCCGCGCGTGGGCTTCAACCCCACCAGGCCGCAACAGGCCGCCGGGATGCGGATCGATCCCCCGCCATCGCTCGAGTGAGCGACGGGAACCACGCCTGCGGCGACCGCCGCCGCGGAGCCACCCGAAGAGCCGCCCGGAGTCCGATTCACGTCCCACGGATTCCTTGCCGGGCCATACAGCTTCGACTCGGTGACCGGCGGTAAGCCGAACTCCGGCACATTCGTCTTGGCAAAAGGAATGAAGCCGGCGCGTTTGAAATGCGCGACGATATGAGAATCGGCGCTGGCCGGCGTATCCGGCACAAAAGCGGAACCGGAGCGTGTAGGCATGCCCGCGCAGAAGCCGGTGATGTCTTTGAGCAGCAGTGGCACTCCGGCAAAGGGTTGGCCGGCGGGCTTGAAAGACCGGGCTGCTGCCCGTGCCTGTTCATACCCCCGGTAGACGATGGCATTGATTTTGGGGTTCACCGCCTCCGCTCGGGCGATTGCGGTCTCCAGGAGTTCGAGGGCGGTGACCTCGCCCCGCCGGACCATTCCCCCCAGCTCTAGTCCGTCTTTGCCGTGATAGGCGTTGAAATCCATTGTTGTCCTTTCCTGCTTGGCGTGGCCTTCCCATCTGTGGTTTACTAGTGTGCCGTGATCAAGACAACAATTCAAGACCGCATAGCCACCCTCACCTTCAACCGTCCCGACAAGCTCAACGCGCTGAACCCCGAACTGTTGAGCGGCTCGATCGAGACCCTGCGCTCCTGGAGCACGAATCCCGAGGTGGGCGCCATCGTGGTGACCGGCGCCGGACGTGCGTTCTGCGCCGGCGGCGACGTGGCCGCCATGGCCCAGGGAGGTGAACAATCGCTGGAGCAAAGCATTGACCGCCTTCGTGGAGTCCAGGAGCTTTCCTGGCTGCTCTACAACATCCCCAAGGTGACCATCGCCCAGGTGAACGGCTTTGCCATGGGCGCGGGCCTGGGAATATGCCTGGCTTGCGACCTGCGCATTTCCTCAGACCAGGCAAAATTCGGGACTGCCTACGCCAAGGTCGGCTTTGGCGGCGACTTCGGGACCACCTGGCTGCTCACCCGCTACGTGGGCGCGCCTAAGGCCAAAGAACTTCTCTTCCTGGCAGACGCGCTTGACGCGGCCGAAGCCCACCGCCTGGGACTGGTGAATCGCGTCGTGCCTCACGGCCAACTCGAAAGCGAGACCATGGCCGTGGCGGCGCGCATCGCCCACGGGCCATTGACCAGCTATCGTTACATGAAGGCCAACATCAATCTGGCGACGAACACCGACTTCCGCACGCTGCTTGATCGTGAGGCGGAAACCCACCTGCGCTGCGGCCAGACTCATGACCATAAAGAAGGCGTACGCGCGTTTCTCGAAAAGCGCGCGCCGAAGTTTACAGGAAAATAAGAAGATGAAGGACTTTCAACAGATTCTCTACGAGAAGGCCGGTCACGTGGCCACCGTGACCCTCAACCGTCCGCAGAAGCTGAACGCCTATTCCGAGATCATGGTCCATGAGGTCCTGGCGGCCCTCGGCGATGCCCGCGATGACGACGAAATTCGCGCGGTGGTGTTGACCGGCACGGGCCGGGGTTTCTGCTCGGGCGGCGATATTGGCCGCGACTTTCAATATCCGGCGCGCTATCGTGGTCACCGCATGGAATCGATGCTCGAGATGCGCGAGAACATGCACGAACTGGTGAAGTTTCTTCAGCGCTTCGACAAGCCCACCATCGCAGCGGTCAACGGAGCGGCGGTGGCCGGCGGCCTGACTCTGGCCTTGTCCTGCGACTTCCGTATCGCCGCCGAGAGCGCCAGGCTCGGCGACACCAGCCTGAAGTTTGCGCTGATTCCGGATGAAGGCGGCGCGTATCTGTTTCCGCGCTTCCTCGGCCTTGAAAAAGCGCTCAAGATGTCGCTCTTTTCGGAAGTCTATCCGGCGAAGCAGGCGCTGGAGTTGGGACTGGTCACCGAGGTTGTGCCCGATGCCGAGCTGATGCCCCGCGCCCGGCAATGGGCGGAGCGGCTGGCGGCCGGACCTCCGATTGCGATTCGCATCACCAAGCGCATGATGTACAAACAGCTCACCATGGGCCTCGAGAACGCCCTGGAAGACGCAGGCCTGGGTACGCTGGTGACCAACTATACCGAAGACGTGAAGGAAGGCATTGCCGCGTTTCACGAGAAGCGTCCGCCGAAGTTTAAGGGGAAATAAACCTATGAGTTCGAGGGGCCGCCTTACCTAGGATTTCCAAAGAGTCACGATGTCTACGGTGATGGCGCCATCGTAGTTGTACCCGCCCCCGGACACACTCCGGGGTCCGTCATCGTTTTCGTGACCCTACCGGGAGGAAGGCGCTATGCCCTTCTGGGCGATTTGGTGTGGCAACGCGAAGGCATCACGGAACGCGAAGAGCGCCCGTGGCCTCTGCAATCCCTGGCCGATGCCGATCCCGGCGAGCTGCGCAAGAACATGCTGCGGATCGCCGCCATTGCGGAGCGCTTCCCGGAAATTGTATTGGTTCCCGCGCACGACTCACGAGGCTTCGCTGACATCCCGCGCTTCACTGGCGCGGGCCGTTGACATGTTCATGTTGCACATCGCTACCAGAGGCCGTTGACTATGGCGACTGCCACCGGCTGAAGTTAAAGGGCGGAGACTCAAAATGGGTTATTGAATCTCTATGCACCATTTTGCACCATATGGGTGTAGAATGGTTGTATGGCTGTGCAAAAACAAGTTCGGCGTAGTGTGACCCTTCCTCAGCAGGTTGACAGGCAGATCGAGACGATCGCAAAGAAGCGCCACCTCAGCGGCAACCGGGTCATTGTTGAACTGGTTGAGATGGGACTCGAAGTCCGCCAGCAGAGAGAAAAAGCCTTTTTTGAACTAGCGGAGAGGTTTCGCAGTGCTGACAGGCCCGACGAGGTGAAGCAGCTTGGGGACGAATTGGGCCGTTTCGTCTTTGGTGAGTAATGCCAAAGATCGAGACGTGGTCCAGGCTTCGCGAGGGCGCAGTTGGTTCTGAAGCCCGACCAAACCGCAAACTTTTTAAACGATGAAGTATCCCTTGCCACAACTGAAGAGCACGCTCCCTGATTCTGGCAACCAACCCGCCGCCTTCCATTTCCAGGTGATCCTGTAGACGCAATTGCAGATGGCGAACAGCTACACGGCGAGGCGCCAACGAGCCCGATTTCATATCCTCGATGTCTGGCCATTCGGCCCTGCCCCTACCAAATCGTCTTCAGGCTGGCGGCGCGGATGCGCCTGTCACGGCTAATCACCGGCACGTCAAAATAGACGGCAGTTGCCGCAATCACGCGGTCTGGCATATCCGGGACTTCAGCGCGCGACACCTGCCGCATCGCTTGAACGATTGCGGCGGTGAAAACGGCTTCTGTGAAAACATGCTCCGGGTCGACCAGCGCTCGGGTCAGTTCTTCATACGCAGAGGGCGGCAGGCGGTTCTTTTCGGCCAAATAAACCACCTCGGCCAGGCTAATGGTCGAGATGGCAATCTTGTGCCTTGCGGTCGCCGCTTTACTGATAAAGGTTCCAGCGGCAACGGACAGTCTGGCGTCGCCGAATAAGTGCCAAAGGGCCGTATGAGTATCGGCAACGGCAGCGATCATTAATGGTCTTCGCCAAAATTCTGGAACATATCAGCTCGGTTAGCGTCGATTTCCTCGGCAGATGGAGCCTGCCCATATTTGGCGAACATGCCGCGCCCCGTCTTGAAAGGGACACCAGACGGTTGCACTTCGAGTGTGGATGCGAGGTCGCGTTCCAGGACCTCACGCGCGTAACCATCGGCGGAAACGCCATGTGCGTTGGCTTGCACCTTTAAAGCCGCCCCCAGCCCTTCTGGAAGTTCGATCATCATGGCTGATTTCCTTTCTTCATGATTTATTGTAGCGATTCTTGTGGCGAGGTCAAACAGCGAATCACGGATTCTTACTACTGCACACGCGCATCAAACGCCGCCGTTTGTACATGTCCCGCACGTCTGATCTGCACAAAGATGCGATAGTCTCCAGGTTGTGGGAAGCCATACGGAAAGCTGAACTCCGCGGGCATCGGGCCGGATGAATGGGCCATCTGCATCGGCATTTCGCTGCGCCCACTGGACGGGCTGATAAGGCCGGCTTGCGCCAAATCTAGCGCCGCCATCGAAACCGATCCTGCCGGATGAATGTGTGCAAAGACACTCAGGTCCGAGCGGACAACTTCAGCGTGGGCCGCCATGCCCATGTAAGGTTCCAGGTCGTGTGACGGATTGCTATCTTTTTCTTCTACGCGGAATTTGAAGCTCACCGGCGTATTGGCCTTAAGGGCGCCACTGTCTCGCAGCCAAAGCATACGGCCACCATCGGGAAGCTGCGCGATCTTAGTGTTGAAATCCGGTTTAGTCGTTGACACACTCGTCCACGATGAGTCATCGCCCGTGGGCTCCGAACCATCAATCTTGGGAAGCTGCACCTTGCCGACCAGAGTCCACGGAAAGCCGTTTTTGTCTACCACGTCGGCGAAGACCTGGTATTGGCCTGCGGGCATGGCTGGAAGTTTGTCGGTGAATACGCCGCCCTCGGTCCGGTCGGGATGAAGATGCCACATACGGTCCATCTCCGGCGCGCTGATCAGGAACAAGTGCATCAAGTGGCCATGGTCGGAAATTGCGTCTTCCAATTTGACCGCTTTTGCCCACAGTTCATCCTGCCCCTTGGCCCGGATCGTCAGGCGATTCCCATCGTCGAGCGTGGTCACAGCCATTGGTGGCTTGTATCGGTCCACGTTGTGCTGGTAAGTAGCAGCCTCCGTACCCCACCACTTTCCGCCGAAGTAAAGGATGACGGCAACGATGGCCGCGGTGACCACCATCACAATTTTCGACCGCCGGGCCTGGGATGGTTGCGGCTTCTCTCCCGGGGCGATACTGCTCTCGCGGACCACAGCGCCCGCGATCAGCACCAGCCCCAGCGTCAGGAACAACATCAGGAACACGAGCAGGCCGCGGAGCGATTTGGTCATCGGCAACGATTGCCGGGCAAAAGTCGGGACCGGGACAGCCAGTTCCCCTTTCCCCTGGCTACCGCTGGCCTGGATGCGCACCTGCAAAGCGCCAAACTCCATCAGCCACAGGCTGCTCACAAAGAATTGCGGATCGACCTTCGACCGCTGCGCCACATCGGGAACCGAGGGAAGGTTCGATCCCGGTCCGGTCAGGCGCAAGGGAACGACCTCAATCGATTGCGCCTCGTTGGATGCGCTGCGTACTTCAATCTGCGCCACGCCGGGAATTACCTGAGGCAGGCGAATGGTCACGAAGAGATGATAAGGTCCGGCATTGCCCTCGAAATAAACGTCGGGGTTGCCGACGTGCGCGTAACCGGAGGCCGGTACCAGAAGGACCAGCAGAGCCGTCAGAAATTTTCGCATTGCACCCTTTGCCCTTGAGTTCAGCAACGAAGACTGAGCGCCGAATCGCCGCCCCAAATTTGGCCGGATTATCTGCGGACCCGGCGCATCCAGTCGCCCCAGGCCAGTCCCAGGCGCGTGGTGAAGATAGACGCCACGAGCGCCAGGGTCATCGTCAGCAGAAATGCTGCCCATGTCTTCTCGCCCACCACGAACGTGTACGGATCGTATACAAATCCTGCCGGATCGAAGTAGGCAAAGTAAGCAGTCCCGAAGATCCAATTCCGTGCAGCCGGAGACATCAGGAAGGTCGCGAATGGCCACTGTACGGCAAGGAAGCTGAGCACAAACGCCGGTCCCACCCAGATGGACTTCGTCCATGCCGGGCGTTGATCCACCTTACGCAATACTAGGTCGGCCACGATGGCAGGCACAATCAACAGCAGCGGGAAACGCAAAGGGATGAGATGAGTTACGTTGTGGTAGACGGGGCCCAGCTTCGGCTGCGCGGGAAAAAGAGGCAGAAGCCATTCCGACCCCAGCCCGACCGCCGTGTAGATGGCGGCCACGATGGTGCAGGCCCATTTCTGCGCAGCACCCCAGCCTGCGCCGATCAGAATCGTCGGAATAAACAGCGCCACCACCAGATAGCAGCCGGCAGTGTGCATGTTCCGCAGCCACGTCGGTTCAATAATCATGACCGAGAGCTGCGCCAGGCACACCGCGCCCACAAAATAGTACAGCCAAGTCAGCCGCCGGTGTGTGCCCTGGGAAAGGTTGATCAGACTGGCGATCAGGGCCATGGCCCCGATCTTGGTCGCGAGCGAGCCCAACGACAACAACACATGCGGCGGGCTTACGATCTTGACGTCGAGGCCGTAAGCGTTGTGCCACCAGTCGTCAAAGGGCGCGGAAGACAACATGGCCACGCAGCCCCAGACGGCAATGAATGCCCCCACCGGCCCGTGAAATCCCAGCACCCGCACCGAGGCATCGCGCGCTGCTGTGTCGCCGCCAAAACTTGTGGTCAGGATCATGTACCCGCAGGCAATGCCAACCAGCACGCCCGTCAATTGAATTGCGATGTGGGCGGGCGTCCAGAACGTGTCGCGGCCAATGGACATGTGCCAGGATATGTCCCAGATGCCGCCGATCATTCCGCTGACGATGCCCGCCACCATGGTCCAAGTCGTCCACGGAATTGAAGGGGCCGAGGCCGCGGCATATTCTATAGTGCGGCCTGAGAGTGGTATTCCTGCAGAAATCGTTTGTGACATTGAGTGGCTCCGTTCCCTGCTGGGTCGAAGGATGAATATTGCAACGCCCTAGTTTACACCCGGCTGCCGCCTGCCGAAAATGCCGCCACCGTTTGCTGCAGGGAATCCACGTTCCCGGCAATCATGCAGTTCTGGGACCGGTCAATCTGTCGCAGCAGGCCGCACAGGACCTTGCCCGGTCCGGCTTCTACGAAGGTGTTGGCGCCCAGGGCCATCAGTTTCTGCATGGATCGGGTCCATTCCACCGCGCCCGTAACTTGCGATATCAGGGCTTCTCGTGAAGACTGCGCAGTGGTCTTGAGCTCTGCGTCAAAATTTGCGATTACCGGCGCCGCGGGATCATTCATCGCCAGCCCCTTGAGATCGGCGGCCAGACGGTCCTGCGCGGGCTGCATCAGGGCGCAATGAAAAGGCGCGCTGACTGCCAACAGCATGGCGCGTTTGGCGCCCCGTTGTTTGCACAGCTCCGCCGCTCTTTCAACCGCGGCCTTGGCCCCCGAGATCACAATCTGATCGGGAGAGTTCATGTTGGCTGGGGAAACGATTTCTCCCTGCGCCGCCTCCGAGCAGGCTTCTAACACCTGCTCCAGCGGCAGGGCGAGAATGGCGGCCATCGCTCCCACGCCGGCCGGGACCGCTTCCTGCATGTATTGGCCGCGATTGCGTACTGTGCGTACCGCATCGGCGAACGCCATGGTGCCGGCTGCCACGTGCGCTGAGTATTCACCCAGGCTGTGTCCGGCGACATACTGCGGAACGATTCCCTTTTCCTTCAGCACACGGCAGATGGCGGTGCTCACCGTGAGGATGGCCGGCTGTGTAATCTCGGTCATCTTGAGCTGTTCGTCGGGGCCCTCGAAACAAAGTTGGGAAATGGAAAACCCCAGGGCATCATCGGCTTCCTGAAAAGTCTGTCGCGCCACGGGGTAATTGGACGCGAGATCTTTCCCCATGCCTGTCGTTTGTGAACCTTGTCCGGGGAAGAGAAATGCAGTCATCGGCGCGTTCATGTAGAAATGTCGTCCCAGTTGGCGGCTGCGGCCGCTACCGCGGCTTCCGCCCGTCCAGCCGCAAGTTCCTGCTCAATGCGGGAATTGATGCCCGACTCGGCAAACTGCGAGGCTACACGGATGGCGTTCTTGATGGCGTTGGAATTCGATGAACCATGGGCCACGATGGCCACGCCCTTCAACCCCAGCAGGGGCGCGCCGCCGAATTCGGCGTAATCCAGGCGCTTCTTGAAATCGGCGAAAGCGCTGCGCGAGAGAAGATAGCCGACCTGCGACGTGATGGTCGACTTGAGGGATTCCTTAAGCAGAAAGCGGACGGTCTCCACCAGTCCTTCAGAGATCTTGAGGGCCACGTTGCCGACGAAGCCGTCGCATACGATGACATCCACGTTGCCGTTGTAGAGGTCGCGGCCTTCCACGTTGCCGACGAAGTTTACCGGCAGTTCTTTGAGCAGGGAAAACGCCTGGCGGGTGAGGTCGTTGCCCTTGGATTCTTCTTCACCAATCGAGAGCAGCCCAACTCGGGGCTTCTTCTCGTTGAATATAGCGCGGTAGTAGATCTCGCCCATGACGGCAAACTGGGCCAGGTTCTGGGGTTTGCAATCCACGTTCGCGCCCACATCAATCATGATGGCCGGCTTGTTGGCGGAAGTGGGAAAGACCGCAGCCAGCGCCGGACGATCGACCCCCGGCAACGCTCCCAGCACCATCTTGGCGGTGGCCATGGCCGCCCCGGTGTTACCGGCGGTCACGAAACCCGCAGCCACTTTTTCACGCACCAGGCGCAACCCTACGCGCATGGTTGAATCGCGCTTGCTGCGCACCGCCTGTGCCGCCTTCTCATGCATGCCGATGACTTCCGTGGCATTCACGATCTCGATCGGCAAATGGCGGACACCCGGATGGCCGGCAAGCTCTTGCTTGAGCTGCGCCTCCGGGCCAACCAGAAGCACTTTCACGGGATAGTGGCGTGCCGCATGGATGGCCCCCTCGATTTCCGGTTTGGGGGCGCGGTCGGTACCCATGGCGTCAACGGCAATGACTGTTTGCATTGAGGGCCAGTTCTGCGACAAACAGAGTTATTTCGTCCCTTTGACTTCCACGACTTCGCGGCCTTTGTAGTAGCCGCACTTGGAGCAAATGCGGTGCGGAAGGCGGGCTTTCTCGTGGCAGTTCGGGCACTCCGCGACCCCGGAGGCGGTGAGGAAATCATGGGCGCGGCGTTTTCCCGTGCGGGCCTTGGAATGCCGCCGTTTTGGATTTGGCATGGAGTAACCTTTCCTACGCCAGGGCCGTTGGGCCGCTGACGCGACTTAAGTTATTTAGCGTTGCAGCTTCCTGCGTATGTCTTCCAGGTCGGCCCAGCGCGGGTCGGCCATGGCGTTCACACAATCGCAGCTTTCAACATTCAGGTTGCGTCCGCAATGCGGGCACAGCCCTTTGCACTCCGCCTTGCAGACCTGTTTCACCGGCAAGGCCAGCAGAATCTGTTCTTTCAGGACATCTTCGAGCAGCAGGCCTTCCCCCTGATAGTAACCGATTTCAGTCTCGGCCCGGCTGATCGAGGATTCATCGCCGTGCGCATCCACGCCCTGCGGACGATACAAGGCATCAAAAGACTCGGACACCACATGTTCCAGGGGCTCGAGGCAGCGCGCGCAAAACGTCTGCAACCGGGCCGAAAACCGGCCCCTCACCCGGATGTCTTCCACCACTTGACGCGATTCCCGTGTTTCGCTGATCAACTCGGCCAGTCCCTCGGCCTTGACCGGCTCTTTCTGCTCAATTTCATGTCCCAGATCAATCGCCCCAGGCGCAAAGCTCTCATCAAACACAATTTTTCGGAGCTCAAGATCCTTTATTTTTATAAACATAAGGGTCACTCCGCAATACTGGATTTGAAATTGACCAAGCGGGAGTCGGCGCTGAAGGTTGACTATTAGGATAAAGGGCAGGGCGAGGGAGTGTCAAGAATGGGATAGGGGCAGTTGGGTAATGGGCGGCTGCTCCCACAGGTATAATTCGCGTTTACCCCGGTCTCAGGAGAACTGACTACATGGCAGGTGTCACAGGTAGGGTGGCCTTTATCACAGGTGCTTCCCAGGGAATCGGGCGAGCGTGCGCGTTGGCGCTGGCCGAAGGCGGCGCCACGGTGGCGCTGGCCGCTCGCAACCAAGAAAAGCTCGGTGAGGTCGCGCGTGAAATCGAAAGCAAGGGCGGCCAAGCGGCCGTCTTCCGCATGGATGCCGGCAACCAGGAAGAAGTAAAGACCGCCATCAAGGGCGCCATTGAACGTTTCAGTAAGATCGACATCCTGGTCAATAACGCAGGCATAACCCGTGACATGCTGATCCTGCGTATGAAGCGCGCCGACTGGGACAACGTGCTGGAGACCAACCTGACCGGACCTTTTCTGTGTACCCAGGCGGCCATTAGTTCGATGATGAAACAGCGCTGGGGCCGCATCATCAACATCACCAGCATCTTCGGACAGACCGGACAGGCAGGCCAGGCGAACTACGCGGCCTCCAAGGCCGGCCTGATCGGCCTTACCCTGGCCACCGCCCGCGAAGTGGCTTCACGCGGCATCACCGTCAACGCGGTGGCCCCCGGATACATCGAAACCGCCATGACCGAATCACTCTCCGATGAGCTGAAATCCAAGGTCGGTGAAATGATTCCGCTGGGACGCGCCGGCACGGCAATGGAAGTGGCCCATGCGGTAAAGTTTCTGGCCTCTGAGGAAGCCGGTTACATCACCGGGCAGGTGATGAAGGTCAACGGCGGGATGCTGATGGGGTAGCCTGGTGCTGTGACCAGGAGATTCAGTAAGCGTCGCGGATCGGGACATCGGGTAATCGGGACATCGGAACTGCACGCCCACTGTTTCGCCTACATCACCAAATTTTAGTGGTTACGGCACTAACTCCGCAGCATGGCTACCAGTTCCTGCAGTTCGGAAGCATTCAGGTCAGAGACTGCCCAGTATTCCATGCCGCCGGAATCCCAATGGACCAGGTTGTACCCACGGCGCTGCGTGAGCACCGGACTGGTGTCTCCTGAAGCCGGGTAGATGAAGACGTTGATGATGTGGGCGCGCCGCCGGTACACCAGCGCCGCGACGTTCTGGTTATCCATGTAATCAAGCCTGCCTCCGGCCAGCGGGAAGCCTTTTGCCGCCAAATCGGCTACGTTGGGTGAAAAACTGAGCTTGCCGTTGAACCAGGGCTTGACCGAGTGCTGGTCGGAAGACGGCACGTCGGCCAGATGATTGGCCATCATCGAGCGAATGTGGTTATCCACTACCTGCTCGGCCAATCTCTGCTCCGCGTGTCCGCGCGACCACAGCAGCATCGCGAACACACCCGCCAGCACGGCACACAGCCCAGCAGCCGCCAGACGCCAGCGCACGGCTGGAACCGCGAGCCAACGGCGGTCGGCGGCGATTGCTTCCTTCACAGGAGACTCTGGAGGGGCAAGCGTCAAGGACCTCAGGATTTCATCTTGCAGGCCAACCGGGGCCGAAAAGCGCAGGCTGGCATTCTGCAACAGACCCTTAAGAACTCGTTGGCTTTCCAGATTCATTCTGCAATCAGCGCACGTGGCCAGATGGTCTTCGAGTTCAACGCTGTGAAGGGCGTCGATTTCGCCGTCCAGGTAGGCGTCCCGTATCCTGCTACTTTCCAGACACTGCATTGCGATTCCCTTTCTGCCCGGTCCGGCCCTTCATATAGCTGGCGAGGGCTTGCCGCAAATGCTCTCGTCCACGCGCCAGCCGTGACATCACAGTGCCTAGAGGTGAATTCGTCACTGCGGCAATTTCCCGGTACGAAAGGCCTTCCAGCTCGCGCAGCACCAGCACCTCTCGAAACTCGGGGCCCAGTTGTTCGATGGCCTGCCGCACCAGCCGGGATTCAATGTCCCGGAACAGCAGCACCTCCGGGTTGGCAGAAGGTTCTCCGGCGCCATGGACTTCCTCATCGAAGACCGCCGGTTCCTGCGGTTTACGGGAGATCGAGGTATAGAACAGGTTCCTGACGATGACCAGCAGCCAGACTTTACCGTCGTTACCCTTAAAGCTCTCGAAGGCCTTAAAGGCCCTCAAGGCCGCCTCCTGCACCAGATCACGGGCATCGTCATCATTGTGGGTGAACCAGCGGGCCAGATTAAAGGCAGAATCCAGGTGGCGGAGGACCAAGGCTTCGAATCTCGCGATTTTCTCCTGATGGTCCATGCCGAACCTCTCCCTGGCTTGTCGATTATAGAACCTCCGGCGCCCGCCTTCTATTCCCCCAAAAAGCCGGCCTTCAAGGATTTGCTTCGGGAATAAGGACCCTGGAAATGAGTCTTCCAACCGTAGCGCGTTCCCTAAATACACATGAGGCAACTGGAGACTACCGTGAAACATCAGGAAGAAAAGAAAGAACAGGATATGATCTTGTCGGAAAGTGCGGATGGCATCGACCGCCGCGGATTCCTCAAATGCATGGCCTGGGCCGGCACCGGCCTGGTATGGACCATGAGCGCCGGGGTGGCGTCATCTTCGGTCCTGGCCCGGACCGGCAAGAAAGCGGCCAACGCCAGCTTTAGCTTTGTCCAGATCAGCGACAGCCATATCGGTTTTGATAAGCCCGCCAACACCGATGTGAGCGCAACCCTGCAAGCGGCGATCGCCAGAATCCAGGCCCTGCCGCATAAGCCTGACTTCATTTTGCACACCGGCGACCTTACCCACCTTTCCAAGCCCACCGAGTTCGACGCCCTGGACCAGCTCTTGAAGAGCACCGGCGTCGATGTTGTCTATGTCCCGGGTGAGCATGACGTGATCGACAACGGGCGACAGTTTCTCGAGCGTTATGGCCAGACACCCGACGGAGGCCGCAAGAAAGGCAGCGGATGGTTCAGCTTCGATCACAGCGGTGTCCACTTTGTGGGCTTGGTCAACGTCACCGATCTGAAGCCCGGTGGCATGGGCAATCTGGGGCATGAGCAGCTTGAGTGGCTGGAAGACGACCTGAAAGCAAAATCGAGCAGCACGCCCCTGGTGGTGTTCGCGCACGTGCCATTGTGGGCGGTGTATCCGCAATGGGGCTGGGGCACCGACGACAGCGCCCAGGCGCTCGCCTACATGAAGCGCTTCGGTTCGGTCACCGTGCTCAACGGACACATCCACCAGATCATGCAGAAGGTTGAAGGCAATGTCTCGTTCCATACGGCCATGTCGACCGCCTTCCCTCAGCCGGCGCCGGGCAGCGCGCCCGCGCCTGGTCCCATGAAAGTCCCGGCGGAAAAACTGCGTGATGTTCTGGGCATTGCGGACGTGAACTACATCAAAGGAGAGCATCACCTGGCCATCGTGAGTTCAACTCTTTCCGGCGCCGCCGCTGCCAGCCAGATGGTGTCCTCCGAAGCGCATCAAGATACAGCATCCGCCGCCCATAGCGAAGCTCCGGCCAGTGTGAAGATTGACAATTTTTCCTTCTCTCCCACACCCCTGCGGGTACAACCGGGAACAACCATCACCTGGACCAACCATGACGACATTCCCCATAACGTCGAAAGCACCCGAAAGATTTTCTCCTCTCCCGTACTCGACACCAACCAGACGTTCAAATTCACCTTCAAAGAAGCCGGCGAATATCCGTACTTCTGCAAGCTACATCCCCGGATGACCGGCAAGGTGATAGCGGGTTGAGCTCCCAGCCAGCTCACGGCCCCGCCCTCCACGCAAACCGTGGAGGGCGGACTGCTAGAACTTTGAAGCGGGACGTTCTCGGTCTTGATTTCCTTTGCGCCCGTCGCGTCCTTTGCGGTTAAAGTCTTTTCTTTGAGCGGAACCCCGGTCTCACGGTAGAATCGAATAGGTAACATCCCCCCCGGTCATTCAATCGAAACGAAAGCCTATGTCCGACAAAATCGAACTCATCCGGAAGACGATCGATCTGGCGGTTGAAAACGTCAAGGCCGGCGGCGGGCCTTTTGCGGCCATGGTGGTCAAAGAAGGCAAGACCATTGCTATCGGCACGAATCAGGTCACCCCGTCGCTGGACCCCACCGCCCATGCGGAAGTGGTGGCCATCCGGCGGGCATGCCAGGCGCTGGGCAGTTTCGAACTCACTGGATGTGAAATCTACTCCAGTTGTGAGCCTTGTCCCATGTGTCTGGGGGCCATCTATTGGGCGCGGCCGGCGCGTGTTTATTTCGCGGCCACCGGCCCGGATGCCGCCCAGGCCGGCTTTGATGACACCTTCATCAAAGAGCAGTTCGCGCTGCCTTACCAGAAGCAAAAGATCCCGGTTGAACATCTGGCGCATGAAAATGCGCTGGCGCCCTTCAGCGCGTGGAAGGCCAAGGCGGACAAGGTCGAATATTAGCGTGACGTGGATGCCGGCAAAACCAAGAGCTCACGACGGAGGCACGGAGAAAAACAAAAACAGGTAGTTGGTATTGAGTACTTGGTATTTGCGTCTGTCTCATAATCTCCAGGGAATTGGGAAAGTTCTCTGTCTTTCCCAAAGCACCAAGTACCGAATGCCAACTACCTGTTTTTGTTTTTCTCCGTGCCTCCGTGGTGAATCCTGGTTTCTAGTCGCCGAACACTTCTTCTTTCTTGGCGCTCTCCACCGGGGCCGCTTTCGGGGCTGCGGGAGCGATCGACCCTAGCGGAATGAAACCACCTTCCGGCTGGGGTTCTTTCAGGATATGCTCGCGGTAGAGCTTTTCCATGCGGGCGTCTTCGGCGGTCTTCTTGATCTTCTCGTCGCGGGCCCGCAACTTCTCTTCCCGGGCGGTCTTGGCGATGCCCAGGTCGTCGAGCGTATGGTTGCGCTCGGCATGGGCGTGCTCTTCGTTTACGCGCAGTTTGTGCGTATTGTCGGCCAAGCCTACGGCCTTGCCGCCCGCAAAGATTTCATGGCGGCCATGCTCTTCGTACCACTTGGTGAGCGTAGCGGTCATGTGCATCTTCTCGATGATGTTGCGCCAGCCCACGCCCGTGTTGTACGCGCAGAAGCTGATTTCACCTTCCTGCGTGGCGTAAGGGATGATGCACTGCTCGGTGCGGCGGAAGTCGTAGTTGTACAGGTCCTGGAACCACATGCCGGCGATGAACAGGAAATTCCAACGGTCTTTGCGGCGCAGCTCGATGTCTTCGATAGTGCGATCGCCGGCCACGGAACCGTACTTGGTGTCGGCCTTCTTGGTGGCGCCGAAGGTCTTG
>DATMNZ010000051.1:0-2978 GCA_035568495.1 Saccharimonadales bacterium (SeqCode) | reverse complement strand
ACCCCACACCGTTATTTCCCTAAGCTGTCATAAGGGGAAATTGTCATGCATGGCAGGGAGATTAGGTTAGGTTGGGATCGGACTACCTCTACGACGTTAGGCTTCTTCTACGCGCCCATCGCCGCGTGGTCCGACATCCTGCGCTTATTGTGGCGCAGGGCGACATTCATAAACACATTGCCCATGGACGTTTCGAAGCAGATCATCAGCGCTTCTACATCTTCGCTGGTTTTGTCGCCTTCTTCGGCGGTAAGCAATATCGGAGGGTGGACCCGGAAGTGAAAGCCCTGGTCATTGAGCGAGCAGACGGCATTTCCGACGACCTGGTTGGCCAGCTCAAAAATCGTTTCCTTGATCAGCCCATCGGATTCAGGCAGGTCCGCGCCCGCGTAGTGGCTGGCCACGCGCACCGCGGTTTGCGGTTCGAGGTCCAGCACGATGCGGCCCTCGATGTCGCCGGTAAGCGCCACCATGCCCGCCACACCTTTCCGGCGATAGGCATCCTCTTCCATCGAGAGATTGCCCACTTTGGTGGTGCCGTGCAGGCCTTGCGATAACACGGCGTCGGCCGCATTGATGAAAGGCTGAATCAGCTCCATCTTCATGGCGATCAGACCCCCGCGCCGGCCACATTGGCCACAGCGCCATCTTCTCCCAGCACGTATTTAATAACTTCGTACAGAACCTCCGGCTTCACCGGCTTCTGGACGAAATGGCGCGCCCCGCGCTGCAATGCGGCCACGATGTTCTCCTGATAGCCGACCGACGAGACCATTACGACGCGGGCTTCGGGATGAGCCTGAACGATCTTTTCCGCTGCCTCGATGCCCTCCATCTGCGGCATGGTGATATCCATGAGCACGATGTCGGGATGGGTGCGGTCGAATTCGCTGATGGCAGTCAGACCGTCACCGGCCTCAGCCGCCACCTGCCCTCCGAAGCTTTCGATCATGCGGGCGAGATTCTTGCGGGCGAACACAGAATCGTCCACAATCAAGTAGCGCACCGCTTGTCCGTCCTTGCTTCGCTTTACTGCTGCAAACTGCTCCATAACAACCTCCTCGAACAGATTCCATCACAATGGCTTACCGTCGGACAGATGACTCAGGTCACGACACCTGCGTGGCCAATTCCGTTAAAACCCAGCTCGGACTGCTCTCCCCGTGCTGTCTTTCTTTTCCCGACCTTCGTTTCGGTTGCAAAGCGCCTGCAAAGTCGAGGAAAGAACGTCCAAAGAAACAACTCGAGTGGCATAACCACGTTCAATCGCGGCTTTGGGCATGCCATAGACCACGCAGGATTCTTCACTCTCCGCAATGGTCATGCCGCCGGCCTTCTTCACAGCTCCAAGTCCTTCAGCGCCGTCGTCGCCCATTCCAGTCATTAGCACGGCGACCGCTCCAGAGCCGTATTCCTCCGCCACGCTGTTGAACAAAACGTCGACACTGGGGCGGTGCCCATTTACGCGCGGGTCGTCACTGAGAATCACCATGTTCGCCTTGGCAGCGCGCTTTACTCTTATGTGCCGGCTTCCCGGACAAATTAAGACCCGGCCGGCTTGCAGAATGTCGCCGGATTGCGCTTCTTTCACACGCAAGGAGCAGATTTCGTCCAGGCGGCGGGCGAACATTTCCGTGAAGCCTTCCGGCATGTGCTGCACCACAACGATGGTTCCGGGAAAGTCTGGCGGCAGTTGCGCCAGCAGGAATTCTAGAGCTTGCGGCCCTCCGGTGGAGATTCCGATGGCTACCAGTTTGGTCGGAGGCGGGCCGGACTTCTGGGCGGATATCTTCTCCGGATGAGCAGAAATTCTTAGAAAACTGCCGGGCCGAACAATTTTGCAATCGGCGGCGGCCTTGATCTTGGCGATCAGTTCCGCGGCAGCTTCGGTCATGTGGGTCGAAGCGTCGCGGGGCTTGGTCACGAAATCGAAGGCGCCCAATCCCAAGGCTTTGAAAGTCACTGAAGCCCCTTCGGTGCTGTGCGAACTGACGACGATGACCGGCAGTGGATTCCGGCGCATGATTTCCTTCAGGGTGTCAATGCCGTTCATGCCCGGCATTTGCAGATCGAGGGTGATCACGTTGGGCTGCAGTTCCTCGATTTTCTTCAGACAGAAGGTGCCGTCGATCGCCGTACCGACCACCTCGATGGAGGGGTCGCCTTCCAGCATCTGAGGAATCAGCTTCCGCATCAGCGCGGAGTCGTCCACTACCAGCACGCGGATTCTCTTGGAGCCTGAGTTCATGTTTGGGTTCATGCGTGGCCTCCCGCTGCGCTGAGAGCAAGCCGGGCGCGATCGGCCTCATTTAAGAGAATTCCGAACTTGGTCGAACCCATTTCCTGCGGACGGGTGCGCGCGATGTGCTCCACGACCGCTGGCAGATTCAGGATCAGCACAACCTTTCCATCTCCCAGAATCGAAGCGCCGTTCACCAGATCGGTAGCGAAGGTCTGGTCGTCCAAAGCCTTGATGACCAATTCTTCCTCTCCTTCTAAAGCGTCGACGATCAAGCCGTATTTCTTTTCGCCAACGGTAATGACCAGTACGAACAGCTTGGCCGATTTGAGTTCGGAGCCGACAGCCGCGGCACCGGGGCGGCCTAGGCGCAGCAACGGCAGCACCTGGTTTCGCAGCTGCAGAACTTCGTAATTGTCGACCTGATGAACCTCGGACTCCCGCGTGCGCGCGATCTGGCTGACCGCGTTCAGCGGAATGGCGTACAGGCGCTCCTCTACCCAGAACATCAGCGCCTTGATAATGGCCAGCGTGAGCGGAAGCTTCAGGCGGAAGGTTGTGCCCTGGCCCAGCCGTGTCTCGACGTTAATGGTAGCCTTCAGCCGCTGCAGCACACTCTGTACAACATCCATGCCCACTCCACGGCCGGAAACTTCGGTGACCTGTTCGGCGGTGCTGAAGCCGGGGCGGAAGATTAGATCCAGAATCTCGGCTTCGCTCAATCGCGCGGCTTCGTCCA
>DATMNZ010000050.1:0-52834 GCA_035568495.1 Saccharimonadales bacterium (SeqCode) | reverse complement strand
GCAGCCTTGGGCGCAACCGCTGCCTGCCTGCATGTCAGGGTGTACGCCGTAAAGAACGTTCTTCCCGCCAAGGGTATTGGAGGTCGTGCCATGATAGGCGCAGAAGCCGCCGCTCACGCAGCTTGAAGATCCACCTTGCGTGATGGTCACTCCCGGGGGGAAGAAGATCATGAAGATGGTGTTGACGTTACCCGCCGCATCGGCGACCGGCGCTGGAAGATGCCCAGCGTTGATCTGGGCCAGAAGCTCCGCCTGGATTTGCGAATCATCAACCGTCGAGCCGCTGTTGGCCGCTGAAGGAACAATGGAGAACAGTCCGTCGAATACGCCGTTTCCGATTGTCTGCCCCGTGCCACCCGAGGCCGGGGTGTTGTACTGAGTCAACAGACCCACAAACCCGCTGGTGCCCGTGAGGTCACCATAAAAGCTGGCTAGGCTGGGGGTGGCGGTCGAAGAAACGTGCGTGTCATAGGAGCCGCTTCCGTAAAGTACTTGCACAACGTGGACGTTGGAAATCACCGGTCCACCGAAGTAGCTAAGATGAGCACCGGCGGGCGCAGCGAAGCCTACGGCCGCATTCGGGCTGTTGGGGTCACGAAACGGAACAATGCCACGAAGATGCGCGCCATGCGCTACGGCCGGATTCACAGTTGCCGGCGTCTGTTGGGGAGTATTCGATGGTGAAACCTGCGCAGATAAAGGCAGGGCCGCAGAAATTAGACAGATAAACAGAAACAGCGCTGAACAGCGCAATAGCATACGGTACATTCTTTGCTCCTTGGCGTCCAAAAAAATGAACGTTCGTTCTTGTGATTGGGAGATGGTTGAGAGCCGAAAAATGCAGGGAACAACGGACATGAATCCCGCATCGGCTACGTACAAATAACTCTTGGCGTCTGAGGGACCAGCCGGCTGGAAATGCGCAAGGACATACCACCGCAATGGCCATTACGGGACCCTGATGGCATTTTGGAACCGGCGAGCGGATATTTTTTATCAGAGGTCGTACGCATTGACCGTCGACCGCCGTCATACTACTAAATCAACGCTGAGACTGGGAAGAGTTATTTGGTTCCAGTGCCCCCCAAATCATGAGCGTATTCCCGGATTGGGAATACAGTGCCTGTTGCGGATATCTCGCACGTCCTTTTACGTGTTGATTCGCGTTGATTCGGAGCCAAATCGCCTTTGGGCCGCCGTTTAGGGGTGTGGTCCGCATCGCAGGATACTGGTGTCCGATTCAGTGTTCAATGATCTAAATGATCTATTGTGGCGATTGACCGCTTGCCCGGTTTCGATTAGCTTCTTATCTTCTGCCTAGAAGCGCAATTTTGCATGGTTTAAGCCATGAAAGGCGGGGTCGCGCTAAAATTCAAATGTCCACTCAATCAGCGAATTAGCAGACATTCTTGACGAAGGCAGGAAAGGCGGACTATGAGGATAGCGGTTCCAATGGAAAAACAATCCGGTGAAAACCGGGTTGCGCTCGTGCCCGAGTCGGTCAAGAAACTGGCCGGTAGCGGTGTGGAAGTTTGCATTGAGCCGGGCGCCGGCAGCCGGGCCGGGTTTCCCGACAGCGATTACACCGCCGTGGGGGGCAAGTTGATGGACCGCGGGGCGCTGCTGCAAGGTGCGGACATTCTCTGCGTGGTCAACCGCCCCGAGGCGGACGACTACAAACGCCTGCAGGCCAACGCCATCGTGATCGGTTTTCTCAAGCCGCTCGACGATCCTGCCGGGCTGGAGCCGGCAGTGAAGGGAAAACTTACCGCCTTCGCTGTGGAGCTCGTGCCCCGCATTACCCGCGCCCAGTCCATGGACGCCCTTTCGTCGATGGCCACCATCTCCGGGTACAAAGCCGTCATCATTGCCGCCGAGCATCTGCCCAAAATGTTTCCCCTGCTGATGACCGCTGCCGGAACCGTTCCGCCGGCCAAGGTGCTGGTGCTGGGCGCCGGCGTGGCAGGACTGATGGCCATCGCCACCGCCCGCCGCCTGGGCGCAGTGGTTGAGTCTTACGATGTCCGCGCCGCCGCGGGCCAAGACGTGAAATCGCTGGGCGCCAAGTTCCTGGAAGTTGATCTCGGAGGCATTGAGACCCAGGACGCCGGCGGCTACGCCAAGGAACTCTCAGAAGAAGCCCTGCAGCGCGGCCGCGACATGGTCGCCAAACATGCGGCCCTTTCTGACTTGGTTATTACCACGGCGCAAATTCCGGGCCGCCGCGCTCCTTTGATGCTGACCGAGGCGGCCATTGCTTCCATGCGGCCCGGCTCCGTGGTGGTTGATCTGGCTGCCGGTACCGGCGGCAATTGTCCGCTGACCAAGCCGGGAGAAACCGTGGTGCAGAACGGTGTGACCATCATGGGTCCGTTGAACCTGCCGGCCACGGTGTCGCTGAACGCCAGCCAGCTTTATTCGCGCAACCTGGTCAGCTTCCTTTCTCTGATTGTCAGCAACGGCGCCCTCAAGATGGATATGGCCGATGAAATACTCAAAGGCGCTTGCGTTACCTACCAGGGTGGAAGTCTTCATCCCAAGCTGGCCGCTGCACTGGGGCAGCCTGTGGCCTGAAACCGCATTTAAGGAGAATTGCATGAGTTCTGCAATCATGATTGGGCTGTTTGTCGTCTTCAGCCAGCAATCCGAGGGTACGGCGCTCAACCCCGCCGTGCTGATTGCCTCGCTGTATGTCTTCGCGCTGGCCGCCTTTCTGGGATACCAGGTCATCTCCCGCGTTCCTCCACTGCTGCACACGCCGCTGATGTCGGCCACCAATGCCATTTCCGGCATCTCGCTGATCGGCTCGATCGTTATCGCGGGCCGCAGCAAACATCTCGACCTCACCACCATTCTGGGCTGCGTAGCCGTGACCTCGGCCATGATTAACGTGACCGGCGGCTTCCTCATCACCGACCGCATGCTCAAAATGTTCCGCAAGAAAGAAGTGGTCAAGGCGGAGGCGAAAAAGTGACCGGTTCCTCTTATATTCTGGAAGCAACCTATCTTCTGGCATCCATTCTCTTCGTCATGGGATTGAAGAGTCTCAGCCATCCGGACACGGCCCGGCGCGGAATGATCATGGCGGCCGCGGGCATGGCCGCCGCCGTTTTGGGCACGCTCTTTCATCCCGGCATTGAGAGCTATCTATGGATACTGATCGGTCTGGCCGTCGGTTCCGCGATCGGCATCCCTATGGCCATGGTCCCGATGACGGCCATGCCTCAGCGGACGGCGCTCTCGCACGCCTTCGGCGCGCTGGCTGCCTCATTGGTTGGCGTAGCTGAGTACACCATCCATGGCTCCAGCATGGGTGGCGTCAAGACCGGGGCGCTGGGTTTTGAAGTCATGCTCGGCTCGCTGACTACGACCGGCAGTCTCATCGCCGCCGCCAAGCTGCAAGAGCTGATGCGCGGCACGCCCATTCAGTTCAAAGGCCAGCATTTCGTCAACCTGCTCATCGCCGTGGGCATGCTCGGCTGCTATGTCGGATGGCTCATACATCCCGAAGCGGCCGGTCTGTTCTATGGAATGATTGGTTGCGCGCTGCTGTTCGGCGTCATGCTGGTCATCCCCATCGGCGCAGCGGACATGCCGGTGGTCATGTCGCTGTTGAACTCCTACGCCGGCCTGTCTTCGGCAGCCACCGGCTTCGTGCTCTCTAACAACGTGCTTATCATCGCCGGCACCCTCGATGGATTTTCGGGCTTTATTCTTTCCATCTTGATGTGTAAAGCCATGAACCGCTCTATCACCAACGTGCTCTTCGGCGGATTTGGTTCAGTGATCGCCGAAGAGACCGCCGTGGGTGGGACCATGCGCGAGGTTTCACTCGACGACGTGGCGGTGCAACTGGCGTACGCCAATCAGGTGGTCTTCGTCCCCGGCTACGGCATGGCCACGGCCCAGGCGCAGCATGCCTGCCGTGAACTCGGCAACCTGCTGGAAGAGCGCGGCGTCTCGGTGAAGTACGGCATCCATCCGGTCGCCGGACGCATGCCCGGACACATGAACGTCCTGCTGGCTGAGGCCAACGTTCCTTATTCATCGCTCTATGAAATGGACCAGATCAACCCCGAACTCCCGGCCACCGACGTGGCCATGGTGATCGGGGCCAACGACGTGGTGAATCCTGACGCCCGCGACAATCCCAAGAGCGCCATCGCCGGAATGCCCATCATTGAGGTTGACCGGGCGAAGTCGGTGATAGTCCTGAAGCGCGGGAAGGGAAAGGGCTTTTCGGGTCTGGAAAATCCGCTGTTCTTCAAGCCCGTAACCGGAATGCTGTACGGCGACGCCAAGACCTCGCTGACGAACCTGGTGCAGGCGGTGCAGAAAGTTTGAAGAATTGCCAAAATTGCCATAATCGCCGGAATTGCCAAAATTGAACGTGGTGGTTCCGGCGTTTTCTTACAGTACAAGCTTGTACGAGACTGAATGGCAATTTTGAGTAATGGCCAATCAGAGTTTAAGTTATCATACAAGCAGGTGTTATTGGCATATGCACGCGCAGCTAGTCGCGAGATTTTGATGTCATCACAAGAAGCAATTCGCTTAAAGCTACTCCGTTCGGCCCCGCTCAATAGCTGGATCGCCTTGTCGGCGGACGAGTCGAAGATTGTTGCCACTGGGGCAACTTACTCAGAAGTCGTCGAACTGAGTGAACGCGCCGGTGCCGGTGACCCGCTGATCATCAAAACGCCCGAGCAGTGGTCGTCACTTTCCGTTTGAGCCCTTCTTGAAAATACCATACAAAGTCTTTCCCGATTCCTACGGCCCATCAGGCTCTCTACAGCGCGACGATGGAGGTGCAGATCGCCCATCCGGCTCCGGGTGCGCCACGGACCAGGCGGTTTGAAGTCATTATCGATTCCGGCGCAACACGCACTCTGTTTCACTCCAGCCTCGCATCCCACCTTGGATTGGAGCTGAAGTCTGGAGAAATTGAATTGACTCAGGGCATCGGTGGCGGTGTGCCGATTTATCTGCACGAGATAACTCTGTACCTTCCCGGCGGCCCGGTCAAGATCAAGGCGGGATTCAGAGACAACCTTCCAGTGGCCGGTTTGCTCGGAATGAATGGATTTTTCGAGTTTTTTCGGGTCACCTTCGATCCTGACTTGAAAGCCTGCGAACTCCAGCGAATACACCGCGCATAGGCTGCCTTCCACGCCTTGGCGGACACCCGCCTTTCAATTTTGGCAATTTCGGCGATATTGGCATTCTGGCAATCCACGAGAGTTATATTTAAGTGAATGTTCTCCATTCGCACCAACTGGGACCGCACCACCAATCTTCTCAGCGAAGCCCTTGCCCGGCATCGCGCTGCCGGTCGCCCTCTGATTGACCTCAGCGCTTCCAATCCCACGGAATGCTCGTTCGATTACGACAATTACGCTATCATTCGCGCTTTGTGCGCGCCTGGGGTGTTGCGGTACCATCCTGACCCGTGCGGGCTGCCGATGGCCCGCTCCGCCGTTGCCGGCTATTACGTTGCCCACGGTGGCCAGATTGCCATTGAAGACATGGTCCTCACCACCAGCACCAGCGAGGGCTATTCATTTGTCTTCCGTCTGTTGTGCAATCCGGGTGATGAGTTGCTGATTCCGTCGCCCAGCTATCCGCTATTTGATTTTCTCGCCGGACTGCAGGATGTATCCCTCAAGCCCTATCCGCTGGTCTATGACCACGGATGGCAGATCGACTTCCACGCGCTCGAACAAGCCATTACCAGCCGGACGCGCGGCGTGATCGTCGTCCATCCCAACAACCCCACCGGCCACTTTACCAAAGCCTCCGAGTTGGCCGCGCTGAACCGCATCTGTCAATCTCATGATCTGGCCTTGATCGCCGATGAAGTCTTTCTTGATTTCCCATTGGGCAATGATACAGGCGGCAGGGAAAAGCCTTTCAGCTTCAGCGCCAACCAGGCCGCGCCTACGTTTACCCTAAGCGGTCTCTCAAAGATTTCCGGGTTGCCGCAGATGAAGCTGGCCTGGCTGGTCGTGAGCGGCCCTGAGTCATGGAAGCGGGAAGCGCTGGCCCGCCTTGAAGTCATCGCCGATACCTATCTCTCGATGAACGCTCCGGTGCAACTGGCGGCGCCGGTGCTACTGGAACAGCGGCACAGATTCCAAAAGCAGTTGCTGGAACGCGTCCGGCGAAATCTCGACGAACTCGACCGCCAGCTTTCCACACAGAAACATTGCAATCGCCTGCACGTCGAAGGCGGATGGTACGCCGTACTGCGCATTCCTGCCATCCGATCGGACGAGGATTTCGCCCTGGAGCTACTCGAAAAGCACGATGTCTATCTACATCCCGGACACTTCTATGACTTCCACCGGGAAGGCCATATGGTCGTTAGCTTGATCACGCCCGAAAAGGACTTCTTGGTTGGAGTGAGGCGGGCCATCGAGAGCTTTTAGATCGGGACATCGGAACATCTGGACATCGGGGAATCTGGTGATCTGGTGATCGGAAATCGTGGCGTCTAAAAATCACAATAATATCGACAGCCGCAGATGCTGTCACTTTACAAACGTCGCCTCGTTTAGCTGGCCCGCGATCCGCTATGGGTTGCATTCGTAAAAGGCCAGACATCCAAATTAAATTCCGGCAATACTGGCAATCATGGCAATTCTGGCAATTTCCTAATTCGGCCCGCAAGTATCTCTAATTCCGCATTATCTCAATACAGCCTCTGACATCCTGATCGCGATCACGCGGCGCCCAGAACTAGACCTCGATGGTCCCGATTCGGGAAATTGTGGGACAACATCGGACAAACCACATGCGCGGGAGCTATGCCGATGCTCTCGCGCACCCGACCGTATCGCCGTAACGCGCAGTAACCGGCCAGAAAATCACACCAGCAAGGTCCGGTCGTCATAAGCGAGAAACAGGAAAGACGACCATGAACTCAGGTGACTGTGCGCCGCTACCCGGCCTGGACCCTCATTCTCTTCCCAACGGAAACTGCGAAAGTATTTGGATGTTGTGGAATGACAACAAGCCCCATGTGGAAAGGGTCTTGCGTGCTTCCTTTCGTCTATCGCAGTGGGACCTTGAGGAAGCGATGAGCATTGCCATGCTCAAGTTTTACGAACAGTATCCGAAGCATCGCCATAAGGTGAGAAATTTGCCGGCGTGGCTGGCGCGGTTGGCGCGGAATGCGACGACTGACCATCTACGGAAAGAAATGCGCTTGCAGAGGAAGCACGAAGGCGGCGGCCTTGCGCAGCCGCGCGAGCACCTGCCGGAACCGGAGACGGCCGCCGGGCGGGCGCTGCCCGATGACAGACCTGAACTTCTGGATCTGGTATTCCTGGGCGGAAGGCTTTCGGGTAAGTTGCGGGAGACCGCCATTGCGTATTTCGTGCGCGGCAAAAAATATGGCGAGATCGCCGGCACCGAGCAGGTGGGTGCATCGACCATTCGCAAGCGCATTCAGATCGTGAGGAAGAAGCTGCGTGGCGAATTCCGGAAGCAAGCGCGCCGGTCCGCCACGGCGATGGCCGGGCCCGATCGTCAGTTTGTTTCCGTCACCTCCCGAATGCTCCCCGGCCCACCTCCTCATCAAAACGTCTTTGTGCAGGTGTTCCTTCATTGGCCCCCCTCCCGAGGCCGGCAAAGGATGGCAACCTTGAAGAGCTATCTCGGCCTCCGCCGGCCGCGGGAATGCTCCAAGTGGCTGGAACTAGCGGAGTTGTATCTGGCTGATGGATGCTGGCTGAACGCACTGGAGTGCTACGCTGCCTGCTACCGGAAGTATCCCAGTATTCTCGAAGTAGGATGGCGGGCCGCTCAACTTCATTGCCTGCTGGGCAATCAAGCAAATGCAGAATGGCTGTGCCGGGAGATGTTGGCCTGTGAACTTTCGCCGGCGAGGACCAATGAACTGGAAGGATGCTGTGCCTGGGTCCAGTGCGACATGCCTGCCGCCCGGACCGCCTGGGAAAGCGCGGCATCCTGTGAGCCTAGCAATCCTGCTCACCTTCTCCATTTGTTCCATGCATTTATAGCGGAAGGCCGCGGCCCCGAAGCCAGAGACGTGCTTGACCGCGTACTGGCCATCGATCCGCACCACCACCAGGCCATCGGCCTGCTGCTTCCGATTCTGCATGCAAGTGGCGAGCATGGCCTGCTGCGGCAATACGCCGATGCCCTTTACTCGCGTGGCGACCGGAATGCGGCGGTCGTCAAGTATTATGCCGATTTTCGCTTGCAAGAAGACCTCGGTCCACGGGAGTCTGACGGACTGCGGCGCCTGCTCACGTCTGCGTTGAAAACCGCGCCCGGCTTTACCGGATTGCTGGATACGCGGGCAGCCTACATGGCTGTGATGGAGCAGCCTCTGCGGCTGGTCAGGTTTCTGGATTCAACGACTCAGTCGCACCCCGCCTCGCCCGGCGCATGGAAGGTCAGGGCGCTATGGATGTGCCGGCTTGGACGGACAAGAGAAGCTGTGACTGCGGTCCGCAAGGCGCGTGCCCTCACCCCGCGCGACCACGCGGTGTTGGCGGCCGCGGCCTATGTGGCCGCCCACCATGGCCTCAGGGACTTGCTGCTCGAAGTCTTCGATGCGCTCGTCGAAAGCCCAACCGAAGCCGAAGCCGCCGCTGCGCATCCCCGGCTGGTGTTGTCGGCGGCGATCGCCTGGTCCATGGTGACCTCCGACACCCGGCGCGCGGTTGGTCTCGCCGAGCGTGCGGTGACCCTTTCCGGCGGCGCAGATCCCCTGGTGCTCTACGCTCATGGACGCATGCTGGCCCAGGTCGGCCAGGTGCGGCCGGCGCTCACGGCGTTTCAATCTGCCTGGGAGATCGTTCGTCCCATGAACGGTCATTTCCTGCTCCCTCATCTGCGGCAGGGAATCTTCACGGCCCTGCTTGAGTGCGGCGAGGTGTCTCAGGCGCAATCGTGGCGCGCTTCCGTGGGCGCCGGCGCCCAACATTTCGGCGGCCCACTCCGTCCGGCAACCGGCCCGGCGGAAGATGGCAGTCCGTTCAAGCTTTCTGAGATCATCCTTTTTTTTGCCCGCTGCGGCGATTCCCGGCCGGCCTTCACGATTTCCGTGTGAAGAAGGGTGAAACGAGACCTTCCTCGTGATTTCCTCACACCGGTCATCGCGATTCGTCTCTCCCGTGAAGAATTGTTCGTCTTTATCAAGGAAGGAAACTATCCAATGCCGCCACTCAAAGTATCTTTTACCAACCTGAGCAACCAGGAAGATGTCTGGATCGGCTTTCTCGCCGAATCCCTCAACATTAAGAATCTTGCTGACCGTAGCCCGATTGAGCCTTTAGCCGAGGGAAGGTGGTATTCCCTGGCGGAGCTTTCCCAAGGTGTATCCGTCACCTCGTTCAGCGGACGCATCTATGTCGCCTATGGCGTGCCCTGGACAGTTGAATACCCGGGCTATGAACCAGGGCAAACGCCTGTCGATCCAAACTTCTATCTTCGCTACGACAAAATGGAAATGACTTTTACAGGACAATCTGCCGATGTGGCGGACTTAACCAGTATCGATTACTGGAGCATCGCGATGACGCTCAATACATATTACAGCGGCACACCGGTGCAAACAGTCGCCGGCTTATTGGGAAGCTATACGGCAACGGACCTTTATAACGCGCTCAATGCTTTGACCACCCCACCGAAGTCTGGACTGACCGGCCCTTCCGGTCCGGATGGTGCGCCGTTGCCTGCGTTAGTCCCAGGGGAATATGTCCAATTCCCTGGAGGCCCATTGCCGGGAAAGGCGTTCGCACGGATCATCGGTCCCGGGGCGTATGCGTCGATTACGCCGGCCGGCATTCCCGTGCAGCCTTATGACTTGTTTTCGGAGTATCTTCAATACTTACTCACGACATTTGGCCCGGGAACCGGTACCAGCGTGATATCCGGGTTGGGGAACGGGGTCATCGCAAAAATTCAAGGCCAGTTTGCGGGTGTAGGTCCAAACCCGCCGCCGTCGGGGCCCCGCAGCCCTCAGTTTTACGATCTGAATGCCACGATCGACACGGAGCTGAATATCACGCTCACAGGCACGTGCGGGGAAGGCGCCATCACCATGCTATACACCATCACCGATCTCCAGAACCCCAGCGGCATTTACGGCGCGAATGCGCCTTTCTACCTGACCCTGGCCGATGGGCCCGTCTATACCACCCCGGACAATGACGTATATGGCTGGATCAGTGGAGACCTATTCGCCGGCATCAATGCGGGCCTATTGGGCAGTCAAGAGCTTGGCGGGCTGCCCAGCCAGGATTGGTTTGATTGTTCGCCTGCGCAGTTGTTTGGCAGCCTTCAATCGAATCCTCTCTATTACAATCAATGGGCCGCCACGCTATCGCAGTATTCCAACGCCTACAATTTTGCCTTTAGCGATCGATTCGCGCCGGTCTTTGCGAGCCTTGATCCTGCGAAGGTCAACGCGCTTGAGATCGTGCTTGAGCCTGATGTCAGCCTGTGAACCTAAAAACGGCACAGAGCGCGCGCAACCAAGATTGGCCGCTGATTCCCGCTGATGAACGCTGATAACAACCTTGGAATGCGCTTCGAGCGAGTGATCGGCCCTCAACGAATGCGCCGTCCAACTGCCGTCTTTAGGATGATTCACGCCGCTAACGGATGAAACGAAGTCTTCCTCATGATTTACTCACAACCGGCTGGGGAATTCGTCTTCCCCTTGAAGAGGCAATGTACTCCCGCAAGCGGTTTGCAGAGTCTCTACTCCAATCGCATTTGAAAGGAAAGCAAGATGTCTACTACAACGACCTTCACCGTTTTCAATAACCTCCCCGCCGAGACACAGGACCACGTGCTGGTTTTTCTCAAGCCGCTACGGGCTTCGCCGAACTTTCAGTACTATGCCTGGCAGGACCTGAACCCCAGCCAGAACTCCAGCCAGAGTTTCCCGTATCTGATCGATCTTTCGGTGCAAGTGTTCGATCCGACGGTCTACGCGGGTAAGCAAGGCGCCATTGCGGCCCCGGTCTCCATCAACCCCGGTCAGCTCTTTCCGGCCGTCAATCCCAATGGCCAAAGCCCGTTCATCGATCCAAGCAGCAACCTCAATACCGGACAGATCACGCCCAGCCAGGCGGCGGTGATCAACCAGTGCAACTCCGGTTCCTATAGCTGCATTGGCTTGAACTGGTTTAATACCGGCAATCTGGTGGTGACCGCGGGACAAGGCACCAGTCATCTCAACTACGGCAAGACCATTACGCTGGAATTCGAGCCGACCCTGTACTTCATGGCGGCCGAGCCTACGCTCATTGGTCCCAACTTCACCCTGCAGGACTACTCACTGATGGTCCCATACACATTCAAAGCGGGCACCACCGACGTGACGGTCAACTGGACGCGCACGGAAATCTGCGGCGAAGACATATTCACATTCACTCCCCCGTCGGCGGTGATCGGGCTGTAAGCCAGTTCCGGCAGTCATCTGATTTGGGCGCTGCGGGGCTTCGAGTGGGGCTTCGAGTGGAACCCAGACCGGCTTGATTTCCCCCTGAAAGCCGGTGACCGCGCGGCCTTCGCCGCTTCACTGTTGGGCATCCTTGGCGGCTACAACGGAGACAGCGGCAGGGCCTGCGCGGGCAGCAGATGGCCTGCACAAATTTTAGCGGTTACGGTACTAGGTTCGAACAACGAATTCATAAGAAAGGGACAAACAAATGGCCAATAATTGCACTTTGGTGAGCGGTTCGTACAACGTTCCCGCAAACAGATCTGGCTGTATTTTCTTTGGTGGCAAATACGGTGAGAGCTTTGAAATGAACGCCGATTTCACAAATAGCGGTTCAGGCTCGGGCGCGGCCTGCTCCTGCTGCGAATACCGGCAATACGTGCGCGGTCACTATCAATACCGGGCGTCTGACCAGGACCCATGGATTACCGCGAACCACCTATTGCGCTTCGGAATTCCGATCTCGATGGTGAATTTTAACGAAGACGGATTTCCCAATGGCGGCGCCTACGGCTACCGGGCGTTCAACGGATGTTCAGATGCCTTCCTGCCTGCGCCACGGGCAACCGGCTGCCAATATCGCGGCACTGATTTCCCTGGGATTGCCAATCTGGCGTCCGGCACTCAGTTCAAGATTGAGCTGGAGTTCCGGGGCGCTATCGTCGATGTTTGTAACAACGATACTCTGGTACAGGGTTCAACCTGGACAGTACAGTGTCAGGGGGTAGCAGCATGACGGAACCAATGGATATGGCAATGGACGGAGAACTCAAGCGCCTGATCAGCAATCAGCAGAGACTCCAGGGGAAAGACACACGGGTGATCTTTGAATTTGCGGGCGATACCGTGGTGCGGGTCTCCGTCTGCATCGTCAAGGAGAACAATACCGCGGCCATCAAGTGCGCCGACCTGAAGGCCAGCCTGGTGGACACCGCCAGTGCGCGGCTGCAACTGGTGCGAACATCGCCCGGCGAAACCGAGACGATGGTGGAAACATCCAGCGCCTCGACCACCGCGCAAAGGATGTTCGAGTTCAGGAGGACGCCTGGGCAGAATCCGCTGTATGCCACGGTCGAACTGGGCACGGAGTCGAAGATCTTTCAACTCGCCGACGCCGAGGTGATCCTCTGATCGTGAGCGGATCGGGTGATCGGTTGATCTGGCGATCGGGAATATGATCTTGCATCCTTGCCAACATTACCGGTCACGGTATTAGCTAGTGCCGTGACCGCGTGAAAACGGTAACGGCCTTCCAGAGATGGGTGTCCCACCCTTCGCAAAAAGCGCGAAGGGTGGGGGCACCCATTACCGGGAGTTCGTTGCCGCTTTTACAGTTCCGATAGATCGGGACATCTGGACATCGGGTAATCGGGACATCGGAAATACCAGCCTGCTTTGGGCGGCATTACCAATTCAAGCGATTACGGTACTAGTGGTTTAGGCTGCTTTGGCGATTCATCGTCGACTGTGTAATTGATCCCCGTATACTGCATCTCGTCCCACGTCTGTTCACCCCAATGGACCGCTTTTGTGGGATCGGGATTGGATGGGTTGTTTGGTGAATTGTCGAAGTGGGCCACGGCCTCTAACTTTGAGCCTTTCGGCAGGGCCAGAGGATTGGTGAATATATAGTAGGTCTGCCAATTGAAATCGTAGTTGGGCACGGGCAGCACGGTTTCGGTGCGGCCATCGGGATAGACAATCTTGTACTCCCAGCTTTTCCCGCGCAGATGCGTATGGGGGAACAGCGCGGTGAGATGGACGTCCTGGTCGAATTGAATGGCCGACGGCACGGTTACGTCCGGCGCTCCAGCGGGAAGGAGGAGCCGCGGGTTGTAAAACGCGCTGGCGTGCATCTCTTTTTCCGGAGGATGTTTTGCAAAGATCATGCCGACGCTGGATCGGTCGGTGACTTCGTTGCCATTGGCCGTGTAGTGGATCTGGAACCGGAGGCTGGCGCCCGCCGGCAGCCGCATGGCCGTGCCGGGTTCGAAGACCATGGCGTTGGTTCCTGGTGCCGTCGTGGCAATCAGCGTTTCAGCCCTCTTTGAATCCCGTGAATCCTGTTCCGGGGCTGCTGACCGCGGACGGCGCGGCATTTCAGGAACAATCTGTGTGTAAGGCCTGCTGGGCTGCGTTCCGGTTGCGAAGACGAGAATGTGGTGTACGACACTTCGCGTTCCGGGCCGCACCTCGATGGCCTGGACCCATTTGTCTTCCGTGAAATTGGTGGGGACCGTGATGTTCTGATAAGCAAGAACGCCGGAGGCGGGCACAACATGCGCCTCGGGCATGGCGACGATAGCGTCGGGCTTCCCGATTTCCCAGTTCTCTTCGAAGACGGGGAGTGGCGGCAGGTCTTTCACGTCGCCTTTCGGCGAGCCCCCGGCAACCCACCGCAGAATCAGGTCCTTCTCTGAATCGGCAAGGCGGCGGTCATTGGAGAACCTGCCCTTGGGAGCGGTGGAGTGCCACGGCGGCATTGCTCCGGTTGCAACCTTCATACGAATCGCGGCGGCCCAGGGCCGCACTTCGCCGTAGGAAAGCAGCGACATGGGCGCGATCTCGCCGGCGCGATGGCAGCTCGCGCAATTGCGATAAATGATCGGCGCTATGTCTTTGGAGAAAGTGGGCGTTGCGCCGGACGTCTGGGCGGCCAGCGGTAGACTGCCAGCCACCAATAGAAGTACGGAAAATAATAAAGATGCGATCGAATACCGGAATCCCATAGTGTTCATCCTAATGCCCGCTGGCCGCAGATGCTCCACCTTTTTTATGTGCGTCAAAAAAGTCGAAGATGGCAGACATGTTGCTTCCGGCGATGTTAATGTGATTTCCGCCGGGCACTTCGATGTACTTTACCTCGACACCCAGCTTTTTCATGGCGTCAACCATGGTCCGGGAATTCATGACCGGAACAATGTCATCGGCATCGCCATGCACCACAATCTCGGGGATGGCCTTCATCTTTTCGACGCTGGCCGGATTGCCTCCTCCGGAAATTGGCCCCAAGGCAGCCCAGATTTCCGGGTGGGCGGCACCGAGGGCCCATGTGCCGTAGGCGCCCATGGAGTGGCCCATCAGATAAATGCGGCCCTCATCAATCCTGTACTGCCCTTTGACCAGCCGGAGCACCTCCAGCACATCCTGCTCGCTCAAGTCGGCGCGGCGATTTGCCTGACCGGGCGCCCGAAACGCGCCGTAGCCCCCATCGACGCGGTAGCCCAGGGGCGCGGCCACGATATAGCCGTGCAGCTCCGCAAGTTTCGCAACACCGTAGAGCCCACTGAGCATGGAATCTTCGTTCGCGCCCAGACCGTGCAGCGCCACAATCAATGGATAGGCGTGCGCGGGAGTGTAGTTGGCCGGAACGTAGAGGTGATAGGGCATGATTTCCCCGGCGGATTTGAGTAAATAATGGCGCTTAAAGTCACCGGTGCGGCCCGTGAAAGGATCTTTGCCGCTCTTGGCATCGGCCAGCACTTGCTCGGCGCCCGCGAGCTCTTTGGCCAGATCGAACGTTCCCATCTCAATGCGCCCAAGGTTTACATTACGGACCCGATCTACCGGATACATGGCATCGGCGTGGACCGACTCCAGGGCGTGGCCGGCCCCAGCTTCAATCTTGCTCATGGTATCGTCGAGCCCTTGCTTGACCACGATCCTGAGAGCGGCCAATCCCAGGGAGCGGTCGCCATCCAGAACTTCGGCTTGCACCTGGTAGGGGCCGTCGGCAACACCAGCAAGACTGGCTTCCATCAGGAAGGGAGACTCTCGCAGGTCGCGACCAACTTCGTCGAACTTGCCCAAATCTTTCACGACCTCGGCGGGCATCGGCGGCAAGCCCATGCCGGCGAGGCCTAACTGCGCTTGCGGTGGCTTGCAGAGCGTGAGATGGGCAGTGAGCAACTGGCCGAGCGGCAGCGATGAGCTATAGATCTGCTCCAGGCGCACCACGTAGGGTTTGGAGGAATCCACAAAGACATGATCGGAACGCAGCACCAGGGAGCTCTTGTAATCGATGGCATCGCTCCACTCATTGCCGGCCAGCAGGGTCAGTCCTTTGGAAAGCAGACGACGGACTTCTCCGTTTTTTCCCAAGCTCGCGGCCTCAGCGAGTTCTTTGTCAACGGCATCAATCTTGTTCTTGATCTCGCCCTGGGGATTTTTCGTGCGTTTGGTAACGGTGTAGTTGAGCTGGGTCAGCGCCATGTTCGGCAGCGACTGCGGCAACGCTGGTGTGGCCATGTGCGCTACGAAAACGGTAACGGTCAGAGTGCGAATTATTTTCATGGGTCCTCGATTTGAGACTCGATTTGAAGTTCGGATTAATGCCAAACGCTAACAATACATTTCCTGCCCGGCCGCCGAACGCTCCGTATCCTGAGTTGACGTAGAGCATGCCGCCTACCACCACCGGCCCCGGACCCAGCATGGACGCTCCCTTGGCTGGGACCCCGTTCAGTGTCTTGAACTCACGGTTGGTATCGAATTCCCAGACGACGGCGCCATCTTTGGTGGAATAGCCGCGGAGCGCGCCATCGACGGAGCCGGAGAAAACCACTCCGGGAATTACCGTAATCGCGGCTGACTGCGCGGCGTTGCAACCTCTTCCGCTGCCACATTTGGGGGCCGGCGGCGGCGCATACCAGACCCGCTCGCCGGTCGTCAGATCCACCGCATGCAATCCACCGGGATTGGGAAGGGTTATATCCGACACCGGGAAGTAAGCGTGATCGGCATCTACACCGGAACCCCACTCGATTCCGCCCAGCGCTCCGCCCCGGCCAGCGCGATACTGCCATATCACTTCGCCTTGCTTATCCGGATCCAGAGCAAACCCCACACCTGACTTCTGCCCGATCACAATCCTATCTCTGCCGTTGGCCAGCCGCGTGAGGATGGGCGCGTTGCCGAAGTCATAGTCTGGCCCGTTTGGATCAGGACAATTCGGATTCGCGGCAGCCTGCCTGCATCCACTTAGGAACACGTCGTTGGGGGTCAACTGGCGGACCCATTGAATCTTACCAGTCTGCATTTCGAAAGCCAGCACGGCGTCGCTGGCAGGTTGGGCGGCGCCACTATAGGTGTTGCCGGTGGCCGCATAGACCAGGCCGCGTTTAGCGTCGATGGTCAGCGCCGACCAGATCGCGGCGCCGGACGGCCCCCACAACGTTACCCCGGAGGAACTCTTGCCCCGTGGTTTCGGCTGCTCGTCAATGGTATAGGTCTTCCATAGCACGGCGCCGGTTTTAGCATCCAGCGCAGACACGCTGCCCCGGAAGGTGCAACACTCATAGTCGGGGCTTGCTCCCTGAGCTTCCTCGTAGGAGGAAACAGGCACATACAGCCGGCCGTTATATAAGGTTGGCGATCCGGTGATGCGCGCCAGCGGATGGTCGTCTATTTTTCGGCCCCATATCTGTTTGCCGGTGGAGGCATCCACGGCGTAGGCGTTGGCCTTGGTATCGCCAAAGTACAAGACAAAGCTACCTGGGGCGGACTGTGGGCCGATTGCTATGGCCGTGCGTACGCCCCCGGCCGCGCTGAACGTCCAGTCAATACAGCCAGTGCGCGCATTGAGCGAGTAAACTGTCCCATTTTGACTGCCGACGAACACCCGGCCACTGGCGACGCTCGGCTGTGCCCAGGCTGAGGTGGCGTCCGGGAAGCCGAAGGCCCACTGCAACTCGAGGTGCGGCACTTGTTCGGCGGTGAGGCCTGCCTGGCTGGCGGGCTGGAAACGAGTGTTGGTGGCTTCGGGCCCCCAACCATTCCACTGTGGAGATCTTGAGGGGTCGGGAAGAGGCGCCTGCGTTGTGCAACGGCCAGTGCCCGCTCCCACCACATCTCCGCCCATCTTGCGTCCAGTGATAAATTCGGCGAGCGCCCGCCGCTCGGCGCCGCTGAGCCTGGAGCCCTGCAAGCGCATCGCGCCATTGACGAGCGTGTCGACGATGGCCTCGGGCGACTTGGGGCGCAGAGAGTCCAGGCCAGGGGCGCGTGAATTTTCCTCACCGCTGTGGCATGTGCTGCAACTCCGCTTGAACAGCGCGGCGCCATTGGGGGCCTGGGCGCACATTGAGGCCGAGAGGGCCTGCAGGGCCAGCACCCGGATTGCCCAGAACTTAACGCGTTTCATCGGGAGATGATACACGAGCTTTGGCGGGGGCGTCGCGGGGAGTCAGAACCATGAGGGCCATGCGGATGCGAGTACGCCTTGGCAGCTTTTAAGATTGGCTTTCGGCCATGTTGATTGGCACCAACAACCACATCTCTTTATTTTTGGGGGCCTTAGCGATGGCAGAGACGCTAGCCGGCGAATTTAACCCGAGATTTGGGTTGCCAAATGTCCAAAGAACCGCAATCGTAGTCTCTTCCGCGAAAAATCTAAGATGCGTCTGCCCCGATCGAGTCGTTGCGCAAGATCAATCCGAGATGAAAGATGGTAAGATTATTCGGCTGCCGTGAAAGCCGCCATTTTCGGTTGGAGGTGAACTTGGGATTCGGCATCCTTTCTAACAGCCGTCGCCAGATTGGAGCGAGTATCGCTATAGCTCTCCTTTTTTCTGGTGGATTGGGCGCGGCCATTCTCCTCTATACTGCCTTGGATCGTCTGATTCTGCACCCGTTACATCTTCCCCATCCTGGGTCTCTCGTTCGTGCAGCAGCACAAGTGCCACCGAGGACTTCGTGGGAGTACTTTCCATATAACAGCTATGAAGTCATCCGCGCTATGCACAGTTTTGTGGATGTCGCCATAGAAGGAACTGTAGATACCACCATTACAACAAGTATCAGCGTGCAACCGGCTGTCGCCCTGATGGTTTCATCGAATTATTTCTCCTTACTGGAAGTTCCAGCCGAAGTTGGCCGCGTCTTTGTCGATGCGGATGAGACACTGCGATCTGGAGAAATACCCGTTGTTCTCAGCCACCGGTTTTGGATGCGCGAATTTGCCGGGATCCAAGCCTTAGGTTCGCACGTCAAATTGCAAGGTCTGTCCTATATTGTCATAGGGGTAATGCCGGACCGCTTTTTGGGTAGCACCCTCGACACCAATCCCGATCTTTGGCTGCCTCTGAGCGCCCAGCCCCAACTTTCCCAAAAGGCCTTGACAGACCCTGTGCCAGATCGCCATTTCTCCGTATTAGCGCGTCTGAAACAAGGTGTAACCATTGAACAAGCGCAGGCGGAATTTGCCGTAACTTTTTCAGCGCTGGAGCAGGCCGCAGGACGGAAGGGTCCAAAGCGAAAGGGGATCGTAGTTCCTATCGCGCAGGGCACGTTTGCCTTGCGTGAACAATTCAGCCGCGCCCTGACCTTGCTTCTATGGGGGCTCGGAACGTTGCTGTTGATGGTCTGCGCCAGTGTCGTTGGGTTGCTGATTGCCAAGGCAACTCACAACGAGAGAGATACCGCGGTGCGTATAGCCCTGGGCGCCAGTCGCGGCAGCCTGGTCCGTCGTGCATCACTGGAGTCGGCGCTGAATGGATTGATGGGCGCTTGTGGCGCGATATGTATTGCATCTTTTTGTGCGTCTCCCATGAGCAAGCTACTTCCTGCGGGCACCTCCTCTCCGCCGATTTCTCTTGCCCCGTCCTGGCAGGTGGATTTTTTGGCCATTTTGCTGGCCCTGGCGCTCAGTCTGTCATTAGGATCGATCACGGCATGGGTTGCTACGCGTGTTGATCCCCAAGTGGTGCTTCGCGGCGGGAGCGCTACCAAGCGCACGGGAATCGTGAGCAGGGGACTGCTCATTGTTCAAACCGGAGCGACGCTGATTCTGCTTGTCGGTACGGGGCTTCTCCTGCATACCTTTTATGTGTTGCGACATACCAGCCCAGGTTTCGATGTGGAGCACCTGGTTTTATTTCACGTCAATCCCGGCCTGGCAGGTCCTTCAGCCCATCTGTCCTCGAGTTTCCCTGAGCAATTGAGAACCGAGATGGAGGCGATCCCTGGTGTGCGTAGCGCAGGTTTCGCCACTGCTGTGGTTATGCAGCGAGTGGGCCTGAAGACTTCAGTGGCTCGTCCAGGGCAAAAGATCGCGGCCGAGGCGTTTCTGAACACAACTCTCGATCGTGTTTCAGCTTCGTTCTTTGGTACATTGGGCATTCCGATTCTCAAAGGGCGCGCCTTCTCTTTGGTGGATATGGGCCACTCGGGCCCCAGCCCAACTGTTATCAATGAAGCTTTCGCTCATCTCCTTTTCCCGAACGAAGACCCCGTTGGAAAAAAGTTTGGCATGGGAGGAGCAGGAGATATGGCCACAGAAACCAACATCATCGTCGGGGTGGCTGGAGATTCCAAGTATCGGTCTCTCAGGGAACCACTGCTTCCAATCTACTATACTCCTATTGAATTACAGCCCAACTGGCAATCGCAATTCTATCTGTATGTCCGGACCTATGGAGAACCTTCGTCCATCATTCCAGCAGCCAGAAATGCTCTTGCGCGCTTGGATGCAGGCCTGACATTCTCTGAGGTCGCGCCTTTGAAACAGCAGGTCGCAGAGTCGCTCTGGCAGGAACGCCTGCTGGCCATTCTCGTAACCATATTCTCCATCATCTCTGTGCTGATTGGGTGGGCTGGACTCTATAGTCTCTTGTCCTACGATGTCAATCAGAGATCAAGAGAGTTTGGCATCCGCGGCGCGCTTGGAGCGCAAAGTAGAGATGTGATCTTGCTGCTGGTGAAGGACGTGGCTCAGATCGTGCTTCCAGGGGCGATCATCGGGTTGATCGCTTGTTTGCTCTCGATACACGCTATTGCTCCGTTGCTCTATGGCGTTAGACCCATTGATCCATTGTCCCTGGGCGGCGCGCTGGTTGCCATCGCTTCCATTGGAATACTTTCAGCCTGGCTTCCGACCTCTCGGGCCATGCGCACCGATCCGGCAGTTGTTCTGAGAAAAGAATAGGCGTTTGGCATGTCTTCTCAAATGGGACCTATTGACAAGTGCGTCCATAAACCGGGAAGTCAATAATCTGGTACAGTGACCGCAGGTACAGTGGCCGGAAGCATTGCAGGGTCGGCAATCGGGGCAAGAGCTGCGGATAGTAGCCAATTTCATCACGCTATTTAGCTAGAATCAGAATCAGAAAGATTGGCGATTTTGTGCTATAGGCGCGTCGGCGAGACGTATTCTGCAGGAACCAGTGCATCACAAATCGAGCAATGGGCCGCCGCATGCTTGCGATTTACGCTTGCAATTTATCTTGACCCTAGTTCCGTATTTTGTTAAGTTTGTGCTGCAACGATCAAAAACGGAGGTATTCTGTGCAAGCTGCTGAAAATCTCTCTCAACCCACCATCTCCGCATCAATGAATCTTAGCTGGTTAGATCAAGGAACGCCGGTTCAACCAGACGCGGCCTTGTTCGATGTTACCCAGGGACTCGATTGCAACAACTGTCCTAACATCGGTTTGGCGTTTCTTCCAGAATCAGACTGATTCGTAAACCCTAATCCGGAGAGCATTGCCGGCAATTGGGCGATGCTCTCCGAAAGCTCTGTTGCGGAGGCCCCATTGAGCGACTTTGTTAAGCCCTCCTTTTATAACCACATATTTGAGCATTCCGGCAGATTTCTGCTGTTCAACGGCGTGAGCAACGCGCTCGTCAGTATTTCGCCAAGCGACTTCAATCGACTTTCCCGGTATCTGACTGCAGAAGCAAAATTTGATCTGGCCGAGAGCGCCGATTTTACTGTACGGAAAGCGCTCGGAGATTTAAAGAACGGAAATTTCTTCATCGACGCCGATTGTGACGAACTTAAGCTATTGAGAGACCGGACAAACACCTTTAAAAAGGCGCCTATTCTATCGTTTACGATTGCGCCAACCATGGACTGCAACCTGGGCTGCTATTACTGCTTCGAGGAACATTACCCTTCGCGCATGTCCAATGACACCTGTGACGCGGCCGCCGAACATATCACGAATACGATTCGCCAACGTGGAGTTCGGGTGCTCAAGATCATGTGGTTTGGCGGCGAACCAATGCTCCATCCTGAAGCAGTCCGGTATCTTTCGCGTCAATTGATCGCCTACTGCGGCGAGAATAATGTAGAGTACAAGGCGTCCATGATCAGCAATGGCACCTGTTGGCCAGCAGATCCAGAGGGGGCGAGATCTTTCATTCAAGAATGCAGAATCAAGCATCTTCAGTTTACATTTGACGGACTGCCCCATCATCACAATAAGCGACGCCGTCCGCTGAACAAAAACACACCGATCTCATCTTTCGATGCAATTGCTGCCTCGATTGAAAACGTGCGCGGTTCGGTCAATCTCTATCTTCGTATTAACTGCGATCCCGGCAATTACACCGATGCATTCGAATTAATCGATTTGTTCATAGCGCGCGGATGGCTCTATCCCGGATCGCGGGTCTTTCCGTACCCTGCCCAAATTCGGCCGCATAACACCACCTGTGATTTTGTTCACAAAGGCATGATCGAAGACCATCAGTACAACAGGTTTGCCCTCGATTTCCTGAGGCGCATCGCTCCTTATGAAGATCCGGCAGCGATCGCACATCAGGCTATGCCGCGTGCGCTCAAATCGGCGTGCGGTGCCGTCAACCCTGCCAGCCTCATGATGGGCCCCGATGGCGAACTGTATCGGTGTATAGCCGATTTTGGCAATTCGAGCCTGAGCCATGGAAACATCCACGATCTCCTGGCGAGTTCGAGATCAACCGCCCTGTTTCCGATCCTTGCCAGTGCCGCCCCGCAAATGCCACACGACTATCTGGCCTTCGATTCCTTTGCGCAAGCAAGCTGTTCAGCCTGCAAATACCTGCCACAGTGTCTCAGTGGATGCGCAAAACAGCAATTGGAGACATCGCGGCCAGGAGGAAATCGAGCAAATATTGACACCTTCAAACGATATTGGGACGACAGTCTCGAAGAGCGGGTGAAAATATTGGCAGATGCGCTGCTCATGACAAAGCCCTCAGTATCGTACCCTTTACCCGGCGAAGGTTTCTCCGGGGATGTAATGGGCGATATGGCATCCTTGGGCGGGGCCGTCGCGTAGCCCCTGACCAACATGTGTGATTTGTCGCTGCAAGCAAAATATAAAGGCATGAAATTCGCGGCGATCGACGCTACCCTAATCCGGCCCGGGCAAAGAGCTTCAGATGCTGTCCGGGAGACGAGTGAACTTGCTCCATTTTTGGAGAGCTTGAATTTCTCTAGGTTCTGGCTGACGGAGCATCATAGCGAGAATCATGGCCAGTCTTCTCCAGAAGTCCTCCTCTGTGAACTGGCCCGCAAGACCATACAGATGACGATTGGGACGGCTGGCATCCTGCTGGATCGCCATGACCCTTTGCGTATTGCAGAGTCATTTCTTCTCTTACACTCACTGTTTCCAGGGCGGGTCGATCTTGGCCTGGCCAGGGGAAAAGAGGGACAGAACTCCAAAGCGTCATCTCTGTCTGAACTTAAGAAAATTCAGGAAGATGGGCTCTATGAAAATAGCCTGCAACAACTTCTTTCCTGCTTAGATCGCAGCTCGCCGATGACGGTCCATCCTGCAGACGTGGCTTCCCCCTCAATCTGGCTCGATGGAAGCAGCCGGCGAAGCGCGCTGCTTGCTGCCAAACATGGCCTTTCCTTTTGTGTTGCAGATTTCCTTCTTCCAACCCCGGAGGCCACATTGGAGGTCTTGGAGATATACGCGAGGTCGTTTGTCCCTTCGTATTTTAGGCAAAGCCCTTATGCGTGCGTTGCTATGGCAGGGGTTTGTGGACATCCAAGGAACACAATTTGCATGTCTGGCATGGCGAAATCTATCTACGGAGAGGAGCCAATGTGGCGTCGCTACCTTAGCAGGATTCGAGAGCACCCTTCCGTTCAGGAGTTTGCCTTTTGGGACATTCATTCGGAAAGGGAAGGTAAGCGCGACTCTTTTGCAGCCTTCAGCGGTCTTATGAAATCGATATGAATGGAAATTGGATGATCGAGCGGAGATCGGATGCACGGGGCATGGTGCGCCCGCGTGGGTATTTAATTTCCGCCGGCCTCTAGACTAGACGTCCGTGGTGAAAATGTGGAAGTCCAGGCACGACTGAAAGTCGTGACTTGTTACCTGCCGAGGCTAAAGCCAAAGTAAGTGACATTAGGCTACAGCCGCCTAAGCTGCCGGTCTGTGGCGATCCTGGAGCGCGCTTCTTCAGCAGTGAAATGAGGACTACGGCCACCGGGTATCCTGCTCTAACCGGTGGCCGCGTTCGATGGTTACTTACAGTACAGCCCATCTCGACGATCGAGATAGGGTCAGAAGCTCAGGCGCGCGCCAAATTGGATCTGACGCGGAAGGTCGGCGGAATTGAAGGACCCGGGAACAGACCCCGGAACAAAGCCCTGCTGGAAGTCAAGGGTCTTTACTCCGCGGATGTTGTAAGGGCCATTCAGAAGATTGCCGCCATTGGGCAAAGCTGTTGCGGCTGCCAAGGCCGCTGTGCCCCTCGGGAAAATGCCGTTCACACCGGTAAAGTTGGTGTGATTGAGCAGGTTGGCTCCGGTCACGCTCAGACCCAAGCGCATGGCTTCATGGTTCTTGGAAAGACGAAGGTCTTTGTTGAACTTCATGTCCCAGCGATAGTTCCAGGGAAGAATACCGCTATCACGCGGGGCATTGAAGGGACGCGCCTGATTGAGGGCTTCCTGCACCAGACCGTTGCCGGCTGCGCCAACGGCTGGACTGTCAAACAACTCGAACGGTGTGCCCGAATGCAGGACCACGACCGGGGCCAGGGTGATATCCGCCAGGGCCCGCGTCAAAAGGCTTCCGGAGCCACTCTGGAAAGGAGTGATGTAAACCGCACTCGTGGTGAAAGACTGGCCGATGTTAAAGGGAGATATGGCGCGGTCTTTGCCCTGAGTGGTTGGAAAGTAGGTGCTGGTGAAAGAAGAGAAGTCCAATACATCATCGATGGCCTTGGCCCAGGTGTAGTTCGTCTGGAATTGTAGGTGGTCGGCAAAACGCCGAGTCAGCGAGACCGTGCCCGCGTGATAGATTGCCCCACCACAGGCGCAGTAGCTGGTGAGGGTCTCAAACTTAGGCTGACCGCCGATCAACGGGTTGTTGGCCGGATTGGGGGTCAAAATGGGGCCGAGCAGAGGATCAAACTTGCCACTATTTACAAACCCAACTTCCAGGGGGTCCTGCAGGTGGACCGTGTGCTGCATGTTGTAGCCGATTTCGAGCGACATGTTCCTAGTCAGTTCACGTTGCACGCTTAAGCTGGCCTGAATGCCGTAATTGTTCTTGTAGCCCGCAGCAGGATTGATAATCCCGATTCCATGGGCCTGGCCTTGTGCAATGGGTATGCCTGCGGCAGCGTAGTCCGCGGCCGTCACGGGCTTCAGGACCGGCAAGTTTCCTTCAGTAAAAAGCGCTCCAAGCAAGGCAGCGTATCCAGGCGTGCCAATGGTTTCCACCGCTTGAGCAAACCCTAGCGCCCCGGCCGGGTTGTACAGGTTGGAGTAATAAGCATTTTGGAATTGGGCCGGGGCAACGAAAATCCCGCCGCCGGCACGGAGAAGGGTCCTGTGGTCACCGAATACATCGTAGGCAATGCCTACGCGCGGCGAAGCATAGTAGTTGGTATTCTGGCCGGGGAAGGATTCCTGATCTGCGTCAAAGCGAATGCCCGCATCCACGGTCAGCCGGGAGGTCATCTTCCACGAGTCCTGGAAATAGACGCCGCCATAGTAGGCCCAGTTGGAGATTAAGGCGTTGTTGCCGGTGGAGGTGCGAAATTGAGTCGGCAGGCCGACGCCGAAAGACTGAAGTGAGGTCAGGTTGGTAGACGCCGGAGGCAACCCCGCGGCCGCCACTGCCTGCGCGGCCAAGGCCGGTGGCAAAACGCCGGGCGTGAGAATCGGGAGAATCCCGGGCACATAAGCAACCTGCGAGTGAGCATACAGGTTATCGAAGAAGGTGTACTTCACCGGGCGGAAAGACTCACCGAACTTGAAGGAGTGGTTGCCATGGTTCCATGTGACACTATCTTCAAACTGGTAACGCCGCTGATGACCAAACACCTCTGCGCCCAGCAGGGGGCCGAAGGTGCCAAATCCATCGGTAAAAGCGGAAAAAGGCGTTGTCGGACCGCCATGGTTATTGTTCCAGGAAAGGGCGATCAGGTTTTCGGGAACGAATTGCACCCGCAGAGTGTTGAGAAGCGCAGGGCTGAAGATGTGGCTCCAGGTGATCAACGCCTCATAGTCGCGGATGGTGTCACTGGTGGCATAGCTGCTCGATATCGTGGGCCCAACCCCTGCGCCGTATCCGCCGGCGCCTCCACCTAAGTTGAGAGGAGCGTCCTCGCGTTCATGCAGAAGTCTCAAACTCAAGTTGTCGCTGTCGTTAGGATGCCAATCGAGGCGGGCCACACTGTCAATCCATTTTTGGTCGCCGGGAACGAAGCCGCTTTGCCCGGCAATCAGCTGCTGCACGAAAGGATTGTTGGCGGGGGTCAAGATCGCGTTCAACGAGGCCGCAGCGCCGGGGTTCGTCGTCGCCACTTGTTGTATATAGGCCTGTTGGGCGGCAGAGGGCCCAGTAACAAAGCGTGTGTTAAAGGTCTTCAGACTCTCGAAAGTCGTCCGGTAGCCTTCAGTATTGATGAAGAAGAAGAGCTTGTCTTTGACCAGGGCGCCCCCCAGGGAACCGCCGATATGGTAATCCTGGTTCAAGGAGTCGTTGTTGGAGATCTGGAAGAAAGGTTTGGCGTCGGTCCGCTGGTCGCGGAACAGGCCGAAGAGGCTTCCGTGGAGTTGGTTGCCGCCGGATTTGGTGACCACATTCACATGCTCGGCCAAAGTGAATCCAAACTCCGCGGTAAACGAATTGCGGTTGACCTGAAGCTCCTGGATGGCGTCGGGAGAGATGTGCGCAGTCCGGGAAGAGCCTGACCCGTAGTCATTCTCGCCGCCGTCAATCGTAACCAGTCCGCCACGCCCGTTACCGCCGGCGGTGGTGAAATTGTTCACCGCAAACGCGCCGATATTGCGTTGCGCACCCGAGCTATGGATGGCCTCAGCATTGGTCATTCCGGGCAGCAACTGAATGGTGGTGGAGTAATCACGGCTGACGCTGGGGATATTCTGTTCCGCGATCTGATTGATGTAGTCGGCCTGCTGGGTTTGCGTCACCTGAATTACCGGTGCGCTGTCTCCGGAGACCTCGACGATTTCCGAAGCCGCGCCTACTGTCAGATGGGCGTTATAAACCGCGACGGCGCCCACCGTTAGAGTGAAGGTATCGACGACTTCCTTCCGGAACCCAGCCGCCTCCACCGTAATCCTATATGTGCCTGGTTGCAGCACTGGCACTACATAGCTGCCTTCAGCGTTGGCCTTCACGGCTTTCGTGAAGCCCGTACTCTGGTTCGTCACGGTGACGGTGGCGCCGGCGATAACCGCCCCTAGCGGGTCGGCTACAGAGCCTTTCAGCGTCGCGGTAGAGTAGTCAACTTGCGCGTACGCGGCAAGGCCCCCTGTTAAAACCACCAGCAGCAAGGAGTACAAAAAGCAATATCTACCTGATCTTCTCATTGCGTCCTCCGAAATTAAACAAGACAACGTTTCTAGTGTCCTTTTGGGGGAAGCAACCCGGTTTTGAGTTGTGAACTCAGGTCCGGTTTTGGGTCCTTCGCACTACGACATAATCAAATTGCGTCCCGAAAAGGGGCGATGTGCATCGGGGAGAGCGTATCACAAAATAAACGAACGTCAATTCATTTCCTAGAGACAGATGTTTTTTATTGCGCAGACCTAAATTCTGTTTTTGGTATGACTATCTCAAATTCCATAGAAATGGATTCTATCGGCGAAGTAGGTCATGCGCGGGGCGTAGCTTGTTTCGGATCAAGATTCTTGGGGAACGAGTCGCATTCGATGAGCCGGACGGGTTTCACTCGGAGATAGAGCACCCTGTGTTATTTGCTGGCTGTAATTTTGTTTTTTGCCTTCGCGCGTTTGGAAACAACCGGAGTGGCAGGCCGCAGTGCCCCCATACCTTTTTCCGGCAAAAACCCCTGCAGAGGGCAGCCCTCACACCTCGGTTTGCTCCTGCAATACTCGCTGCCTACTCTGACGATCAGCGCGTGGAATTCGTTGTAGTGCTGGGACAGTTCACTGCGCTCCATGGAGCTCATACGCGAGACCGGATGTCTGGAATCTTTTCCAGCTTGGATGACCGTCAAGGCTGCCGGCGGGGCGTTGCTGACGGCGCTTTCCACCAGGGCGCGGATTTCTTCATAGGTGGTCTTTTTCTTGATCAGGCGATGGCGTTCCAGGATGCGGCGCGTGTACGCATCGACGACGAAGACCGGGTGATTGCCGCCGTATAGAAGGATAGAGTCGGCGGTCTCCGGACCGATGCCGTTCAGGGCCAACAGTTCGGCGCGCAGTGCGGTCGTGGGCTGGGCGAACATCCGGTCGAGTGATCCGCTGTATTGTTTGTCTAAGAATTCGACGAAGCCCTTCAGCCGCCGGGCCTTTTGCCGGAAGTATCCGGAAGGGCGCACCAGCTCTTCCAGGTTCCAGATGTGAATCTCGCGGATGGCCTTGATGCTGAGCATCCGCTGGCGCTTGAGGTTGGCGATGGCTTTTTCGACGTTGCTCCAGTTGGTGTTTTGGGTGAGATAGGCGCCCACGATGACTTCAAAGCGCGTTTGCGCAGGCCACCAGCATTGTGGTCCCCAACGGGTGAACAGGGCCAGGTAGTAATTGCGGAGATTTTCTGAGTGAATCGCTGATCGGGACATCCGAGGGTCAAGAGATCGGGAAATCGGAACATCGGGAAATCGGGAGATCAGGTCGAGCGAGCGGGCTAATCCCGTTTTTCCGATTTCCCGATGTCTCGATTTCCCGATGCCCCGATTCTTCAAACCTTGTCCTTGTATTGCGCTTGCAGATCGCAGGATTCACGGCAGGGCCTGCAATAGTAAAGACCGTCTTCGCACAGGCGCACGTCGAAGAGGGCCTGGCACAGGCAGCAGTATCTTGTGCATTTGCACCGGAATTCCGGGGAGTCGCATTGGGCACACATGAATTCTTTGGCCATAGCCCGGAGATTAGCGCGAATTACGCGACGCTGCAAGCCGACAGGGAGTTGTTAGGCGGAATGCCGGGGTGTTTACGTTTGCGGGCCTTTAGGCGTAATAAGTTACGTCTCTACGTCGGGTTTGTGGTGGTCGTGAGGTGAACCTGCAGGTCATTGTTTGACCCCGCAAAAACCGGGTGTTACCCTACTTAGTTCTCGACATCGTTGCGGCGTGCTCTGTTGGCCCGACTCCCGTTCAAAGAAGGAAATTCGCTTGTCCTCTACTGAAGAAACCAAGACCCTCAGAAAGACCTCGCTCAATGGCCAGCATCGGCGGCTGGGCGCGAAAATGGTTGATTTTGGCGGCTGGGACATGCCGGTGGAGTATCCCTCCAGCGGCGGCCTGATGAAAGAGCACCTGGCCGTGCGCAACGGCGTGGGCATGTTCGATGTCTCGCACATGGGCGACATCCTGATTCGTGGGCCGCAGGCGCTTGATGCCGTCCAGTGGGTCAGCATGAACGATGCTTCCAAGCTGCAGGAAGGCCAGGCCCACTATTCCGCGCTGCTGTATCCGGAGGGCACGTTTGTCGATGACGTGATCGTCCACAAGATGGGACAGAACGATTACCTGCTGGTGATCAATGCCGGCACGCGCGAAAAGGACCACGAGTGGGTGCGCAAGAACGTCAGCCGCTTTCGATGTCATGCCGACGATGTAGGCGACTACTACACACAGATTGCCATCCAGGGACCCAAGGCCGAAGCCACGCTGCAGAAACTCACCGACGTCAATCTTTCCCAGATTAAAAATTATTGGTTCAAACACGGCACGGTCTGCGGCCTGGCGAATACCCTGGTTGCCCGCACCGGCTACACCGCTGAAGATGGCTTTGAGATCTACATTCCCTCCGATGTCCCTACCAGCGAGCGGGTGTGGCATGAGGTGACCGAGGCCGGCAAAGAGTTCGGCATTGTGCCCTGCGGATTGGGCGCGCGCAATACGCTACGGTTGGAAGGCAAGATGGCGCTCTACGGCCATGAAATCTCCGACAAGATCAACGTCTGGGAGGCGTCCCTCGAACGCTACTGCAAGATGGAAAAAGGCGACTTTGTGGGGCGGGCGGCGCTGGCCGAGGCGCAAGCGGCGGGATTGAAGCGGGTCCTGGTGGGGTTGGAAGCGGTGGACCGCGGCATTCCGCGCGATGACTACAAAGTCTTTGATACTGCCGGGAAGGAAGTCGGCAAAGTAACCAGCGGATCCTATGCGCCCTTCCTCAAGAAGAATATTGCCCTGGCCTATGTGCCTCCGGCGTTCTCGGCCTTGGGCGCCGAGGTGATGGTTGGAGTCCGCGGACAAATGGTGAAGTGCAAGGTGGTGCCGACACCGTTTTACAAGCGGGAGAAGAAGGCGGCAGTTGGTAAATAGCAATTGGCAAATAGCCTTTAGCCTTTAGCCATTAGCTTTTAGCGATCAGCGCTTGGTTGTTGAAGGGCAGAGCAGGAAGACCAAAGAAGAGCAGAGGGAAGCACCGAAGAAGAGCGGGGAAGGGAAGACCTGAGCGGCTTTTTAAAAGAAGCACGAGGCGCGAAATACGAAAAGCAGAAAAGGAAAAATCATTCATGGCATATCCCAAAGACTGCAAGTACACCAAAGAGCACGAGTGGATCAAGGCGCAGGGCAACAGCGCGCAGGTGGGCATTACCGATCATGCGCAGGCGGCGCTGGGCGACATTGTTTTCGTGGAACTGCCCAAGGTCGGCGCCCAGATTGAGGCGGGCGCGAGCTTCGGCACGGTGGAATCCGTGAAAGCCGTTTCCGAGCTGTATGCCCCGGCCTCCGGTAAGATCGTGGCGATCAACGAGGCGCTGAACTCTTCGCCAGAAAACGTCAATTCCGACCCCCATGGAGCATGGATGATCAAAGTTGAACTCAGCAACCCCGGCGACCTCAATGCGCTGCTCTCCGCCGAACAGTACGAAGCCTATATTGCTGAAGAAAAGTAATTCATTCCAGAAGGCGAGCCAGGCCCACACATGCGCTACTTACCTAAGTCTCCGGCCGACCGCGAGCTGATGCTGCGCGAGATCGGCATTAAGTCCATTGACGAGCTGTTTGCGCCCATCCCTGCCGAGTACCGGCTGAAGCGTGACCTGAAGGCGCCCCGGCAGATGGCGGAGTCGGAAATCATCGACTACTTCCGCCAGTGCGGCGAAGCCAACGCGGCCGGATACGCCGTGTTTCTGGGCGCGGGCGCTTATCACCACTATCGCCCGGTGATCATCGATTCGCTGATTTCCCGAGGCGAGTTCCTGACCGCCTATACGCCGTACCAGCCGGAAATCTCGCAGGGCACGTTGCAGGCCATCTTTGAATTTCAGACCATGGTCTGCGAGCTCACGGGCATGGAAGTCGCCAACGCGTCGATGTATGACGGCTCTACGGGGGCCGCCGAGGCCGCGATGATGGCGGTGCGCGTTACGGGAAGGAAAGCGACGCTGGTGGCCCGCACCGTCCACCCCGAGTACCGGGAGGTCATGAAGACCTACGCCCAGCACCAGGGCATGCCGATCAGCGATTTCGGCTATCTGGAAAATGGCCGGGTCGATATGGCCGAGTTGGAAAAGAAAATTACGGATGATACGGCCTGCGTGTTGATTCAATCGCCGAATTTCTTTGGGTGCATTGAGGACGTGACGGCGATCGCCGATCTGGTACACAAGAAAGGCGCGCTGCTGTCGGTGTCGATCTCTGAGGCGTTGTCCCTGGGCGTGGTGAAGCCTCCGGTGGAGGCCGATATCGTCACCATGGAAATGCAGTCGTTCGGCGTGCCCCTGGGCTTTGGCGGGCCGTACGCGGGCGTGATGGCGACCAAAGAGAAGTTTGTCCGGCAGATGCCGGGCCGCCTGACCGGTGAGACGACCGACAAAAACGGCAAGCGCGGCTTTGTGCTGACGCTTTCCACGCGCGAGCAGCACATCCGCCGGGAGAAGGCGACTTCCAACATCTGCACCAACCAGGCGCTCATCGCCCTCATGACTACGATCTATATGGTGGTCTACGGACGCGAAGGCTTGAAGGAACTGGCGCAGCAGAACTTGGCCAAAGCCACTTATGCCGCCAATGAATTCGCCAAGAAGAACAAGCTGCTGTTTACCGGGTCGCCGCGTTTCAACGAGTTTGTCGTGCAGAGCAAACAAGACCCCAAAGAAGCCAACAACCGGCTGCTGGAAAAGAAGGTGATCGGCGGGCTGCCGCTGGGCGGCTTTTATCCCGAGTTGGGGAATGCTGCCGTGTGGTGCTGCACGGAGATGAATACCAAACAGGAAATCGATACAGCAGTCCAGGTGGTGGGCCAATGAGCGACAAAGACATCAAGAAAGCAACTCGTCACGTAAACCAGAACGAAGAGCTGATTTTTGAGCTGTCATCGCCGGGCAAAAAAGCCTATAAGCTGCCGCCGCTCGACGTGCCCGCCGTGGACCACAAGAAGCTGCTGGGCGGGGCCGCGCGTGAAGATCTGGGCCATATGCCCGAAGTCAGCGAGATCGAGATCATCCGCCACTTCACCCGGCTTTCCACATGGAACTACGCCATCGATCTGGGGATGTATCCATTGGGTTCCTGCACCATGAAGTACAACGCCCGCGTCAACGAAGTTGTGGCGCGTGTGGGAGGACTGGCGGAGGCGCATCCGTATCAGCCGGAGAAGATTTCCCAGGGAGCCCTGCGCGTGATGAAGACCCTGGCCGACTGCCTGATCGATATTACCGGCATGGATGCCATCACGCTGCAACCGGCCGCCGGGGCTCATGGTGAGATGACCGGCATTCTGCTGATTCGCGCCTTCCTGCAATCGAAGGGCAATCCGCGCAAGAAGATACTGATTCCCGATTCGGCCCACGGAACCAACCCGGCCACCGCTGCCATCTGCGGCTACGCCGTCGAGAACCTGAAATCCAACGACCGGGGGATGGTCGATATCAGCGCGCTGGCTGCACAGATGAATGAAGACGTCGCCGGCTTGATGCTGACGAATCCCAACACGCTGGGCATCTTCGAGCAGGAAATCCATAAGATCGCAGATATCCTGCATGACAAGGGCGGGCTACTCTACATGGATGGCGCCAACATGAATGCCCTGGTGGGAAAGACGCGTCCCGGCGATTTCGGTGTGGACGTGATGCACCTGAACCTGCACAAAACGTTTTCCACGCCCCATGGCGGCGGCGGCCCCGGATGCGGACCGGTGGCCTGCAAGAAGATGCTGGAACCATACCTACCTCTGCCGGCGGTGATCGAGAAGCCCGACGGCACACTAGGCCTCGACTACAACCGGCCCAACTCCGTGGGACGCGTACGCATGTTCTTCGGGAACTTCGGCATGCACGTCCGCGCCCTGGCCTACATTATGGCCAATGGACCCGATGGCCTGCGCCAGACCACAGAAGACGCGGTGCTGAACGCGAATTACATCCGTAAAAAGCTGGAAGGCATTTACGAACTGCCGTACGCGACGCCCTCGATGCACGAAGTGGTCTTCAGCGACCATTTGCAGACCAAGAAAGGCGTCAAGACCGGCGACGTAGCCAAGCGGCTGATCGACTACGGGTTCCATCCGTACACGGTGTCATTCCCACTGGTAGTACATGGCGCCCTGATGATCGAACCCACGGAGAGCGAGTCCCTCGGTGAACTCGACTTGCTGGTGGATGCCATGAAATCGATCGCCAAAGAAGTGGAAGAAGACCCGGAAATGGTGAAGAATGCACCGCATTCGACGCGCATCTCGAGGCTGGATGAGACGGCTGCGGCGAGGAAGCCTGTGTTGCGGTGGAAGCCTTCTTAAGAGCATTTCACCGCAAAGGGCGCTAAGGACGCGAAGGAAGAAAAAGAAGAAGAGGAAAAGATAAAAAAAGAATAAAGGTAAAAAAGAAGAGTAAGAGATTTCTTTGAAGTGGATGCTTTGGGTATGGGAGAAAGAAGCGAAAATGAGATTAGCCGGTTTATCTTGGACGCGGCCTTCCGAGTTCACACCGCTTTGGGGCCCGGCCTCCTGGAGAGTGCATACGAAGCGTGTCTTGCTTATGAACTGCGCGAAGTCGGCTTGAAAGTTCTTGTTCAGATTCCGTTACCCCTGATTTACAAGAGCGTAAAGCTGGATGTTGGCTATCGCCTTGACTTGCTGGTCGACGATCTGGTGATTGTTGAAATCAAAGCGGTCGATGCATTGATTCCTGTTCATCAAGCCCAATTACTCTCTCACCTGAAGCTCAGCGGTAAGAAACTGGGGCTGCTTATCAACTTTCATGTACTGCATTTAAAGCAGGGCATCAAGCGAGTCGCAAACGGTTTATGACTTTGTCTTTCCTTTGCGTCCTTAGCGCCCTTTGCGGTGAAAATTCTTGAGCCTTCTTGACGACAAACACGACGACCTCGAAAAGTACGAACTTATGATGGGCATTCCTCGCGGGCGGCTGGCGGTGACGCTTGATCTGCTGACTGACGCCCTGGTGCTGGTGGGGCAGCATGGGATTTATTGCCAGAGCAGCCGTCAGCCGGGCAAGCCGGCCATGGACCTGCAGATTATCCTGGAAGCTCTGAATGGTTCTAAGGAACTGATCAGCAGCGTCATGGAAGAGCTTAAGAAGCGTTAATTCCTGCTACCCGAAGGTAATTTGCGGCGTCTAAATGTTCAGGTAAACTCTTAGTTATATGCCGATCAGCAGGTTGTTCGTTTTCGGGTTGTTTTGGGGTGTTTCGCTGGTCCCAGGGACTGCCGTTCAATCCAGCCCATCCATCGCCGCCGAGTCTGTGCTTTTGCGCACCATGCAGCAGGAGCTTGACCGGGCCATGTCTTCCCTGAGCAAGGCTGAACCTGCGCCTTATTTCATCAGCTATTCCGCCAGTGACGAGTTCAATTCGGTCATCATCGCCGCCAACGGGGCCATTGTGGCGAATATTAACCGGCATGAGCGTGTGGGCAGCATTACCGTACGGGTCGGCGGACGCGATCTCGACAATACCCATGGCGAAAACCGCACCAACGCGGTCACCAACGCCAATCTGCCACTTGACGACAAGCCGGATGCCATTGCGCGCGTGCTGTGGCAAAACACCGACCACATGTACAAGAAGGCCTCGCAAGCCTATCTGGAAGTGAAGACCAATATCAAAGTACACGCGGAAGAAGACGACGCATCCGCCGATTTTTCCACGGAGAAGGCCCAGATTGCGATTGGCGTTCCGGCGGTGCCGCCGAAGTTCGACCAGCAGGCATGGGAAAAGAAGGTCCGTAGCTTCTCGGCCATCTTCAACCGCTATCCGGAGGTGGAAAGCGCCCAGGTGGTCCTGGTGGTCGATAGCCCTACACGTTATTTTGTTTCCAGCGAAGGCTCGCGGATCGTTACTTCGCGTCCGCTGATTCGGATTCTGGCCCTGGCCAGCACCCGCGCCGAAGATGGGATGGAGTTGGCCCGCTCGGAAACCTTCGATGGCGCATCCTTCGATAAGCTTCCCTCCGATGACGTGATCATCGCCAAGATCGAAAAGATCGCGCAAGACCTTAAAAAGCTGAAGACTTCTCCGGTGGTGGAGCCGTTTACCGGTCCGGCGCTGCTCTCAGGCCGCGCGGCCGCCGTCTTTTTTCATGAAGTAGTGGGGCATCGGTTGGAAGGCCAGAGACAGCGGGGCGAGAACGAAGGCCAGACCTTCACCAAGAAGGTTGATCAGCCCGTGCTGCCGCCTTTCCTGAGCGTGGAAGACGATCCTACGTTGGTGACACTGGGCGGCACCGACTTGAGCGGCAATTACAGCTATGACGAGGAAGGGCAGAAGAGCACGCGAGTCGAATTGATCGCCCATGGAGTGCTCAAGCAGTTCCTCATGTCGCGCATGCCGGTCAAAGGTTTCCTGCACTCCAACGGTCACGGACGCGCCCAGACCGGTATGATGCCGGTCGGTCGCCAGGGTAACTTGATCGTGCGTTCTTCGAAATCCATACCCGATTCGGAGTTGCGCGCCCGGCTCATCGAAGAGATCAAGTCGCAGAAGAAGCCCTATGGGCTTTATTTCGAAGACATTGCCGGCGGCTTCACCCTCACCGTGCGTAACATGCCCCAGGCATTCCAGATCATGCCCCTGATGGTGTGGAAGGTCTACGCCGATGGACGCCCGGACGAACTCGTCCGGGGCGTGGATATCATCGGCACTCCGCTGGCGGCGCTCAATCGCATCGTGCTCACAGGCCAGAAGATGGATGTCTTCAACGGTGAGTGCGGCGCCGAATCCGGATCGGTGCCGGTTTCCGCTGCTGCGCCGGCCATGCTGTTCTCTGAGATTGAAGTCCAGAAGGTCGCGCAGGGCCATGATCGGCCGCCGGTTCTGCCTCCGCCAACTCTCAATGGGGCCCGCTTAGTCCCCGCCGCGCAGCACAACCGGAAACCGGAGGCCCACTAATGCGACGGACGATTTCAACCTCAATGGTACTTGCTGTGCTGCTGTGTTTCGTCCTGGCGGCCCCGGCCAGCGACCAGCCCGCCAGCGCGGTTTCCAGCAACGATCATGGCGATGCCACGCTCAAGGCGATGCTCAGCGAGCTCAAGCGCTCCCAGGAAAAATTGCAGTTGGGCCAGTTGCAGCGTCCCTATTACATCGATTATCAGGTCACGGAATATCAGGACTACTCATCCGACGCCATTTTGGGCGCGCTGCTCGAGGACCAGACCAGCATCGGCCGCGTGGTGCGTGTGGTGGTGCGCATCGGCGACTACAAACAGGACAGCTACTTCGGCGATGGCCAGGGCACGCTCGAAGGCATGATTCCCATTGACGATAACCAGATGGCCCTGCGGCATCAACTGTGGCTGGCCACGGACAAAGCATACAAGGCCGCCTTGGGTGGATTGAGCGAGAAGCAGGCGGCCCTCAAGAACGTGCAGGTAGAGAACGAGATTGCCGATTTTTCCCAGGAAAAGCCGACCGAACTGGTGCAACCGGTTGCCGGCATCGATGTGGATAGGAACGCATGGCGCGAGAAGTTGCGCGTCTCATCCGACCTGTTCCGCAGCGATCCTCTGCTTGAGCGCTCGGATGCCACCTTGAACTGCCGCATACTGAACCGCTATTTTGTGAATACCGAAGGCACAGTCACGCGCAACGGCCGCGCCGTCTATACTTTGGCAATTTCCGGCTCCACCCAGGCCAACGACGGAATGCGGCTGGAGCGCAGCCAGGGGTATGTTGTGGGCCGGCTGGACGAACTGCCGAAGCCTGAGGAACTAAAGAAAGACGCCCACACGCTGATTGGAACTTTTGCCGCCCTGCGCTCTGCGCCGGTGATGGAAGACGATTATCACGGCCCGGTGCTGTTTTCCGCGGATGCGGCCACCGCGTTGTTTGAGCGGCTGATTGTGCCCAACATCCTGGGGATCCATCCCGACCTCGGTAATCCGGCGCGCACCAACGGCGAATTTGCTTCCTACTATAAGAGCCGCGTGATGCCTGATTTCTTCACGGTCGTGGATGATCCGCGCCCGCTAAAGATCGACGGCCAGACGCTGGTGGGCAGCTATGACGTGGATGACGAAGGCGTAAAGGCCCAGACCGTCACGGTCATCGACAAGGGCGTACTGGTGAATTATCTGATGTCCCGTGATCCGATCCGCGATTTCGGGCATTCGAACGGACACGGACGCTCGGGCTACGCGGGCAATCCCCGTGCGCAGATTTCCAATCTCATATTCAAGGCCGTGGATGGTGTCTCGTTTGAAGACCTGAAGAAGAGGCTGATTGGCATGTGCCGCGACCAGGGCCGTCCGTATGGATACTATGTGGAGACCACCGGCCTGCGGCTGGCGCCGCGTCTGCTGTGGCGCGTCTACGTGAAAGATGGCCACATGGAACTGGTCCGCGGAGCTAACTTCAACCAACTCGATACGCGCACGTTGCGGAGCAACATCATCGCCGCCGGCAATGATACCTACGTCTATAACCGCCGCGATCCGGTGCCCAGCTCGATCGTGGCCCCGTCGCTGTTATTCGATGATCTGGAAATCCAACGGCTAAACCGGGCACGGGAGAAACTGCCAACCTATGCGGCGCCTGCCCTGGTGAGTGAAGAGAAATAGGGAATATTGGCCGCGAATGAACGCGAATGAAAACCTGGATTGGCCACGAATGAACACGAATAAACACGAATTAAGAACAAGAAAATAAGAACAAAAACAAGAAACAAACAAGAAATTAACAAACAAACAAACAAACAAACAAACAAACAAGAAATCAACAAGATACCAGACCTGGGCCAGGAGCGGTTCTCTTGTTGCCGTTCTTGTTTTTTCGTTTTTGCCTTTGGTTTCAATTCGCGTTTATTCGCGTTCATTCGCGGCTAATGGTTTTGATCGGCCCTATCCAGCACCTGGGCAATAAAATCGATCAGCTCCCACTGCTGGCGCAGCGTTACTTTGTCATCCATACTCACATGAATGAGCGCCGGGCTGATCAGCAGACGCTTCATCCCGCCGGCCGGCAGATCATGGGCCAGCCACTCGCTCTCGGTCGGGGGAATCACGTTGTCACCCGCGCCGTGCAGCAGGAACACCGGCATGGAGATGTTTCCGACCTGGCCGTGGGGCGATACCGGCTCCATCTCATCCCGGTGCGCCTCGATTTCCTGCAGCAGCCTGGGCCGCAACACATCGTGATGATGCAGAATCATGTCAAACATCTGCTGTCCCGGGGGCGTAAGTTTCTTCGCGGTGCTGAGGGAAAGTTCGGCCTTCTCATGCAGCCACAGGCGCAATGCTTCGCGGGCGATGGGCACGTCTTCGGCGGAGAACAAATCCTCAAGATGCGCATAGGCCAACACCAGGACGCCATACTCGTGGGCAGGGAAGGGCGCGGTCGTGCCATCGGGCTTCTCCACGGTGTTGGTGGCGAAGAAGCGTGAGACCCGGCGCAGGTCATCGTGGGCGCCAATGGCCACCACGAAACCGATGTGCTCGGCGTATTCCGGCTTGCTGGCGGCGAGCAGGGCCAAGCCGCCGGCGAAGCTCATGCCGGTAACGCCTACCTTGCGGACTTTCATCTGGGTACACAGGATGACTGTCGAAATGCCAATGCTGTCAACGGTGTGGGACGTGACGTGGTAATCGGCCAAGTCGCGCAGCTCGGGTGTCATGATTTCCACCCCGCCGCCGGAAAGCGCACGGGCAAAGTTGATCAGCCGGGGTTCTTCAATCCCTAAGTCGTGGATGCCATGCAAGAGTATGATGCCCGGCGGGTCCGCAATATCTTTCGGTCTGTAGAGCCGGTAGCGGAGCGGGCCCCAGGGGGTCTGCGCGGAGAGCGTTTCTTCCGCCACCGGGTGCTGGGCAAAGCGGACTTTGAAGCCCGTCATTTTAGGGCTGGAAAACCGCAGCAGCACCGACATGGCCCGGAGATGGGTGCTCACCGGGTGGGCCAGCACCAGTCCGGCCACCAAGACTACCGCGAGCGTCAACAGCAGCTTGGGCCGGCGGCCCCGGAACGAGATCGGCACTAGATCTCCAGGATGACCGGCATAATCAAAGGCCGGCGGGATGTGGTCTTGCCTATATATCTCTTGAGGTCGGCGCGGATCTTCTCTTTGATCACTCCGTAATCGGCCTTTTCTTCCGCCGTGGATTCATCCAGGGTGCGCGCGATCACCTTGCGCGCCTCTTCCACAAAGCCGTTTTCCGCTCCAGCGGCAAAGCCGCGCATGACGATCTCCGGGGCGGCTTCCACCGTGCCCGTGAGCTTGTTGATGGCGATGACCGGAAGCACGAATCCGTCTTCGCTCAGGTGGCGGCGGTCTTTGATGATCAGGTCTTCCACCACGTCGCTGCGCGAACCGGAATCGATACAGATGCGCCCCACCGGCACCTTGCCGGCTTTGCGCGCACCCAGCTCATCGAATTCCATGATGTCGCCGCTTTCGAGCAGCAGCACCTGGCCGACCACGCCGTGCATGGATTTCGCCATCTCCGCGTGCAGCTTGAGCTGCCGGTATTCCCCATGAATGGGAATGAAATAGCGCGGCTTGACCAGGTTGATGATCAGCTTGAGCTCTTCCTGGCTGGCGTGTCCGCTGACGTGGATGGGCGGCTGTGAGCCGTCGTCGTAGATCACGTCGGCTTCCCGCCGGAACAGGTGGTCGATCATCCGGTAGATGGCTTTTTCGTTGCCGGGAATGATGCGGGAAGAAAGCAGCACGGTGTCGCCGCGTTCGATGCGCGCGTGCTTGTGGTTGTCGACGGCGGCGCGGGATAGCGCCGACATAGGCTCGCCCTGCGTGCCGCTGATCAGCGCGCACACTTGGCCGGGCGCGTAGTCTTTCATCTGTCCGGCGTGGATGAAGGTGCCTTCCGGCACGTCGATGTACCCAAGGTCCTGCGCAATCTCCGTCGATTCATTTATGGAGCGGCCGATGAGGACCACCTTGCGCCGGTACTCGCGGGCCAAGTCGATGGCCAGCTTGATGCGATGGATCGACGACGAAAAGCATGAAATAAAGAGCCGGCGCTCGGTGCGGGCGAAGATCTCTTCAAAGCGCCCGCGCACCGCCCGCTCGCTGGGGGTATAGCCACGGCGTTCCACGTTGGTGGAATCCTGCATTAGCGCCAGTACGCTGCGGTCTTTGCCGTATTCAGCAAAGGTGTGCAGGTCGAAAAGCTTGTTGTCGGTGGGCGTGAGGTCGACTTTAAAGTCGCCGGTATGGATCACCACCCCCAGCGGTGTATGGATGGCCAAGGCCACGCAATCCACCAGGCTGTGTGTGACCTGAATGGGATTGACGGTGAACGGACCGAGCGTGAAGCGCTTTCCCGGACTGATTTCGCGCAGGTCGGCGTTGTCGAGCAACTGGTGTTCATCCAGCTTGTTCTCGACCAGCGCCAGCGTGAATTCCGTGCCGAAGACCGGCACGTTGAGTTCGGAAAGCACCCAGGGCAGCCCGCCAATATGGTCTTCATGGCCATGGGTCAGCAGGATGCCGCGCACCTTGCCGCGGTTCTGCAGCAGGTAAGAGATATCAGGGACGACGATGTCAACGCCCAGCAGTTCCGATTCAGGGAACATCAGTCCGGCGTCGATCACGATGATGTCATCGCCCCAACGCAGGGCCATGCAGTTCATCCCGAATTCGCCCAGGCCGCCCAGGGGCACGATGTGGAGTTTTCCAGAAGGCATGTTCTAACCTCAGATGCTATCAGAGACTCACGGGATAAAGAAGGCTTCAGCGCGTCGGCCTATGTTGAAGGGTGTCAACATCAGTGCTCCGGACATTGAACCACTAAACAGCGGAGTATTCTGCGAGCTTCCTAAGCAGTGAATCCAGCAACCGCAGCATTTCTCTGGATGCGTTCCGGCATTCATCCGGTGGATACGTCAACTCTCGATTGATATGCACCATGTCTCTGTAATCCACGACGCTGTCTGGGATTGTGAGCAGACCCGAAAACCACCGGTTAAAAATGCTCACGTAATTGTTAAGGTTGTGCTCAGGATTAAACGTGAAAGAGCCGCGCCGTGACGCGATGTAGCTGCTCTGGCCCTGAATGAAAGTATAGAGGACGGACTCAAAGAGGCAGCCTGACATGACAGTGACACTTTTCTCGTGCTCCAGGGACGCGGCCGAGGTAAGCTCTTGCAGGTCCCGCAGGATAAGCTCCCGCTGGCGTTGTAATTCGCGAGGGACAAACTCAAGCTGTGGGTTGAGCAGGAAGGCGCACTGCCCGCAGATAGACTTCAGGGTATCTGTCATTGGGGGTTTTTCTTAAGAGTCTGAACCTGTCTGCATACTCCTGATCGGTCTTGACCTCGAATTTCAAGACTTGGTAAAGAGATCCGCCTTCAAAAACAAAATATACCCGCCGCCCGTTTTGTTGGTCATTGTAAAACGTGTATGGTTGGAGTCCCTCGGGCGACAGCGGCACCCAATTTTGGGACTCTTCAACATGCAAAATGCCACGACAGTTTTCAAAGTCAGACGATTCCTCAGTTTTTATCAAGCCAAAATTGTGTCTGGAGTGGCCATGGAGGGACAACAAACCTTGTATGTTTTTGGATTTCGAGTACTCATCCTCAGAGATATACCAACCCTTAATGAGGCCGGCAGGTTCCGTGATTACGCGGAAAGCGCCAAGAACTTCTGGATTCAGTAAGTTTTTGTCAAAATACAACACTTCGCAGTTATGCCGATAGCGAGCCACTTCTCCGGGGTGAGACCTCAGCAGTGTTGAAAAATAATCAACCGATGTTGCGCGTAAATTGACAAACGGCGGACCTTCTACGCCTGTCTTCCAAAGTAGCGAGAAGCGAGAGTCTGTGATGCCTTCGGTTGGGAGTCCACTGAATAACTCGAGTAAGTTCTGCTCTTGGCGAACAGCGGATTTTTCAAACCAAATGGCGAGAGCCAGACGGTTCTGCGGGTATATCCCAATATGGTATTCCGCCAAATCCTCAAGTAACGCGCGGGTCCGTGCTTCTTCGCCGCCCCTTGGTTTCAGGTCAAATTGCGCGAGGTTTCCCATTCCGAGATCAAGTTTACTGCATGTACCCCTGTAATTCCAGCACACACTAACTGTCTGCGGTGGAAGATCATTTCTTGAGTACCAGTTCTTTGCTGGTGCAGGCCCGCATCATCACTTCATTGCGGCATGGCTTCCAGCACCACCGGCGAAGGGGCTTCCGTGTCCAATTCGCCTTCCCAGCGGGCAATGACCGCGGTGGCGAGGCAGTTGCCGACTACGTTGATGGTGGTGCGGCCCATATCCATGATCTGGTCGACGCCCAGGATTGCGTACACAGGCCAGACGGGTAAGTCGAACGATTGCACGGTCCCCAGCAGGATGACCAGCATGGCGCCCCGGACCCCAGCCACGCCCTTGCTGGTGAGCATGAGCGTGACCGCGATGAGCAGTTGCTTGCCCAGGCTGAACTGGTGTCCGGAGGCTTGGGCCACGAAGATCGAGGCCAGTGAAAGATACAGTGTGCTGCCGTCGAGGTTGAAGCTGTAGCCGGTGGGCAACACAAAAGCCACTATCTGCCGGGGCACGCCAAAAGCCTCCATGGATTCCATCGCCCGGGGCAGGGCGGCCTCGGAAGTGGCGGTGGCGAACGCAATCGAAGCAGGTTCGGTCACCGCTTTGATGAATTTCCCGATGGGAAGGCGCGCGATCAAGGCGACCGGCAGAAACACGCACACGGCAAGCACCACCAGCGCTGCATACAGCGTGCCAATCAGCTTGAGCAAGGGAATGAGAATCCCCAGGCCCATTTTGCCGACCGTATAGGCAATGGCCCCAGCCACGCCGATTGGGGCAAACATCATCACGATGTTGGTGAACTTGAACATGGTTTCCGAAAGGCCTTCGCAAAACTCCAACACCGGGCGGCGTTTCTTTTCATCCACCAGGGCCAGGGCGATGGCGAAGATAATGCTGAAGACCACGACTTGCAGAACTTGTCCATCCGCTATGGCTTTTGCGATGTTCTCAGGGAAGACATGCAGAATCACGTCGGAGGCGGTGGGCTTCTGCGCCTCGACCACCTGGACTGGCGGAGTTCCCGCCGGGGACCGGATGCCTGCGCCGGCCTGGGAAAGATTGATGGCGGCCAGGCCGATAAAGAGCGCGATGGTCGTAATGACTTCGAAATAGATGAGGGCCTTGATGCCCATGCGTCCAACCTGTTTCAGGTTGGCGTGGCCGGCGATGCCCACCACCAGCGTGGCGAAAATCAGCGGCGCGATGATGGTCTTGATCATGCGCAGAAAGATGGCGCTCAACACCTGCAGGCTGGCGCCGGCCTCGGGCCAGTCGTAGCCGATCTCCGCTCCCACCAGGATGCCTGCGGCAATCCAGGTGGTCAGCGACCGCCGCACGAACGCGTATCCGGCAAAGGCCGCGATTGTGACCCAACGTCCGGCGGTCAACACCTGCGGTGAAATGGGAGCGCCGGAGTAGTGTCCGGCAGCCCACAAAATGGCGGTGAAGCCTGCTAGGGCGAGGAAGATGAGCAAGAGCCGGAATTGGGTCACAGTGTTTTTCATGGGAGTTGCTGGTGGTTGCTAGCCGTTAGCACTTAGCCATTAGCACTTAGCCTTTAGCCGTTGTCTAAATTCTTGATCGATTGTCATCCTGAGGTGAGCCCGCAAGGCGGGCGAGCCGAAGGACCTATGCACCTCTTCAAGGCGATTCAGTATGTGGAACGATAACCGCCGCAAAATTACCCACTTACCAAATTACCCACTTACCCAATCCCCTTCACCGCAGCAGGTCTTCAAGTTCCACCGAGGCCTGCGTTTTTTCGTCGCGGTATTTTACGATGATCGGAGTGTAGACTGCGAGTCCCCATTCGGCGGCCTTGCCTTTGGTGAGGGCCCGTGAACCGGGCACCACCACCGCATTTTCAGGGATCACCAGCGGCGACTCCGCGGTGGCCCGGTAGACCTGTTCGCGCACAATGTCATACACGGGCGTTCCCCGCGTCAGGACCACCCCGGAGGCCAGCACCGCGCCGCGCAGCACCTGTGCGCCTTCGTAGACGCCGCAGTTGCCGCCGATCAGCACATCGTCTTCGATGATAACCGGCGAGGCATTGACCGGCTCGAGCACGCCGCCGACTTGCGCAGCGGCGCTCAGGTGTACGCGCTTGCCTACCTGGGCGCAGGAACCAACCAGAGCATGAGAATCGATCATGCTGCCTTCATCCACGTAGGCGCCGGTGTTGACGTACATGGGCGGCATGCAGATCACGCCGGGAGCGATATAAGCTCCGGCGCGAATGGAAGACCCGCCGGGCACCACGCGAACTTTGTCGGCCACGGTAAAGCGCCGCGCGGGATAGGTGCCTTTGTCGACAAACGAAAGGCCGTCACCGCCGCTTTCCGCCAGGTCTCCCAGCCGGAAGCCCAGCAGGATGCCCTGCTTCACCCAGGTGTTGACCTGCCAGCGTCCGTTGGTCTTTTCCGCAGAACGTACTTCGCCGCGCGTGAGCGCGTCACGAAGCTGCTGAAAGACCTGCCGGGCCTGGGAGGCCGCATCGCCGCTCAGCGGACCGGCGGCGTAGAGTTCTTCAATCGGTTTTTGCAGTGGATGCATCGAAGCGGAAGTATACCTGAAGAATCGGGAATTCGGGTGAGCGAGGGACTGGGTCAGGATGGCATATATCGACGACGGCTTTGACCGCAGTTGATTTTTGGGGGACTCTAGCGACCAGCAGCTATGTCCAGTGGGTATTCGAGCGTGTGTCTTGTTTAGAAAGGAAAAAATGACTATCATGACTATATCATCAATTGCGAGAGGTGGATCAATGAACACACATAGATGGACAGTGGCCCAGGCAAAAGCCAAATTCAGCGAGGTCATCGACAAGGCGCAGTCAGACGGTCCTCAGACCATCACTCGGAATGGGCGCACCACTGCGGTGATCGTGGCTGCAAAGGAATGGGAGAAGAAGGCGAACCGCAAAGGAACGCTGGCCGATTTTTTTGCGGCTTCGCCGCTCCGCGGTTCTGGCTTGCAGATCAGGCGTCTTCGCGGACGCTTGCGTAAGGCTGCCCTATGAGTTTTTTGCTGGATACCAATGTCATTTCAGAGTGGATGAAGCCACGGCCGAATCCCGGGCTGGTTGCCTGGTTTGCAAAAGTCGAAGAAGACCGCGTCTTCATCAGCGTGGTAACTCTTACGGAAGTGCGGTATGGAATCGAACGGATGGCTGTCGGGAACAAACGTAAGGGTCTTGAGCATTGGTTGCAGAATGAATTGCCCATCAGGTTTGATGGACGGATTCTGCCAGTGGATGTAGCCGTCGCGGACGCCAGCGGCCGGGTGGCTGCCCGTAGTGAACACGCGGGACGGCCCATCGAGGCCATCGACGCCTTCATAGCCGCCACTGCCGAAGTCCACCGGTTGACACTCGTTACCCGGAACCAATCGGACTTTCAGGCCGTTTTAAATGCCACCTTAAACCCATGGACATAACTGCTGCGTTCCTGATTCCTGTTTCGACCATCCATCGCCGCCTCTCGGTATATACTTTCCTTCGCTCGCGGTAAACGCTCATCAAAAGGAATTTTCCCATATGGCAAGCTGGCAGGCACATTGCATCAGTTTCTTGATCCGGCATACCTTCAAACCCCGTCTGTCGCGTTCCCGCGATGCCCAGGAGGCCCGCGCTGTCATGAGCGGCGGCGCTTTCCCTACTCCTCGCGGCGTGCGCATCACCCAGGTCACTCTGGGTGGCATTTCCTGCGAGTGTGTTGAAGCCGAAGCGGGCAGCCCGGCCGGCATTCTGTTCTTTCTGCACGGCGGCGGATACTTTGCCTGTTCACCCCAATCGCATCGCTCGTATACAACTTTTTTTGCCCAGCGCGGCTTCAAGGTCATTGCTCCCGCCTACCGGCTGGCCCCGGAAAATCCGTTTCCCGCGGGTCTCGACGATGCGGTTGCCGCATGGCGCGCTTTGCGCACTCAGACAGGCGGCGCAACGCCGATTGTGATCGCCGGCGACTCGGCGGGCGGCGGACTGGCGCTGGCCACTATGTTCAAGCTGCGCGATGCCGGCGATAGGCTGCCGGCCGCGGCCATCTTGTTTTCTCCGCTCACCGACCTTGCCGGGACAGGGAATTCAATCGTCGCCAATGGAAAACGCTGCGCTATGTTTTACAGTGAAAGTCTGGCGCGCGCCACGGCCTTCTATGTGCCGAACGGGGACCTGCGCAATCCTCTGGCCTCGCCTCTGTATGCCGATCTCCATGGACTGCCGCCGCTGTTCATCCACGTGGGCGCCGATGAGACGCTGCTCGACGATTCCACGCGCTTCGCCGAACGCGCCCGCGCCGCCGGCGTTGCCGTGGAGTTCAAGATCTGGCCGGCTGTGCCCCACGACTGGCACCTGTTCCGCAAGTTCGTGCCCGAAGGCGGGCAATCGCTGGAACAAGCTGCGGAGTTTCTTGTGAAAACAATTGGCGCAACCGGAGCCGCCGCCAAGGAAGTGGCCACGGCCCGGTAGTTGAGAGGTCCCGCTACCAGTACCGTGGCCAGATGAAAAGTAATGTGGTAGATCTGGACATCGGGACACCGGAAATGCCAACCCTGCTTTTTTGAGGCATTCCCAATTCAACTGTTCAATTCTTCTTTTCAATCAGAGCTACGGCCTCTGAGGCACAACGTCAAGAATCCCGCCATGCTTGGGGCTGATCTCGGTTTTCGCTCCTCGGGGAAGGAAAAAGCACTTGAAGTGGTAGGTGCCGCCGATCTCCAGAATGTAAGGCTCGGAATCTGAGACTGGAGCGGTTTCCTCACCGTTAGGGAGGAGAAACTCAATCCTGAGTTGGCCACCCGTCGGGTCCGAAAAGCGGACCGTCGTACCCTTCTCCATTTGCCCTGGGGTTACCGTAACCCCATCATTTATTTCGTCGTACGCGACCCAGATGTCGTTAACAGTCAGAGGGGTAGTGGGGGGTACCCGGGTTATTGTTGACATAATGCACTCCTTACTGAATGTGGGCTATCAATCTCTTAAAGCGAGAATCCTGCTGCAAACCCGCCAAATCTGGATGGTGATTCATCAAGGCCCGGGTTTGGGGCGTGGCCATGGCTACGGCAGCCAGCGCCAGCTCACGATCACCTAGGGCCTCATAGGTCTCGACCGCGCAACGCACCACTTGGTCGTCCCTGGCGGGAGCATTCATGGCCCCCGCGATTTCCAGTCTGGATGCTCCTCTAAAGCCCAGCCTGGCCTGGAGGTAGCCGAGGTAGGCACGGGCCGATGCGTCGCCTGCGTTTGCCGCTAGCGCCGCCTGCACCAGTGGTAACCCATGCTGATAGGAAGATCTGGCATCTACAAGGCTTTTGACCCGCCGCTGGGCGTCGCCCAGATTGATCCAGTAAATGGCCCTGCCGGGACTCATGGCAACCGCGCGTTGGTAATAGTCGATGGCCTCCTGCGGACGTCCTTGAAAGGAGAGATTGACTCCCAGATTGTTGAGTGTGAGTGCGCTTTCTTTCTGCTGCAGCAATGCCTTATACATCTTTTCCGCTTCGGCATATTTAAACTCCGCGGTATAGACAGCGGCCAGGGTCCCATAGGTATCCACCCGGTCTGGCGCGAGTTCAAGGGCCTTCCTGTATGGCCCCTCCGCCTCCGCATATCTGCCTCGGTAATAGTAAAAAGCCCCAAGATATTCGTAGGGCCTGTAATTACTGGGATCTTTAGAAATTGCTAAGTCATAACTCTTTACCGCTTTATCCAGCACCCCCTGCGACTCATAAGCAAAGCCTGCGCCAAGCATGGCTTCTACGTTGCCGGAGTCGATTTCTTCGACCCTCTGGTAGTCATCGATCGCCTTGGGAAAATCTCCACGGATTTGGTGCAGGAGTCCCGAAGCCATCCGGACCGTAGGAGAATCGGCATTCAATGCTTCTGCCTTGGCCAGCCATAACTGCGCCTCTGTCTTTGCTTGTTCATTCTTGGTGGTCTGGAACTCCCGGGTGCGTGCCTCTGCCAGCCCGGCCGCCGGAAGGGGTAAATGCGGGTCCAGTCGTGTCGCGTCCTCGAATTCGCGGGCGGCGTTCATGAAGTCATGCGGCTGGCGGTCAAGATACTCGCGGCCGGTTTTGTATGCCGTGGTTGCTGCCGTGGCGACGGTCTCCGGTTGCACTGTTCGGTGAACGTGAAGCGCCCAGCCAATGAATCCTGTGAGTCCGGTGCGCAAGTCGGCCAGATCAGCTTTGGCAAAGTGTCCAGAGTAGTCCCGAACATGGGCCATCGTGCTCAAATCAATAATGGTTCCTTCAGCATTAACACCGTCACCTTCGGGGTAGAGCTTCAACTGCAGCGCATGCGTTGCGCCAAGCACTTTTTTTGTCTCTTGGGGCATCACAAGGCCTTTACCTAGTAACTTGGAAGGTGAAATCACCGATATCGTGGCTTTCCCTGCCTGCATGCTCCGGACTCGTCCGGCAACGTCCTCTAGGATTCGCTGGTCGGTCTGATCTAAGTCACCGGGACTAACTACCGGAAGCACCGCCAGGCGGATGGGCGGCGGTGTGAGGAGATCAATGATTCCTGGAGTAGCCAGCGCGGCAAGAGCCATGGTCGTTGTTACCGCCAACGCCAGCCTGCGGTAGAGCGGCTTACGATCCAGGGCGTGGAGTATCTGCTCTGCCGAGCAACGCTCTTCCGGCTCCGGCCTAAGGCAAGGTAGGATGGCGGCATCCCATCGCCGGGGCAGATTCTTGACCAACTTGCGGGGAGCGGTGGGATGATGGACAGTCCCGTTTTCTCTGGTAACTGCCGGGAAAGGCTCTTGCCCCGTGATCATCTCGTAAAGAACCACTCCCAGGGAGAAGACGTCAGAGGCTTGCGATGCCTTGTCTCCACGCCGGACTTCCGGCGCCATATAACCGAGCGTGCCGCCTTCGGCCTCGCCGGCTGCGGCGCCATCTGTCGACAATCCAAAATCGGTAATGACCGCGCGGGTGCTGCCGTCTCTATTCCGGCAGAGAATGACATTGCCGGGCTTGAGATCGCGGTGCAGGACGCCGCTTCGATGGGCTTCGGCGGCCCCGGCACAAAGCTGGCGGGCGATGGCCAAGGCTTCGGCCTCATCCAGCTTTTCTCGGGCGAGCCGGGAGGCGAGGGTCTCTCCATCCAGGAATTCCATGGTAAGGAAGTCCAGGCCGCCGAATTCTGTTTCTGCAGTATGAATTTCATTGACCAGGCAGACGTTGGGGTGCCGCACTCTGAGCGCGCCTTTCAGCTCCGGCGACAGCAGGCGGCCAAACCCGGGCTTGGCGGATTTGATGGCAATCCGCTGTTCGCGCTTGGTGTCGAAAGCTTCATAGACGACGCCCATCCCACCTTCGCCGACGCGGCGCAGGATTTCAAAGCGTTCGGAAACGGTCTGGCCAGGTTCAAATGGCTTTTCCGGAGGGTCAAAGTCGATTAATTCAATTAACGGCCGGCTAAGAAAGCCACTCATGCGCTCTTCCCAGGCCACCACCTCGGATATCTCTTGGTAGAGTTCGGGGTCATTCTGGCAAGCGCTTTGCAAGAAGCTGTCGCGCTCGCTGGGGGGCACTTGCAGTACTTCCTCGGCGAGTGCCATCACGCGTTCATTGCGATCTGCTGGGTCGTTCATCGTATCTCACCCATTTTCAAGGGGTTTGCCCAATCGTTGAAACAGCCATTTGCGGCCATCGTGCAGATAGCGCTCCACGGTGCGCTGGGGCAAGCCGAGTTTCTCCGTGATTTCCTTGACTTCATATCCAAAATAGATTTTGGCCACAAGAACGCTGCAGGTCTCGGGAGACTCTTTTTCCAGCTCGTCCAGCAATCGGTCAACAGTCAAGCGCACCTCCAGACGGTTGCGTCCTGCCATGATGCCTTCCGGTAAATCTTCGATCGACAACAGTTCCGGTGTCCGCTTGCGTTTGGCACGGTCGATCAGGAACCGGCGCAGCTTTATAGTAAAGATAGCGAAGAAATGGCCGCGGTTCCGCCAATCAATCGCATGATTAGCGTCCAGCAATCCGGAGTAGAGTTCATTGACCAGTTCCGTACGCTGCAGGGGAAAGTTGGGACGTTCACGGTTACGGAGGCGGTCTGCAATCCTTTTCAGCTCAGGCATCAAGAGGCTAAAGAGCTCATCTCCTGCAGCCTGGTCGCCCTCATGCCAACGGCGCAGCAGGATTGTAATGTCGTTAGGCTTATCTGACACTGATTCGCCGCTTTCTACCACGCTTGATTCGGTAAGGCCCTGGAGGCGCCATTATAAGTCCAGCCGCCGATGACCAGGAGATTTATACAGATTGCTTGGATTTATCGGAAACAGGCAGGTAGTCGCTGCGGGAGCATTTTGTGGAGCGGGCCGACGCACCGCAACCTGTATTTTCCACAGTTAGTTTGGCGGAAATACCCCTTCAATCACGCTATCTCCATTATTAGCACATTTCGTCCAGCGCCTGAGCGCGCCTGCCGGAAAGACATCGGTCAGTGCCGTAGGGGCGCAGGGTGGCGTGCGGAAAAATGAGGGAGTGCCGCTGTGACGTCAGATCCATATGTATTCAACTCAGGGTATGTGCAGGCGCTAAGCCAAGGGGACCCTGCGATAGAAGCGCACTTTGTTCAACACTTTAACTCCATCCTCCTGCGGACACTCCGGAGCAAGGTGCGTTCCGCGGACCAGGCCAGGGACCTTTGCCAGGAAACATTTCTGCGGGTCCTGGTCATTATCCGTTCCGGCCGTGAGGTACACCAGCCCGAGCGATTTGAGGCATTTGTGATCGGCGTGTGTAACAACATCGTACGCGAGAGTTATCGCATGCAGAACCGTTTCGTAGCGCTTTCCACGCTGGAGATCGATCCGGTCGCGGATTTCCCCAGCGCTTTTTCGCTGGTGCTGGCCCAGGAAACCCGCAGCAGGGTGCGTCGCAGTCTCGCTCAATTGAACGCCGGGGAGCGGGCCATTCTGGAGGCGGTACTCTCTGACGAATACGATAAGGACGAGATTTGCCACCGGCTGGGGGTCAGCCGGAGCTATCTACGCGTTCTGCTGTATCGGGCCAAGAAGCAGCTCCGCATGGGTGTACGAAGGGACACGCACCGGGCTGCCCGGCGAAACCGGTCCCGGCGGCTGCACGCGGCAGCGGTACTGGGGTTGCGTTGATGATCGGGTGATAGGGAGATTGAACCGGGAACCGCTATGCAATGCACCAAAACGCCGAGGTGCGGTCAAGTCCGCACCTCGTGCGCTGCCATGCCCAACTGTCTTTCTTGTTCGAACCTGCTTGTTCCAACGTGCGCCGGGCCCAGAATCAAGGCCGCTGCGGAACAACATCGATGATCCCGCCGTTTTCGGGGCTAGTTTCAGTAGTCCCTTCCAACGGGCTGAAGAAGCACTTGAAGTGGTAGGTGCCACCGATTTTCAGCACGTATGGCTCGGAATCAGACACTGAATCCATCTCTTTCCCGCAGGGGGAGAGAAACACGATTCGGAGTTTGCCGCCGTTGGGATCATGGAAGCGAACCGTGGCGCCTTTGTCCATCTGGTTCGGGGTCACCGTGACCCTGTCATGTATCTTGTCGTAAGCGACCTGGATGTCCTGTAGGTCTGTAAAGACCACAGGAGTGGATACTGCATCGACTGGAGTTGCTTGGGTTATTGTTGACATACGCTCATCCTCCCTTGACCTTTAAGCATTGGCGAATCTATGACATAAACTATCTGGGAAAAATGTTTAATCTAAGTTAAATCTCTCGATTTAGTTGAGCAAGCGGCAAAATACGACACAAGGTTGAATGTGAATTTGGCGTGAATCAGGGCCCGGCAATATCTGCCGGGCACCGGCTGCTGCATGACCCAAGAAGCAAGCTCACGAATGACTTCTCTGGCAAAAAAGATATGTTGGGTCATCGCATCGATGGCTGTGAATTATTGAAAAGCAAAGGCTTATTCGCTGAGGAAGCATCAACGGGATGATTTCTGAAAGCGAAGGGCGGAGGCTTTGAGGCCCTTAAAATGTTGGAAAGAGGAGGTTGTTATTAATTCACCGTAATAATTCACTGACTCCACCTCAAGACCACGGGCTGCCGTTTACATTTACAATGGCTTGTCGCTGCGGCATCCGATGAGAATCCTCACCAACGATGAAGTACGTCAGGCTGAACGCGAGGCGGTTAGCCGCCCGCAAGGTTCCACGCTCGTGCTGATGCAGCGGGCGGGGTATGCCGTGGCCCAATTCTGCATCGCCCACTTCAAGTTCCAGTCGGTGTGCGTTGTCTGCGGAAAAGGCAACAATGGCGGCGATGGCCTGGTGGCGGCCGAAGCCTTGCGCGGGATTGCGGAGCAAGTCACGGTCATCATTCTTGCCCGGGATGTGAATGTACTGAGTCCTGACGCAGCCGCCATGTGTTCACGTCTCGGAATCAAGCCGATCTGGATCTCCGGCGCAGAAGACATGGAGACCGATGCGGTCCGGCAGGGCCTCGAATCTGACCTGATCATTGATGCCGTGGTCGGTACCGGCTTCAAACCTCCGCTCCAGGGTCTTGCTCTAAAGGCGGTGGAGGCCATCAATCAAGCGTCCGGCACAGTCGTCGCGGTGGATTTGCCTTCGGGAATTGACGCCGACAGCAGCGCGCCGCTGCCGGAACGGGGCGCGGACGTCATCTTTGCTCATGGAATCATTACCTTCATTGCTCCCCGGCCGGCCCACGTATTTGGAAAGCTGACTTCCGGGCCGATAGCGGTC
>DATMNZ010000049.1:0-15734 GCA_035568495.1 Saccharimonadales bacterium (SeqCode) | reverse complement strand
CGGGAGGTGCGCCGCGCCAAAGATGAAGCGCAGCGCCAGGCCCTGTGGCTGGGCCGCAAGACTGCCTTCGGCGCCATCGGACGCGTTGCCATCTCTTACTACACGCAGGATGCCGTAATTCCCCGCACCAAGGTGCCGGTCACGCTCGCGGAGATCGATCGCATCGGGAAGCAGTACGGCCTGCAGGTTGCCAATGTCTTCCATGCCGGCGACGGTAACCTTCATCCGCTGATTCTGTTTGACGGCCGGGATCCCGTGCAGGCGGAAAACAGCCGCAAGGCCGGCAAAGAGATTATGAGCTTTTGCCTTGGCCTGGGTGGCTCCATTACCGGTGAGCATGGCGTGGGCAGCGAGAAGATCAATCTCATGCCTTATATGTTCAGCGAATCTGACCTGGAAGTCATGGTGCGCTTGCGCAACGTCTTCAACCCCGATTCCCTTCTCAATCCGCACAAGCTGATTCCCGAGACGCGCATGTGCCGCGAGATTACCGGACCTCTGCCCAAGGCGATGGTCGAACCGGCGCCGGGGGTGCCGGTGTGAGCGCAACTTCGGCGGTGGATACCCTGCAGCAGGAACTGGCCGCCATCGTGGGCGCTGCCCATGTCGGCCTGCCCGGCGTGGAGATCAACGGCATAGCGCCCACAGTTTCGGTCGAACCTGCTTCGGAAGACGAAATTGTTGCGGTGATGAGGGTCGCTTATCAACGCGGGCTGGTGGTTGCACCTGCTGGTGGCATGACCCAGATACAGATCGGCGGAATTCCCGAGCGCATTGACATTCTGCTACAGACCACGCGGCTCAACGGCATTCAGCACTATGATCCCGGCGATCTCACCATCGGCGTGGGCGCGGGCCTGCGCCTGGGCGAGATGCAGCGCGAACTGGGCAAGCACCAGCAGTGGATTCCCTATGATCCGCCGAACGCGGATTCCGCTACCATCGGCGGCCTGCTGGCCACTGCAGCCGCCGGTCCGCTCAAGGCCGGCGCCGGAGGACCACGCGATTTCTGTATCGGCATTCAGTTTGTTCTGGCCGAAGGCCAGAAAGGCAAAGGCGGCGGACGCGTCGTCAAGAACGTTGCCGGTTATGACCTGATGAAGCTGATGATCGGCAGCTATGGTTCCCTGGCGGTCATCACCGGCGCAAACTTCAAAGTCTTTCCCCGGCCCCGGCAGACTCGAACTTACCAATGCTGCTTTGCTTCCAGCCAAGAAGCCCTGGCCTTTGCCAATACCGTGCTGCGTTCGCCGATGTGGCCGATGTGCCTGGAACTGGTTTCTCCCGGTGCGCAGGAATATCTTCGTGAAGCGCCGGTAACGGTCGATCCGGATGACTACGTGCCCGACCATCCTGCGGTCAGGCCCGCCAGCCAGTGGCAACTGCTGGTGAGGATGGCCGGCAGCGATAATATTCTGGCGCGCTGCCGCCGCGAACTGGGCTCGTCGGTATCCAGCGAGTTGGAAGGCGCCGCCGAAGAGCAGCTCTGGGGATGGGTAAGGCGGTTCGAGCACAGCCTGTTGCAACGCCATCGCAATGCCATGGTGATCTATATCAGTACCACGATTCAAGGAGAAGCCGCGGTCCTGCAGGCGCTGGAACGCGCCGCGCCTGAATTCAACTTCATACCTGCGGCCGTAGGACGTGTTCCCAGCGGCAATTTCGTTCTGGGGCTGCTGCCGCTGGCCATTGACCCGCCTTCCGCAATGCAGTTCGTCAACTGCGCCTCGCACTTCCGTGGTCTGCTGCCCGCAGGATCGTCGGCCATGGTGGCGCATTGTCCCAAGGAAGCCAAAGCGCATTTTGATGTTTGGGGCACTACGCCTACCGACCTCCAATTGATGAAGGCGGTCAAGCATTCCCTCGACCCTAAAAATATTCTGAACCGGGGCAAGTTCATTGTCTGACCAGATCAAATTGGATTCCGCCATCCACGACCAGCCGGGTTTCGACTTGCTGGCCAAGTGCGTCCATTGCGGGCTGTGCCTCAACTACTGCCCTACATACCGCACCCTGGGCATGGAGATGGATTCACCCCGGGGGCGCATCTACCAGATGATGCGCGTACACGATGGCCAGGCGGAAATCGATGAGAGCTTTACCACGCACATCGACCGCTGCCTGGGCTGCCTCGCGTGCGAGACCGCCTGCCCTTCGGGTGTACAGTACGGCCGGATCGTCGAGAGGGCCCGCGCCCAGATCGAGAACAACTATAAGCGTCCGCTGGTGGCGCGCACCGTGCGCAAGTTTTTCTACGGCAAGGTGCTGCACAACATGGGCCTGCTGCAAGTTCTGGCTAGGCTGGTGCGCTTCTACCAGCGCTCCGGCCTGCAGACCCTTATGCGTAAGAGCGGCCTGCTGCGGCTGATGGGCGTGGCCGATCTCGACCGGCTCTCTCCGCCGATCGACCGCGAGTTTTTCTTTTCGGAAATAGGCAAGGTGTTTCCCGCGGTGGGCGAGCGCCGGGGCAAAGTCGCATTTCTCGCCGGATGCATCAACAACGTGGCCTTCTCGCACCTGAACCGGGCCACGGTCAACGTGCTCACACGCAACGGCATCGAGGTACACATTCCCGCCGGGCAGGGCTGCTGCGGCGCGCTCGACGCCCACGCCGGCTTCCGCGACGATGCCCGGACGATGGCGCGTAAAAACATCGAAATTTTTCTGGCCGCTGACTACGACGCCATCGTCACCAACGCCGCCGGCTGCGGATCAAACTTAAAGGAATACCACGACCTGCTGGAACACGATGCCCAATACGCGGCGCGGGCCGCGCAGTTTGCCGCCAAAGTGCGGGACATCAGCGAGTACCTGGCGCAGGTGGGCCTGAGGCCTCCGCTGAAAAAGATCGCACAACAGGTCATCTACCAGGATGCCTGCCATCTGGCCCACGCCCAGAAGATCAAGAACCCACCCCGCGAACTGCTGAAGGCCATCGGCTGCGAGCTGATCGAAATTCCTCACGCTGAGCAGTGCTGCGGCAGCGCCGGCGTCTACAACGTGGCCCAGACCGAGATTTCCATGAAGGTCCTCGAAGGCAAGATGGATGACATCAGCTCAGTCACCGCCGGCATGATCGCCACCGGAAATGTGGGCTGCATGATCCAGTTGCGCGCCGGGGTGGAGATGCGGGGCATGAAGATGCCGGTCAAGCATGTGGTTGAGCTTCTCGATGAGGCTTACTCTTAGCGGATCTGGTGATCTGATGATCGGGTGATCTGGTGATCGGAAGCCGGAGACCTACTTATTGCCGCTGATTTGCGCTGATGAACGCTGATTATTACGAAGGAAGAATATGGTTCGATTCCCTTTGTTCTTGTCTCTTATCAGCGCAAATCTGCGAAATCAGCGGCAAATATCTCTTTACGCCACCCTCAGGCGACGGCTGCGAGTCCATTTTTCGCGACTAGCGTTAGGAGCTTGAGTGAAGCTCCTCGGGGATATTTTTCGCCTCGCTCCCACTGGCTGACCAAGCCGGTGGTTACGTTGAGATAGCGCGCGAATACGGCCTGGCTGGCCCCTTCGCGCAAGCGTAGTGCGCGGATTTCTTTGGGTTTGAGCGGATGCACGGGCGTGAGACAGAGTTCATCGAATTCATGCATCGTCTTCTTGTCCACGAGGCCGGCCGCATGAAGGCCCTCGGCGGTCTCATGGACCGACGCCATCAGCGAACTACGGTATTGTTTGCTCATCGCTTTTTACTTCTTCTCCCCCAGAATTTCCTCTTCCTCTTTCCCCTGGGCGCTCAAGGCCAGGATCACGTTGTAATCTTCCAGGGTCGTAGTATCGCCGGCCACGGATTTCGTCGTCACGATTTCGCGCAGCAAACGGCGCATGATTTTGCCGCTACGGGTCTTAGGCAGCGCGGCCACGAAAACGATCTTTTCCGGACGCGCCAGCGCGCCGATCTCCTTCGCTACCCACTCGCGCAGGTCGTCGTAGAGCGCCTGGCTCTCCTTCTCCGTGGCTTTGAGGGCCACGAAGCAATGGATGGCCTCGCCCTTCATCTCATGGGGAACGCCCACCACAGCCGCTTCGGCCACGGACTTGTGGCGGACGAGCGAAGACTCAACCTCCATGGTGCTCAGGCGGTGACCGGAAACGTTGATGACGTCATCCACGCGGCCCAGAAGCCACAGGTAGCCGTCTTCATCGCGCTGGGCCGCGTCTCCGGTAAAGTAACGGCCGGGGAAACGTGACCAATAGTTTGCCTTGAACCTCTCAGGGTCTTTGTAGAGAGTGCGCAGCATGGCGGGCCATGGCTTGGTCAGCACCAGGAACCCCTTGCCTGCGCCTTCGATCACTTCGCCTTTATCATCTACAAGTGCGGGATGGCATCCCGGCAGCGGCCGCGTGGCTGAACCAGGTTTCGCAGGTGTGGCGCCCGGAATGGGAGAGATCATGATGGAGCCGGTCTCGGTCTGCCACCATGTATCGACAATCGGACAGCGTTCCTTGCCGATAACTTTGTGATACCACTTCCAGGCGGCAGGGTTGATGGGTTCGCCTACCGAGCCCAGCAGCCGCAGCGATGACAGATCGCGGCCCTCGGGCCAATGGTCGCCCTGACGGATGAACGAACGAATGGCCGTGGGCGACGTATAGAAAATCGAGACGCGATATTTTTCAATCACGCGCCAGAAACGGTCGGCCTTGGGCCAGTCGGGCGCGCCTTCATACATAAGCGTGGTGCCACCGGCGGCCAGAGGTCCAAAGACCACGTAGGAATGTCCGGTAACCCAGCCGATGTCGGCCGTACACCAGTAGACGTCGTCATCCCGCAGATCGAAGACCCACTTCATCGTGGCCTGTACCTGCGTGAGGTATCCGCCGGTGGAATGCACCACGCCCTTGGGCTTGCCGGTGGTGCCCGAGGTGTAGAGCACATATAACGGATGTTCGCTGTCGAGTTGCTCGGCCGGGCAGACTTCCGGCTTACCGGTGGTGAGATCGTCCCACCAGTGGTCGCGCCCGGCCTTCATTTCGGTTGGGCTTTCCTGGCGCTTGAAGACAACCACGTTCTTGACCGTCGGGCACTCCAGCAGCGCATCATCCACCGCTTGCTTGAGTGGGACGTTCTTGCCGCGACGCAGACCGCCGTTGGCGGTGATGACCACTTGCGCTTCCAGGTCTTGGATGCGGGTCTTGAGCGCCTCCGCTGAGAAGCCGCCGAAGACCACGGAGTGTGTGATGCCCAGCCGCGCACAGGCCAGCATGGCTATCGCCGCTTCCGGCACCATGGGCATGTAGATAATGGAACGGTCGCCGGTCTTGAGTCCCAGGTCTTTCAGCGCGTTGGCGAACTTGCAGACCTTGCGATGCAGCTCCTGGTAAGTCAGGATGCGCTGCTCAAAATTCTCGCCTTCCCATATGATGGCGGCCTTGGTGCGGCGCCACGTGCTCAGATGGCGGTCCAGGCAGTTGTACGACAGGTTGGTCTTGCCATCCACAAACCATTTGGCAAACGGCGGATTCGACCAGTCCAACACTTTGCTCCAGGGGGCGAACCAGTGCAGGGCCTTGGCCTGCTCGGCCCAGAACACCTCCGGCTGCTCCTGCGCGGACTTGTACATCGCCTCATATTCCTGCATGGATTTTACTGAGGCGGATTTGCTGAACTCCAGGGGTGGCTTGAAGACTTCGTTTTGTTCCATGGCCGGAAATTTTACTCTCCCGGCACTTTTTTAGCTACGCGATAGGATCACCCAAACTCTTTCAGACATGCCATCCTGAAATTTCGACATTTGCGGGGATGCTAGTCCATTGGAGGAAGTCCCGCAGGGACGAGTGACAGTAGCCCAGCACCGGGTTCGGCTACTGTCACTCGTCCCTACGGGACTTCCCTTCACTCGATGAGTTTTTCTGAAAATGTCGAAGAACCCGCTCCGCCAGCTCTTCAGAAACACGATAGGGCTTCATGCACCGCCTGAAGGTCTCGATGCGCTGTTATCCAGCCGAAGCGTGCAGCGCTTCCCGTAGCGCCTCGGCCAACTCCTCCGCATCCGCAATCGGCGGCTGACACGCAAACCCGCTGCATACCACGGCCTGCGCTTTGCCCGCATGAATGCCAGGCAGATGGGGAAGGGTTTCGGCCAGCGCCGGAGGCAGGTTCTGGGGCGCAACCTGACGCAGTTGCAGCACCGACTTATGGAAGGAAAATGGCCGGACGGCGGCCGCATAAAGTTGATCGGCCTCCGGGCCGCTGCCGGTGATGACTACCTGCGTATGCTGCTTCAGATACATGTTCAACGCCAGGGCATAGGTGGAGGCAAACAATCCGTAGTGTTCCACGATGCCGGCGAAGGCTTCGAGTGTGTCTTCGGCCAGCTCGTGGTAGCGGGCATCATTGGACCAGGCATGGAGACGCAGCAGGGCAATGGCGGCCGCTGGATTTCCTGCGGGCGTGGGAGAATCCTGCAGCGGCTTGCGGCTGGCAGAGAGAGCGCCCAGCGCAGGGCTGCCGGCGACAGTGGCGCTCGGCGCCGACTGCGGAACGTCAAAGAACCCGCCACCGGTTTTGTCATGGAATCCGCTGATCAGGGCTTCAGCAATCTCGCGGGCAAAGTTGAAATAACTCAGGTTGGCCGTGGCCTCATAAGCGTCGAGGCAGGCGATGATCATGAAGGCGTAATCATCGAGCACCCCCGGGGCTTCTCGGCCGGCGGCCTTCGGGTCGGAGTAGGCAATCACATGCTGTAGTCCCGATTCGGCGTTCCATCCGTGGGCCAGTATCCGGTCGAGCGAACGCAGGGCAAAGCCGCGCGCTTCCGCCAGGTCCAGCGCCTGGGCCGCGCGCAGGTAGGCGGAAATGCACAGCGCGTTCCAGCTCACGTAAACGGTCTTATCGACATAGGGTGTCGGACGCTTCAACCGCTCGGCATACATCTTTCTCTTGGCGGAAACCAGAAGAGACTGGGCTTCCGCGGGCGTCATCTTTAATTCAGCGGCAGTTTCGTCAAGGCCCTTGCGCACGTGCAGCACGTTCTTCTCGTGGTTATGGTGCATCTCGCCCACTTCGCCGATGTCGTAATGCAGCACGGCGACCCTCAGTTCATCGCCGCCGAGAGTGGCCTGGGCCTCCTTGAGGGTCCACGTGAAGTAGTCGCCGTCGTCATCGAGAGAAAAATCGGCATCCTGTGAGCCATAGAAGCCGCCGTGCTCGCGGTCGGTGAGCCATTCGTCCATCCAGCGGATGATGTCACGGGCCACACCCGCGAAGGTCTGGTTGCCGGTAATCTGCCACGCGTGAACGTAGTTCTTCAGCAGCTCGGAATTGTCATACGCCATCTTTTCAAAATGGGGGACAATCCAGTGTTCATCCACGGAGTAGCGGTGAAAGCCCCCAGCCAGATGGTCGTAGACGCCACCCAGCGCCATCTTCTCAAGCGTGGTGGCCACGATGCCCAGCAGCGAGGCGTCGCCGGTCTCGACATGGCGTTGCAGCAGCAGGTCGATGGCGCTGGGATGCGGAAACTTGGGCGAAGATCCGAAGCCGCCGTGCTCGGCGTCGTACAACTTGACCGCCGATTCCACCATGTGGTCGATCAGGTTCGGACGCAAGGAACCTGATTTTCCGGCAAACGCCTCCGACTGGCGGATGGCCGCCATCACGCTCTCCGCCGATTCCATCACCTCAGCGTTTTTCTCGCGGTATGCCTGGGACAGCGTGAGCAGCACCCTCCGGAAGCTGGGACGACCGTATTGGTCCTGCGGGGGAAAGTAGGTGCCACCGTAAAACGGCTTGCCCTCGGGCGTGAGAAAGCCTGTCAGCGGCCAGCCACCCTGTCCGCTGATCGATTGCACCGCCGACTGGTAGCGGCTGTCGACGTCCGGACGCTCGTCGCGGTCGACCTTGATGGCAATGAAATTCTCGTTGATGATCTGAGCGACCTCCGGGTCGTCGTAGGATTCACGGTCCATCACGTGGCACCAATGGCACCACACCGCGCCAATATCGAGCAGAATGGGCTTGTTCTCACGTTTGGCTTTCTCAAACGGCTCCGCCCCCCACTCGTGCCAGTGGATCGGCTGGTGCATGGCGGAACGCAGATAAGAAGAGGAGGCATGAGCAAGGGAGTTGAGAGCGTGGGCGGTCATCAGGAATAGTGTAATTCACCCTTTCGGACGCCGCGCATATGCGGGAACAGCCAAGCCACCAGCCAGCTTGGCATCGGCTACCGGCTCTTTATATTCCAGCTTGATGGGAACTACGCCTGCCCAGATGGGCAGGGCATAGTCTTCTTCGTCGTCCTTGGGCGGGCCGGTGCGGATTTTGGCTGAGACCTCACTCAACGGCAGGGCAAGTACCGTGGTGGCTTTCATTTCCTGGGCAGTCGGCTTGCGCGCGTCCTCCCAGCGGCCGCGGACGATCTGCTCGGAAATTGCGGTCAAGGCTCGCAGCTTTTCCGCGGGGTCTTCCACCAGAGTCGCCCGTCCGAAAGCCACCACCGAGCGGTAATTCATGGAGTGATGAAAGGCCGAGCGGGCCAGCACCAGTCCATCCACGAGCGTGACGGTGACGCACATCTCGATACCCTGCTGCAATGAGCGCAACATGCGGCTGGCCGCCGAACCGTGGATGTATAGGATATCTCCGTCGCGTCCGTAGCCGGTGGGGATAACGACCGGGGCGCCTTCGGCGACGAACCCAACGTGGCAGAGGAAGCCTTCATCAAGAATGCTGTTGATAACTTCGCGATCATAAGCCCCGCGATCAGGCAACCGGCGGACACGTGTGCGATCAGTAACAGGAATGGTGGACATAGACCTAATGTACCCCAACTCACCGGTGGATGCCGATGGAGAATGCCGTTGGCTTGCTGGTCCTTTATCTCCCCAGGGCGGGTCCCTGGGAACTCTCCCGCACCTGCTCTGACGTCAGGCCATACATCGGCGGCGCGGTAATTCCCAGCAGGTTGAGATACATGTAGAGCTCGCCCCGGTGGTGGATTTCGTGCTCGACCATCAACCGCAGCCATTTCCAAACGGTAATCGCCGATCCGGCAGGCGTGATGCACTTCTTCTCCAGGTCTTCCGGCGTAAGCTGACTGAAGATCGCCACCGATTCCTGGTGCATGCTGTCGAAAAACGAAAGGACGTTCTCCGGGCCATGCGCCAGTTCCCGGCCGCAGCCGGGATAGCGGCTGGGTTTGAACTGCACGTTCTCGGCGAACATGTAGCGCTCAATGGCCGCAATGTGCCGCACCATGTCGGCCAGAGTGAACTTGCCTTCACGGTAGCTCCAGTCAAACTTGTCGCCCGGAATCGAGCGCACCACCTTCAGAGTCCGCTTGCGCACGCTTTCGTAGTATTCAAGGAATGCCTGGATGTTATTGACTTCCATGTGCTACGCTCCCCACGAATTAAGCCTTTCCGGTCTTTGAACAGCTTATATTCGGATTTCACCAGTACACCCGGCCATGTTTTCAACGCAGTATATACTGGCAACAAATCCAATTCCATCGCTTGCTCGTGAGGCAAATATGCGCTTCGGAACCTTACTGCCACTGACTGCTTTTCTTTTCTGTATTTCTCTAGCAATGGCCGCGCAACAACCAGCCGCAACGCCCGTCAAGGACCTGCACCCGGCTTCGGCAGCGCTCTTCAAGAATGGCCTGGCGTTTGTGCTGCGCAACGGCCAGGCCCAGGTGCGCGACGGGCAGGGCCAGATTGATGGAGTTCCCTCCGCCACCTTGGGCAGCCTGTGGATAGCCACCAGCAGCCCCGGCACGGTGCTGGAAGAGGTTGTGGCGTTTAGCCACAAAGAGCCCATAGCACTCAACGCTTCCACCCTGACGGCCCTGCTGGCCGCCAATGCCGGGCAGACCGTTACCGTGGCCCACGAGGGCAAGCAGTACACGGGAGAGATCATGGCCCAGACTTCCACCCGGACACTCAACCCAGCGGCTAGCGCTGAGGAAGAAGCCCCTTCCGCTGAGCCGCTGGCCGCCAATTCCAGCGTCTTGCTGCTGAACACCGCCGGGAAGATCATGGCCCTGAGCACCAGCGAGATTAAGGGCATTGAGTTTACGGGAAAGCCCAATCTGGCCACCACGTCATTGGAACTGCGTAAATCCCTTCGCTTCCGGGTGAGAAATGCCACGGGTAAGGTCCCCATGGCCATGGGATATCTGGAACGCGGGCTGGGCTGGACGCCTTCGTACCTGATTGAACTGAAAGACAAGAATACGGCCGAGATGACCATGCAGGCCGTGGTCGTCAACGATGCGGAAGACCTGGCGCACACCGACCTGTTTTTCGTGGTCGGATTTCCAAACTTCCGGTACGCGAATATCGACTCGCCTATGTCCCTGCGGCAAACTCTCCCGGAAATGATGAATGCTTTGAACTCCCGCACCGGGGCACGCGACTCCGGCATCGCCAGCCAGATGATGGTCAATTCGATGTCGGCGGATCAGGCGCCTGCCTCCGCCGTGGAGTTGACCCCGTCCGTCACCGAGCTGGCCGGCGATTCCGAACAGGACCTTTTTCTTTACTCTCGTCCCGACGCAACCCTGAAAAAGGGCGAGCGCGCCCTCTATAACGTCTTCACCACGTCCCTTTCCTACGATGAGATTTATGAGTGGGAGGTGCATGACACTTCCCGTGTGGATTTCTGGGGCAACTACCAGGCTGCCTATCAGCGTGAACCGCAACCCATTCAGAATGCCGCCTGGCACTCGCTGAAGCTGAAAAACGGCTCCAAATTCCCGTGGACCACGGCGCCCGCCATGGTCATCCACGGCGCTAAACCCATCGCCCAGGAGACGCTTTCTTACACACCCAAAGGCGCCACCGGCATCCTCAAGCTGACGATTGCCTCCGATATCCACGTCGCGAAGGAAGAAAGCGAGATTGAGCGGACCAAAGCGGCGGTACGCTCCGGCGGCAATTCCTATGACGCCATCACCGTGGAAGGCACGTTGCAGGTCCACAACTACAAAAACGTTGATGCGCCTTTGCACGTGACCCGGAATCTCGTCGGCGAAGTGGTTTCAGCCTCGCATGACGGCAAGTCGCGCAAAACTGCGATCGCGATTCAGGCGTTAAACCCCAGTTCGGTAATTGAATGGGAGGTCTCCATCAAGGCGGGCGAGCAGATCAGCATCAAATATCGTTACAAATTTCTTGTCCGCTCGTGAATTTGGTCATCGCATTGCTACAACGAAAAGGCCGCCCGGCAACTTGGGCGGCCTTTTCTTTCAAGGGAGAATAGTTCCAACGGATGTTCAAAAAGACCATCAGAACTTTCTGGCGAAATCTTATGGGGCGGTGAAAGGCAGTGTCAAGGAATATTTCCATAATAAATGCCTTTGTTTTCAATAACTTAACTTATCTATCAACACCCCGAGGAAAACTGCCGCAAAGTGTCACTGTGCCCGGTTGTTTCACCGTAAACCATTGTTTTTAATACAGTTACCCCTATTTCAGGTCCAGATGGATCATCTCTGCTTCTTCAGCCGGGCCAAGGAACTTGCCAGGGTAGAGTTTCCGGGCAATGATCCTGATGCCCCCAAATGCGATCCCGGAGGTCACGGCAAACAACAGAATGATGCCAATCAAGAGGGCAATCCCAATCAACAAACCGCCTGCATCTTCTTTGCGGTCAGGCTTGGTTGGCTGGTTCCAAGTAATCTCGGCGTCATAGTTCACCGACGCCAGCAGTGAATCGGCTTGATCGTCGGGTATTTGTCCGTTCACCAGGGCCACGATTGGGCCGCTGCGTTTGAACTTGAAGGGCGCGCCGGTAAGCGCGCCCGCCTGCTCCGCCGCCTGCAAAGCTTTGAGGCGTTCAACCGCGATCTGCGGCGTGGGATAGGCCACCAGCGTGAGGTTGGCTTCACCATACATGGTGCGATAGTTGGCAAAAGCCAGTTCAGGAGATTTTGTAAAGTCCACCAGAGACGACGGAAGCGGAACGCCCAGACGTTCCAGGGCCATCGGACCCACGATGTACCTTCCGGTATGTTGCATCAGCGATTGTTTCGGCAGATACAGCGGCAAGGTGGGCAGGGCCGCCAGATTGCCGCTCACCTGCGGCAGCAGACCGGCCAGGGACCGCAAATCGGCGGCGGACATGGCGGTGACCCGGTCAAGATTGACGTCCACCAGCAGGTTCCCCCGGTAGAACAGAACGCGGGTGTTGAACGAGACGGCTTCATCCCCGATCTTTTCCGTTTGCATCTGGGCCTTGCCGTAATAAGTAAACGCTCCATAGGCCCCGCTGGCGTCATGGAACCGGGCAGCCTTGATCTGCAGGGTGCGGTCGTCGCGTGTGTAGCTGGCCAGTTCGACACCGGCAAAACCGTACTCTTTTAGGACCTCGGCGTCCGCAGGGTCGGCCACAGCCGGGTCAGAGCTGGTCTTCACCGTAGCAGCGGTTTTCTGCCATCCGCTGAAATTGGCGGGCAGCACCGGAGCGCCGGCGGCAGTGGCGGATTTCCCACCCGCCACGGCCAGAGCCAGCGGCGCAGCAGATATCAACAGCAGGAATAAAGTTCGAATCTTCATAAGAAACATGGGAACCGTATCTAAATTTAGACACCGGAACGCCCTGGAAAGATTCTACGCGAAGAAGCAGGGGGGGGCATTCAGCAATCAGCATTCGGCCATGAAACAAGATTGGTGATTGCCAAAATTGGTAATCGGGTAATTGAAAGGCATGTGTGGCCGCTGATTTGCGCTGATGAACGCTGATAAGTCTTGGTTGAGAGCAGTCTCTAATCATCGATTGTCGATGAGAGATCATGGGCCAGAAGGGCCACAGCGAATCAATCAGCGTTCATCAGCGCAAATCAGCGGCGACTGGTCCTGCCTTTTCAATTACCCGATTACCAATTTTGGCAATTACCAATCTGTTTCATGGCTGAGTGCTGAATGCTGAGTGCTGAATGCTGAGTGCTGAATGCTGAGTGCTAACTCTTCAGCCTAAAGCTATCAGGAAGCAGCCGTTCCATAGTGCTTTCGACGATGCCGTCCTGTCCCTGGTACCAGAGGACGGCTTTCGGTCCGAATTCGGAAATGACCTGGCGGCAGGCGCCGCAGGGAGAGCAAGGCGCGTCCTGGCTGTTGACCACGGCGACGGCCACGACCTTAACGTTCGCGCCTCCCAGACTGGCGACGGCGGAGAAGATCGCAGTCCGCTCGGCGCAATTGGTCAACCCGTAGGAGGCGTTCTCAACGTTGCATCCGGTGTGGACTTCGCCATTTTCAAGCAACACGGCCGCGCCCACGTGGAATTTCGAATACGGCGCATAAGCGTTCCGCTGGGCCTCGCGGGCCAGTTTGAGGAGACGGACTTTTTGTTCGAGAGGGAGCATGGGAGCAATTGGTAATTGCCAAAATTGGTAATCGGGGAATTGAAGACCTGATCCTGGAGTTAACGCTATTGCAGATTGCCAAGAATCGTCATCATTGCCGAATAGCCGGTATTTCAATTCCCCGATTACCAATTTTGGCAATTATCAATCTGTTTCATAGGCTGAGTGCTGAATGCTCTTTGCTAATTGCCAATTGCTATTTGCCAACTGCTATTTGCCAATTGCTACTCCGCTGCCAGCTTGCTTGCCACTTTCACGCCGCTTAATCCGTTCACGTACTTCGAGACCCCTTTGTAAAGCGATTCGGCGATACGCTGGCGGTAATCGTTGGTCTTGAGCTTTTTCTCGTCGGGCGGGTTGCTTACGAACGAGATCTCCGCCAGGATCGACGGCATGTTTGCCCCGATGAGCACGATAAATGGGGCCTTCTTCACGCCCCGGTCGCGCAGCCCCGGACTCTTGCCGGCGAGGCCGGTATAGAGCGATTTCTGCACGTCGATGGCAAATTCTCTGGACTCTTCGATCTTTTCCTTCAGCGCGATCTTCTTGACCAGGTCCTGCAGTTCGTGGATTGATTTCTCAGAAACCGCATTCTCGCGCGCAGCCACATCCAGCGCGTCTTTCGACGAAGTGAAGTTCAGGTAGAAAGTTTCCACGCCCCGCGCGGAAGCGTCATCACTGGAATTCGCATGGATAGAGATAAACAGATCAGCCCGCTCTTTATTGGCGATGGCGGTGCGCGTTTCCAGAGGCACGAACGTGTCGTCGTCGCGGGTATAGACGACCTCGGCGCCCAGGCGGTCTTCCAGCACCTTGCCCAGCTTGAGGGCGACGTCGAGCACCAGGTCTTTTTCCTGCAATCCATTCGGGCCGATGGTCCCGGTATCGTGACCGCCGTGTCCGGCGTCGATTACGATCTTGCCGATCTTCAGCCCCAGAGTGCGAATCAGGGAACGCTCACCGGCTGCCGTGGGCGAGGCTGCATGGATGGATAGGTCCTTCTCCCTCTCCCTTTCCCTGCGGGTCTTGGACGGCCCATGGGGAGTTACGGCCTGATACGTGGGCCCGCTCGTGGGCCGGGCCGTCACTTTGTCTTTGTCTTCAATCTTTACTTCTTCAACCTTAGGCGCCTCAGCCTTGGCGATGGCGACCGGCTTGTCGGTCTTGTCCCTCTTGTCTGGGGCTTTGTCTGCGGCCTTCTCTGGGACTACATCTCCCGCTTTCTCCACAGGTTTATCGACCACAATCTTTTCCGGTGCAGCGTTGTTCTTTGGCTTGGTTGTTTCCGGCGGCCGGGCCGTTGGCACAATGGGCGGCATGATCGAGGAAGTGAGGATGGCCGGGGGCGCCATAGCGCCCGGTGGATCTTTCGGCGGCACGATCTTCCTGGAGGTCGCACTGGTCTTGGCGTCCGGCACGGTCACCGCCGGCTGCTTGCCGTGGATATCGATGATTAGCCGATACGGATTCGGCAACAGGAAGGCCGAGTATTCGGCCACGTCATCCACATCGAGCACTACACGCGCCAGGCCCGGTTTGAACTGGGCCACGCGAATGCGATGCAGGAAGCCATCTTCCACGTCAAACGACTTGCCCACTAGGTCGGAAGCCAGCTTGGTCCCGTGCAGATCGAAAAAGATGCGGTCTGGATTGTTTACTCTTCCGGCTTCATACTTCACTTCGTCTTCCAGATCGATAGCCACGCGCGTGTAATCGGGCGTTGACCAGTGGCGGATATTGGTCAGCAACGGCGGATGCCCCTCACGATGATGTTCCTCTGCGGCAGCTTCTTTGACATCATCCTTCACTCTGGGTTCCGGCACCCGTGGTTCCATACTCTTGGCTTCGGCCCGGGCCGCCTTCGATTTTCCGCCCTTGTCTTTATTTTGATCTTTGTCTTTTCTGGCGGCTATTTCCATCTCGTCGATGGCTTTGTGTGTCTCGGGCGCCAGGCGGCCATGCGGATAGTGTTTGAGATAATCCTCAAAAGCGGCTTTGGCATGGTCGTGGTCTTCGAGGTCGTCCTGGTAGATCTGGGCGATGGTGAATAGCGCTTCGGCCCGGTGTTTGCTGCCGGGGTATTCACGCCGCAGGAATTCCAATTGCCCGATCGCATCCTTGAACCTCTTGGCGTCGTCGAAGACCCGGCCCTGTTCATCGAGCAATTCCGCCACCGCCAGCACGCTGCTGTCGGCCTTGGAAACGGTGGGCGCGGTGTAATAGACCTTACGATAGGCGTCGATGACTTTCTGGTAATCGTGGCGGCTGCGCTGGTCCTGGCGTTTCCCGTTGAGGGCTTCACGCAGGCGCTCGGCGGTTTCGAACTGCGAGCGGGCGGCCAGCTTCTTCTGCTTCACAGAACGGGCATGGGCAGGCGCCAGCAGAAGCAGCGCCAGTGAGGCGGCCATGACAACC
>DATMNZ010000048.1:0-3389 GCA_035568495.1 Saccharimonadales bacterium (SeqCode) | reverse complement strand
AAGCCGATAATGATCTCCACTTGCACCTTCCAGCCGGATCAGCCCCTTCTGGACCGCGAGGTAAAGCCGGTTCTGCTGGTCGGACGCAAAGATGTTCGGCCCGTGCTGGAACTCGATGGCCTCGTCTACAACTACCCTTTCCAGATGATCGCCCCGGCGCTGGAGAAGACGGCCATCGTCGGTTGCTACCCAGAGATTGCCCCCAGCCGACTGATGAAGGGCCATGATGCTACGGTCAGCCGCATCGAGAGGACGGAACTCCTGGAACGCCTGGCCATCGTATCGGAACAAGCCCCCTTTGGTCCCCACCCACAAGAAACCGTCTGAATCCTGGAGCATGCAGGTCAGCGCCAGGTTGGTCAATCCCTGCTCTTTGCCGTAATCCTTGAACGCAAAGTGCTGGGCGGCAATGCCCGTAGGCAAAGCAAGGCACATGGCCGCTACCAGGGCGAGGGCACACCTACGGAAGACGCAGACAGGCATAGTACCGCTAAAGTTATGCCAATTCATTAGTATGAGAATAAAACATCTACGATAGAACTTTACTATGACATCGGCGAATCGGAGCAAGGCTTAACCCAAGGTCCAATGACTTTGGTCATTAGGAAGCGCCCATGCTTTTGCCTTTCCGATCACCGGATCTCCCGATCACCGGATCACCCGGTTCTTTGTCCCCCAGAATAGCACCCCGGATTCAAGCCCCGATTGACTTGCCTGCTCTGGACTGTTACTTTCAACAGCCAAGATGCTAAGGCTGGCAGTGTTTGTGACAGTTTTGACGGTGAGTATCGGCGCCCAAAGCCCTGGGCCAAACGGTACCCGGAAAGAGACCGCGAAAGACGGACCTGAAAAAGGACCGCTTCCTTACACCACCAAGTCCATCGCGCGCGGCCGGCAGTTTTACCTCGTGCATTGCGTCGAATGCCATGACCAGGATGGCAAGGGACTGGGAAGACGCGATTTCAATGGTACTCCGCCCGCCGACCTTACCGACCCCGATGCCTGGCTGTATGGAACTTCCGCGCCGGCAATTTTTGCGAGCACTCGCGAAGGCACCAAGAATGACATGCCTGCATTCAAAGACAAAATGCAGGATGAACAAATCTGGCATGTCGTAAATTTTCTGCGGAGTTTGTGGCCGGAATCCAAGCGTCCGAAACTTGAAACCGGCAGCAGCGCAAAATAAGAACTACGGGGGACTCTATGAAGAAGAGCGCAGACCGAACTGGCTCGCGGCGGGACTTCCTTAAAAATTCGATTCTGGGCGCGGCCGGCGCACTGGGCGCCTCCAAAGCGGTCATGGCGGCAACGCCGGCCGAGCCCGCCATCCGTGTGCCCGATGCAATTCCGGCGGCCTTGAACTTGCCCGCCAAACCAGCCAGCTTCCCCATGCGCGGAGCGCAGGTCTTTGCCCAGGTCTGCAAGAGCGAAGGGCTGGCCGCCCTCTTCTGCTGCCCTGGCAACTACGATGTGATCAATTCGATCTGCGATGAAGGCATTCCCTGCTACGGCGGCCGGACCGAGGGCTCGATGTGCGCGGCCGCCGACGGTTTTATCCGCGTCACCGGCGAGATCGCCGCCTGTTCCGGGACAGAGGGGCCGGGTTTTACCAACATGATCATGAACATCGCTGCCGCCGGCGCCGCGCGAACTCCGTTGCTCGTGCTGGCCAGCAACAAGCGCCTCTCGGAAGACGACACCGAGATGGGAATTCAGACGGCCTACCAGCAGCCCACCACGGAAGGCATGCGCAAATATGGCAAGCGCTTGATCGATCCCAGCCGGATCTATGAATATTCAGCCTATGCTTTCCGGCAGTTGAAGACCGGCATTCCCCGGCCCGTCCACCTGGATTTCCCGGCTGAAGTCTATGGCGCGAAATTCAAAGATTCGAGTGAGCTGCGCTATTACCACGAAGGCTCAAAATACAAGACGGACGCCAAGCCTTATCCTGACCCCAAACGCGTGCGGACCCTGGCCGAGATGATCCAGGCGTCCCAGCGGCCCATGATCGTGGCCAGCACCGGTGTGTTCTACAGCCGGGCCTGGGACGCGCTAAAACAGGTGGCGGAAAGAGCGGACATTGCGGTGGTCGAGTCGGGCGTGGTGCGCGGACAGTTCTCCGACGGCCACCGGCTCTCGGCCAGCACCGCTCCCGGCGCACTTCTGAGCGCCGACCTAGTGGTCTTTGTTGGCCAATACTCCATGCCCAATGTGGGCGAGTATCACTTCAGCCCCGACGCAAAATATGTCCGCATCGATCCCGATGCCGCCGATATCGGGCGCAACATGCCGATCGATCTGGGCATTGTGAGTTGCGAAAAAGCTGCCATGGAAGCCCTGGCGGAGGTCTTGCCCGCCATGCGCCGTGAAACCTGGGTCTCGGAGCTGGCGGCGGAGCGGCGGAAGTTCGAAGATGAAAACGCCGAATATTATAAGACCGGACTCAGCTACAAAGATGCAGTACATCCAGCGGTAATAGCCCAACAGTTGAGCGATTTTCTGTACCGTGGCGACCTGGCGAAGGAGCAGACAACGGTAGTTGCCGGCGGCTACGGGATCGCCCGTTATACGCGCCGCTACTTCCGTGCATACCGTCCGGGCCAGATTTGCAACGGCGCATACCAATACGGCGCCATCGGCCCGGATTGCGGATACGCCTTCGGTGTAAGCGCCGCCGTACAACTCGGCGCCGGCCCCCAAGCCGCATATCGCGGCGCACCGGTGATCGGCATCACGGGCGATGCCGGCTTCGCCTATTCCGGCATGGAGCTGGAAACCATGAGCAAATACCGGATGCCGGTCGTGATGATCGTGTACAACAACAACGCCTGGGGCGTCCAGGGCGCAGGAAAAGCGGCGCACATGTACCTGTTCCACGAAAACCTTCGCTACGACAAGATGGCCGAATCCCTGGGAGCGCGCGGCGAATACGTCACAAAACCCGAAGATTTCCTGCCTGCGCTACAACGAAGCTATCAGCTAGCCGCAAAGGAAAGGGTCTCCACGGTAATCAACTGCCAGGCCAAACGCGAGTTCTGGCAGAAAAACCAATACCCGCCGGGATTCCTGGGAAAAGTCGAACCGGGCTGCATGGCCTACGATCACTAAATGGCGGTTAGCCACAATACAATTCAGGGTCGAAAAACAAGCTTCTCCTGGTATTTTCATGGGCTTTCGCGGGCCAACCGCCCTGAGGGACACTTAAGGAAATCGAGGCAGCGGGTCGCACGATCAAACCAGCCCCAGCAGGGGCGGCAGAAAGTAGCCCAGCACGTGCCTGGCCGCCACGCGCCTTTGCGTGGCGGCCAGGCTAAGTGCTGGGTAAGTACAGGATCAAGCCAATTCCTCGCTGCCGCAGGCCGGCGCGCAGCCCGCACAGCGGGCGG
>DATMNZ010000047.1:0-24143 GCA_035568495.1 Saccharimonadales bacterium (SeqCode) | reverse complement strand
TGACCTGGTATGTAATCGACAAGAAGGAATATATGGCGGCCGCCAAAGACGTTGGCGCAGTCTACCGGGAGATTATCGGCAGGCATTATCCGGCCATGACGGTCGTGGAAGTTTCGGGGCTGCTCGAATCGGAGGCGCGCTTTGAGGTGGAGGTCACGGCGGTAGTTCCCGATTAGCTCGCGAAGGTACACTCAGGAATCCGGCGCCGCCGGGTGTTGCTTTCTCAGTTCCTGCTCGCGCAAGCGTGAGCGTTGCAGTTTGCCGGTCGAGGTACGCGGCAACTCGGCGACAAACTCCACGGCGCGCGGATACTTGTACGGCGCAATCCGGGATTTCACATAGTTCTGGAGTTCTCGCCGCAATGGATCGCCCGCAGCCATACCGTCACGCAGGACAACGAAGGCTTTCACGATCTCACCACGCTCCTCGCTGGGGGTTCCGATGACCGCGCATTCCACCACCTGGGGATGGCCCATGAGCGCGGTTTCAATCTCGACCGCGGAGATCTTGTAGCCCGAACTGACGATCAGGTCGTCGATGCGTCCTTCGTACCAGAAATAGCCGTCGTCATCCACGTGATAAGCATCGCCGGTAATGTTCCAGCCATTCTCGACGTATTTGCGTTGGAGGTCCGGAGCATCGAGATAGCGGCAGCCGGTGGGCCCGCGCACGGCCAGGCGTCCGGAGGTGTTTGCGGGGACCGGCAAGCCGGCGTCGTCTATCACCAGGGCTTGGTATCCGGGAACCGGCTTCCCGGTTGAGCCAGGGCGGATCTCTTCGCCGCCGGCAGAAATAAAGATATGCAGCAGTTCCGTGGAGCCGATGCCATCGATGATCTGGAGCCCGGTGGCCTTGCGCCACGCTTCGAAGACGGCGGCGGGCAGGCGCTCTCCGGCGGAAACACACTTCTTGAGCGATGACAGATCAAAGCGAGGCGCGAATTCAATCATGCTGCGGTAGAGCGTAGGCGCGGTAAAACAGATACTACACCGGTGTCGCGCGATGGCCTGCAGCAGGCCTTCGGCGGTCGCCTTCGGCAACAGCACAGTTGAGGCGCCTACCCGCATGGGGAAAAGTAACAGGCCGCCCAATCCGAAGGTAAATGCCAGCGGCGGACTTCCGCAGAAAATGTCATCTGCCTGTGGCTTGAGAATATGCGCTGAGTATGTGTCACAGACGGCCAGCAGGTCGCGATGGAAATGCACCGCTGCTTTCGGTTCGCCGGTTGTTCCGGAGCTGAAAGCGATCAGGGCGATGTCGTCTTGGGCAGTGTCGGCATTGATAAACTCAGTGGAACAGTCAACGAGCAGCGGTGCAAGTTCGGCGCTGGCCGAAGCGTCGTACAGGATGGTCCTCTCACGGACTGGCCCAGCCAACTGCGCATTCTCGATTTCTTCTGAGAATTCCCGGGCGCACAGCACGAAGTCAATTTGGGCCTTGATGGCGATGGCGGCCAATTCTTGCGCGCGCAACTGGGGCATCGTAGTGACCGCAATACCACCGGCCTTGAGCACAGCGAACCAGCATGCGGCCAGCATGGGAGAATTCGCATCGCGCAGCAGAACGCGCCCACCCGGAGCAAGCCCTCGACCCTTCAGCAGGTTGGCGATACGGTTGGCAAGCTCCAGCAGCTTCCGATAACTCCAGATTTCATTCCCGGCACGCAGGCAGGGGCGCGGGCCCAGGCCGTTTTCGACATTGCGATCGAGCAGTTCAACAGCGGCGTTTAACCGGGCGGGACAATCAAGATCGGGAATACCATAGGCATTCATCACCGGCCACATATCTTCGGGCGGAAGGTGGTCTCGGGCAAAGGTGTCGATCTGTGCGCTGCTGGGAACGGAAGGCGGCGCCGGACTTGACGATGGTCGTTCGCGAAGGTTTGACATTACCGGCAGTCTCGGCCCGAAGGCGGCATATCGATCATCCATCATCCATCTGCGCGCATTCACCGCGATGGATGATTGACACCTAAAGTATTCAGCTTTAGAACTCTAACATCAAATGACTTAATTTGAGGGTATAATCGCTCCCGTTTTAAGCTGGCCCATCTTTAAGCTCGCAGGCCCCTGGAGAGGACTTTTCATGGCGACGCAACCTGAGCAGGACGTTGGCATTCGCACACTGGTCATTCTTGCGTTCTCGGCGACCGCGGGCGTGATGGTTGAGTTTTACGACTTCTTTATCTTTGGCTATGCAGCCGCCAGCGCCTTTCCGAAAATATTCTTTCCCCAGCTTTCCGAGACGCAAGCTTTGGTGTTCTCTTACCTGACGTTTGGAGCGGGGTTTCCGGCGCGGCTGCTGGGCGCATTCATCTTCGGCCATTGGGGCGACCGTAGCGGACGGAAGTCCTCTTTCGTCATCAATCTGGTCATGGTCGGCGCCGCAACCTGCCTGATGGGTGTGCTGCCCGGATACGCCACGCTAGGAATCATGGCCCCGATCCTGCTGCTGCTCTTGCGGGTCGTACAAGGGATCGGGCTGGGAGGCGAGTTTGGCGGCGCTTCCTCTTTGCTGGCCGAGTTCGGCGCCCAGAGACGCACACGGGCATTCTGGATGTCGCTGGCCAATATGGGCATTCCATTGGGCGGCATGTCGGCCAGCGCCATGCTGCTGGTGCTGAACAAGAGCTTCGCTGCCAACGGCTGGCGTATTGCCATGCTGCTCTCGCTGGTGATCGTGGCTCCGGCGCTACTGGCGCGCTATAAGCTGGCAGACAGCCCGCTGTTCGAGCGAATGAAGCGGCGCGAGCAACTGGCTGCGATGCCGAGTCTTGCGGTGTTCAAGCAGCATGCCGCTCCCATCCTCTTGCTGGCCATGGTGTCGGCCTTCCAGCAGATGGATGGCTATGTCAGCGGAACCTACATCATCTCGTTCATGAAATTTGCGGGCGTCCCGCTGGTTACGACCGCGAGCATCCTGATGGTCGGACGCGTAGGCGACATATTGGGTGTGGCGCTCAGCGGGCCGGCTGCGGACCTGCTGAAGAGACGCACGGTCGCCTACGTGGCCATCGGCATCACCACGCTGCTGTCGTATCCGTTCGTGCTGGCCATCGTTGGCAAACGGATGGTGCTGGTCATGCTGCTGCAGTTTCTCATCAACTTCTTCGGCATTGGACTGCTACACGGGCTGGCGCCCATCCTGACCTCGGAAAGCTTCCCCACCAGATTCCGCTACTCCGGCAGCGGCATCTCTTACAGCTTCTCCGCCATTCTAGGCGGAATGATCGCACCCCAGGTCTTGGCCGGCCTCATCGGCCAGGATGTCCGGCACAAGTGGTACTTTGTGCCGGTGGTCTATGCCGTGTACTGCGCTGTGGCCATGCTGGCGTTGGTCTTTATTCGTGAAACGCGGGACATCCGGTTGGAGGAGTTGGACGGGACGCAAGGGCCCTCAGCAACCAGTTGATTTTTTCAATCTACGGCTGTTCACGGCGTCTTGGTGTCTTCCAGTTGCACGCCAAGGGAATTCAGCGCCATCGACACCATCGTATATTGACCGACGGCAAAGACCATGTCGATGATCTGGTTCGTGCTGTAGCGTTGCGTAAGTCCTTGCCAGGTTGCATCGCTGATGAAATAGTCTTGGTGCAATTCATCAACGGCCACAAGGAGCAGCCGGTCAAAGGCGCCCCAATGCGCCGCATCAGCACCCTGCTGAATGGCTTGGATGTCGTTGTCGGTCAGCCCCTCGCGTTTGCCGAGCGCGACATGATGATGAAATTCATATCCCGATTTGCACAAATGGCCGATGCGCAAGATCACAATCTCACGCTCGCGCGGCGGCAAGGTCGAGTGGAACAAGACCTGATTGCCGAACGGCAGCCAGCGCTTGAAGAGATCGGTGTGCCGGACAAGCGTACGCAGCACATTCAACACCGACTCCGCGGGCCGGGTACGGGTCAACAACGCGCGTTGCTCTTCATTCCATTCCTGCTCACTCAACGGCAAAATTCTCGGTTTAGACAGTCGCATAAGGTCCTCTTTAATACTGTTGATACGTTCCCTTAATTCCAACTTGTTCGACGCCGGGCCGGGTAAAGTCGCAGACGCCATCAGGAAAGACTGCGGCCATGCGCGCCTTCTGGGCTCCGGTAAACGCGACCTTATAGTCGCCGTACTCAATGGGCTTCAACTGGCACTTGAGTATGTCATTGGCCAGGGGAGTTCCGGCGGCCAGGCGCGGCTCGCCGTGGACCGGATAAAGGGCGTTGCACTTCCCTTCTCCGCTGAAGCTGGCCGGCTCGACGATCTTGTGACCATTGCCATCCCAACACGCATCGACCGCTTCGGCCGGCTTGTTGCGCACAACTCTATCCGTGGACGGCGGCGCCGGATCGGCTGCGATCTTATCCAACCATTGGTTCATCGTATCGAGGGCCAGGGACACCATGTCTACATTCAGAGTCTGATAGTTCTCACCGCGCCCCGCCAGCCAGATCACCTGGTTGTCGGACCGGCCGTTGGCGTTCTGCAGGCGGGCGCGGATGGTGAAATCACGCTCCCGGTCGTGAATGTCGCCCTGCTGGTCGGCATATGGACGGGTGTGCAGGATGGGCACGGTCGCCAGTCCACCGCCGCCGGAATTCAAGAGTCCGCTCTGATAGGCCGCGCGAATAGCAATCGGGTCGCCGGTCACGCGCTCCGAGGTGTAGTTGCCATCGATATCGTTGCCGCCTATCTTCTGGTTCAACTCCAAGAATTCATCCACGGTGATGACCCCATGATTGAGAGCCAGCAAGCCATATTGCACACCGACATTGTCCTGGCCTTTGCGGGCGAAGCCGGTTTTAGGATCGCGGCCATAGATGTTGACGCGCATTTCCTGCGAGGTGCAGCGCACGCCTTTAGGATTCTTCACCGGGTCATATACTTTGCTGTCATCCTTGAGCGCGCAGCCCCGCGCGTTGGTCGCCAAAGAGACAGGGACGAAGGACCGCTCCCAGGCAGCGGTAGTTCCCCGTGTGTAACCTTCGACTGCGCTTTTCTTGGCGTCTGTCCAGATCGCGGGATCGGCCTTACGCCAGAAGTTCTGCAGTAACCCCGAATCCGCAGTCTGCAAGCTGGAATCAGGAAAGGAGAGCGAGGGTTGCAGGCCATCCAACAGCCCCGGATACATCTCAGTAATCAGCAACTGCTGGATCGCTCCGCCAGACCCGCCAAAGCCTACAGTCCACTTTGGCAGACCGTAGGTCTTGATGAAATGCTCCTTGATCATCATCAGCGCTTCGCCTTGCAGCACGGCGTTGCTGTGCAACTGATTCACTAACTCGGTCGCGGCGATGAAGGCGAAACCGCGGGAAAGATATACATGGTTCAGCGCAGCGGACGCCTGGTTCATTCCCTGGTTGTATTGGGTACCGGCGCCGCCGCCGAAAACGACGGCCAGCTTGCGGTTCCAGCCTGGCCCAGGCGTCCAGGGGGCCGCCGTTGGGTGGGGATCATCCAGCATGGCGATGCGATAGATGGTGCGATTGATGGTCCCGGAATCGACACGCACGATGTAAGGGACGGTCTTCCCTTCGTTGGTGGTTGTCGTCACCAGATCGGAAGGCCGGGGCGCGGAAAGGTCCGTCAGCGGCTTGAAGATGTTGCTGGAAGTGCGGTAGAAATACTCCGTCTTGGGGGCCGCAGAGCAGTCGCGATCCAGCGGTTCTCCCAGCCCGGATTCGAACGTCCGGCACTCGTATGGAGAAATGTGGGGCCCGGAAAGAATCGGTCCGGTGATCGGGTAGTTTGTGACGGTAAGGGCCGCATCGAGTGGCGCTAGGCGATGACCCGGCGATTTAGTCACACCCACCGCTTCTGGGCCCTCCTTCGTGGACGCCCGCAGCGTGTTCTTGCCCACCACCATGCCGCCTACAAGCGCGCGAAACGTTCCACTTTCCGGATCGTGCTTCAGCAAGTTCGATACATCCTTGCCATTGAGCTCAAGCATGACCTGATGCAACCCGGTCCCTGCCGGCGCTTTCACTTCCACCAGGGCGTCGCCACCGCTCACCATATCGGGCCGGGAGGAGAGGACTTTGATTTCGAGCGGGCCGCTGGAATGGGCAACAGCTTTGGCAGGAGCCTGCGGGACTTCAGCCCATGCTTGACTGCTTTCCCAGATGGAAAAAGCCCAGGCCGCCATGAATAGCGTGAGGGCGATCCTGATGCAGGACAACCGGATTCTTGCAGGCTTCATATTCCGTCTCCGTGAGGACCGAGAAATTGATTTGACTGTTTCTCTTCCTGCCGCGAGCAAGGATGAAACAGACCCAACGGAATATAGTGAAAAGATGGCTGATTGACAACCGGCCCAAATAGTACTGTGACCAGATGCGAAGGTAATTCTGGCAGATCGGGACATCGAGACATCGGGACATCGGAAATGCCAACGCTTTTTTGCGGCATTGCCATATCAACCGGTCAAAGGCCATGGATTCCACATAGTGCAATTTTGCATAGCTATTTGGCTTTAAATATGCCACTGTTTCCTCATGCCGTTTCTCACAGACCGCCGGAGAATGGAAGTGCTCTTCGAGCCAATTGTGTTCCTGGGCAAAATGCGCCCTTCTCCCACTCTGGCCGTCCCACTGCTTGTGCTCTGTGCGATGGCCCTGTGCCGGACGGCTGCGGCGCAAGCCCCAAGCGCGGCGGACCAGCGCTCGCATGGCCAACTCAATGAAAAGCAGGTAGTGCAGAACCTGGTCAGCATGAATCTGAAACGGGCCCAGGGCCTGCTTTCGTATCAATCCACCAGGGTCTACCGGCTGACATACAAAGGATTTCCCTCCGGCCGGGCAGCGGAGATGGTGGTGAATGCAAAATACCGGGCGCCTGAAACCAAGGAGTTTGAAATCGTATCGGCCACCGGATCCAAACTCCTCATTGACCGGGTATTCAAGAAACTCCTGCAGGCTGAAAAGGAGGCGTCCGAGGCGGAAAACCAGAAACGCATCCTCATCAATCAGGAGAACTACGAATTCACCCTCATCGGGTATGATGAGGCCCACGGCCGGCCAACCTACGCGCTTTCCCTAAAACCGAGGACCAAGAACAAGTATCTCTTCCAGGGCACGATCTGGGTGGACGCGGAGCAATTTGCGGTTGTGCGGATTGAAGCGGAGCCCGCAAGAAATCCTTCTATTTGGATCAAGGAAACAAGAATCGAGACGCTGTATGTCAACGTAAATGATTTCTGGGTGCCTGCCCACAATCATAGCGTTACGGCAACGCGGCTGGGAGGGCACGCAGATTTCAGTATTGAATACAAGGACTACCGCATCGCCGGCGCCAGCAAGACCAGTGATGCTGCCGAGCCCGGAAGTCATCCGGCAATCGGCATGGGAGCGCTGAAGAAATAAGCTCGTACCGTGACCGCCTGATTGTTACACATTCAAATCGGGGAGCATCGCGTCCCACCCTTCGCAAAAGCCGCGAAGAGTGGGGCACCCATCTCTGGGCGGCCGTTACCGTTTCACACGGTCACGGCGCTAGCGCGCTCGGACTGGGTGGACCAACCTGATCGTTTCTATCGTGTTATCCGTTGGTATGAGACCTTCTCAGGGTAACTCTGTGCGCGCGGCGTCTTTGCAGCTTCTTGGCGTGCCGGGCCGCGGCATATTTATCTGTGGAGGGTTCTTTCGCAGCGGCCAGCTTGGGTCGCACTGGCTCCGCTTTCGGTTCTGAAATATCTTCTGTTGCTGTGCTCATTTTGAATTTCTCTCCCTGGATTTTCTGCGGGTAGCTTTAAGAGTACACCAAATTACGCGGCAAAACCGATCAATCTTGCACAAGCATTGGAAATAGGGGCCGGCGATCACCGCAACTTTGTTTCTGAATGCCAGCCCTAAGTGCGCAATTTCCGCAGTGCGCGTAGCAGTGTATCCACTTCTTCTTGGGTGTTGTAGTGGACCAGGCCAATGCGCAGGAGGCCCCCTTCTTTTTCTACGCGCAGCCTTTCGGTGAGGTTCACGGCATAGTAGTTGCCGTCCCAGGTAAAGATTCCTTGTTCGCCCAGGTACTGGGCAAGTTGCAGGGGCGTGTAGCCCTCCATGCGGATGGCAACCGTGGGCACGCGCTGGTCGAAGCGTTGGGCGTCAGAGATGCCGTAGAATTTCAAGCCGGGGACCGTGAGCAGCCCGGAGATCAACCTGCTCACCAGCATCCGCTCATATTTCTGGATGGCCGCAAAGGCAGCCAGCAGCGCCGAGCGGCGATCGGTGGCGCCGTGCGCCATGTGGCGGCCAAGACTGGCGAGGTAATCGACGGCTGCCGTTACTCCGGCCAGACATTCATGGTTGAGCGTGCCGGTCTCCCAGCAGTCAGGAAGCGAATCATATTGCGGACGCACCTTGTAAGGCCGAAACTGTTTGAGCCGCTCCGCCTTTCCGAAAATCACTCCAATGTGCGGACCAAAGAATTTGTACGTCGAGCACGCCAGAAAATCGCAATCCAGCCCGCGGACATCGATGGGGCCATGGGGCGCATAATGTACCGCGTCGACAAACGCCAGGGCCCCGGCGGCATGGGCCAACCGCACCGCTTGGTGAACATCGTTAATGGTCCCAACAGCATTGGCCGCGTATCCCACGGCCACTAACTTGGTGCGGGAAGTGATTTTGCTTCTCAGGTCATCCATGTCCAGGGTGCAATCGGCTTCGTGGATATCCACTTGGCGGATTATGACACCCCGCTCCTCCAGCGCCTGCCAGGGAGAGTAGTTCGCGTCATGGTCGAGGACGGTGAGAACGATCTCATCCCCCGGCGCGAGCTCGCGGCCGATGGCCCGGCTCAAGGCGAAGGTCAAGGTGGTCATGTTGGCGCCGAAGATGATCTCCTTGGCCGTGCAGCCCAGAAGATCGGCCATCGCCAGCCGTGCTTCCGCAATGGTCCGGTCGGTGCGCTTGCTGGTCGCAAACGCGCCGCAGTTGTTCGCATTGCTGTGCAGCAGATAGCCGGTAATGCCGTCGATCACGCGCTGGGGCACCTGCGTACCGGCAGGTCCATCAAAGAAAATCGCGGGATGATCATTCACCTCCTGCTGCAGCGATGGAAATTGCGCCCGCACCCAGGCTGAATCCCAAGGTACTTCCGCGGTCGAGCCGGGTCTATCCGCCGATATTTGCTGCTGATGCAGTAAGCTCATGGTCCTCCCCTTGAATCAGTTCGCCGATTTCCGGCCGCATGGACAGATATAAGGTCCGCCAGCATTCCGTAGGCAGTCGTTTCTAGCCCCGGATCGTGCTCGATAATGGTCAACCCCGGAAGTATATCCAATTCAAAATGAACGCATGACGAAGCGCCATCGACCCGGGCCAGAGGGTCGGTGAGCGGAAGGCGCTCTGGCCTTACGCTCGCTGCAACGCCGTTCCCGCGGCGCTGCGCGCGACATACCATTTTATAGGGCGCGCCCGCCTGCCGCGCGGTCTTCACCGCAGCCGCGTCCAAGTGGGAAATTCCCTGCCGTTCGACGTCAGCCAGGGTCAAAGGACAGCCCAGGACGACAATGGCAAGCGCGGCAATCTTGGCTGCCGCATCCCAACCCTCGAGATCGTCGGAAGGATCGGTCTCAGCGATGCCCATTTCTTGCGCCTTGCGCACTGCCTGGTCGAAATCCAGTCCGGTTTCCATCTGGGCCAGCACCACGTTGGTGGTCGAATTTAGAATTCCCCGGAACCCGGCCACCTTCACCGCGCGCAGCGATTCGCGAAACAGGGAAAAGATCGGCACGCCATCCATGACCGTGGACTCAAACAGGAATTGCTTTTTTTGGGCGAGCGCCAGCGCGCACAACTCGGAATAAGCAAACAGGACCGGCCCTTTGTTGGCGCTGATGGCGTGCGCCCCGTATTCCAACGCCGCCTTGATGTACGCGATTGCCGGCTGGCCGTTGTGCCGGTTCAATGACGAAGCCTCGAACACCACGTCCGGCTGGGCCGCTTGCAGCCAGCCGTGGAGATTGCCGGCGGCCGGCTGCATCAAGACACGCTGGTGATCATCGAGCACCTGGTCTGGATCCAGTCCATTGAGGTCGGCGATCCACCCCAGGCTGCGGCTGGCAATGCCTGTGATCTTCCACCTGATGCCGTGGTCCCGGCACAGCTCGCCGGATTTGCGCTGCAACAACCGGACCAGTGCCCTGCCCACGTTGCCAAAGCCGACAATGCACAGGTTGTAATTGCGACTCGAAGTTGTCTCGTCTGCCACCTGGGCTAAAATCTACCATATTGGCGGCAATACTCCGAATCGCAGGTTTTTTTCGAAAAAAATCATCCCGGCGCCGGTTCACGGAATCCAATAACAGCAACCAACTTTCTCCTTGCGAGGGGGCCGCAATGCAACTCAAGCCGTTTCTGCTCGATGCCTGGCTCGACCAGCACGAGCACGACATAGAATTCAACCTCGCTGCGAGCACCGGACCGGCGTGGACCGTGAACGACATCCTCGCCCTGGCCGACGAGGAAACGCGCCACCGCTTCCTGAACCATAAGCTGGTCTACAGCCGGCCCGCGGGCGCCGACAGTCTGCGTGAGGCGATCGCTGAAATGCAGGGTGTCCCGGTAGAGGCCGTCCAAGTCGTAACCGGGGCCTCTGAAGCGCTGGTGGCCCTGATGTGGTCGGCGGCCGAGCCGGGCGCGAACGTAATCATCCCACTGCCGGGATTTACTACTTTCTCAGCGCTTCCACAATCTCTGGGCCTGGAAACCCGCTTCTATCGCGTGCGCCGGGAGAACGATTTCCGCATCGACCCCGACGAGATCAAGCGGCTTGCTGACTCGAAGACCAAGCTCATCCTGATCAACAATCCTCACAACCCCACGGGCGCGACCATCGGCGACGGCGAGATGGAATCCCTGCACGGCTTCACCGCCGAACGCGGAATCCAACTGGTGAGTGACGAGGTCTACCATCCCATCTACCACGGAAGGCAGACGAGATCGGCGGCGCGCCTGCCGCACGCCACCGTGATCGCCGACATGTCGAAGGCCTTTTCGATTGCCGGCGTACGCACGGGATGGATGATCGAGCACGACGCCCAGCGCCGCCAGCAATACTGGACCGCGCGCGCCTACTTCTCGATCTGCAACAGCACCACCGGAGAGATTCTTTCGGAAATCGCAATCCGCAAACGTAACGCCGTGCTCGGCAAGACCCAGGAAGCCGCCACCCGAAACCTCAAGCTCCTCCAGCGTTTCATGGCGGACCATCGCGACGTGCTCGACTGGATTCCGCCACAAGGCGGCATGACCGCATTCCCCTGGCTGGTGAGCGGAGAGAACGTTCGCAGGTTTTGCGAGGCCGCTACCGAGCGTGGAATCCTGCTGGCGCCCGGAGATTGCTTCGATGTGCCCTCGCATTTCCGCCTGGGCTTTGCCGCCGCCGGAGACAATTTCTCCAAGGCGCTTGATCGCTTTGGGGCCTTCGTAAAGAGCTGGCCGGCGAAGATGGTCACGGCATGACGGGAACATCTGCGACGCGGTCAACCTCCGCCGTGTTCCTACACTGTCCGGATTGGCCCTGGATACTGTCCCACCAAAGAATCAGTCGTAAGCAGCGTAATGCCCTCCACCGTCGCCTGCGCCACCAAAATACGGTCAAAGGGATCTTTGTGGATTGCCGGTAAGCCCTCGATCGCGACAACGTGATCGCTGACAATCGGCAATTCGCCGTACCCATTGTCAAGCAGACCACGGCGAAGCAGTCGCGGATCAACCTGAAAATCATGCCGGCCCAACCCTCGCTTGATCGCCACTTCCCATAAACTGGCGGCGCTAAACAGGACCTCATTCTCCGGGTTGCCGATCAATTTGCGGGCGTTCGCGGACAGCCGATTGGATTGACTAGCAGCCCAGAGCAGAAGGTGTGTATCGAGCAGCAGCTTCATGCGCCACCGAACATTCGCTCGATCTCCTCTTTGCCCATTTCATCAAAGTCGTCGGGCACCAAAATCTGCCCCGCCATGAAACCGATACGACGTACCTGGGCGCCCACTGGAGCGTTAAGCGCCGTCACTTTTACGATGGGCTTACCCGCTTTTGCGATTACGAAGGGCTCTCCTTTCGAGGCCCCGTCAACGAGCTTTGAGAGCTGGGTCTTGGCTTCGTGAATGTTCACAGTTTTCATGCCAACTCCATAGACTTAGTTTATCTGACTTAGTCTACCATGAAAACGCCGCAGCGTAGCAAACTTCCGCGCCACATTACGAAACCAAGGACTCTTCTCTTATCACACAGCAACTCGTTGGGCGCGGAGAACTGCTCGTGGAAATCGAAACAAAATTCCCCGGATGCGGTCTTGTCGATTCAGTTTGGTGGAGCTAGTCGGGATCGAAATGTCCCGGTGTCTTGAAAACACGCAAGTTATTGATTCGCGGTAGATCGCACAATGCCCAGAATGCCTAAAAAGCCTGCAATGCCGGATTCATTGTACGATTATTGTACGGTGAATTTTCCAAGATTGGCAGTTTTTTCACCGTTCTTTACGACTTAATCCGCCTCTGTTTGCCAGCGGGGAATATGCACGCGGAAACCAAAAAGGCTCCAGCCCGGTCCGCGCCGGCAAGATTATCGCACGGGACAATGAGCAACTTGCCTGCCGGCACGACCTGAGGCTTGGCGACTTCTTCCCAAATGGAGACTTCTACTTCACCGATTCTGCCATCCCTGGCCGGCCAAATCTGAGCAGGATTGAACAAGTCAGTCGAGCACCGCTCCATTGTCATGCACCGTGAACCCATCTGCGATCGGCATGGGACCGCTGCAGAAATAGATTTATCGCGCTCAACCCCCACGGATCATTAGGGAAGTTGCCGCAGAATGCCGCTGCAGAAACGCATATGCACGTTCAAAATAGCGATCCAGCAACCAGTAAAGCAGCTTGTTTGTAATCTGCACAAATCTTCCAGCCTTCCTTAATCCAGCCCATCGAGCATTTGTTGCATTGCTTTAGGAACTCTTCTCCGCCGGCTTATTGCGTATGGCCTCGCGGACTGCATCGATGCCTGCTTCGACCTGCCGTTTTTTATCGATCACTGCCCTTTTTCCGGAAACCACCCAGTCATTGACCTGCTCGCGGGCATTCTGCCCCAAGGATGCAAGATACTTACGCCCGTCATCCACGCCGGTTGCGATTGCTTCCCGGGTTTCACGTCCTGATCTGGGCGCATACAGCACGACCACCAGGGTCCCTAAACCCAGGCCAGCCAAAAACCATCCAATACCATTGCTACGTTCGTCAGACATTTTGCCTCCAAAAGGAATTCAAGACTCAGGTTATCAGCCCATATCTGGTCACACTGCTCAACATTGCTCACATCCCAGAAGAATGCAGGCAAGCCTCCGGTCAATAAAGCAGGTCATGATCGGCCCGGACGGAACCTCGACAAGCTCCTGGCGCCCCGGCGATGGACATTCCCGTGAGTGCATCCGGCATCCATCGCCAGAATCATCTTGTCATTCACTGTTGTCTCCCGTTCTTTCGCCGCGGGCGCGTTTTCCGTGATCGGCTGGGGATTGTGCCATCGGTCGTCACCAGAGAAGATCTGCTCAGCCTCGACGGGCCCCCAGGTATTCGCTTCGTACTCATGGGCCGGCGTCACGTTTCCCAGAATCGGATCGACTACACCCCAGGCACCTTCGACACCATCCTCGCGAACAAACAGTTGGGGATCGCCGCGAATGGCGTCGCCGAGTAGCCGCTCGTACGGCATCATCTCATCGCCTAAGCCTGATCGCGCGACCAGTTCAACATCTTCGCCGGTCATCGCTTCTCCTGGCATCTTGGCCCGCGCACCCAGAGCGATCGATACATTGGGGCTGAGACGGAAGCGAAAGTAATTCGCGTGGATCTGCGTGATCGTGTCGAACACTGCCTGTGGCGGGCGCTTGAGTTCGACCAGTACTTCGGTGGCCGTAACAGGCATTCGCTTGCCGGCCCGAATATAGAATGGAACACCTGCCCATCGCCATGTGTCGATATGTAGCCTGACTGCGGCGAATGTTTCAACCTGCGAATCCGAGGCGACACCGTCTTCATTGCGGTAGCCGCGAAACTGACCGCGAACGACATCCTCAGGAGCGAGAGGCCGCATGGCTCGCAGAGCGTGCTGCTTCGCGTCGCGCATGGCATCTGGATTGCGGCCGGTTGGCGCCTCCATCGTGAGCAGCTCAACGACCTGCAGCATGTGGTTTTGCACGACATCGCGGATCGCACCGACCTCTTCATAGAAAACTCCCCGGCCCTCAACACCGAGAGTTTCGGCCATGGTCACCTGCACGCTCCGGACATAGTTGTTGTTCCAGATTGGCTCTAGCTAGAAACGAGTTGGCAAAGCGAAAGTAGAGCAGATTCTAAACTGGTTCCTTACCGAGGTAATGATCGATCCGGAAGATCCCTGACTCTGGGAACGACTGATGAAGGATTCGGTTGAGCGCCTGCGTGGAGGCAAGGTCGCGGCCAAAGGGTTTTTCGACGACCACACGCGCGCCCTTTTCGCACTTCGCATGGGCCAGACCCTGGACGACGGTCGCAAACATGTCTGGCGGAATCGCAAGGTAATAAAGAGGCCGAGACGCCCCGCCCAGCGCTTTTCGCAGCTTGCGGAATGCCTGTTGGGAGCCATAATCTCCGGTGACGCACTTTAGTTTTGACGAAAGGACCGCAAACGCGCCAGTATCCAGGCCGCCGTGCTTCTCAAGACTTTCGCGGGCGCGCGCCCTAAGCAGGTCAATGCCCTTGGCCGACCTTGTCACTCCGATGATCGGCATATCGAAGTGACCGCGCCGGATCATCGCCTGAAGCGCAGGGAAGATCTGCTTGTAGGCCAGATCTCCAGTGGCGCCGAAGAAGACAAACGCATCTGAATCGAGGCTCTTCATTTTCATCCGCGATACTGCGACCATGGGCCGCTTCAATGCGACACGGGCTGTTGTGTATCGGCTTTATGGAGCACAGAACTGCGACTGCTTCTCTGTGGCCGACTGGGTGCCGCTCACATCCGCACGTGCCCGTTTATTTTGAAGCGACCTGAACTCGGTTCCCGCTCAGCGTCACAGCACCCGTCAGCGCAAAGACTCGACCGGTAACGCTGGCGCCAGTGGTAACGGTGTCGCTGATGAGCGCGAGAATGCTCCCTTGAAAAGCAGTGTTCGTGCCCACAGTCGCAGAGCTGCCAACTTGCCAGAACACATGTCCTGCTGTCGCTCCGCCAGCCAGAACAACAGAGGAATGACTGGCCGTCGTAAACGTGCTCACTATCTTGAAAATGTAGACACCGTTGCCGTTGAGCGTGAGGGTTCCGGTCAACTGCGCCGAAGAATTGAAACAATAGACGCCAGGCGAAAGGGTGGTCGCGCCGGGGCTGGTGCCTAGGGTCTTCCCGGTCAAGTCGGTCCCGCAGGGTTGGGCAACCAAGGCTGCGTACGCCGTGTGCGCAGCGGCCTGGGCCGCGGTGGCTGTGGCATCGCCCGCATGGATGGTTCCCCCAGTCACTGTCCCCGGAGGAAAGCCGGTAACAGCTGTTCCTGGGCCCACACCCAAGTCTCCGGTGATGACAGTCGGACCCGCATTCGTAACCGTTGACGCTCCCAGGACTGCGAAGGTCTGCGCGGAACCCAAAGCCGGCGCCGACTGCGCCCCGGCCAAGTTCCCCATACCCAACATGCAAATAGCCAACAAAAATCTTTTCATATCAAAGCTCCTTAATTGCTACCCGGAAGCGCGAAACAAATCGCACCTCCGGGTAATCTAACTGCAGCACACCGCTAAGGCTAAGGATGGAACTGAATGTTCCCGTGGCTGATTACGCGCTGCGATCTGACCTCATTCACCGTACCGGTCACCGTGACGCTAAACTGATCGCTGGTGCCGGGCTCGCCGTGGTCTTCCACCGTCACACTGAAAGCGCAACCGTCGCCGCAGATACCGGAGAACAATACCGTCTTCGGTGAGCCGTCTGGGTTGAATGCGATCACCACGATATCGTTGACCGGGCCATCCACGTGCAGGCCATTGACGTGGTTGACATAGTTGAAGTGGCCGCCGCTACCGTCGTTGCCCGTTCCAGCGTTGAAGCCGAAGCTGGCAGTGCCGGGGGAGTTGAAATCCGGTACTTGAATCTGGCCGCCGCCGGTTACCTTGATTTTCCCGGCTGCGGGGGCTGTGCCACCCGCGCTGCAGGCGTTAATTATGTTGGTATCCAGCGTCACTGCGCCGGTTAGAGCAAATACGCCGCCGGAGACGTTTGCACTCGTCGTCACTGTGTCACTGATAAGAGCGATAAGAATTCCCTGGAGATGAGTTCCTGTACCCAATGTGGCGGAGCTGCCAACTGCCCAAAAAACTCCCGGTGAGCAGCCTTGACTGGCGCCATGTCCATTGATGAGAACAGAAGAGTTGCTCGCCGTAGTGAGTGTGCTCTTTATCTGGAAAGTCCAGGGGCCCCCGCCCGTGAGGTTGAGTGTCCCGGTCAATTCGGCCGAGGAATCGAAACAATAGACGCCCGGCGAAAGAGTAAGCCCGCCCAGGTCCTGGCCGGTCAAGTTAGTATTGCAGCTCTCGGCTACAAGGGCAGAGTACGCGAGCGCAGCGTCGTGATGGGCCTGGAGCGCCACCGCATCCGCCGCGTGTATCGATCCTCCGACGACAGTGCATGGTGCAGGAAAACCCGTGACCGCGGAGCCCGGGCTGACGCCAATATCTCCAGTGATGGTGGACAGACCAGTACAAGTCACCGTTGAGGAACCCAGAACGGCGAAGCTTGCAGCGGAACCGAAGGATGGCGATTGCGCCACGGCCAGGCTGCCCAGACTCAACGCACAAATAGCCAGCAAAATTTTCTTCATATCTAAATCTCCTTAATCTATTAACACTAGGCGATCATAGAGATGGACAAAAATAATATCTGATCACTTTTGATCAAAAGGCTATCGCAGTGTTGTAGCTTTGAACATCCAGCTTGCTCGATAAGTTAGTAAGCTGATCTGCAGGAGCAAGAAGCCACGGACAGGACCCTATTAACTGACAACTATAAGTATTCATCTCTTCTTCTTCTTTCAAGAAGCCGATTCGCCATCTATTCGACAAACATCGCAACTCCGGCTGCGAACATCAGTACGGTGGTGATCGCCACGACCGCCCATCCCAGGCGAGAGCTGGGTTGGCCCTGCATGAGCTTCTTGTCGGCAGCTACGATCAGGATGGCCACCAGAAGAAACGGAGCCAGTAATCCATTGATGACCGCCGTCCAGTAGAGCGCCTTCACCGGATGAATCCCAGCAAAGTTCAGTCCGACGCCCACAGCCGTCGACATTAGGATGACTGCATAGAATGAATGGGCCTGTTTCAATTTCTTATCCAGCCCCTGTCGCCATCCAAACGTTTCTGCGAAGGCGTAGGCCGCCGATCCCGCCAGCGTGGGGATGGCGAGAAGTCCGACCCCGACAATACCCACGGTGAATAGTGTCGCCGCAAACCTGCCGGCCAGAGGCCGCAGGGCTTCGGCTGCTTCGCGGGAAGTCTCAATATGAGTAATGCCGTGGCGGTTGAGGGTGACTGCGGTTGTCAGGATGATAAAGAACATCACCAGGTTTGAGAAAAGCGTGCCCACCCCTACGTCGATCTTCCTCACCCCGATCTCTTTCATGGTCGCGCCTTTTCGCTGGGCAAGCGTGCTGAGACCTGCAGCCTTTTCTTCTTCTACTTCTTCACTCGCCTGCCAAAAAAATAAATAAGGGCTGATGGTTGTGCCCAGAATCGCAACCAGCATCGCCCATTCTTCCCTGCTATGCGGCAGGGAAGGCACGAAGGTATCGCGCGCTACCTGGCCCCAGTCTGCTCCTACGATGAACGCGGTGATCGGATAGGCGATGAGCACCAGCACCAGCCACTTGAGAACACTGGCGATCTGGCGATATCGCAGGCGGACTGTCACCCACGAAATCAGGCAGGCGAAGGCAACCACAAAAAAATGCGGATTGATTCCAGACAACATTCCAGCGGCATCCGCCATTCCCGCGAGATCGGCCCCGATATTGATGGTGTTGGCGGCGAGCAGAGTCGTGATAAAAAACCACAGCAGCCAGCGCGGAAATCGCTGTTTGAGGGCCCCTGCCAGCCCTTGCCCGGTGACCATCCCGATGCGGGCGCACATCATCTGGACTGCGGCCATCAACGGCCATGTCAGCAGCGCAGTCCATAGAAGCCTGCTGCCAAACTGCGCGCCGGCCACGGAATAGGTGGCGATGCCTGAAGGGTCGTCGTCTGCGGCCCCGGTGATGATGCCCGGACCGAGCGATTTCAACAGAGAACGCATCCATCGAACTGGGGAAATGTTTGCCATGAATCAATGGTGCATTTTCACTGGAAGCCTTCCAGTGCCTGTCTTGAGCGGACTATGTTGGGGCCAGGCGCTATTTCTTCTTTCCCAACAACCCGCCCAGCATATTGCCCAAACCCTGTTGTCCCGATGTCTGTTGCTGTGGTTGCATAGAAGTAAGCAATCCGCTATTCAATGAACCGGCCACATCCGGCACGAAGATTGGCGACGCTGTGGTCCCTTGAATCAAGAAAGGAACTGTCCCTTTTGCGTTTTGTCCAAGCCCTGGAATGCCCGACGTCATCTGCCCCAACATGCTCCCCTGGCCCGGGTTCAACAGCGTCGCTACCATGTGGAAGTCGAGCGTATTGTTGGTTCCAATCGTGCCTCTGCCGGTCATGGTCCCGATCGCGGGAACGATCAGTTTCAAATTGTCGGCCCGGATGCCTTCCTGCGCGATACGCAGGTTTGAGGCGAACGTTTGTATCATCGTGTCGGAGTTTCCCTTCATTCCTGTCAGGGCCGACACCGCGGACAACTTGGAGGCCAGATCGAATCCGGTCAGGCGGGCATTCGCGACATTTAAATCACCCGTGGTGACCAGGCGGTCCACTGCCCCTTCGATTGCCAGGTCGGCATCCGCAGTCCCGCCCTGTAGTCTGGCGCCGGAAGGCAGTATCACGCCTAGCGCCGGCAGCAGTCCTTCGATATCCGCCAGCGGCAGTGCCGAGCCCTTCAGCTTCATGTGGACGACCGTAGACTGCCCCTGTGTGTTGTAGTTGCCCGAGAGATGTGCCGTGCTCTTGCCGGTATGGATTTCTCCACGGGAAATTACGCCGGCCTGCTGGACCATATCGTAGTCCGAGGCGTAATCGATGGTGACCGGCGATTTGGCGGGTCCGCCGCTGCGCGTCAGCCGCAGTTTATCGGCCTTCACCGTGCCCTCGGTATGCGCCTTGCGTCCGCCGGACGACAAAGATCCGGTGTAATCGAGCACACCACTCAGACCTGACGCGGGATCAATAAAGCCGGTGGCGGCAACATCCAGATGCTGCACATTGATGGTCGCCGAAAACGGTGTTTCAGCGGTGTCCGCGCGATTGACCGGCCCCGCTGTACCTTCCACCTTCACCTCGCCGCCCCCAGGTGTATTGGCCGCAAAGCTGAATGGAATCTGGGATTCAAACGAGACATTGCTGGCAGTCAGGTTCACTGCCTCGTAGGCGCTGGGTTTGTCGCGGGCCCTCCAACTGCCAACGGTCACGCGGCCGTTGACGATCCGCAGTGAATGGATGGTCAACTTCGCAGGCGCTGAAGTGCCGTCCGGCCGCGGCCCACCGCCCAGGCTGGAAAAATTCCACTTGCCCGAGGATGAACGCAGCATGGCGAGTTCCGGTTCTTTCAGCGTTAAGGCGGTTAGGCGCACGGAACGCGAGAGTATTAACGGGACCAATTCCACGCTGACGTCGACTGATTTGGCCGTCAGGAACGGCGTATGACTGAAGGCCGGGTCGTCAGCAATGCTGATGTCGCGCGCCGAAACCCCGCCGGAGAACAGCGAGAGGCCCAGATCGCCTACCTGCACCTTCCGCCCCAGTGAGTTGCTGAGTTGCGACTCAATCGCTGGACGAAGGCTGTTGGCATCAATCAGCAGGAAGGCCGCAATCACGGCAAGCACCACGACACCGGCCAAGCCGGCGGCAACGTACAGTATTTTCTTTTTCATCAATGGTCTCCGCGGCCGCCCTTCAAAACCGGGTGCGCGGCCAAGTGTGGACGTTTGAAACTGCTTTCATGCTACGTTCCACAGAGGGGGCAGGTCTGTGCAATTTCGATCAGTATGATGCTGCGTTGGATAGGCTCATTGAAGAACGCGAAGACCAGGGGAGCGCGAGGTCCGTCGTGCGCTAGTTCGAGATGAGCTAGAGCAATTTCATGGTGGGTCTAGTACTGTGACCAGGAGATTCAGGAATCATCGCTGATCGGAACATCTGGACATCGGGTAATCGGGGGCATCGGAAACTTGCATGCCCGCTGTTTCGTCTACATTACCAATTTTAGTGGTCACGGTACCAGCTGCGTCCCCAATCCGCGTTCATCCGTGCAGATCCGCGGTAGGGGGCTTTTCTCTTCATCAGCTAGGCAGACGGAGGGAGTCGGCGAATACGTCTGAGGCACTGCTTGCTTCAATGTCAGACATATCCGCCGAACCGTTGAGTAGGGGTCCCGCAGGCGCCCCTACCCGGTAAAACCTTCAAGGCGCCGTTTCCTGTTGCATTGACGGCCGCGGCTTCATTCTCTTAATTACTTCTTCGAGATTCTCTTCACCCTTGGCCGGGGCGCCATTTTCTTGGTCCCACCTCGGGTGTCGAGCAGAGTCAATGAATCCGCAGCATTGAACGGGTACTGGCGGACTGACGCCTGTGAACTCTGGCCGGCGTTCGTCAAAGTGATGTCTACACGCCGATTGCTGGCCAGGATAATGGTTGCCATATTGTTGAGGACCCTCTGCCGGTCCGTATCGTTCAATTCGGGGTTTCGTTCGACCGCATCTTTCACGTCGGCATCACTGAGGTTTTGTTGTTTGCCGAAAGCCTTAGTCTGCAGGTTGGCAGCGGGAATGCCCTGTTCTATGAGGTAGCGCTGGGCGCGGCCAACCCGCCGCTCAGAGAGCGCCTGATTATAGTCAATGGATCCACGCGGATCAGTGTGGCCTTCGAGAGTCAGGAGGGCATCGGGCTTGCTCTGGAGATAGATCTTGAAATCAGCCGCCAGCGTGGTCAGGGTGGTTTCCTGGCTGTTCAGCAGGCCAGCCTCCGGGTTCTGCTCGTTAGGCTTGGCCGTCGCAAAGTAGATACTGTGAATGGCAAGCCTCTTCGCGATGGCGATGAAATCGGGTAGGGGCGGCGGCGGGGGCGCCGCGAGCACGTCTACTGTGGTTGTGGCGGACGCCAGCAGCGCCGGGCTGTGATCATCGCTTACGTTGCAGGTCACGGTGATGATGCCGGGCCCTGCGCCGCGGCTGGCCAGGTTCGCGGTAGAGGTGTCACCGGTAACATTCCCGGCGCTGGTGGTGTAGCTATAGGTCAGCCGTCGCCCATCGGGGCTGGTGGCGTTGGAAGTGATGGTGGAAGCCCCATCCATACGCACGACCGTCGGGTCCGCGGCGCATGCAACCACGGGCGGATGAGAAGTTTTCACCAGGAATCTGGCATTGCAGGAGGCAAACCCGTACTTGCTGCCATCGCTCAAACTAGCGGTGACCTGGTACGGGCCGGGCTGGGAACCGGTGGTGTCAACCGGCGTGGAAGCATTGCTCCCTGAGACTCTCACCCCGGTAGCGCTCCAGTTGTATTGAACGGTCCGCTTAGGATTGAAGTTGTATGCAGTGGCCGTCGCGGTCGCGGGCTCGCCGGCGAACACTTCGGCCGGATCTACCAGGCAGTCCGCACGGGTAGTCGCTACGGTCCGCTCGCCGCCAAACAAGAACACCAGTCCGCTCTGCAGCCGCACACCCCGAAGGTCGGTGCTCGGTGTTGTGGCCGCGGGGCCATACTGGTAGCTCGAGACCACATAGTCGGCCCTGAACAGCCGCAAAGCAACATGCCTGGTAACGTTAATGTCGAGACCGCCGCCGACCATGAATCCCGGTTTGTTGATTCCGTGAAATGCCTCCGGCGAGAGATGGTGGACGCCGACCAGCCCTTCAAGAAAAGGCGAGAAATGAGCACTGCGGAATGTCAGCTTGGGCCCCACGGAGAGGTTCCAGAAGGCAGCGTCGTCGATGGTGCCGGAAAGTGTGTTTTCACCGCTATGCCAGTGCGTGCTGCCATCGAGTGTGAAACCCAGCCAACGGTTGAAGTTATAGGTCCCGCTGCCGCCGATGCCGCGCGGATTGGTTTCCAGCCGGCTGGACAAGGGCTGCAATCCTAAGGGAAGCGTGCCATGCACATCCGCGCCGGGATACCACAAAGAATATCCGCCATAAATCTCCCACTTGGGAGCAGGCTGGTCCTGCGCGGCGGCCAGGGCGCCAAAAACGCACATGAAAACAAGCGCTGCCGGCAGCATTGCTAAAACACGGCCAAGATGGCCCTTTGAATTAGGTGACATATGAATGTTCCTCCGAACTTGAGTGACGTAAGATCCTGGTTTTACCGCCTGACCAGCGAGCAGACCAGCCTCCGCGGCTGGCCTGCTCGCCGAATGCATTATGGACATGGAGGTACATTCACCGGATCGCTATCGAGTGAGACTGCGCCCGTCCGCGCCAGTGCTCTGCCATTGAGCGTCGCGCCCGTGGTAAGCGTAATTGATGCCAGCGCCATGATGGTCCCTGCGAAGGTTGTGTTGGTTCCAAGGGTCGCAGAACTGCCGACCTGCCAGAACACGTTGTGAGAGTTGGCGCTATTGATCAGGATGATCTGGCTGTTGCCGGCGGCCGTCGTTACTGTGGATACTACCTGGAAGATCCAGACAGCATTCGGATTGCCTCCGCCGTCGAGCGTAAGGTTGCCTGTGATTCCCAGCGAGGGCTGGGCGCTGGTTGTCTTATAAACGCCAGGGGCAAGGGTCAGCCCTCCTATATCTGCGGGCAGGACGGCCCCGCCGGCGGCGCCGGCAGCATTGTTATAAGCCGTGGTCAAGTCACCCTGGGCGGTCGCAGCAACCGCATCGCCCATGTGTTTCGTACCCGTGAGTGTTCCCGGAGGGAACCCGGTGATCGAAGCGGCCGGGGATATTCCTATATCTCCCGTGACATTCGTAGGACCGACGCTGGACACGGTCGGAGTAGCGGCCAGAATTCCGAAACTGCAGGCCGTTCCCAACGCTATGGGACCGGGCGGCGGAGCACATGGCCCCGCGGGCGTCGTAAAGCTCCATACGAAATTGGCCGCCAGATGATTGCCAAACGTGTCGGTCACCCCGGTGGTAATGGTCGCGGTAAACACGGTGTTCAGCGCAAGAGCGACCGAGGGCTTAAAGGTCGCTACCATGGTCGCTGCAACGAAGGTGACGGTCCCGGCTACGCTCGCCCCGCCTGGCGCGGTCAAGGTGAAGGTAGAGCCACTGATGGTCGCAGGATTCATCGCCTTGCTGAAGGTTGCGCTGATGATGGCGGTGTTGGGGCAAACTCCAACGTTGCCGTTCGCCGGCGTTACCAGGACCACTGTGGGCGCGGCCGTGGGAGAAGAGCTGCCGCCAGCGGCTCCGTTCTTGTCTGGATCGCCGCATCCGGCGGCGAATGCCAGTAACAGGAGTCCTGTAAGCCATATCTTGTGATTGCTGTGTATCCGCATGTTGATGCCTCTTTTCTTGTCGGCTCGACGCTCACCGCATCTTTCCCGAAAGCCAACGATAACAACCGTTCATCAGTCTTAATGAGCAAAACTGCACATGTGTGCAACCTGTTCAAAATTGCACACACTTGTATCTTTCGCGGCAATTCAGGATTCGGCATAGCTTTGCGGCCTGCTTACCTTTAATATTGAAGCGAAATTTTGATCGTGTTTTGGAAGACACGCGGCCCGAGACCTGGATAAACAGGCGGCCAGGGCCACACCACATCTGGATTTTTCCGACAGGGCAGGTTTTCCATGGTAAGGCGGAGCACCAAGACACTGAACGGGCACAAAAAGAAATCAACCCGCGTTCCGGCACACTCAGCCGGCAGCATACGGCGTTTTGACCCAACGGAGTTTCTGGCGCAAGCCGGTCTGGGCAGGACGATTGTGGACCTCAAGAAGGGCCAGACAATCTATTCCCAGGGAGATGTTGCGGACTCCTGCTTTTATATTCAGGTGGGTAAAGTCAGGCTCGGCGTGATCTCCACCAGCGGC
>DATMNZ010000046.1:0-5285 GCA_035568495.1 Saccharimonadales bacterium (SeqCode) | reverse complement strand
TCACCGGCAAGAGCACCTCCGACCCGGATTTCTATGAAGAAACCCGGTTGCAGCTTTCTGACAGCCTGAGCAAAGTCATCGGCAAGCACCAATTGAAGTTTGGCGGCGATTTCAACCATATAACGGATGATTCGCAATGGGACCTGTTCTTCCCGGCGCGCATCATCTTCCCCAACCTGACCGCCTTCTTCAACCACACCCCGGCAGTGTTCTGGTTCCCGTTGCTCGCCAACGGAGGTCCTCATCCGGGATTCAGCGTGCCGTTCACGCAGGACGTCCCTACCGCCTACCAGCCATTTACCAAAACCACCCTCGGCCATAATTCCTATGGCTTTTACGGCCAGGATGAGTGGAAGGTGACGCAGAAGCTGAGCCTGACGTACGGAATGCGCTATGACTTTGAAACTTATCCGTCGCGTTTCGGCCTGAACACCGATCTGAATAACTTCCAGCCGCGCGTGGGCTTTGCCTATGGCTACGGCAAACACGGCGTGGTGCGCGCCGGCTTTGGAATATTTAATGACCGCCTGGTTTCCAGTATTGGCCAGGTATTCAATACCGCGGAGTGGCTGAGCACCGGCGACCGCGCCAATGCCAGCCTGATATTCCCCAGCATCTCCACGATTCGTGGCCGATTCATTCAGCCGACTGTGGGTGGGCCGGGCGCCACCACGGCGACCAATAATTTCCTGGCCACCGGGCAGCCGCCGGTACTAGCGGTGCCCCCAGTGGGCTTCGCCGACAATCTCGATCGCAACCTGCGCACGCCCTATAGCGAACAGGGAAGCCTGCAGGTTTCCCAGGAAGTAGGCGGCGGCTTTGTCATCTCCGCCAGCTACCTGTACGTGCATGGGTTGAAGATTGGCGCGCACACGCCCATTCTGGACGCAGTGCCCACGCCCGGAGCAGTGATCGCGGGAGAGCCTGGAAAAACTGTTTTTGGCGATGGAACCGCCGGGGGCGCGGGCAAGAGATTGTTCCCGGAGCTGGGCGATTTCTTTGTCAAGGTGAGCGGTGGCGCTTCTATCTATCACGGCGGAACACTCAGCGTGCAGAAGCGCTTTTCCCATAGCTTCAGCGTCCTTGGCAGTTACAGCTATTCCAAGACGATTTCCAACGTGGATTCGGTCGCCAATCTGGCTGACATTCCGGAGACCAGCCTGGCCCTGGAGCGCGCACTTTCCCGCCAGAACGTCGGGCAACGCGCCACGATCGCGTTCATCAGCGAGGTCCCGGAGCGCGTGCGGTTGGTGCATGGCTTCAAACTCAGCACGCTGGTCTCACTCGAAAGCGGCAAACCCTTCAACGTCTTCGCCGGCTCGGACGCGAACCGCGACGGCAACCCGCTCTCTGATCGTCCCGGCAACCTGGGCCGCGATTCCTTACAGGGGCCGGGCTACGCCAGCGTCGATGTGCGTGTAGGACGCACATTCCAACTGCGCGAGCACCTGCACGCTGAACTCACCGGCGACATGTTCAACCTGCTCAACCGCACCAACATCAAGGACCTGAACACTCTCTACGGGCAAACCAACCTGGCCCTGCCACCAAACCCGCTTCTCGGATTCAATACACCCCGCGATGCGTATAACCCGTTCCAATTCCAGTTCGGCGCCAAAGTCAGCTTCTAACGGCGTTCACCCCACCCTTCGCAAAGACCGCGGAGGGTGGGGTGATGTTGTACTACTATCCATCAAAATCTTTGCGCAGCACGACGACTGGGGAGTAACGAAGACCCAAATTCTCATTCGCGTTAATTCGCGGCTAATGCCTTTGCTTGCCGCTACGCTCCCCGGCCCATCCCGATGTTAATGAAATGATTCCCGGATCAGCGGTTGGCGAGTGTAGCAATCTCGCCCAATCCCAGCAGGTGTGCATCCGCGGTCAGCAGGGTCAGACCCAGAACTTTGGCCGTTCCGGCAAGAAAGCGGTCTGCCGGATCAGCATGGGGCAACGGCAACTGCTGAGAAACAACCACGATTTCATGCGTCAGCGGGGCCTCATGGAAATCTTGCGTAGCCTTTGCAATCCACGCACTGGGGTCGGGTTGCAACTGGATTCGGTTTTTGGAATGCAGCAGCAGCACTTCCCAGGCGCTGATCGGAGATAGCCACAATTCGTTTTTTTCATCTTGAAGGATCTGCTGGACGCGGCGGCCGAGGCGCTTCGGTTCTTGCATCATCCATATCCAGATATGGGTATCGAGAAGCAGTTTCAATCGTGATAGGCCCCAAGTTCGTCCATGTCGATCACCGGTGAGACAATGTCACCCAGAATCTTTACCGTCCCTGCCATGGCGCCCAGTTTGCGGCGCTTGGACACAGGGGCGGTAGGAACGACCTCGGCAATCGGCTTGCCACGACGCGTGATGCGAATGGACTTCTTGGTCTTGCTTACCTCATCGAGCAAAGCAAGGCACTTGGCTTTGAATTCGGAGATGGCGATTTCCTGCATGGCGTCCTTTTCACATTCAATATACTATGGTCATCTGTAATGGTCAAATGGAAAACCGCTATGCTCCCCGGCCTATCCCGATGTTATAGCGCTTCAATTTGCGATAGAGTGTGGCGCGGCTGATGCCCAGCATCTTGCCTGCGAGCATCTTGTCGCCGTGAACCTGCTCGAACACCCTCTGGATGGTCACTTTCTCGATTTCTTCCAGGTCGGTGTCGGCTGCGCCGCCGGCCCTCACCGGCATCACGATGGTTCCATCCTCCACGGGACGCTCCACGGGGCGAAGCAATTCCGGCGGCAGGTCTTTAAGTTCCAGGGAGTCCAGGCTGCCGAGAGTGACCGCGCGCTCCACTGCGTTTTCAAGTTCGCGGACGTTGCCGGGCCAGTCGTATTGCAACAGGCACTCCATGGCTGGGGGCGCGATGGTGATGGGGTGGCCGGGTGAGAATTTATCGAGGAAATGATGGACCAGCATGCGGATGTCGGAACGCCGCTCACGCAGCGCCGGCAGGTGGAGGGTGACCACGTTCAGACGGAAGTATAAGTCTTTGCGGAATTGACCTAGCTTGTAGGCGGCTTCCAGATCGCGGTTGGTGGCGGCGATCACGCGCACGCTGACCTTGACTTTCTGGTTGCTGCCCACGGGGCGCACTTCTTTTTCCTGCAGCACGCGCAGCAGCTTGGCTTGCAATTCCAGCGGCAGCTCGCCGATTTCATCGAGAAAGATTGTTCCCCCATTGGCGGACTGGAACAGACCTTCCTTGGACCTTACCGCGCCGGTAAACGCGCCTTTTTCGTAACCGAATAGTTCACTCTCAATGAGCGTGGGCACCAGGGAACCGCAGTCCACGGCCACGAACGGCCGGTTGGAAAAGGCCCCGCGGAAGTGAATGGCGCGGGCCACCAGTTCCTTGCCGGTGCCGCTTTCTCCGGCGATCAGCACCGGGGTGCGCGCATCCTGCAGGCGGGCGACCATGCGCATGACTTCCTGTATCCTGCTGGAGGTGCCGACGATGCCGCTCATTTCGGTTTCGGCTTTGACCCGTTCGCGCAGAAACTGGTTTTCGGCGACCAGCTTTACCTTTTCTTCCATGCGTTGCAGCAACAGTTTGAGTTCTTCCACCCGGAAAGGCTTGGTGATGTAATCGTAAGCGCCCAGGCGCATGGCCTGCACCGCGGTCTCGATGGAACCGTGGCCGGTCATGATGGCCACCTCAGAGCGCGGCAGCACTTGTTTGACGCGCGGCAGGAATTCCAGGCCGGTCATCTGCGGCATGAGCAGATCGGCCAGGACGATATCCGGAGCTTCGGCCTCAAGAAAGGCCAGGGCAGCCTGGGCGCTTTCGGCTTCCATGCATTGGAAGCCCAGCGACCGGCCCACCGTGAGGCACAGCTTGCGTATGCTCTGATGGTCATCGACGATCAGGAAGCGCGGGCGCAGATCATCCGTCATAGGTTACAAGTCACAGGTCATCGTGCCCTTCCAAAGATTTTTTCCACGGTGGCCAGCAACTCCTTCATGCGAAATGGTTTCTCAATGCAAGGCGCGCCGGTATCGACCAGGGCCTTGAGGGTCTCGTCGTTCACCGTGTCGCCGGTAATAAAGAGGATTTTGTTTTTCAGCTCCGGGCGATTCATCATCAACCAGGCATGGACGTCGGCCCCACTGGCTCCGCCGGGCATGCGCATGTCGGAAATCACTCCGGCAAAGCGTCCGCTGGACAACACCCGTATGCCTTCGACCGCGGAGCTGGCCGTCTTGCACACATAACCGTTTCTTTCCAGGGCGGTGCGGATAAACTTCGTGACGGAAGGCTCATCTTCAATCAACAGCAACGGTGCAATCACGGTCACGGTACTCACGCACGGCCTCCAACGGTGGCCGCCACCTTGCGCTCTTTGCGCGCCTTTACGGGCAAGCGGATGCAGAAGGTCGCGCCCGGAATTTCCAGATTGTTCGAACAGGTAATTTCGCCTTCATGCTCGCGCACGATGCCATAGCAGATGCTCAGGCCTAATCCGGTCCCTTGTCCTACTTCCTTGGTGGTAAAGAACGGGTCAAAGATGCGTTCCGGAAACTTGATGCCCTCGCCGTTGTCCCGGAAAAATATTTCCGCCCACCCCTGGTTATGGCGGGTGGAGATCTCGATGCGTCCGGGGCGTCCGGCGGTGCGCACCGCGTCATAGGCGTTATTGAGGATATTCAGAAACACCTGCTGCAACTGGTGCTCGTCGGCGACGATTTCGCGCAGGGAATCGTCGAATTGTTCCACCACTTCAATGCCGCGGCTGGAAAAATCATAGAGACGCAGGGCCACGGTCTTATGCAGCACCTGATTGATCGGCATGGGCCGCTGACGATGCACGGGACTCTGGCGGGCGAAGCTCAAAAGGTTCTGCACGATCTCTTTGGTACGCTGGGCCTCTTCCAGTATGACCTTCAGGTCTTTGGTGGCGCTTTCGGGCAGATCGGGGTTCTCCATCAGCAGATCCGCAAACCCCATGATGGCGGTCAGCGGATTGTTCACTTCATGGGCCACACCGGAAACCAACTGGCCCACAGCCGCCATTTTCTCGGTGTGCATCAGCTTGGCCTGGATCAGGGCCGAATCGGTGATGTCGGTCATGAGCACCACCACGCTGGTGGGGTCTCCGGCTTCGTCGCGCATGGGGCTGAGGTTGACTGTGAACTTGCCCTGCGAACCGTCGCCGCGGGTGATGGCAATTTCCAGGTTGTCGATCTGGCGGCCGCGCAGGCTGGCTTCGAAGGCCTCGCTGAATTCCCGCAGATGCGACGGAGGGATAATGCGGTCTAGGCGGTTGCCCACCAG
>DATMNZ010000045.1:0-29483 GCA_035568495.1 Saccharimonadales bacterium (SeqCode) | reverse complement strand
TGCTGTGGTCGGAATCAGAAGACAATCTGGCCCAGAAGCTGATTGATAGGCTACAACGGGTGCAATGAAGCAGTTGGTAGCTGGCAGCTAGTCATTGGCCGTTAGCGACTGGTGATTGGCGATTGGCGATTGGCGGCACGGGCAGGCAGCTCGTTGTGTATGATAGGCATAGCGCCAGATGGAATGAAGGCATATCCGGCCATTGTATGATCAGCGTGGTTAAACTAGTACATTTCAACATAACTGTCTGGTTCGGCAAACGCTCGCGGCTAGCTCGAGTTAGCACCGCCATTTTTATTTTCACGGTGGTGGCGCTGGCGCTCCATTTTGCCCCACCCGATGCGCATATCTTCGCGCTCTTCCTGGTCCCGATTTCGTTCGCTGCATGGTTCATCTCCCGGCCGGCGGGGTGGGTGGGCGCCGCTCTTGCCAGCGCCGTGCTTTTTACCTACGAGATCCAGCACAATCACGAGCGCTCTGCCGTGGTCTTTCTGAACTTCTTTCTCAACATGGGAATGTACTCATTCTTCGCCCTGATTACGTCCCAGGTGCGGTCGATGTACGCGCGCGAGCAGGAACTCTCGCTGCATGATCCGCTTACCGGATTGCTGAACCGGCGGGCCATGGATGGGGCGCTCGGCGTGGAATCCCGGCGGCTTCGCCGCCGCCACTATCCATTCACCCTGGCCTATATTGATCTTGATGACTTCAAGAAGATCAACGACCTGCACGGGCACGCGATGGGTGATGCCTACATTCAGCAACTGGCCATGGTGCTGAAGAGCACGGTGCGGGCCACCGATTTTGTCGCCCGGATGGGTGGTGACGAATTCGTCCTGCTGCTGCCGGAAACCGGCCCTACCGCCGCCCAGTTGGCGATTGCAAAAGTCCAGGAGAACGTGCTGGCGCTGATTCAGCAACGGGCCCCGGCGGTCACTGTTAGCATCGGCGTCATCACCTTCGAAACCACCGCTGAAACCCCAGCGGACATGATTCGCGTCGCCGATGAAGCCATGTATGAGGTCAAGCACAGCGGCAAGAACCGCGTTACCTATAAGATCTTCCGGGCCGGCGCCGTATGGCCGGCTGTGGTGACGCCCAAGGCCATGAAGCTGATCGGGTAAAGTAGTACAGTGACCGGTTGAATTGGTAATGCCGCCAAAGAAAGCAAGCTGGCATTTACGATGTCCCGATTACCCGATGTCCTTCACCCGGTCGCAGTAGTAGGAGGGTTGCATGGAGAGCGCATTACTCATCCATCGCCTGCAGTTTGCTTTCACCATTACCTTTCACTATCTGTTTCCGCAACTCACCATGGGGCTGGCGCCGTTGATCGTGGCGCTCAAAACCATGGCGCTACGCACCGGAAACGATATCTACAACCACGCAGCCCGTTTCTGGGCCAAAGTCTTTGGCATTAATTTCATCTTGGGAGTGGTGACCGGCATTCCCATGGAATTTCAATTCGGGACTAACTGGTCGCATTTCTCCCGCGTGACCGGCGGGGTGATCGGCCAGCCCGATGAAGAACGCCGGCGCATCGACAATCCGATCGTGGTCACCAAGGTGCTCAGCTTCCTGATCTATGGCGCTTCCACCGCTGAGGTCCGCGGCCTGAATGAGTTTCCGAAGTCCGACTGGCCAACGAACATCCCTCTTCTCTATTACAGCTATCACATCATGGCCGGCCTCGGCACCCTGTTCATCGCGGTGATGCTGTGTGCGGTGCTATTGCTGCTGCGCAACCATCTCTATACCGCGCGCTGGATGCTATGGATCCTGTTGCTCTGCCTACCGCTGCCCTACATCGCCAACACTGCCGGATGGCTGACCGCCGAACTCGGCCGCCAGCCCTGGCTGGTCTACGGACTGATGCGCACCACCGAAGGCTACTCAAAATATGTCAGCGCGGGAAACGGATTGTTCAGCCTGCTGGGCTTCATGGGCATGTATGCGATGTTGAGCATCCTGTTTCTGTTTCTGCTGAACCGCGAGATCGCCCATGGGCCTGGCGAGGCTGCCGCCGATCTGCACAGCGGCGCGCCCATCACCGTCGCTTAGGAGAAGAATCATGCTCTTGCTTTGGTTTCTGCTGGTGGCCATCATGATTGTGTGGCCCGCGCTCGTGCTGGCCACCGTCATCAGCCTGTGGGCAACACTCGCCATCCGCCCGGAGTTGTTGCAAAACTACCGGCAGTTTCCGCTCCTCTATGGAATACCCGTGGCCGGCGCCGCCAGCCTGGGCGCAATGTACGTATACCAGCGCCGCTCGGCGGAAAAAGCTGCGTTCCTCTCTTCGTGCGCTTACCTGGTGTTCATGCTGGTGGGCGCCGCGGCCGGTGTGTATCCCAACCTGCTGACGTCAACAACCAGCGCAGCCTTGAACATTACCGTCTACAACGCCGCCAGCGGCATGCACTCGCTATCGGTAGGCTTGGTCTGGTGGAGCTTCGGCATGGCCCTGGCCCTGGGATATTTCGTCTTTGTTTATCGGATGTTTAAAGGCAAGGTGGTGGAAGGTGGGGGACATGTGTGAGTGGGAATTGAGTAGACTGATAGGTCCATGGCAAAGGAAAGAGTGCTCTAAGACAGCCTGCTGAACTTCGGGCGCTTTCAAATTGCCCAGCGACTTGAACCGGCCCTTGTAGACAGAAACGAGATGATGTTTTCATGCCTGTCCTTGACATAATTAATATGACCATCCTAATATGACTATGGATATAAGGAGTCGCACATGAAGGAAATGGCCGCTGGCGAGTTCAAGTCACGTTGTCTGGCTGTCATGGAGACGGTACGCTCGACCCGCGAACCCGTCCTGATTACCAAGCGTGGGCGTCCAGTGGCCAAGCTGGTGCCGGCAGACGACTCGCCCCGGCCCTTCCTGGGACGACTGGAAGGTAGAGTAACGATCTTGGGCGATATTGAGTCACCGGCAGTTCCACCAAAAACCTGGGATGCTCTGAAGTGATTTTACTTGATACCCACGTTCTCGTCTGGGCTGTGGCCCAACCCAAGTTGCTCTCCAAAGCGGCTTCCGCTGCGATTGCTCGCGCGCACAAGGCAGACGGAATTGCCATCTCCGATGTCAGTCTGTGGGAGTTGGCGATGCTGATGGAGCGAGGCCGCATTCAGTCATTTGGGACGCTGCCCGATTCTCTTCGTATCTTCACCGAAGGTGTCATTATCAAGCCGATCACGCCCGAGATAGCGGCCCAATCTGTCCAGTTTTCTTCACCATATCCGCAGGATCCAGCGGACCGCTTGATCGGCGCGACGGCCCGCATTGAAGGACTACCCCTGGTGACCCGCGACGAAAAGCTGCGCGCCCATCCCCAGTTGCAGACCATCTGGTAACTGTCTGGTTCCCGCTCAATGTTCGAGTGTGACAGGGTAGAGACCCAGTGCCCTGTCGGCTTGTTTACAATACTGAAGAGCGCCATGAGGTAAGGAGTTTACATCCATGCGTTGGTCACCAGACAGCGACAGCGGCGACGTTGAAGATCGGCGGGATGAAGAAGGCGGAGGTGGTGGCGGCTTCGGATTTGGGATGCCTCACCTCGGCATTGGCGGCATTGTCATCCTGCTGATTCTAAGTCTGCTCTTCAAACGTAATTTCTTTACCCTGGCCGGGGGTGGCGGCGCTCCACGGAGTTCGGTGGCACGGCCTGATCGCGCCCGCGATGCCCGCGAAGGGCCGCTGAAGCAGTTTGTGACGTTTGTACTTAACGATACTCAGAAAACATGGGAGCAGATCCTTCCCGCCCAGGGTGTGAAGTACCGCCATGCAAAGCTGGTGCTCTTCCGCAATTCGACTTTTTCAGGATGCGGAGCGGCGCGTTCCTCCACCGGCCCCTTTTATTGTCCGGCGGATGAAAAGGTCTACATTGACCTGGATTTCTACGACGAGTTGCAGCGCCGTTTCGGCGCTTCCGGACAATTTGCCCAAGCTTATGTTGTGGCCCACGAGATCGGCCATCACGTGCAGAAATTGATTGGCGTGGAACGCCGTGTGCGCCAGTTAGAGGACCGCTCTCCCGGTTCGGCCAACGCGCTTTCAGTAAAGACAGAGCTACAAGCCGACTGCCTGGCCGGCGTCTGGGCCCATTCCACCGAAGAACGCAAACTGCTCGAAAGCGGCGACGTGGAAAGCGCGTTGGGCGCGGCCGCCGCCGTGGGCGACGACCATCTGCAGAAAATGTCCACCGGACACGTCAGCCCCGAATCCTTCACGCATGGCAGTTCGCAGCAGCGCATGACATGGTTCAAGCGCGGCTTGCAGGAAGGCACGGTCGCTGCCTGCAATACGTTTCGGTGATCACAGCGCAGTCCTCCTGGATATAACGATAAACACAAGGCAGCGCGCCCATCATGCTGCATGGGCCCGCGCTGCCGCGGCTGCCGGCGTCCGGGAGGGCGCGGTCTCGCGCAGGAAAAGAGCGGCGAAGAACACCAGGATTGCGCCCGCAGCGGCGATCCAGAGTGAAACAACCAGGCCGTAATGGTCGGCCAGGGCGCCGGCGATCACCGGCATGAGAACGCCTCCGAAGATTTCACCCACCAGCGTTGACAAGCCGATTGCGGTGGCGTGAAATTCCGGCGGCACGCTCTCCGTGGGAATTACTACCAGTGTGAGCGCGGCAATGCACTGTCCGCCGTTGGCGACAAAACCGGCTGCGGCCATCCACCACGGGTGGGCAATCAGGACCGGCATCTGATACGTAAGCGGCACCAGGGCCGACACCAGCGCCACCATCAGCAACATTGGTTTTCTGCCCGTGTAGTCAGAAATCCAAGGCAGGACGAAGCCCCACACAAAAGCTCCGAGCCCACTGGCGCCGAGCATGAATCCGGCAAAGGTGGGCTCATGTTTTGTCACGGCCGTGATGTACTGCTGCGCAGAAGCATGCATCACCCAGAGCCAGGTCATGAATCCCGCGCTGGCCAAGCAGCACAGCCACATATTGCGATAGCGCAGCACCGTGAAATAATCCTTGAACCCAGGCTTAGGATGGAGCGTGGCAGAGCCGCTCCGTACCGGTTCTTTTACGAATTTCCACAGCAGTACACCGAGCAGGAATCCGGGGAGCCCGGCAACAAAGAACGCTACTCGCCAGCCATAGTGCGCGGCAATCTGCGTGGTCAAGACCGGCGCCACGGCCATTCCCACCAGCGCGGCGGCGCTCACCACTACGCCCACATTCCGTCCACGACGATGGGGAGCAGAGGACTCTTCGACGGTGGCCGTGATGGTTGACCATGTCGGGCCCTCAGCGAGCCCCATCATGGCGCGCACGGCCAAGAGCTGCCCGAAGGAGCGAACCAGACCGGAGATCCAAGACAGAGCCGAAAAGATGAAGACCGCGGGAACCAGGACCGGCTTGCGGCCCACGCGGTCAGAAACGGCGCCCAAGAGCAGGGATGACACAGCCCATGCGCCGGCGAGCGAGGCCGCAAGAAGTCCCACCTGCACTTGAGAGAGATGCAGGGCAGGAACAATGTACGGCGTAAGGTAGAGAACGCTCACCCGATCCAGAAAGACCGCGCCCCAGGTAAAGAACACCAGGACCACCAGCCCGAATTCGTACCGGGCTGATTGCGGTTGTAAAGGCTTGGGCGGTACTCCAGTTTTGTCAATGTCCGAGGTGTTCAAGCGGCTTCCTCTCCGTGATCGTGGATTGAGATGGCCTTGTGTTTCTCCATCTCTTCCTGCGCGAGCGGGTCAAAGGGTCAACCTTTTTCGATCTCCTCACGGGCGATCTGGAATCCGGTGTTGGCTGCGGGCACACCGGCGTAGATGGCGACCTGCAGCAACACTTCCTTAATGTCGCAGGCTTCCATACCATGCGCACGAGCGGCGCGCAGGTGCAGGCGGAATTCCTCCCAGCGTCCTTGGGTCGAGGTCATGGCCAGCACCAGCAGGCGGCGCGTGCGGTGATCGAGGCCAGGACGCGTCCAGATGGTTCCCCAGGCATAGCGCGTGATGTGCGCCTGGAACTCGCGATTGAAGTCGGTCGCCTGGGCCATCGAGCGTTCTACGTGCTCCTCACCCAGCACCTGCTTGCGGACACGCATTCCCGCATCCAGCGGGTCGACCGCTTGCGGCGGTTGCAGGAAAGCAAACAGCGCGGCATTGAACGACTGCGGCTGGTCAATGTTGGAAAGGTGGGCGGCGTGCAGATGCACCACGCGCGCGGATGGAATGCGCGCGGCGAGGACCTCGCCATGACCGGTCCAGGGAGTGGATAGATCGTGGTCGCCGATAATGATGAGCGTGGGCACGCGGATTTGCGGCAGCAGCGCAGTGTAGTCCACGTCGCGTATGGCGGCGCAGCATCCGGCATAGCCGGCCGGATCGGTGGCCAACAGCACCGAGCGCACGGTACTCGCATGGGTATCGCCACGGGCCAGGGTCTCGGGAAGAAAGAAGCGCTGCATGGCCGTCTCGACGACTGCGGCCATTCCGTTTTTGAGCACTGTCTGGCGGCGGACTTCAAGCAATTCCCCATTAAAACGGGAAGAGGTGTTGGCCAGCACCAGGGCGATCAGCCGCTCGGCGGCGTGTATGGCCAGCCATTGGCCAATGGCGCCGCCCATCGAAAGGCCGCAGAAAGCGAAGCTGGAAATTCCCAGCGCATCGGTGAGGCCGAGAACGTCGCGCGCCAGGCGCTCCATGGAATATTCGCCGGGCGGCACGCCGGATGCGCCGTGGCCGCGGGTGTCATAGCGCAGCACCTGGAAATGAGGCAGCAGTCCGGCGACCTGCGGATCCCACATGCCGTGGTCCGCGCCCAGAGAGTTCGACATCACCAGAACGGGCGCGCCGGGGTTGCCTTCCAGCCGGTAATACATACGGGTGTTATCAACGGTCACGAATGGCACAGTGCTTTCTCCTGTTGAAAAATGGCGTCATCAACCATTGCTGTCATCGAACTATTGTTGTGGACGCTGTATTTTATTCCGCCAGCCTTTAGACGTAACAAGTTACGTCTTTGTTTTTTTGCCACCCGGTGCGGCCAACTGGCGTTTGCGGAATTCATCGGACATGCCCAGATATTGTTCCGGTTTTTCCAGGTCTCGGAGATCAGACGGTAGCAGTTGGTCTTTGACTTCCGGCATCTCAGCCAGCACTTCGCCGAGCCTGCGGCCCTGCTGCCGGCACTGGCGCACGGCTTCTTCCATCAGTTTGTGGGCGGTGTCGCGGCCCAGCTTCTTGGCCAGTAGCATCATGGCTTTTTCGGCGAAGATGGTTCCTTGCGTGGCTTCAATGTTCGAGGTCATGCGGGCTTCATCTACGGTGAGGCCGGTCATGACTTCGGCCATGGAGGCGGCCGCCACTCCCGTTCCCTGAACAATTCCGGCGACGGTAGGCCATTCCGCCTGCCATCCGCCGGCGGCGCGTTCGTGTTCCTGCATCATGCCGGTGAGATAACTGGAAACCAGCGCCGGCACGCGGCCAGCGGAGGCCAGAGCTGCCGTGCATCCCACCGGGTTGTGTTTGTGGGGCATGGTGGAGGAGCCTCCCGCTCCCGGTGCGCTGGCTTCAGCAGCCTCGCCGGTTTCGGCCTGCGTGAGCAAGAGAATGTCACGCGCCATCTTACCCAGAACCCCGGTGAGCACGCCACAGCAGCAGAGCAGTGCAGCCAGACGATCGCGTTGCGTATGCCAGGGCGCATCCGGATAGCTTAGGCCCAGCTCTTTCGCCATGGCTTGGCCGACGGCCAGGCCATCGCTACCGAGAGCTGCCAGCGTGCCACTGGCGCCACCGAACTGCAACACCAGACTTTCACGGAAGGCCGCGTCCAGACGCCTGCGGCTGCGCTGTAGTGCGGCCAGCCATCCGGCGGCTTTGAGGCCAAAGGTAATGGGAGGAGCAGGTTGCAGCAACGTGCGGCCCAGCATGACGGTCTGCGCGTGGCGTTCGGCAAGCTGCCGCAGCGCCTGTTCCAGTTTCTGCAGATCAGGTTCGAGAATCGACTGCGCTTGCTTCAGCAGCAGCACCATGGCGGTATCGCAGACATCCTGGCTGGTTGCGCCCCAGTGGAGGAACCCAGCAGCCGCCGGGTGCTGTGAACGCACGCGCGCAGTGAGGGCCGCGACGAATGGAATGGCGGGCGTTCCAGCGTGCAAGGTGTCGTTCGCCCATGAGGACATATGGTCTGCTGCGTCGAAGCTGCCGTTTCGTGTGGCGGCAACAATCGCGTTGGGGGCCTCAACGGGAATGATGCCCAGAGCGGCTTGCGCGCGGGCCAGCGCGATCTCGAATTCCACCATGGCCTGCACGATGGAGCGATCGGAGAAAAGTTCGGCCAGCGGCCCGGTGGTCGCCAGACTATCGATCAGCCGCACCGGCATGAAGCCTCCTGGAATAATATTTTTTTTGCCTTCCTCTGCGTGTCCTCTGCTGCCTCTGTGTTTCAAAGGTCTTGGTTGCGGCCCTTCAAACTAGCCGGAACAACATCAGACATCGAAGAAGACAGTTTCCTTCTCGCCACACAGATGAATATCAAAGCGCCACGCGCCCGCATCGCCTTCCTGCGGATGGGCCAACAGTGTGTCGCGCCTTCCGGCGGGCGCCAGAGCGAGAATGTAGTCTTCGTCGTTGGCTGGGTCACCGGCAAAGTAGATGCGTGTGGCCAACCGCACGAGCGTTCCGCGCGCAAAGACTGAGACGCTGATGTGAGGCGCTTGCAAGGCATCCGCATTCCCCGGAGCATTTCCGGGAACGCGGCCTGGCCGGATGGTTTCGAATGTGCATTGTCCATTTTCATCGGTGGCCAGTCTTCCAAAACCGTGGAAGTCTTTTGGCGTGGGCTCTTGCGTCTTCCCCGGGAGATAGTAGTGGCCATCGGCATCGGCTTGCCATATTTCCAGGAGGGCGTCGTTGACGGGAATGCCGTCGCCATCGAACACGCAGCAGGTCAGACGCAGGCGTTCGCCTATGGTCTGCGGAGTTACCAGGCAGGCAATCGGTCCGCGCAGGGTGAGGCCCAGGTGAAAGAACGGTCCGGCGGTTTGCGATGGAATGGGCGTCAGGTCCATAGGTTAAAGATTACGGTTCGAAAGGCGTCTCTTCGCGCCCGCGCAGGGTGATGTTGAACTGGTATCCCAGCGCCCATTGTGGCTGTGCTTCTTTAAGGTCAAATGCGGCAACCAGCCGGCGGCGCGCGCGCTCATCAGGAATCGACTGGAGGATGGGATCTTGGGCCAGCAGCGGGTCGCCGGGAAAGTACATCTGCGTGATCAGGCGGGTGGCGAAGGCCGGTCCGAAAAGAGAAAAATGAATGTGGGCCGGGCGCCACGCGTTGTGATGGTTCTGCCACGGATAAGCGCCGGGCTTGATGGTCACGAAGCGATAGGTTCCGTTCGCGTCGGTCGAAACCCGGCCTGCGCCGGTGAAGTTCGGGTCGAGAGGCGCCGGGTGCTGGTCTCGAGAATGGGCATAGCGTCCGGCAGCATTGGCCTGCCAGACCTCGATCAGTGTATGGCGTAATGGATGTCCATCGCCATCGAGTACGCGTCCGGTGATGACGATTCTCTCGCCCAGCGGTTCACCCGCGTGCTGGCGGGTGAGATCGTGGTCGAATTCTCCGGGTGTGTGGTTTCCGAAAACCGGCCCGGTAACCTCGGATAGTGTATGCGGCAAAAACACCAACGGCTGGCCGGGCGCTCGGCGGCGTGTGGCGAGGTAATCCGGATACAGAGCGGTGGGCTGTGTGGGTGGGTCGGGGCGGCGGTAGGGAATTACTTTGTTCATGCAGGTCTGTGCGACCCTTGGATGATACACAAGTCTGTTTTGTGGTGGCTAATGGAATTTGACAAAACTACATAGGGAACATAGCGCGACGCAGCCGCAAGCAAGAGCAAAGACAATTGGCCGCGAATCAACGCGAATTAGGAGTTTGGTTGTCACCATTGGAGGGTCCACCTTCTCGTCCTTTGCGGTGGGAATCCCGGCGTTGGCTCCAGGAGTTGCCTATCTCCACAGTGCTCTCGAATCCGTTCCCGATTGTGCATTTCCGCATCCACTATTTACAATGAACGGGATTTCCAACTGAAACCTGCTGAGGCATCAGGCACTGGCTTTTGAGGTGGCAGTGCAAAATTTCCGTTTATGAGAGAAATGCCCGAATGATGAAAAGCTGTCGTGTGCAACAGGTCCTGTGGCTGGCTGTTGCCGTTGTCTTCCTGATTTTTCCTCACGTTGCGCGCGCGCAGCAGGCCGATCAAGGTTTGCCTGCGGCGCAGATCATCGAAATCCTACAGGGGAATCCTGATCTTCTGGCGGAAGCTAAGCAGGAAATCGTCAGCAAATTGCGGGACCGTGGCTATTCCGTCACGGAGGCCGACATCACCGACGACCGGCTGTTCTCGCAGATTCAAAGTGACGATCGCGTACGGCTGGCGCTTAGCGCGGAGCTGAAGGCCCGTGGCTATGGCCAGGAGGAAACGTCGCCGGACCAGGAACAGCCTGTCGGCCAGAAGCCCGCGATGGGAACCAGCCCTGCCGCGGGGGGCAATGGCGCGAGTGGCACGCTTCCGAAGATTATTCCTGGCGCTTCCGTGGGACCTGAAGGCCAACTGGAAAAGGAACGCGACAAGAAGCAGCCGGGTTTGACCGGCGGACGCCCTCGCCCTGCCGAGGTTTCGGGCCCGGACAAAAACAAAGGCGAGGCCCAGAAGTCTTATATCTACCGCAATCTGCCGGCACTGCAAGATCTATATACACAGTCGCTGATTGATCCCACCAAGCTCGAAAGATTTGGCGCGGCCTTGTTCCGCAACAGCGTGGTCACCGATAAGACTGCGGCCGATATTCCTGTGAGTTCGGACTACATTCTTGGGGTTGGCGACCAGTTGTCGGTGGAGTATTACGGCAGCGTTACGCAGAAGCTGCAACTGTCGGTTGATCGCGAAGGGCGCGTGATTCTGCCGGATGCCGGCGCCGTGCTGGTAGCCGGACGCACACTGGCCGAAGCCCAGCAACTGATTCGCAATGCCCTGGTGCGCCAGTACAAGAACCTCTCTGTGGATGTCTCGCTGGGCCGCCTGAAGACGGTGCGCGTTTACGTGGTCGGCGATGTGAAGAATCCGGGTGCGTATGAGACCAACGGGCTTTCCACTGTGCTGAGCGCGCTGCTGCTGGCCGGCGGGCCCACCGATACAGGGTCGTTGCGGACGGTCAAGCATTTCCGGGGCCGGCGGCTGGTGGCGGAAATTGATTTGTACGACCTGATGCTCAAGGGCGTTACCTCGGGCGTGGACCGGCTGGATTCGGGTGACAGTATCCTGGTGCCACCTGCGGGCGCGCAGATCGTGGTTGCAGGCATGGTGCGGCGTCCGGCGATCTACGAGATTCGCGATGAAAAGACCCTGGACGAAGTCCTGCAACTGGCCGGAGGCGTGCCGGTAACCGGCGAATTGGGCAAGATCAAGGTTGAACGCATCCAGGCGTACGAACGCAAGGAGATGTTGAGCGTCAATATCCCCAAGGACGGAGATTTGCAGGCCATTGAAGCGGCCATCCGCAAGTTCCCGATCCAGGATGGCGACCGCGTCACGATTACTCCCATTTTGCCGCGCAGCGACCAGACGGTCTATTTGCAAGGGCACGTTTTTCGTCCGGGAAAATATCCTTACCGTGATGGACTGAAGGTCACCGACGTGATTGGTTCGTTCAATGATCTGCTGCCGGAACCCGCCGACCGCGCCGAGATTGTGCGGCTGCGGCCCCCGGACTACCGGCCTTCGGTGGTCGGTTTCAACGTTCGCGAAGTGCTGACGGGACACGAGGATGCGCCCACGCTACAGCCCTTCGATACGATTCGCGTCTTCGGACGCTATGAAGCTGATGCGCCCAAGGTTGGAGTTTACGGCGAGGTGCTGCGGCCGGGCGAGTATCCGCTGTCAGAGCGCATGACTGCCGTCGATCTTTTGCGGCTGGCGGGCGGCTTCAAGCGCAGCGCTTTTCTGGGTACGGCCGATCTGGCCAGCTATGCGATCCAGAAGGGCGCCAGAGTCGAATTGCAGCATCGCGAGATTCTGATCGGCAAGGCGGCCGCCGGTGACACCGACGCCGACATGCTGCTCAAGCCCGGCGATGTGCTCACGATCGGCCAGCTCGGCAACTGGACCAGCATTGGCGGCGCCATCAATGTCATGGGACAAATCCTGCATCCGGGGCGCTATGGCATTCAGCAAGGTGAGCGGCTCAGCGCGGTCCTGCGCCGCGCGGGCGGCTTCCTGGAAGAAGCTTATCCTTACGGGGCAGTGCTGGAACGCGATCAGGTCAGGGAGCTGGCTTCCAAGAACCGCGATGAACTGGTGCGCAAGCTGCAGGCCCAGGCCGTGGAACCTGATCCCAACGGCAAGCCTGAGCCGATCTCAGTTACCCGCCAGCGGCAGCAACTGATTGACAAGCTGAAGCAGATACAGCCGAGTGGAAGGCTGCTGATCCACATTTCGACCGACGTTCAAAGATGGGAAAACACCGCCGTGGATATCGAGGTGCGTTCTGGCGACACGCTGATCGTTCCGCGGAGGCCGAACTTCGTGCTGGTTGCCGGACAGGTCTACAGTCCCACGGCCATCACCCTCTCCCGGGGTAAGCACGCCAGTTGGTATCTGCGGCAGGCCGGTGGACCAACGAATATCGGCAGCAAAAAGGAAATCTTTGTGGTCCGCGCCAATGGCGCGGTGATCGGCAAGAGCGGTGGCCAGTGGTGGTCAGGCAATGTGCTCAACACCGTCCTGCAACCCGGCGATACGGTCTACGTGCCCGAGAAGATAGCTTCAGGCGACAAGTTGAAGATCTTCGCGGAGAGCGCCCAGGTGCTTTCCGGTTTGGCCGTAGCGGCGCGGGTGGCGATCAGCTTCTAGCGAAAGCAAAGGCAATTAGCCGCGTTTTAGTATTCGTAATACGTGATCTTTGTGGATTACATAGAATCCGGCGGTGTGCGACGCCCAAAATCTTCGCAGCTCGCGATGATTTCTGGCCCCGCCTCACAACCCTAAAGACCTCTGTTGACTCAGTTCCTCTGTGTTTCAAAGGTTTTTTGCTGGTTCCGCGAAGATTTCAAAGGACAGAAACGTGAAATGGAATCGTACTTCAGAGCATGTGAGCAGGCTGGATGCAAACTAAATTGAAACTTGGAATCCTGGTCGTCTTCTTTTGTCTCGTGGCCTCCTGTTGGAGCCAGACAGATGGGGGGGGCGCGCCTGCTTCCACGCCACCCGCACCTTCCCGGCCCGGCCGCTCAGACGCCGATGCTGCCAGCCTGGCTCCCACGCGACTTTTGCGGAACCTTGCAGTTGACCAGAAGGACATCTGGACCAGTCCTTTTCACGCCCGTATTCGCGATCTCAACTGGCTGGCCCCGGCAATCGGTCTTAGTGCCGGTCTGATCAACGCCGATCAAGAGCTTTCTTCGCGGCTCTCAACCACGGGCAGCGGCTTCCGGCATGCGGGTACGGTGTCGAACGGAGGCGTGGCGGCGCTGGTGGCCGGGGGCGGCGGACTCTACCTGCTGGGAAAAATTCAGGGAGACGATCACAAACAAGAGACCGGTATTTTGGCCGGTGAAGCCGCGCTCAACGCGTTTGTTGTGGACGAAGTATTCAAGGTGGCCAGCCGGCGTGAGCGCCCGATCGATGGAGCGGGGCAGGGAAGATTTGGCAAGGGCGGAAGCCTCAATTCCGGGTTCCCGTCAAACCACGCCATGGTGGCCTGGTCGATTGCCAGCCTGCTGGCGCATGAGTATCCGGGAATGCTTACCAAGGTCCTCGCCTATGGCACGGCCACTGCGATCAGCGTGACCCGAGTTACGGGCAAGAACCATTTCCCCAGCGACGTGGTGGTGGGCAGCAGCATGGGATGGCTGATTGGCCGTCAGATTTTTAACCGGCACCATCAAGCCGATTCCGACGATGCGCTTTATGGAACATTTGTGAAAGACCGCGAGCCTCGCGAGGAAGGCGGTGGTGAATTCCTCTTTTCTCCTTACGTACCGCTGGATAGCTGGGTCTATCCGGCGTTCGAACGGCTGTCGGCGCTGGGGGTGGTTCCGAGCGGCATGCTGGGCCTGCGTCCATGGACGCGCCAGGAATGTGCCCGGCTTCTCGAAGAGATGCCGGAATTCATCGATGATACGCCCGAAGACGATTCTCCCAACGACGAGGCCACGCGGCTGCGGGGCGCTTTGGTGCGGGAGTTTAACGTGGAGATGAACGGCGGCGAAGGGCCTTACGCCGCAGTCGATTCTGTTTATGCGCGGGTCACCGGAATCTCCGGGCAGCCGCTCACCGATGGCTATCACTTCGGCAGCACGATCGTGAACGATTTTGGCCGTCCGTTTCAGAAAGGCCTGAACGCCGTTACCGGCTTCTCTTCCAGCGCCTCAGCCGGGGCGTTGGGTTTCGTGGTGCGGGGCGAGTTTGAGCATGCGCCTTCGGCCCCCGGTTTTTCCCAGGCCGTGCAGGATGCGCTGCTGGTGACCGACCAGAGATTCATCAGCACGCCCGCCAGCCCGGTGCAGGCGTTCAATCGCCTCCGCCTGCTTGATTCCTATGTGACGCTCAACGTGAAGGGCTGGCAGGCATCGTTTGGCAAGCAGTCCTTGTGGCTGGGCCCCACGCGCGATCCGTTCCTGGCCAGCAACAATGCCGAGCCCCTGTACATGTTCCGGGTCGACCAGACCTCACCTCGCAAGCTGCCGGGCTTCATGGGGTTCCTGGGGCCTTACCGGTTTGAATTCTGGGTGGGCAAGCTGACTGGGGAGCACGTCGTCGTGACCCAGGACGCTACCGGTTTTGTTGCGCGATTTGGACGCAGTCTGGAACGTCAGCCGATGCTAAACGGCCAAAAGCTAAATTTCCGCCCGACGCCTAACTTGGAATTCGGTGTAGGAAAGACCGGACTGTGGGGCGGCCCCAATTTTCCGATAACTGCCGGCTCAACGCGGCGCTCGCTAGTCTCGACCGGGAACGGTGTTGGCCCAGGCACCGATCCTGGCGACCGGCGTTCGACGTTTGACTTCAGTTACCGCATTCCGGGCTTCAGGAAATGGCTGATGCTCTATAACGACTCTTTCGTTGAAGACGAAGTTTCACCCATCGGATACCCCCGGCGCGCCGCCCACAACCCCGGCCTCTACATGCCGCAACTCCCATGGTTGCATCATGCCGATTTTCGGGTCGAGGCTTCTTATACCAATCTGCCCAATCTGATCGAACCTCCGGGTGGCGGCTTCTTCTACTGGAACACCCGCTACGTTGACGGATACACCAACAAGGGCAATATCCTCGGTAACGGCACGGTCGGACGCCAGGGGATTGCCTTCCGCGGCGAAACTAGGTGGTGGTTCGATTCCGATAAGACGATAACGGCCGGCTATCGCACCTCGGTTTCCGATCCTTCATTTGCCCAGGGCGGCGCATTCCGGGACGTTTTTCTCCGCTCGGAATGGTCTTTCAAGGAGAGTCTGTCGGTTTCCAGCCTGGTCCAGTACGAATGGTGGAATTTTCCTCTGCTGACCGCGGGGAAACAACGGAATGATTTCACCGCTTCAGTCCAGTTGACCTACAAGCCACGCTGGAGAATTGGAAACGGAAAATAACCGGCGCGAAGAAGGCGCCGGCCGGACGCCCCATTGCGTTTCGTGCGAAGGGTGGGATGCGATAGCCGCTGGCCCTAACCTATCAAAGAAACCTATCTTACCTATCAAAGAAACTTATCTTTAGGCCCCGAGACAATCTTTTGATGGCCTAGAGTAAGCCGTTGTTCTCCCAAAGATAAGCCGCCAAGTCTAAAGATAAGATTTACAGAGGCTTGCAGCGCGGGCTAAAATTATGACTGTTCCAGATAGTCTGCACAATCAATCTGCTGATCACCACCACGGGTGTTGGGCAATTCGTTAAGCACCGGCATGACGACTGCTTGACTCAATCCCCCAGATGACAATGTAACCCTGATGGAAACGTCTGGAGCAATTCAGGAAGGAAAAATGCAGGTCTCTTTGAAACGTCTGTGTCTAACGTTGTTTCTGGCCGTGGTGTTGGCGGAGAGTGGGTTTACGCAGCAACCTACGCAACAGCCTGCGCAACCACCTGCGCAAAAACCTCTGACTTGGCCGGAGGTACGAGACAAATTCGAGGCTGCAAATCCGACCTTGCGGGCGGGGCAAATTGGGATCGACGAATCCAAGGCACAAGAGATTACTGCTTACCTGCGTCCCAACCCGAGCTTCAGTTTACTGACGGATGGGACCCAAGCGGCTCCTTTTCAAGGCGTCTGGCGGCCATTGTCCGGTACTTTGCTTACACCCAACTTTAGCTATCTGCACGAGCGGCAGCACAAACGGGAACTGCGGCGTGAAAGCGCACAGAAAGCTACGGGAATCGCCACCTCGACCCAGGCTGACCTGGAAAGGACGCTCATTTTTACTTTGCGGACGGCCTTCGTGCAGACGCTCCAGGAAAAGGCAATCCTCCAACTGGCCAAGGAAAACCTCTCTTATTATGACCATTTCCTCAACGTAAATGGCGAGCGCTACAAAGCCGGCGCTATTGCCCAGGTGGATCTGGACCGGCTGGAGCTTCAGCGAGTGACCTATGAATCCGACCTGCAGACGGCCGAGGTGAACCTGCGGACCGCAAAAATCCAGCTTCTAACTCTCTTGGATGACCGCACCCCGATTGAGCAATTCGACGTGGCTGGGCCCTTCGACTTTTCAGCGCAAATTGCCCCGCTTGACGACGTGCGGCAGACGGCCCTGGATGCCCGTCCGGACTTACGGGCCGCGCTGCAATCCATCGACAAGGCCCAGACTGACCACCGGCTGGCCATCGCCAACGGTTCGACCGATCCGACCTTGAGCGCTTGGTATACGTACAACCCCTCGTTCAACAGCCCGTTTGCCCACTATACGCTGGGCGCCAGTGTAGGCATTCCCCTGCGCATCTTCGACCGCAATCAGGGCGAAAAGCAGCGTACGCAGTTGGATATTGGCCGCAACCAGAAGCTGACGCAGGCGGCGCGCGCGCAAGTCTTCAGCGATGTAGATACCGCCTACGTCACGGTCACCAGCAATGTGGTCCGTCTGCAGCGGTACAAGGACTTCTACCTGCAGCAGGCCTCGCGGGTGCGCGACACGATTGCGTTTTCTTACGAGCATGGCGCCGCATCGCTGCTCGATTTTCTGAATGCCCAGGCCGATTATCGCGGAGTACAAGTCAGCTATCTGAACCTGGTTGCCTCGTATCTGATCGCCGCCAGCCAATTGAATCTGGCCGCCGGGCGTGAGGTTGTCCCATGAAGTGTCTGAAGTTTGAAATATTCATCCTATCGTTGAGTTTGGGTCTGTTGCTCGCCGGGTGCAGCGGCGCGAAGGCCGATCCAAAGGCGGAAGCACCACCTTCCGTACAGGTCCGCAGCGAACAGGATTTCAATGCTATCGAGGTGGCCCATCCTGAACAATTTCCGCTGGCTACCGCGGTGGCGCATGATTCCCGGTCGCAGTTGACGGTGACGGGGACCGTCGCTCCAGACATTTCCCGAAGCGTCCCGGTGATTTCCATCGCTACCGGCCGCGTGGTGGAGATACACGCCCGGCTTGGCGACATTGTGAAAAAAGGCCAAGTCCTGCTGCGTGTGCAGAGCGCCGACATGTCGGCGGCCTTCTCTGACTATCGCAAGGCGGTGGCCGACGAGCATCTGACGCGCACCCAGTTGGAGCGTGCGGACCTGTTGTACGGCAAGGGCGCGATCTCGTTGAACGATCTGCAGGTGGCGCAAGACACTGACGCCAAGGCCAAGGTTGACATTGAGAATACCGCTGAACGGATTCGCGTCCTCGGCGGCAGCCTCGATCATCCGGCAGCGGTCCTGGAAATTCGCGCGCCGGTGTCGGGGACGGTCACCGATCAGCAGGTCACCAATGCCGCGGGTGTAGCGGGTCTCGGGTCACCGAATCCTTTCACCATTTCTGATCTGAGCTATGTATGGGTCCTTTGCGATGTTTACGAGAATGATCTCTCCAGTGTACATGTCGGTGAGACCGCGGAAATCCACTTGAACGCCTACCCGAACCAACCTCTCACTGGCCGTATCAGCAACGTCCTGCCGGTCCTCGACCCGGTCTTGCGCACCGCCAAAGTGCGTATCGAAGTGCGCAATCCAGGTTTGATGCGCGTGGGCATGTTCGTTACCGCAACCTTCCATGGGCAGAAAAAGGAGAGTCATGCCGTGGTCCCGGCCACCGCCATCTTGCACCTGCACGACCGCAACTGGGTCTACTTTCCTGCGGGTGACAAGAAGTTCCGGCGGGCCGAGGTCACGCTGGGCCAGACCGTAGCCGGCAACATGCAAGAGATTCTTTCCGGCATGCAGCCGGGCCAACAGGTGGTCCAGAACGCGCTGGTATTCCAGAGCACAGTGGAGCAATAACGGTGAAAAGCAGATGATTCGCAAGATTGTCGATTTTTCGATGGAGAACCGTCTGTTGGTGCTGGCGGCGGCCGTCCTGCTGCTCGGCTGGGGCGCGGTCTCATTCCATCAGCTTCCGGTAGAGGCATATCCCGACGTCGCCAACAATTATGTAGAGATCATCACCCAGTGGCCGGGGATTTCCGCGGAGCAAATCGAACAACAGGTCACGGTTCCGCTGGAAGTGGCGATGAACGGCATTCCCCACGTGGTGCATCTGCGCTCTTTCTCCTTGTTCGGACTTTCCGATCTGAAGCTGATTTTCGACGATGACGAAGAAAACTCCTGGAACCGGGAGCGGGTGCTGGAACGGCTTTCCCAGGTGACCTTGCCGCAGGGCGTTGTGCCGCAAATGGGGACCGACTGGAGTCCCGTGGGCCAGATTTATTTCTTCACGCTCAAGAGCACCAACCCCAGTTACGACGTGATGGAATTGAAGTCCATTGAGGATTGGGTGGTGGAGAAGAACCTGAAGGCCGTCCCCAATGTGGTGGACGTTGCCAGCTTTGGCGGCCCCACCCGTGAATATCAGGTCCGCGTAGACCCCAATAAACTCATTGCCTACGGCTTGAGCCTGGCCCAGGTAGAACAGCAACTCACGAACAACAACGCCAATGCCGGCGGCAGCTTTATCGAAGCGGGCCTGCAGCAGATCAATATACGAGAAGTGGGCCTGGTCAAAAACGTGAGTGACATCGAAAACACCGTGATCATGACCAAGACCGGCACGCCCCTGCGAGTCAAAGACATTGCTGTGGTCGCGCAAGGCCCGAAGATCCGGCTCGGCCAGTTTGCCCGGGCCATCCATCGTGAAGACGGAACGGTGATCGACAACGACGACGTGGTTTCGGGGATTGTGCTCCTGCGTAAAGGCGCAGATGCGGACGAGGTGCTCAAAGGCATTCATGCCAAGGTGCAAGAGCTGAATGACCGCATCCTGCCTTCCGGAGTGAAAGTTATTCCCCATCTTGACCGCAGCGACCTGGTTCACTACACCACCCACACGGTATTGCGCAACCTGACGGAAGGCATCATTCTGGTCGTGATCGTGCTGTTTCTGTTTCTCGGGAACGCCCGCGGGGCCCTGATCGTCGCCCTTACCATTCCGTTTTCGCTATTGTTCGCCGCCACCTGTCTGAAGCTGAAAGGTATTCCTGCAAACCTGCTTTCCCTGGGCGCCTTGGATTTCGGGATGGTTGTGGATGGTGCGGTGGTCATGGTGGAGAACATCGTCCGCCACGTGAGCCACGGTCCGACCAACTATAAGACACCGATGGAACGCATCCGCGAAGCGGCGCATGAAGTCCAGCGCCCGGTGTTCTATGCCATCGGCATTATTATTACCGCCTATCTGCCCATCTTTACCCTGCAGAGGGTGGAAGGCCGGCTCTTCAAGCCCATGGCCTGGACGGTGGCCTTTGCTTTGCTCGGGGCGCTGGTGTTTTCCATTGTGGTGGCGCCCGTGCTCGCCAGCTTTTTCTTTCCCCGTGGCGCTCGCGAGTGGCGTAACCCCGCTATGGAGTTTCTGAAGAAAATCTATCGCGAGCACGTCGGCAGGGCCATCGAGCATCGCTGGGTCACGGTGGGCATTGCGGGGCTGGTGGTCTGCATCACTGCTTATTTGGCCTTGGGTGGAGTGATTGGATCTGAATTTCTTCCACACCTGGACGAGGGCGCATTGTGGGTACGCGGTACTCTCGCTCCCAGCACCGGCCCCAGCGAAGGCATCCGGCTGGCGACCCAGGCGCGGGTGGCGCTGTGCGCGTTTCCGGAGGCGGCCCGCTGCACCAGTCAGGTGGGGCGCCCGGACGACGGGACGGATTCCACCGGTTTCTTCAATACGGAATACTACTTGGATTTGAAGCCCAAGTCTCAGTGGCGGCCGGTGTTCCACGAAGATAAGGAAAGGCTGATTGCCGCCATGCAACGCGAGCTGGACAAGATTCCCGGCGTTCTATGGAACTTTTCCCAGCCCATCGCAGACAACATGGAGGAAGCGGTCAGCGGAGTGAAGGGACAGCTCGCCACCAAGGTCTATGGTGACGACTTGAAGGTCCTGGAAGAAATGGCCGATCGAATCAGCAGCATCATGCATCAGATCAAGGGGGTCGAGGACCTTGGGGTCCTGCGTGTTCTGGGGCAGCCGACACTGGAGTTTCAGGTAGACCGTCTGCAAGCCTCGCGCCACCAGATCAACGTAGCGGATGTACAGGATGCCATCCAGACCGCTGTAGGCGGCGCCGCTTTCACCCAGGTCCTGCAAGGCGAGCAGCGCTACGATCTGGTGATGCGCTACCTTCCGCAATATAGGAACTCGAAGGAGGCCATTCAGAGCATTCGTCTGGTGTCGCCATCAGGTGAGCGGGTATCGCTGGCGCAGCTCTGCACGATCATAGAACGGGACGGCGGCTCGGAAATCTACCGCGAGAGCAACCAGCGCTATGTCGCTATCAAGTACAGCGTCCGCGGGCGGGACCTAGGCGGCGTCGTCGAAGAAGCCATAAAAAAGGTAAACGCGCAGGTTGAATTGCCGCGTGGCTACCACATCGATTGGGAAGGTGAGTACGAGAGCGAAAAGCGCGCCGAGGCGCGGTTGCTTCTCATCGTGCCCCTGACCATCCTTCTGATTTTTGTCATTTTGTATACGATGTTTCGCTCGTTCAAATGGGCGTCGTTGATCTTGCTCAACCTGGCTGTTGCTCCCCTGGGCGGGTTGCTGGCCCTGCTGATCAGCGGCACACACTTCAGTGTTTCCTCAGGAATCGGATTTCTGGCCCTGTTTGGCGTCTCCGTGCAGGTTGGGGTCATCATGCTCGAATACATCAATCAGTTGCGGGTGCGGGGCAACACCATTGAAGAGTCGGCCATTGAAGGGGCCGTTCTCCGGCTGCGTCCCATTGTGATGACCATGTTGGTCGCGACGCTGGGTCTGTTGCCGGCGGCTCTTTCGCACGACATAGGTTCAGATTCCCAGAGGCCGTTTGCTATTGTGATTGTCGGCGGCCTGATGGCCGATCTGCTTATGAGCATCATTCTCATGCCCACGTTGTATGTGTGGTTCGCGAGGGACGGCGACAAGCTGCCGGAACCGGAGCCAGGCTTTGAGGAAAATGCCTAGATTCAATCTTGGAGTTTTGACACTGTGTCTACTTTGGATGACACATGCACGGGCGCAAGACCCGTTTGAAATCCACGTGTATGAATACGAGCATTGACGCTATTCAGCGCCTGGACTATAAATCATCCTCGCACAGGTGATTGCCGCAGCGACATCCGTTTGGGCATCAGGTTCGAGTGGCCGTTGACCTGGGCGCCAGAGGAATTTAGACGATGAACAAGCAAGAAGTTCGTGCTCGCATCGAAGAGGTAGGCATCATGCCCGCGGTCCGCGCGTCCTCTGTTGAAGATGCATGCTTTGCCGCGGAAACCGTCTATCGCGGCGGCATTCCTATCGCAGAAATCACCGTGACTGTGCCCGGAGCCATGGACGTAATCTCCGGTCTGACGCGCAGGTTTCCGGAAATGGCCGTCGGCGCGGGAACGGTTTTAGACATAGAAACGGCGAAGCGCTGCCTGGATGCTGGGGCGATGTTCTTGACCAGCCCCGGGCTGGTCCTGGAAGTCGTGGAGTTCGCTGCCAAGAACGACGTTATTGTTTTGCCCGGTGCGTTGACGCCCACGGAAGTGATCACGGCATGGAAGGCGGGGGCCGATATGGTCAAGATTTTTCCGTGCGCGCAGGTTGGCGGTTCCGCTTATATCCGGGCATTGAAAGCGCCATTGCCACAAGTTCCATTAATTGCCTCGGGCGGTGTGAACCAGCAAACAACCTTGAATTTCATCCTGGCGGGGGCCTCGGCGCTCGGCATCGGAGGTGAGTTAATTCCGCGAGAGGCGCTGCAACAGAGACAAGCAGAACGCATCGTTGAATTGGCGCGTAGGTTCATGAAGTTGGTGAAGGAGGCGCGCAGCCGCATGTCGGCACAATGACGCGCCTCTGCCGGCGGCGAAGCAGCTTGAACCCATCGGAAGGGACGCCGCCATGGAATGACCAGATTGTCTCTGCCACCCCTGATTTTCAGTTTCGCAAAAGATGAAGGCGGTTCCACTAACCCTGACGGAGAGGTCATTCATGGTAGAAGTTGAAGATAGGCAGAGGCCATCAACATATTCAAACTGGATAAAGATATCGATTGTCACTCTCTGCTTAGGCGCCAAGCTCTGGAGCCAGACCGATGGAAGTACGGCACCGGCTTCCGCGCCACCCACGCCGCCCCCAGCCGGCAGCCGCTCAGATTCGGATGCGGCCAGCCTGTCACCCAAGCGGCTTCTGCGGAATGTGGCCATCGACCAGAAAGATATATGGACCAGTCCTTTTCGCGCCCGTGTTCGTGACCTTAACTGGCTGGCGCCGGCTATCGGCCTCAGCGCCGGCCTGATCAATGCCGATGCTGAACTTTCGTCGCGTCTCTCAACGACCAGCACCACCTTCCGTCACGCAGGTACAGTGTCGAACGGAGGGGTGGCGGCGCTGGTGGCGGGAGGAGGCGGGCTCTTTTTGCTGGGAAGAATGCAAGGTGATGATCAGAAGCAGGAAGCGGGCATTCTGGCCGGCGAAGCCGCCGTCAACGCATTTGTTGTAGACGAAGTGTTCAAGGTCGTTAGCCGGCGTGAGCGCCCCATGGATGGAACGGGGCAGGGAAGATTTGGCCAGGGAGCAAGCCTGAATTCGTCGTTCCCTTCGAATCATGCCATGGTGGCGTGGTCGATTGCCAGCGTACTTGCGCATGAGTATCCTGGGATCCTCACCAAGGTCCTCGCTTATGGCACGGCCACTGCTGTCAGCGTGACCAGAGTCACGGGCAAGAACCATTTTCCCAGCGACGTGGTTGCAGGCAGCACGATGGGCTGGCTCATCGGGCGGCAAATCTATGCCCGGCGCCACGACGCGGAGCCGTCAGCGTTTGAATATGGGACGTTTTCTAAGGACCGCTCTCCCGAAGAGCGAGCGTCTTCAGATAGCATCGCCTCTCCCTATGTGCCGATTGATAGCTGGGTGTATCCGGCATTCGAACGGCTTTCCGGTTTGGGTGTAATTCCCAGCGGATTTCTGGGATTGCGGCCGTGGACCCGGCAAGAGTGCGCCCGGCTGCTGGCGGAAGCGGATGAATATAAGGACCACAGCTCTTCCGACGAAGCGTCACGGCTGTACGCAGCTTTGGCCCTGGAATTCAAGGCTGAGCTGGGCGGAGACCAGAAGAGTTATCTTGCTCTTGATTCTATTTATGCCCGGGCCACTTCCATCTCGGGGCCACCGCTTACCGACGGCTATCATTTTAATAAAACCATCCCCTACGACTATGGGCGCCCCTATCAGCGGGGCCTGAATTATGTCGGTGGTATCACCAGCAGTGCGTCTGCTGGGGCCCTTGGGTTTTATGTGCGCGCAGAATATCAACATGCCCCTGGGGCTGCAGGCATCTCTCAAACAGCGCAGGATGCAATTCAGATAGCGGATGAAAAGAACACACTGGGAGCAGCGCTTGGACCGTCGATTTTCCAACCAGTAACGGCGCTGTCCTCTGTCAACCGCCCCCGGATCATCGAGGCATATCTGTCTCTCAACGTGAAAGGCTGGCAGATGTCATTTGGCAAGCAGGGCCTGTGGACCGGCCCAACCAGAGATGCGTTTGCCTTCAGCAATAACGCGGAGCCGCTGTACATGTTCCGGGTAGACCAGACTTCCCCGCGAAAGCTGCCCGGCTTTCTTGGCCGGCTGGGGCCGTATCGGGCGCAGTTCTTCTTCGGGGAGCTTACCGGGCACCACTATGTAAACGAAGGGAACAGTCAGCCCGTTGACGTTTCCCTCGGTAGAAGTCTGCGGAAACAGCCGATGCTTCACGCCGAAATGATCAGCTTCAAGCCCACTCCTAACTTCGAATTCGGTGTCACTGTAACGACAGAGTGGGGCGGCCCGGGCGTTCCCATCAACCTCGGGGAGGTCAGGAGGACACTGTTAACATTCACCAATCCTACCGGGGCGGCGGCAGTGGCGGGCCTTGATCCCGGCGATCGAAATTCTTATTTTAATTGGAGCTACCGTGTCCCTGGCCTGCGCAAGTGGCTGACGGTCTACGAAGATTCATTCAGCGAAGATGAAATCTCGCCTATCGGCTATCCCCGCCGCTCCGCTCATGATGCCGGCCTCTATGTACCCCGGCTGCCAAAATTGCATCAGTTGGATTTCCGGTTCGAGGGAGGTTACACGGACCTTCCCGGCTTGATCCAACCTACCGGGGGAGGATTCTACTATTGGAATATCGGGTACCTGGACGGCTACACCAACAACGGCAACATCATAGGCAGCACGCTTGGGCGGCGGGGAGTCGGCTTTCGCGCAGCCACCACCTATTGGCTGGCGGCGGACAAGACGATTCAACTCTCTTACAGGAACATGGAGACCAACAAGCAATTCCTGCAAGGCGGAAATCTGAGAGATATTGAACTGCGCTCTGAGTGGAGTCTTAATCCAAGGCTTTCACTCACCAGCATGCTCCAATACGAGTGGTGGAATTATCCTCTGCTTTCTCTGGGGAACAGGCAAACCAATTTTACGGCATCGTTCCAATTGACCTATTGGCCGCATTGGAAATTTAGCGGCGAAAAACGGTAGATCAGAGATTAGCGATCAGCCTTTGATTCCCCACATCTGCGACAGCCGGTGTCTCCCGGAGGCTGGCAGTGCTGGAGTCGGTACTGGCCTGACGTTTTTTCCCATGGCGGGCGGGAACTGTGGCTTTTGGGTATATGATCAAAAGTTCTCGACCTGCCGCTTGCCGGAGGTCTGTGATCTGCAATTCATCTCCAGTTCGCAGGAAAAAAATAAGACATGCGCGCATTGATTACCGGCATTACCGGGCAGGACGGCTCCTATATGGCCGATCTCCTGCTGGAAAAAGGCTATACGGTTTATGGACTCGTCCGCCGCAGCAGCCTCGAAAAGTACGACCGCATTGAGCACATTGCTTCCCGCATTAAGTTCGTCGAAGGCGATCTCACCGACCAGGGATCGCTTGACGCGGCCATGCAGCAGGTGCAGCCCGACGAGATCTACAATCTCGCCGCCCAGAGTTTTGTGCCGGTGTCATGGAACCAGCCGGTACTGACCGGCGACGTCACCGGCCTGGGCGCGTTGCGGGTGATGGAATCCATTCGCCGTCATGCGCCGAAGGCGAAGTTTCTGCAGGCCTCAAGCTCTGAGATGTTCGGCAAGGTCAGGGAAAAGCCGCAGAACGAAAACACTCCTTTTCATCCGCGCAGTCCTTATGGCGTGGCCAAAGTTTTCGGACATCACATCACCGTAAACTACCGCGAGAGTTACGGCATCTTTGCCTGTTCTTCCATCTGTTTCAACCACGAGTCGCCCCGGCGCGGCGCGGAATTTGTTACCCGCAAAGTCTCGCAACATGCGGCCCGCATCAAGCTGGGCCTCATCGACAAGCTGAAGATGGGCAACCTCGATGCTCAACGCGACTGGGGTTTCGCCGGCGACTATATTGAGGCCATGTGGCGGATGCTGCAGCAGCCCACGGCCGAGGATTATGTGATCGCCACCGGCAAGACCCATAGCGTGGAAAGACTGCTGGATGTCGCCTTCACCCATGTGGGCCTCGACTGGAAGAAGTACGTGGAGATCGATCCCAAGCTGGTGCGGCCCGCGGAGGTCGACTACCTGTGCGGGGACGCCGGCAAGGCCGAACGCAAGCTGGGCTGGAAGCCCAAGGTCGGTTTTGAAGAACTTATCGGCATGATGGTGGATGCAGACCTGGCGGCGGCCAAACAGTCGATGGCAAACAAAGCGGTCTAAGATCAAAAGCGAAAGCAAGCCGCGAATTTACGCGAATCAAGAAACCATTTGGTAAATGGGTAAGTTGGCAATTGGGTAATTTTGCTACCAGGCCTGATGCGAGTACAGAACGTCACCTTCTCGCTTCAAATTACATGGGGGGGAACCGCCTCGTTTGCCAACCCCAATTACGAAATTACCCAATTACCAAATGGTTTCTTGATTCGCGTTCATTCGCGTAATTCGCGGCTTGCTCTTGTCTTTCTCTTAAGCCGCCTGCACCGCCTGTGCAATCACCGTTTCCGAGAACTTCTCCATCTCTTCGAGTTGGGGCGAGAATTGCAACAGCAGCAGGTTGACGCCGGCGCGTTCGAATTCGGCGACCCGCTCCGCCACTTGTTCCGGTGTGCCTACCAGTCCCGACCGCAGGCCGCGATTGGAGACTGAGTAATCTTCCAGCGATACCTGCTGTTCCAGTTGGGTATTGGCCAGCCATTGCTGATAGTTTCCATAACCGGCGGCGTTCTGGCGGACGTCGGTGATGCGGCGCACTTCTTCCCGCGCTTCGTTTTCGGTTTCACGGACCACGGCATAGGCGGCCATCCCGTATTGCATGGGCGGCAGTCCGAATTTCTCGCGGCGGGCCGCCAGGTCGGCGACCTTCTCGCGGATACGCTCCGGCGGGTCGCCATGCATCACGTAGGCGTCACACTTCTGGGCGATCAGGTTCTTGGCGGCTTCGGATTCGCCTCCGGCGTAAATCACCGGGCGCGGCTTCGATACAGGCTTGGGTTGCAGCACCAGATCGTCGACCCGATAATATTTGCCGTGATAGGTCACATGATCGGTCTTCCATGCCTGGTCTACGATGTCGAGCCACTCGGAGGTGCGGGCGTAGCGGTCATCGTGCTGGTCGAATTGCACCCCGAATTTGCGCGCTTCTTCCGACCACCAGGACGAAACCACGTTCAACGACAGCCTTCCACCGCCGATGTGGTCGATGTTGGCGGCCTGTTTGGCCAGCAGCGCGGGGTTGTGGAACGTGGGCCTGACGGCCACCATGAGTTCGAGCTTGCGTGTGACTGCGGCCAGGGCCGCGGCAGTTGACCAGGCATCGAGCGAGGGCGCTTGCGGGCCCTTGATGTCATTGAGGTTGAGTTCAGCGACGAGTGTGAGATCGAAGCCGATCTCTTCGCTGCGGCGGGCCAGCCGGCTGACGTAATCCCAACTTGCCTGCATGTTTTCTTCTTCGACGTTGCGCAGCCAGCCGCCGAAGACCGGGAGCCAATATCCGTAGCGCATCACTGGGCCTCCTTTTCCAGGAAGTCCACGAGTTTTACGAAGGGATTGAACCCGATCACGCGAGGTCCATCGGCGACGAAGTTGGAAAGCGCGTTGATGTCGTAGTAGTAAATCCGCCCGTCGCGGTCATCGACAATGTATTCCACGCCGCCGATTTCGATGCCGGCGGTCTGCATGATGCGTTCGACGTTCGCGATGATCTCCGGCGGAGGCGTGTAGCCTTCCACGCGCAGGCCGGTCTTGGGCGCATCGACAGCGCAGGCGCTCCGCTGGAGTTCCTGGCCGCCGGTGGTCTTGCAGATATCGGCGGGGCAGAGATCAAAGGTATCGCCGGTCAGGTGGACCTTGATGCCATAGAGATACTTGCTGCCCAGCACCTCCACGCGAACGATATGGCCGCCCCGGGCCGGGATGTACTCCTGCACTAGCGCCGTGGTGTCGAGGCCCAGATCGAGGGTGTTGTTGCGGGCCGCCACGGCCAGTTGCTCCAAGGTGTCGAAGCGTGTGACCCCGGCGCCGCTGCCGCCGATATTGGGCTTTACCACAATAGGGAAGCGCAGCCCGTCGGCGGCCGCTTCGGCATCTGCCGCGTGATTGATGACCCGCGCCCGAGGATAAGGCAGGCCGAGCGATTCGAGCAGTGAAAGCTGCAGGGCCTTGGAAGTCTCATAACGGAAGGCCTTCGCGCCGTTCACTACGCGCTTGCCGCTTTGTTCCAGATGGGTCAGGTAATACTGGGTATAGAAGATGGCCTGGCCGTTTCCGCGGCGGTAGGCCGAAGGACTCATGCGGTTGAACACCAGCGAATAGCCGGCATCACCGTTCAATTGCGCCGGATCAAAATGATGCTGGGCGGCATTGATGCGGGTAAAGGGCAGGCCGCGCCTCTCCAGCTCCGCGAACAAAGGCAGAAACCAGTGAGGGTGCTCGTAGTAAATTCCGATAGGCTTGCTGAGTTTTGACATGCCGTCCTCGTTTTCTTCCGGGGAGTTCCAGGAGCGGCGCAAAACCAAGAGGCCGCTCGTTGAGCGGCCCCGGTGGCTGAGATCAGATTCTTATTCAGGAATGATCGCTCAAGACCGGCCGCTCACATGTACAGGGACAACAACACATGCACATACAACAAGCGTTGGCCGGGTTGGAAGAAATGCCATTCATAAATATAACTTATTGATGGTATAGCGATGGGCGGGGGCCCGTCAACTGTCATTTGGGATATGATCGAGGAACTGTTTGGAAGGAATTCATGGACGAAGCTTGGCGTCAACAAAGGGTTGCTGATTGTGCCGATCAGATTGAGGCCGAGATGCGCGTCATTGGCCTATGGCAAGACAAACCCCTTGAACCTAAGCAGCTTCATTTTAAGAAGGCATTCGCCATGGATACCATGACCTTCGTCCAATGGCTGCAGTTCGTCTTTTTGGTTCGTGTCCGGGAGGCTGTCGTCTCCAAACAATTCCCGTCAAGCAGCAGCGTCGGCGTCCAGGCCGTTCGCGAGTTTGACGGCCATCCTCATGCCGGCCGGTTGCTCACGTTGCTTGCGGAATTCGATGCACTGTTTCAGTAGGGAAGCAATCGCGCTTGGATGGAGCATTCAAGCAGCACCTCGCCATCCACCACACCCACGCTGATGGCCGCCACCTGGGCGGACGTTCGTCAACTTAATTTGATGGAGGATGAGGGGGGCAGTTTGAAATCTTTCGCCCTGTGCGATAGTACTACAGTGTTACAAAAAGTGAACCGAGTTGGACCATTGCCGTTTTAGCGAGTGTTTGCGCGGTTTGTAGCATACGGCTTGCCATCTCTATTGACTCTTTGGGTTCGCCATAACCTGCTGATTCTACGTGTTTTGTGATT
>DATMNZ010000044.1:0-73934 GCA_035568495.1 Saccharimonadales bacterium (SeqCode) | reverse complement strand
AGCAACTTCTGAATGCGCTCAGCCTGAGGACCGCCCTCGTGCAAAAGACGGGACCATTGAGATTGCTCGCCGAGCGGCGTGCGCCCAACCACCAAGAGATTGGCCTGTTGATGCCGGAGTAGATATTCAGCCAGAGTTGCGCCTATGCCCCCTAAGCCACCCGTGATTAAGTAGTGACCGCCGTGACGCAAGGGCAGATGTTTTGACTCATTTTCGAAGGCGATTTTTTCAAGGCGCACCACGAATCTCCGGCCGTGGCGGTAGGCCACCTCGGCTTCAGCCTGCTGCAAACGCGCCTCGGCAAGCACCATCTTGATATCCGTCTCAGGATCTTCTCCTGAAAGGTCGACATGCCGGCAGGTCAGCCACGGAAATTCCTGGACTGCGGTCCGCAACAGCCCCAAGCACGCGGCCCGCTCGCAGATGAGATCATCCTCCTCCGCCACCGCCTGCGCGTGGCTTGATATCATTAACAATCGGAGGCCCTGATCTGCATAATGGCCCTTCGCCAGGGCCTGAAGCTGGAAGAGCAGCGCGTAAACACCACGCTCGATTTCAGCCGCGGACAGCGACGCCTCCATCCGTGCAGTCCGGCCCCCGTAGGTCCAAAGGTTGATGACTCCGTGAATCGTAAGGCCTTCCGCAGAAAGGACCCCGAGCATTCGAGAGTAGCCTTCTGGCTCTCCAGGATGGAGAATGAAGGCATCCTGCCCGGTGCGCTGGAAAGCTGGTCCGGCCGTCACCATGATGCAGGTCGCGCCCGTCGACTTCAGTCTGGAAAGCAATCCTTCGCCTAGCCCGCCGCGGTCGGAGAACACCATCCAATTGCCGTTGAGATGTTCGGTGGATGCTGGCGTCAGCCGGCGGCGCCAAACTTTGCGGAAAAACCAACTGGGCACCGTGTTGGCATTGGCGGTAAGCACATCCATGCGCTTGATCAGGCTGTTAAATTCACCTTGATCAAAGCGTTGCTTGAGTTGAGTATGCTGGATCTTTCCGATGCCCGTCTTCGGGACGTCATCCGGTCTGACGGGAAGAAGATAAGCAGGGGCAATACCAATCTGACGGACGATCCGCTCGCGGATTTCTTTCAGCAAGGGGCCGAGATGGCCGTCTTCGAACGAATCGGGACAGAAAAAGATAGCCAGATCGTCGGTGTTGCTCTGCGGATGCCGCGTGGCCACGGCGGCTGTATATGAGATTCGAACGCCTTTGACTTCTTCAACCACCGCCTCAATCTCGTGGCTGTAGTAATTTACGCCATAGACGATAATGACATTCTTCTCGCGGCCAGTAATGGTCAGGCGTCCCTCGTGCAGAAGACCCAGGTCCCCGGTCTTGAACCAGCCGTCGTCAGTAAACGAATCTTGGTTCTGCTCAGGCGCGTTGTAATAACCCAGGGTGACAGTGGGACCGGAAACCTGGAGTCTGCCGATGGCGTCTTCTTCGATCGGCCGGTCGTGGGCATCAACGATGCGGAATGAGACCCCTGGAAGCGGCTCTCCCACCTCCACCAGATGGTCTTCCTGCCGGGTCGCCGGCAGCGAAAACCGCATCGACGACGTTACGCCCGATGCCGTCTCCGACATACCCCATACCGGATGTAGAGCGCCGGAAGGCAGGGCATGCGGCTGAAGCAATTCCAGAAAGCGGCGCGCGGTCTTAAGCACAATGGCCTCGCCGCCATTCAGGAAGTTGCGCATGGAAGAAAGGTCCCAACGGCGATGCTGGATCTCTTCGGAACATTCGTTGACCAGGCCGAAGGCAAAATTAGGCGCCCAGGTTACGGTCGCGCGGAAACGGTCAATGAGATCCAACCACTCGAGTGGATTGCGAAGGATACGCTCGGTCGCCACTTGGATTTCGTTGCATCCCACATAAACGTCGCGGAGATGGAACTGCACCAGGCTCGCGACATGATCGAGGGCGAGCCAATTCAGAGAAATGTCATCGTAATGGAATTCGTTCCATTGCACCTCGGCAGCCGAGCGGTTCAAGAGTGTGCTGTGATTGTGCATGACGGCTTTCGCCTTGCCTGTACTCCCCGAGGTAAGGAGCATGAGCGCCAGATCCTCCTGGTTGCGCTCTTCCCAGCGGCTGTCCCGGTCGTTGGTGACGAGGTCTTCGATCACGGCCACACGGAAGCCCTTGAGGTCCTGGGAAACAGACAAGATTCGTGGCGCCAAAACGCTGTCCGTCAGTACCAGCGGTTCCTGCAACAATGTCCACGCACCGTGAAGTTTCTGGACAACTGCATTGTCTGCGGTGTAGCTGGGTGCTACGCTGACCGGTACGGGAACCATGCCACCCAATTGACAGGCCCAAAATGCAGTCAGAAAATGCAGGTTATTGGGTAGCTGGAACAAGACCTTGTCATCGGGCCGGAGGCCGGCCAGTCGAAGGCCGCATAGAACGCGCTCGGCCTCTGCGATCAGGGCGGGGTAGCTGAGTTTGCATTCTCCCCCTGCGATATCAATGTAGTTGATGCCTTTGTTAGGGCCGAGATCTGCGGCGCGACGAAGAGTTGCCGCCAGAGTTGATGGCAACGGCTGAGAAAGGTGTAAGGGCGCGCCGTGGCTCACGGCCAGCGCATTTGTGCCATCGGCCACGAGAGGCTGGGCCGCCCCAGATTCCGAATCTGAGACAGGACCCGGTTTTGTCACATACTCTCGCCACCGGGAAAGAAGGTCTGCCAAGTGGAGCGGTGGCGAGGGTGTTCTTTGCCCTTCCACAACCATGGCCGCCGCCTGCGATACGCCGGGCACACGCATCAAGGCCCGTTCGCACTCTTGCAACAGGTCAATGTCGATTACCGCAAGCGATGAAAGCGCACTATGGTCGGGTAACCCGCTGGGTGTAAGCGGGACAGAAGAAACGGGAACGATTAGGAAGGGCACTGCCGCTTCGGGCAGTTGGGCCGCCAGACGGGCCGATAATGCCTCGGGCTCCAAGGCCGCTGATCCAACGGCGTAGGCGACCAATTGACGAGAACCCTGCTGATCAACCTGCACCAGTACAGCGCAATCGAGAACTGTTGGGTCGCGACGCATCACGGTTTCGATCTGGTCGAGACTGACTTCCATGCCGTTGACCCAGCCGGAGCGCTGAGGCTTTTCGATGAGCAGCAACCGGTCAATGCTATCGTCAGGGTTGCGCGCCGCGCCTTTGAGGAAGAGTTCGAGGGCCTGAACGAGCTTCCCGGCCATGGCCGTCTCGAATATCTCAGCGGCAAAAAGTAGGCGCCCCTCTAAGGTCTCTTGGTCCTTCCAAATGTGCAATTCAAGATCGAAGCGCACCCTTTCACCCAACTCCTCCATTGTTTCCAAGATCAGGTCCTGGCAGGCGATGCGGGCGCCGGGAGGATTGGGCTGTAACACCAAAGCGGCCTGAAAGAGAGGGTTGATGTTCGTACTGCGCACAGACCGCAGCTCTTCAACGATCCGCTCGAAGGGCACATCCTGGTGGGCAAAGGCATCGAGTGTTGTTTCCCGTACCCGCCGCAAGAGCTCACGGAAGCTGGGATTGCTACTGGTATCGACACGCATCACTACGGTGTTGGTAAAGCATCCGATCAAGTTCTCCAACTCCGTACGCACGCGGCCGGCTACTGCTGTTCCTACAGGCACGCTTTCTTCGTTGGCCATGTGACCAAGCAGGGCGCCCCAGGCGGCGAGCACCATCATGAACAGTGTCGCTCCCTCGCGCCGGCCGAGTTCGTCCAGGCATTCGCTGATCTCATCAGGAACTCTGAAACGACAACTGGCGGCCCTAAACGTTGGCTTCAGCGGACGGGGCAGGTTGGTTACAAACTCCAGCGTGGGTAGACCAGCAAGTTGTTGTTTCCAGTAGAGCATTTGCCGGTCGAACTCTGGACCCTCCAACCAGGCCCGTTGCCAGGCAGCGTAATCGGCATATTGGATAGGCAGGGGCGTGAGGGGAGACGCTTGGCCGGCCGCGGAGGCAGAGTAGATCGCAGTCAACTCACGCAGCAACACACCGATCGACCATCCGTCGAAGACTATGTGGTGGAAAGTCGCGAGCAGCCAATGTTCGTCTTTCCCCAGGCGGAGAAGGAGTGTCCGAAACAGCGGGCCAGCCGCAAGATTGAAGCTACGCAGTGCCTCGTCGCTCCGCAACCGCCTGGCCTCACGCTCGCGAGACTCCAACGGTATCTCTTCAAGATCGATCCGGCGAAGTTCCGAAACGGCCTCCGATGGCCGCTGGACGGGCAGCCCGTCCTTGGCCGGCAGGCAGATTTGCAGGACATGATGACGGCGCGTTAACTCATCCAGGCTGCGCTTGAGACATGGCACATCGAGATGGCCTGCAATACGAATGGCTACTTGTTCATTATAAAAAGGGTTCCCAGGATCGATTCGATCAAGCAGCCAGAACTGCTGTTGTGAAAACGAAAGTGGCGCGTTGTCTACTCCACCAGATAGTGGAACCAGCGGTGGCTTTACACCGCCCGGCTGAGCGGACGTGACTATCTTGGCCAATTCTGCGATGGTGGATGCCTCAAAGAGGGAATGAGGGCCCAGATCGATCCCGAAGGCTTCGCGCACGCGTGCGGCGATCTGCATGGCCGCTAGCGAATTTCCGCCACGGTTTAAGAAGGAATCGTGTACACCGCACTGGACCCCAAGTACCGAAGACCAAATACCGGCCATGACCTCTTCATCTTTTGTCCGGGGCAGAAGCCCTTCCGGGGCGAGGAGTAGAGGTCCCGTACCGGGATGTGGAAGAGATTTCCGGTCCACCTTGCCATTGGAGGTGAGGGGTATCTGGGGTATCCATACGAATAGACCTGGCAGCATTACCTCTGGAAGACTCCGTTGCAACTCTAGGAGGATTTCAGTCTGCTGAGGCGCAACCGGCTGCTCCGGAACCACATAAGCAACCAGCTTTTTGTCAGTACCATCTCCCCAGGCCACTACACATGCATCCCTGACCCCGGGGGCGGCCTTGAGAGCGGCCTCGACCTCTCCGAGTTCGATGCGGATGCCTCGAATCTTGACTTGGTGGTCGATTCGACCCAGGAATTCAAACTCACCGTTTTGCCGCAAACGGCCAAGGTCGCCGGAGCGGTAGAGGCGAGCGCCGGGGCGTTCTCCCACCGTGTCGGGGATGAATCTCTCAGCGGTCAAATCGGGCATATTCAGATATCCGCGCGCCAGACCATCTCCACCGATACAAACTTCACCGATTTCTCCTGGCGAGACGATTTGAAGGTGTTCATCCAGCAAATGGAGTTCAACATTCGAAATGGGTAGGCCGATTGACGGCAGAGGATTGTCGTTGTCCGTCGCCGGCACCGCTCCGCAGGTAGCTACTACGGTTCCCTCAGTTGGGCCATAGTGATTGAAAAGACGATAGGACGTTTTGCGGCCCGGCCTGCGCTGAAGCGTGTCGCCCCCAGTCAGCAGGGCGCGTAACACCAGAGGCGAGGGAGAGGGCTCGACCAGCACAGCCTCGGCAAGCGGGGTAGGCATGAAGCTGATTGAGATCCGTTGCTGTGCCATCCAATCGAGCAACCGTCGCGGAGACAGCAGAACTTCCGGTTCCGGAATGAACAGACTGGAACCCGAGGCAAGACAGGACCACACCTCCCAGACAGAGGCGTCGAATGCAGGATTGGCAAGCCATGTGCAGTGGTCCGAGCCGGTCGGGCCATACATCCATCGATGCCAATGGATCAGGTTTGCCAGACTTGCATGCTCTACCGCCACACCCTTAGGCAATCCCGTTGAACCCGAAGTGTAGATCACGTATGCGAGGTTCGCAGACGCGGGATGCACCTCGGGCCCGGTTGCCCTCTCCATGGTTTGATCCCAATTGTGGGAATCGAGGGCAAGAACGGGTATGCCAGGATTAGTAAGGCGGCCCTTGGCCCAGCGCGATGTCACGATGGCGGTAGCGCGAGCGTCTTTGATCATGTAGGAGAGCCGCTCAGGAGGATGGGCAGGATCGAGCGGCAGGTATGCGGCGCCCGTTTTCCATGATGCCAAAGCGGCGACGATCAGTTCGGGTGAACGTGGCATCATCATGGCAACCACCTGCTCTGGACCAACACCCATGCCCTGCAACTCCCAAGCCAAATGGTTGGCACGGCGATTGAGCGTTCTATAATTCAGCAGTTGCTGACCTTGCGCTACAGCAAGAGCCTCTGGATTGCGCTGGGCGTGCTCCTCTACCCAAGCGAGGACCAATTCCAGTCCTCCCCAGGTGGAAGACGTGTTCCACGATCCACTTTCGTAGAGATGTCCTCCAAGATTTTGCTGTTTAGCCATATGCAAACCTTAAAGCATAGTCTATAGTATACTACAGTATAAAGAATATAAAAGGGGCAGAATTATGCCATTTTCCAAGAAAACCCAACATTGCGCTCGCCGCGTAATCGTAATCTTGACTCTACTGTCGTTGCCCTGCCCATTGGCTTTCGGACAGGCATCGACGAATCATGCGAAGACGGGGAAGTCCGTCACTCCTACGCTACCGCCGGAAAATCAAGATACGCTCTTCGATGCCGACCTTCAGGCAAGATCGGACCAGCCCCAAGCGGTGTCTTCTGAAGGACGCGAGGGCAAGCTCATCGATAGCGGCGACGGAAACGTTCGGGGGCCGCGAATCCGTGGAAGACTGCGCTGGTCGAACTTTGAGAAAGTGGGCGACCGCCTGTGCGAGATGAATCTGGCTGGCATCATTGAGACGGAAGACGGGGCACAGATCAAGTTCGAGAGCAAGGGGTTCGCTCTCCTAACGAAACCTCCAACTTGGGAGACGGCGGGCACGATGCGATTTACTACCACGGACAAACGCTACGCGTGGCTGAATGGACTACTTGCGAATTGGCACGGAAATTATGATCCGGGGAAGTCGCACGGCACCTTGCATGCTTCCGCTACCCCATCCGGCAACATGGGCTTAAGCCACGAAAATCGATAATCTGCGCGGTTCCATATTTTTTCGTTTGTTATCGTAGGAATAGGGGGAGGGAAGCTCGGTCATGGACAGGCAGCCCAAGAGTGTCTTGTCGAGACGACCCTCGCCTTTAATCGACGCCGTCAAAATGACGATACTCTCCCAGGCAAACCCCACGCAGGGCCTCTTCTTCCGAACAGGCAAACTTGGTCATCACTTCGGGCAACGAGGGACTCTCAGGAAGGCCGTTGGCCCCGTTGCCGGCGCCGTCAAGCCGGTTTTGCCACCACAACGCTATTTCCCGTATCAAATCCGGCCGCAGCTTATTCTCAGAAGCAACCATATATATGTGGGCCCTCCATCGGTAAAGTCGTGACTACCCGCATTGGCTGAGGCGCTGGTGTTCCACCGCGATCTCATTAATGATGGCATTGGTCGGGCATTGAATCAGGCAGGCCATACACCCTTCGCAAAGGTCCGGTTGCGAGAAGACCACCTTGCCATCGGCGGTGGGCGAGAAACACTCAACCGGACAGACCTGGTCGCAGAGCTTGCAACCGATGCAGTCCTCTTCGACAATCGATAGCTCAAGGTCGGGGTAACCAAAAAACAGCTTCGAATATCCGCACTGCCAGAGTGGGGAGTAGCTGGCAAACGACGCCCCAACGAAATAGGTTGCGACGAGCAGAATAGTTTCGATCTCGAACGTAAGCCATGAGAGATGGCCCGTGACCCACAACTGGCCCAGGGGTACGGCGAGCATTGCGGGCAGGCCGAAGACGGCGGCCTTTTGGATGAAGGTTTTCCCCGGGAGCTGGAAGCAGGCAAGACTCATGATTGCCGAGAACGCCGCCAGTATAGCCACAAACCATGCAGCCCCGCGCGGGCCAAAGGCCAAGAAAGGAAATATAGAGTAGCGAAGGCTTAGACTTCCCCACATGGCCGTGCCCATTTCCAACCGCTCCCGCGGCAGGAAGGTGACTCGAATCATTTTTTCAGTCCGCTTTTTCGTCGTTACGTACTCCTGAACATCCGCGGCTTCCACGGGGCCAAAGACCGCGGTCCAGCCCGTTCGACGCCTTACCTCGAACATGTTGATGCCGTTCGCGCACAGTTCTGGCAGGACCAACCGGCGATGATCGACCAGTTCTGCGATACGGCTGGTCTTCAGGATTGAGATGATGCTATCGACGGTAAAGCGTCCTCCGCCGGCGGCGCACCAGACATCAATTCCGCCGGATGGCGCCACGAGTAAATAACAATCCATGCCGAAGAGCGCACGGCATACCCGGCGTACCGTCAGGTCGTAATTCGTTGTCACTAACACCGGAGACTGCCGGTTAGGGCTGCCAATTCGAATCAGCCTAGGCCTGGTCGGGTAGGGCACAGAACGGAAAACCGTCTGAAAAATCCTCTTGGGCAGGAACCGGAGGCCGCGCCAAGCGCCTGCATGGATCGAATCGGGAGGCGGACCGTGCATCTCGATGGAGTCAAGTTGAGGACCGGTTTCCGCTACCTTTGCCGCTATTTCTGCCGCGATACCGTTGGCCACGCTCATCTAGGCCCTTTCCGCTAATAAAAGTTTGAGTGTCCCGCCGAGGTAAGACTTTGAACTGGTGACCCGGAATCCCGAGCGTTCCACCCGCTGCTCGAGACGGAACAGGGGATGGGTAGCCGCCGGCACCACCAGGAAGGTCAGCAATATCAGAGGTAGCTCAATCAAGAAGTAGAGGACCTTGGTGAGCAGGCTGGCCTTCTTGATCTCGGCCGCCTGCAGGCCCAAATAGGTCACCAGACGGGCGATGAAACGGTACACGCCGTAGACGGCCCGCGAAAAGAATTTATCGGGTATCACTTCGTCCACCAGGATGAGTTTCCCGCGGGGCTGCAAGACCTTCCGGCATTGGGGGAGCAGGCAATCGATCTCGTCATCGGTCATCTCGCTTAGGGCCAGCACACTCAAGACATGGTCGAATTCGGCGGCCAAAAAGGCGTCTTCCAGTTGTAGTCCGTGCAGCCGCCTTGCTTCGACCTGGCCGGAGAGGCCTGCTTCCTCAAGCTTCTCGCGTGCGGTCTCAATCATTTTGTCCGAAACGTCAATGCCCACCACGCGGGCCCCGCGTTGTGCGAGCATTGTGGCCAAGGCGCCGGTACCGCATCCGATCTCAAGAAAGCGCGATCCCGGTTGCACGGTCTGCAGGATTTCGTCGCGTATTTGCTGCAGGCGTCCGAAAGTAAGCAGGTGCATCCAGCGATCAAATTTTCGCGGCGACTCCTCGAAAATCTTCATCAAGATGACTGCCATAGGTGCCTGTATCCTTAGTCAGAAGCGATTGGAAAACCATTCGTCCACTCAACTTGCCGTACTTTTTGATTTAGATAAGAGCCAACTGCTCTTCTGTGGGCTCCGCTCAACAATACCAGTTCTCAGTCAAGTGCGGGACTTCCGCCGTACTTGGGAGCGCTGCAAGCCTCTTTAATGGACCGTCTTCTCCTTCGTCCATTTCTCGAAGTCCAACTTTGGTCATAGTAGACCGGTTCAAAGCGTCGCTCGCCAGCCGCCACACCTTGGTGAAGATTTCCCGCCGGCTGGCCTTGGCCGCTTGGGCCGCCTCGACGGCCGCCAGAATGTCTTTGCACAACTGGTCCACCATGGGATCTTGATGCACCCACGGGTAGAGTAGTGCTTCTTCATCGAACTTACCGACCAAGTTACGGACTTCTTCCAGGTCGAGCAGCTTCGATCCGGCTGGGATCAGCAGCCGGATTGCGTATTGGATGGACGAGACAGATTCGATCAGATCAAGGTCGGCGATCACCTTTAGAAGGTCCAGGTATTTGACCAGGGTCGTCCAAGGCGTGAACGTGACGAACGTGGGGTTGATGGTGAGGCCGATCTCGCGGAAGTTCTGGACCACGCGAAAGAACTCTTCACGGGTATGCTGCTTGTCGAATGCCTCCAGGATGACCGGGTCGATGGATTCGACCGCGCTGGTGACAAACAAGCAACCGGTGTCCCGCAAGACCGGCAAGTACTGGGCCTCATGAATAAGGTGTTGTACTTTGATGGTCACATCGTAGGTGAGAGCAGGGAATTCCCGGTGCAGTTCACTGACGATGCGCACCGCATGGGAGGGGCCATTGAAGAAATCGGGGTCGCCAAACGTGATGTGTTGGGCGCCATCCGCAACCTGGCGGCGAATGTCTTCCAGCACTACCTCCTGTTGAACGACCCGGAAATTCCCTTCGTAGACAGGCACGATCGGGCAATGCCGGCAAACGTGCTTGCAGCCGCGTGTCGCCTCGGTGTATCCGACCACGCGGGTCTGCCCGTCGATGACCAGGCGCGCATAGTTGCTTAAAATCGGCAACCCGCTCCGGTCAGGAACTTTGAATTTCAATCGAGAAAGAGAGATGACCGGTTCTGTTTGGGGCGCGGACAGCCCTGCTTCATCGCGCCCTCGATCTTTAGCAAGGCGGCGGACTAAAGAAACCAACCCCTCCTCGAACTCTCCCCCCAAAACCGTCTGGGCGCCAAGATTGCGCAGATAGGCTTCGTTGACTGGAGCATACAGGCCGAAGAAACACAAATGGGCCTTTGGATTGACGCGCTGTACCCGCCCCACGATTCTGGCGGCGAGACGGGTCGCCGTGTGCATGGGCAGGTAAAATGCAATTAAGTCAGCCTTCGCAAATGGCTCCTCTTGGAAAGACTGGCGCGAGAGATCCAGGACAGAGACGGATGCTCCCTCTTCCCGCAGCCACGCTGCTGGCGATGCAATGCCAAACGGTTGCCGGCCCAATTCATAGGTCGATACCAAGACGACATCAACATTATTATTCATCGGATTCGCCTTTCCCACATTCGCCGGAACCGCTGGAGAGGTCTTAAAAGTATCCTAAACTCCACTACGTTGGCCTGATTATGAGGACTATTTTCGCCGTATTTTTTAAGTAGTCTGTAGTATACAATAGACATTGAGTGGCGTGTCAAGCTCTTTTTTGGAGCTGTTTTACCAGGGAACGGGCGGGGATCTGGCTGCTGTCTTGCTTCGTGCCCGCCCTGTTTCCCGGTTAGACTAAAGCGTAGGGCCAAGGAAGGATTCTATGAAACCACTGTCCATCGGCGAGGTAGCACGCTTCACCGGAGTTGGCGTAGAGACTGTGCGGTTTTACGAGAAAGAAGACCTCATTAGCGTGCCCACGCGCCGGGAGTCGGGATACCGGCAGTACTCCCGCGATGTGATTCCTCAAATTCGCTTCATCAAGAGGTCACGGGAGTTAGGGTTTTCGCTGCGGGAAATTAGGGAATTGCTTTCGCTCCGCATGGATCCGAGCACTACCTGTAACGATTTTCGCGAACGAGTGGCAATTAAGACCACCGAGATTGAGGAAAAAATCCGGGACCTGCAGAAGATGACCGCAGCACTGGAGCGCTTAAAAGAAGCTTGCGACAGCAATCGACAGACTATAACCGAATGCCCCTTCCTGGATGCCCTGGATGGTTTCAACGAAAACTGAAAAACATGAAGTTTGCCAAACACGCCCTTAAATCCAACGCCGCCCGCGCTCAATCGTGAATCGGGGGCAGGATTCGCCGCTATAGGAAAGAGCAACACCGGGTCTGCAGGACGTTTGCAATGCCCTCCAATCTAGTAGGCCGGAATCAGAAATGCCGAGTGTACGAAAAGGCCAGAATATAATCCGGAAAAGCGCCATCTCCGTGCGTGTTATTGGCAATATCCAGCACGCTCCGGGTGTAATTGCGCTCCATGGCGACCGGCACATTCATGGAAAATGTGTTGCGTCCATGGGAGTACAAGAGACCGGGATCGACTGAAATAAGGTAGCCGGGGCGGCGGAAGCCATCACTCCTGCCAAAAGCATCATGCACGGGAACGCCCTCGATTCGTCCGCCAAGGCTGGCTACCAGGTGCCGCACTTTAGGCACTGCGTGAGAAAAACCGGCGCGATACAGATACACGTCGGTGACTGAAACGGGGTTCGAATTGACAGTCACTCCATTTGTATTCGACGGACTGAAGAGATAAGTTCCAGAGTAATACAGAGTCGTTCGGAAAAACGTTCTCTGATACCCGGTGGACTCCAAGACGACGCCCCAGCCGCCATCGCCGGGCGCAACGGATGGGTCGGCATTCTTGTTGCCGGTGGGCAGCTTCAGACTGGCTCCCATAGAAATATTGCCGCCAGATTCGGTCGGTCCGCGAAAGAGCCAAGCCCGCGCTCCGATCGAGACATCGCCAATGCCGGCCCCATCCAAGGTCCGATGTCCTTGCTGCTCACGCCTGGTAGCGCTAAAGGGGAGACTGGTGGTCAGACTCCACCGCTGATTCAATTGATACGAGATGTAAATACTCGGCAGATGGGCCGTAACGATGGGTTGCAGGTGGAGCTTGGCGCCCTGTTTTTCTTCGAAGGTGCCATTGAAGGGCGTTATCGAATGCAAAAAACTATAGCCAACGGTTACATCAAAATGATGAACGCTGGAGTGTCCACCAGAGCCGGTACCCACATTATTCAGATCGCCAATCACGGGCGCGTTGGTGCGTGCCGCCACTCAACCCTGTCCGGAGGCGGGCGCCGTTAGACCCATGACGGAAAAAACCAGGACAACAACCGGGACATTACACCGTGAGTTGCAGAGGCATTTAAACAAAACATTCACGATTTCGTCCTCATTTCTCGAAAGCAAAATTAAGAACTAAAAGGCAGTGAATCTTAAGCCAATCGTGGTTCCGACCCATGTTAACTAGTACACATTTAGGCATCTAAATCTCCACCGGCCGGGACCTGTTTCTCGCCGCCGATGAGCGTCGATCATCCCTGGGAATCGTCGCTTTTTTGGTTTTTTTTGTAACGCAAGGGCGGGGAGCAGACAGAGCGGCTGTATGCTTCGATGTTAAATTAGATTAGAAAGCACTGAGGGAGGCGTCATCCACAGGCGAAGTAAAGCTAAAAACCAGGCGGTGTTTTATCGCATATCTCGTTGATTATAAAAGAATTATACAGTATAAGTTGCCGATTGCTTTGTGCTATAATGACGCCATTAGTTTTAGTGTCCTCTCATCATTTCAATCTTTTTCGCTTGGTTTTTAATGTGGTGAGCGGTTGTTGTGTTTCCTGCAAGCAGCTAGCTGGACCGTGACAAGTCCAGGGTCTGGGGTCGGCCAATTATGGACGTCTTGAAGCGTGTTAAGCAGCCTGAACTGATTGGTAGTTGTTGTCAAAGCCCTCGTGCATTCGACATTAAATTCTCCGAAACCAAAGATTGTAAGAGCCGGCGAGTCAGACGCGGCGAACCAGTATGCTTATCTAGCGATTCCCCTGACAGTGTTTATTATCTTCAGCACGGGCATGTGAAAGCTGTCCGTTATTCCCAATCTGGCGAAGAAGTTTTGATTGATCAATACCAGCAGGGCTCGTTATTTGGAAACATGTGTTTCTGCGAATGGTCTCTTTGCATTGAAGGCGCGGAACGCGAGGTCGTGGTCGCGCTGGAAGACTCCACCGTGGTGGTCACAACATTTGCGGCGCTCAAGGACCATATCGGCAGCAACCCCGATGCTCTTCTGGCTTTGTTGGAAGACTTCTGCCAGAGACTCGCGATTGCCCGCCTGCGCATTGAAAGCCTGGTCCTCCACCAGGCGGAGGAGCGGTTGGCGCGTGTTCTGTTCATGTTGGCGGCCCAGAAAAGCGGCAGCACTGACCCAGTAACGCTAAGCGCCGCAGTAACTCACGAAGACCTTGCCCATTTAATTGGAGTCACACGCCCTTTTGTAACCAAGCTCATCGGAAAACTGCGAAATCGGGGCCTCATTAAATCTCTATCTGCGGGTCGAATCGCCGTTTATCGAGACAAAATTTCAACTTCATTGATATAGACCGGCGCCATTTTCGCCTGCCCCTCTTCTGTTTTGTGCGTGCCGCTGCTGCTTGCAACTCCTCTCCAACCGTACGTCCCACTGGTTCGAACGGCTGGGAATGTTACTAAATTGTAAAAATTCATCGACAAAATACAAACATCAAGATTTTCCCCGCAGTGGCCGCCCCTGTCTCGCAGATCAGAAATGCGTGCGTGGCTGTCTACTGCTGGACAGCAGAGCGTCGTGCAGTCCGTTAATCTAGGCCAGTCACTTTGTTGATGTAATTTTTTTCTGGCCGCATCAAGAGAAATAGAAAAAACTAACTAGGAGATTAGAAATGAATAGACTCTGTAAGATCGCGCTTGCCGCTATGGCCCTGATGGCCATCTCGGTGTTTGTCCCGTCTCAGGCGGCATTTGCACAGTCCGATTTGCGGCAAGGAGCGGTATATGTGCAGACAGATGGATCAGCGCAGGTTGTGGGTGGCATATCGGTTGGGAACGAGGTCATAGCCTTCTTTCGCCACGCTGACGGCACTCTGACCGAAGCCGGCCGGTTCGCCACCGGAGGATCCGGAACTGGGGCCCACTTGGTCTCGGCCGGAAGTGTCACCCTGGCGACTGTCGATGGAAATCAGTTCCTTTATGTGATCAATACCGCGACCAGCGATATATCGGTATTTTCGGTGCAAGCCACTAGCCTGTCTTTCCTCCAGCGCATAGCGAGCGGCACCGTGCGCCCGGGCGGAGTGACCGTACACGACCACCTTCTCTATGCCGTCGGCGAGGCCAGCGCGAACATCGTCGGCTTCAGAATCGGCAGTGACGGCCTCTTGACAGTCATCCCCGGCTCATCGCGCACCGTGAATGGCACTGTCGCCTCGGAGCCATTCCAGGTCCTGTTCGACAACACCGGTACTCTTCTCGCCGTGTCCGACGAAAACATTAACGCGGTAAGCACTTTCGTGGTCGATCCAGTCACCGGCCTCGCCCAGGGGCCGATCTTCAACAATGCTTTCGGAGTCAATCCTTTCGGCATGATCTTCGACCAATTCAACCACTTGTTTGTGACTGCCGGCGGTTTCGACGTACCAAACGTCAGCGACATGTCGAGCTTCACGGTCAATCCGGGCGGCACCTTGCAAGTGGTCAGCCCCAACGTCCTGAACCACAGGCAGTTTGAATGCTGGATCGCCATCACCAGCGATGCCGGAAACAACGGCGGGCATTACGGCTATACCGACAACACCGGCGACAGCACTATCTCCAGCTACTTTGTTAAGCCCGATGGCAGCATAACCCTTATCAATTCCGTCGCGGCAACCGTGCCCGGCTCTCCTCTTGCTGGAATCGTGGACAATGGCATGAGCCCTGACAGCAAGTTTTTCTATGCAGCCAGCTTCCTCGGCAGTGTCAACGTGTTCGCAATTCAGCCCGATGGAGGACTGGTCACCGTTCAGAACGTACAAGGTCTTCCCGTTGGAATGGCCGGAATGGCAGTCCGGTAAGGACTTCCAGGCAAGGAGAACGGAACAAAGCAATACTTACCGATAGGGCGTGTGTCCGGGGTAGACATTTCCCGGACACATCCTTATTGGTATGAGCACGACGACACTACCCTCAGCTTTACTATTTAGATTCAGTATATGATACGACTGGCTTCTATCTGGATAGCATTGAGTGTGCGACAGAGGCCACAAACGCGGAGACGCGGAGGAGAAGGTGCCCGCAGAGGTGGACCGAAACGAAACAGATCCGCAGCCAGGCGCAAAGAAGTCATGGAAGAAAGGCTTCGATCTCCCAGTCGGCGCGAGTCTGTCAGCGCAGCGTCAAGTAGAAGTAATGACGGCCAAACTCGGGAGTACACCGGAGCGAAACAGCCCCTTTCCATGCGAGCAGCACATCCAAGATCATAATGCGGAACTCTTCCGGGGAGAGTCAATTGAGACCCCTGCCGATGTGGCTTTTCGCGCGCTGCAGCAGACGATTGCTGGATCGAGCCAAGTCCAGAGCCGGCTTCGGCTGATTCGCTCTTTTGATGTACTGGAGGTCAAGCCCGGCGAGCACGTAACATTCCGGTTGCATTTTCATGGATTCCTTGCCCGCACTGTCGTTGAGGCTGTAGCCACCTATTTGGTGGTCCCCCGTTCGGGCGTGAGCTGCCGCCTTCTCGCGAAAGCTCTCGTCTGCTATGGCGATGGATGGGCGGCCTGCTTTCGGCCTGCCGCATCAACCGCATTGACCCATTACTTTCGCCGGGAGCTGCTCAAGATCAAAGGATTAGCGGAAGGTACGCGGCCAGGACCGGTAGCGGGGATTCGCTGATTTCATCGCCCCTCAAATCTAAGCAGGAAAAGTCCCCACTCGATTGTCGAAGATCGAAGACCCGACGTTGAAAATCGAAAGGAGGAAGCGGCTGGCCGCTCCCCCCTTCCTGTGTCACGATTCTGCAGTGGTCTGGCATTGCTAACGAGCTGCAGAGCCCATGACATTGTGTGGAAGCCCGCTTACCTGTTGAATAGGTATCAGGGCCCCATCTGCGGAGATTGCGTAAACATTGACGGAGCCTGGGAGAGGTATGAAGTGGTTTGTTCCATCACTTGTAAACCCCAGGTCGGTTACATACAGGAAGGCGCCATCGCTGCTCACGGATTCATCTATAGCACCGGCATTAGGCGTGGACCTGGTGGTGGCAGCCACGGCCTGTTTCAGGACGAGGGAGCCATTGGGACGGACGAAATAACTGGAAATCGTGCTGTCACCGAAGTTCGCGGTAAATCCAAATTGTCCGCCCTCGAAGGCATTGGCGTTGGTAAGAGCAATCCAGCAAGTAAATGGGTGGGGAGTCTGGACCGCGCCGCTGATGGTACGCAATTCACCGCTGTTTTTCACATCATAACTCGACATCGATGCAATTGGCCCGCCCTGGGTGCCCTCGGTCACCAACAGATCATCGAATTGATCGAAGATCATGCCGAAGGGCTCCACACCTACCGAGGCATTGCGGCGCGGTCCCGCTGCAAGGCCGGTCTCCGGATCAACCTCAAAAATATCGATGGCGTCCGGATTCTGTTCTGTCACCGCAAGGGTTGTGCCCCCGTTATTGAACAGCACTTGGATCGCACTTGAATTGGCGCCACCGGAAAGGCCACGGGAGGAACCGTGTATTTCCGTGAGTTGCCCGTCGGCGGCAATCGTATAGCCGTTGATATTTCCCGTAGCTTCGTTTACGACATAGACGAACTTACCGTGCTGAGTCAGACTGACCGGCAGTACTCCTCCCGAAGGCGCCTTGCTGACGATCGTCAGACCATGCGCCTGCACCGAAAGAACGGAAACATCATTGCTTCCTGCGTTCGTGACAAGCACGAACTGCCGGTTACCGATTGTGCTCAGTGTTATGCCGCCGGTGGAAAAATCAGGAAGCGCCAAGCCGGTCCCTGAGCCTCCGCTTGAAAAACGGCCTGCTTCGGTCAGAGTGCCATCTCCGTGGCGGTAGAATGCAATAATTTGGTTGTCGGGATTCCCATTCGTCTCGATATACACAGCTCCGAGCCTCAGGTCGCCGGTTTGGGCCAATGCTTTTTGACAGGACAAAGCAATCAACAATGCGAAACAAACCAGAGAGAAACGTTGAAGAGTGTTCATTGTGGTCCACCTCTATCGATGTTTTTATCGATCTCTATTAAGGGCCTGCAACAACAGGGTGGATCAGCCTAACGCATTTGTGGAATGCTCCGGTGTCCATTAGTAGACACTAATGTGCATAAAAACGTGTGTATGCAAACATGCTATTCAGATGCAAGGATGGCCATCCACGCCTAATCGATGAGCGGGCGAATGGGAGAATAAGCCGGTCCTAGCGACGCCCGCTATCAGGGAAAAAGACTGTCGAAGCTGCAAATTATCGGGTGAGTTTGGGACGGCAGGGGACTTCCGGAGCGTACACACAGCGCCGTTTCCATTTCCATCTGGCGAGCTGCATCCAACTCTTCAACGACATCGGAGACAAAAAGGACCTCAGAGGCTGGCAACCGGAGCGATGCGGCTATTTTCTTGTAACTGATCGGGTCTCGCTTCGCTCCAGTGGTCACATCAAAATAATCATGGATGAAGGCAGTCAAATCGCCAAAACAGCTGTGCGTAAATAAGAGGCGTTGAGCCAAGACGCTACCGGATGAAAAAATACATATCGTCTTTTCCGGTGACCAGCGCGCGAAAGCTGTGGGCACATCGGAATAAAGTTGGCCATGCAACTGGCCCTCTTGATAACCCGCTCTCCAAATCTTCCCCTGCAGTGACTTCAGCGGCGGGGATTTGGAATCCTTACTCATTAACCAATTCACGTACAGAAGCACGGAGGCGATGTGCGCCTCCGGGGAATGGTCTTCCCAGACCGGCGGCTCTTTGCTTCGGCACATCTCAGACTCATGTTGTTTTTTTAAGGCCAGGATATCGGCGTGAACGGAAGGCTCGTCCCAATAGCGTTGTAAAAAACTTGGAAGCTGCCGGCGGGCGTAAGAGAAAAGAGTTTCATGCACGAAATCGACAGGCGTCGTGGTGCCTTCAACGTCTAGCAGGATGGCGGAAATTACGGTTGTCACAACAGTTGCTAGGGCGCGATATAAGCCGGGCCGAAGCACAGCGGCTGAAAATTCCGGTCGACGCCGCTGCCGGTATAGTTAGGGGTCCAGCCACTCTGGTTCTGGAAAAGGCGGATGGCCCGGATGCGCCGGTCGGAGCACAGATTGAACCAATGCAAGATGCCCCGCGGTACGCGGATTAAGTCACCCGCCGTCACTTCAATTCCTACCACCGGCTGGTTGGCCGGATGGACATGAAAGAGGCCGCGGCCGGCCACGATATACCGGACTTCGTCTTCATCGTGGCTGTGCTCAATATTGAATTTGGCAAGCATGGCTTCCAAGCCGGAAGTCTGAGGATTTATGTCGATAACATCAGCGGTAGTAAAGCCGCCTCGCTTCTTTAACTCCTCGATTTGCGGTCCGTATGCGGAAAGAATTTCCTCGGCAGGGGCATTGGCGTCCACGGTTATATCGGCATCCCAGCGCTCATACTCAATACCGATGGCGCCGAGGTAACTCGTTACCTCCGCCGGATCCGTCAGCGTACGATTTTCTTCGGTAATCGTAAGAACAGCCATAACGTTTATCCCCCACACATTTTAAGCCAGATCACTGGGAATGCGTCAAATGAATTCGTCTTGATCATCTTGACGAAAACCATCGCAGCACTGGCATCGCCGGCATCGGCCCGTGACCTTGACAACGCATATCGGTACGCGCATGAGCCGCGGGCAACCTGAGTACCGTTTCCGTTCAATGCAGCCGGTTACCGGCTGGCTTTAAGGGGCCTCTGCTTTAAAGCCAGTCTTGTTGATGGCTTCCCGCAGTTGCTGCTCGGTTACCTTGGAATCGTCGTAGACGATTGTAGCAAGGCCTTTTTCGGTGCTGACATCCACATGCTTTACGCCTTTGGTCTTCTCCAGGCTCTTTCTGACCGTGACGCCGCAAGCTCCGCAGGTCATGCCGGATATCTTGATGTCCTTGCTAACGTCCTTCGCCCACGAAGCCAGCGTGAGGATGAGTGTGGTAGTAACCAGCGCCAATGGTCTCATGATTTTCATGATAACAATCTCCTTGTCATGTTTTAGGTAACGCTAATTTTTGTGGATGCGATAACCGGCGGCCTCGATGGCTTTGCCGATTTCCTGCTCGCTGACCGAAGTCGAATCAAATTCGACGTCAGTCTGGCCGTTCTCATCAGAAACGGCCACGCTGTGGATACCCTTCAATTGTTTGAGTTTGTCTTCTACGGATTTTGCGCACGACGGACATAGGCCTTCGACTACAAACGTGACTTTCGTGAATTGTGGACCGCTGTCTGCTGATGCCGACTGGGGTTGACTTCCACCATCGGAAAGCACGAATTCAGCCACCGGCCCAGAATAGTGTGGGAAAGCCGCAAAGAGGACGATAAGGGCAGCGCTGATCCAGAGCCACAACCTTCCGGCCCGGTTTACGGTGGGGCGCTCACAGGCAGAACCCGGCGCGCATGCTTGCTTAGGCTTGCGGTACGCAAAATAAAACCCCAGGCCAAGCAGGGCCATGGTGACAGCTAACAACTCCGGACGCCAAGCCTCAAAGAACGCGGATGCGCCGGCGATTCCAGCCCCGGCCAGGGCAAAGACGATCGGCAAAATGCAACACAAGCTAGCGGCGATCGCGGCCACAATGGACCCTCCGATGAACGCCTGTTCTCTCTTCATTTGCTCCTCCGTACATGCCGGGTGCGGCTGCCGCTGGCCGGCGCCGACCTTGCCACAACGACCACGGGCCGCGATTCATCCCGCAGGGCGGGGCAGCCATCGAGAGACGGCGCATATTTGGCGATATGCTTTTCGATTCCGCTGAGCACGGGATGCAGGTCAGCATTGAGCCGGTAAACTTTGTTTTTGCCGTTCCAATCCCATTCCACGAATCCGCAATTCAGCAGGCAAGCCAAACTGTGCGAGACGCGGCTTTGCTCCAGGCCAAGCTTATCGACGATCTCATTGACAAAATAAGGGCGGCCCTTCAATAACTGCACAATTTCAAATCTTGTCTGATTGCCGAGCGCCCGGAAGAACTCACGATAATGCTTGTAATTCACCTAGCCTCCAGCCACGAGTTATGATACATCTTGCATATGACAAGTTTCTCATATTAAACTTGGCAGAGTCAAGAAGCGCATGGGAGGAAAAACCGTTGGAACACTTCAATCTGATGGTATTGGGCGGCGGTTCTGCCGGCTTTGCGGCAGCCATCAAAGCGGCGGAATTGGGGTTTCAGGTTGCGATTGTTGAACAGGCTACGATTGGCGGTACCTGCGTCAATGTCGGCTGCGTGCCTTCTAAGACGCTCATTAAGGCCGCAGAAGTCTGCTATCACGCATCCTACTCCAACTTCAAAGGAATGGCGGCCTGTCCACCACCCTCGGAGTGGGGAATGGTGCTGAAACAAAAGGACGAGTTGGTGGCCGCGCTTCGTGAAGCAAAATATGTCAAGGTGCTGAAGGCCCATCCGAACATTCGTTTGGTCCGGGGGGCGGCGGAACTGACCGGCGGCCGGGGACTTCGAGTGGGCGAAAAGCGCTATACAGCAGATAAGATCGTGATTGCCACCGGTTCTCATTCGTGCGCACCCTACATTCCAGGTCTTGAGGAAGCCGGCTTCATTGACAGCGAGGCCGCTCTAAGCATGCCGGCCCTTCCTGGCTCCATGATTGTGCTTGGCGCCGGGTCGATTGGACTTGAACTGGGCCAATTGTTCGGACGTTTCGGGGTGCAAGTTACGCTGCTGGATGTGGCGGGACGTATTGCACCTGCGGAGGAACCTGAGATCGGCGAGATGCTCGCCCAGTATTTGCGGCAAGAACGACTCACGGTCTTGACGGGGGCCAGAATTGCACGTGTAGACAAGCGAGGCATTGAGTATCAGGTCCACATAGAAGTAAATGGCCGAGCTGAAGTCATAACGGCCGAGCGGTTGCTGGTCAGCACCGGACGCAGGGCAAACACCGAAGGCCTGGGGCTCAGCAGCGCCGGAGTCGAGCTTGGTCCCAAGGGTGGGATCAGTGTCAATCAGCACCTTCAGACCACCAATCCCGATATCTACGCTGCTGGAGATTGCGCAGGCGACCCCATGTTTGTGTATGTGGCAGCCTATGCAGGTGGTCTGGCGGCCCAGAACGCATTGACACAGAGAAGCGAAGTATTCGACTTGTCCGCTCTTCCGCGGGTTACGTTCACTGATCCACAGATTGCCAGCGTGGGCCTGACGGAAGCCGAGGCGAGCGCAGCGGGTTTGCGGTTCGAGACCTCGGTCCTGCCGCTGGAGCATGTGCCGCGCGCCCAAGCTTCGCGCAACCTGAAGGGACTGTTCAAACTGGTGCGCGAACGCGACACCGCCCGGTTAATAGGAGCACACGTTCTGGCTGCCGAAGCTGGAGAGACTATCCAGGAAGCCGCTTTGGCGATTCGGTTCAGGCTTACAACCGATGACATCATTGCGACCTATCATCCCTATCTCACCATGGTCGAAGGGATTAAACTCGCGTGCCTCGGCTTCTCCAAAGACGTGACGGAGCTGTCGTGTTGTGCCGCTTGAAGCAAAGGACATTGCAGCAAAAGACAACGGAGAAAGGCCCATGGCAAACGAAAAAAACGATAGCAACAAGGTCAGGCCCCGAGGGGGCCTGTCTTCAAGTCTGGCCGCACTAGGCGGGGTCATCGTTGCGTCAAGCTGTTGTTTACCTGTACTCCCATTTGTGGTTGCCGGGGGACTGGCTGGAATATCTCCGGTTTTTGCAGCATTGCAGCCGTACCTTCTGGCGGGATCGATACTGCTGGTGGCCTTCGGTTTTTATCAGTCCTGGAGGGCCAAGAAGTGCGATCTCAGAGTAGGCCGCTGGAGCCGGGCGGTCCTCTGGTTTTCCGCCGCAGTGGTCTTCGCCTTTGTATTCTTTCCCCAAGTTCTGGCCAATTTTCTGGCCAATGTTCTGGCCCGATGATCTGCGTCTCTTGACAGCGAGGTAACAGAGAATGAATCGCAAACACGTCATCATGGCAGCGGCCCTAATAGCGGTAGCTACGTTTGGCGCTCTATATAACACAACCCATCGGAGTATCGCGCCCCGCGGGCAATCGCCGTTGGTCAGTTTAGTGGACTCCAATCTCGACTCTTTCAAGGCCAGTTTCAATCAATCCAGCGATTCCATTCGTGTACTCTTGCTCCTTTCTCCCACCTGACCCACTTGCTTGCGGGGGGCCTCCGCTTTTGAAAAGCTCTTAGACGAGCACCATGATGCAGGAATGCGCGTGTATGTGGTTTGGGAACCTGTGCTGGCGACGGACGTGGGCGCTCCATCCACCACTACCCTGGCGAGAGTTCCCGATCTCAGGACCTCCCAATATTGGGACAAATCGCGTCTTCTGTCACACGTACTCGGAGAACAAAGCCGCGCCTCGATTGTTTGGGATTATGTAGCAGTCTACCCGCGGGGGACCACCTGGGACACATCTTTCCCGCAGGCGGTCAGCTCCGGCCATCCTGTGGTGAAGGTCATTGACCGGACCCAAGAGGCAATTCTGCATTTGCTATCGCAGAGTGGGCCATCGAAAGCCCAGGCATCAGGAAACAATTAACTTCATCTGCAGATTTCTGTTCCATTAGGGTGTTTTCGCCCCATCACCTCGAACAGAAACTCCAGGACCTCAATATGGCGCATGGCCTCGGCAAAGTCTTTACCCCATGTATATAGGCCATGCCTGCGCAACAAGATGCCATGGATATCCGGCTTACCGCGAAGGAGCTCGCCGATCTCATTGGAGAGGTCGTCATAGTGCTGTGAATTCTCTACGATTGGCACCCACTCCCGGTGTTCGTGGGTCGTCACATTGCTCAACCCTTTCAGCATTTCGTATCCTTCAATCGTGAAGCCATTCGTGCCGGAATAGACATCCGTCAGGTGTGTTGACCATATGGAATGGGTGTGAAGAATACAGCCGGCTTCGCGGTCCGACAGAATGGAGAGATGAATGGGCAATTCAGCAGACGGTTTGCCGGAACCGCCAATTCGTTCGCCCTTATCGGAAACCGTCAAAAAATTATCTTCTGCGAGCATTCCCTTGTGGGCGCCACTCTCAGTAATCATGAGTTCGAAGGGGACACGACGGAGAAGCACACTGAAATTACCACTCGTTCCCAAGACCCAATTCCGCTTGTAGAATTCGCGGCCTGCGTAGATTAGATTGGCAGTCGAAGAAGAAATCTCCGGTCTTGATCGATCTAAAGCGGAGTTTGCTGGTGGTCGTTCAGAAGCACGGTTTGTCACGCGGGTTCCTCGGCCATTGGTTTCCCAAATCTGCGGGGCAATCGAAGCCCGCCAACCAATATCATAAACTCATAAACCACCGTGGCGGCGTGTTGTGCCCGTACCGCTAAATTTTAAAATTACTTCAATCTGAAAACCGGCCACCCGTAGCAGGGCCAAAGCGGCCCCCTGGAACCGACTCGGACTGAGGTTTTGTTTACCCTGCGGCAAGTGGTCCGGGCAAGTCGTTTTTCGTCCTCCAACTCCCTGAGAGCGCATTTGAGCAGGGGACCGTGGATAAAGCAGGCGGTTCAGCCTGGCGATTTCACAAACACTTGAGACTAGAGATCCCCTCTCTAAGTCCTTCTCTAGCACCAATTATCATTAGATAATGCCAATAATGTATTTTATTAAACTTTGAAGTCAAACATTTAATTAGGGAAAATCAATATTTTACAGTTGTAACATTAGAGCTTTCTGATATAGTCTCTGACTCTTTTTCCTCAAGGAGGATTTTGACATGCAAGTACCTCAGTTTCATCTCAGCAGCATTCTCAGGATCTGTTTTTCATGCCTGTGGGTTATTCTGGCCACAGCTTTTGTCCCTACTGCCATAGCCGCCAGTGCGAGCGAGGGCGACACTTCGGAACACGTGCTGTACGTGGAAACCAACGATCAGACCCCCGGCAACAATGCGGTATTGGCTTATCGCGTTAATCCGAGGGACGGCAGCCTTTCGCCGCTGGGAACGTTTCCTACAAGAGGCACCGGCGGTGATGACTCCGCCGATGTCCTAGGCCCCCTTGACCATGACCAGGAAATTGTCGTAAGTGAAGACCAAAAGCTTCTGTTTGCCATTAACGGAGGGAGCAACACGATTGCCGTGTTCCGTATCCATGGCGATGGCCGCCTGACCCACGTGGAAGGATCGCCTTTCCCATCGGGCGGACTCACCCCTGTAAGTCTTGGGCTCGCCGGCGATAAGCTCTATGTTGTGAATGGCAACAACAATGGCATGGTAGGCGCAATTTCCAACATGCCAGCGAACTATACCGGCTTTCACATAAGGAAAGACGGCAGGTTGGAGCCAATTCCGGGCTCCACGGTGGAAGTCCCGGGAGATTCGAATCCAACCCAGGCGAACATTGCCTCAGTCGGCTCATTTCTTTTTGGCGTAGATTTATTTTCCGTGCCTTATCCCCAGCAGATCGTGCCTTTTTTTCCCGCGCGGGGCGGTCTCCTTCACTCTTTTCAAATTCATGAAGACGGGAGCTTGCAAGAAGCCCCTGGGGGCCCCTTTCTCCCCCCCGCAGACACTCGATTGGTGCCTACGTTTACCGGCAGCGGATACCTGCTGGGACTTAAGGCGCATCCGACGGAACGCATACTTTATGTTGGCGAAGTCGTAACCGATCAACTGGCGGTATATACCTACGATGACAATGGCACCCTGACTCTAGTGCATGAAACTCCTTTGGGCGTAGGCGGCACCGCCATTTGCTGGTTGACGTTCGATAAGGACCACCGGCATCTGTTCGCGGTCGATGCAGGAGTCAACGGTATCACGGTCTTCGACCTTGCCAATCCGCGGGCGCCTGTCGTGGTCCAGCAGTTCACGATGACGATTGTCGGAGCCAACGCCAGCCTGTTTCCGCCAATCTTCCCCGAGTCCGTTGCTGGTGTACCTTTCCAGATTTCTCTTGATCCTTCAGGCAAGTTTCTTTTTGTGTTGAGCCGGTCATTTACCCAAAACAATAACTTCCAGGACGGCAACAACATGCATATCCTGCAGGTGCAACCCGATGGCACATTAGTGGAGCCGGCGTTTTCTCCACTGCTCTTGCCTGTGCCGCCCACTGTCAAGCCAACGGGCAATGTGGTCGTTGAGGTGCGATCTGCAGACTGAAGCTGTTCTTCGAACCTGTATTCTCACGGTAGGTGTGGTAAAAAGCCGCTTCTTCTGGCATAACTGAGTTCGCCGACAACAGTTTATGACCAGAAAGGAAGCGGCTTTTGCCATGGCAGAGTGGTGGGAGTCCCTATTCGGGAGAGAAGGTATGCGTTTCAGGAGTCTTCGCTGAAGCCGTAATCACGCCACTTGCTTAGGACCTTCGCTTGCAGTTCCGGGCTATAGTTATGCACAAAAGAACACCGCACGGGCAAACGGCCACCCCAATCTTCCGGAGGCAAGCAGTTGTAAACGACCTTGGATGTCTTTCCGGAGGTTTTTTCGGACTTTTTCAGAAAGGCAACGAGCTCAATCGTCCTCTCATCGTTGAAGATTGTTTCTCCGGTAGCAGGGTGGCAACGGGTAGCAAAGGCCCACACGACCTCCGCCGTATTCGACGGGTCAATGTCGTCGTTCATGACCAACACTTTCGGTATCAAAGCTCCGAACTTCGATTTTTCAAATACATAGGTCCCGATTTCTTTGCACAAACGCACAGAATCATATCCAAGCCTGGACCGATAATCTTTGGGTACCGTAACCACTAACCAGTGCTGGGCGCTCTCAAACGGCACCCACGCCATGGTGGCGGGAATTCCGGCATCGCGAATTTCTGAAAGGATTGCGGCAGAGCTCGGTAGACCCTGGGCCGTATGGTTTTCCTCAACCGGCTCTCCGGCCGCGACCACGGGCAAGATAGCAGCATCGCGATAAGTGAGGGCCGTAACGTTGTATACCGGCTTCTGCGTACCGGGTCCAGGCCATAGATATCCGGCATACTCTCCCATGGGCCCCTCGGCCGCGGTTTCGGTGTCGGAGAGAAAACCTTCGATTACAATCTCTGAGGTGGCGGGCACTTCCAAATCGACTGTTTCGCACGGGACAACTTCTACGGGACGACCGTAGTAACCGCCCATGTAGTCGGCTTCGTTGATCCAGGCAGGAAGCGGCGTTCCAGAGACAAACGGAATAAAGGGTGGCCCGCCTTGGAACAGGGCGAACGGCGTGGGCTTCCCGAGTTTCTTCCACATGCCATGAATCTGTCCCAGATGTTGCAAAGGATGAACGATGCCCGTCATCCGGCGGCTATCCAGCAGCATCACCCGGGCGATGCTCCAATTGGTCCATTTGCGGTCGGGTGAACGGACGACAATCGTTCCCCAAGTATTGATATAACGTCCGCCATCGCCATCGTGAATGAGAGGAGTCGGGAGATCCAGCAAATCGACTTTGTCTCCAAGCAGAACATTTTGCTTGCAGGGAGCGGTCTTCACCACCTGTGGCGGCAGAGGCTTATTTTTCCTGGCATCAACAAGAGCTTGGACGATTTCAGGGCCACTCGCGCGCGGGTTTAAGCCATGCGATATCGCCACTCGGGAGAGATAGAGACCTCTCTGCCGGCTGACGCCCCCGGGCGCACCCAAGATCCGAAACCCATGCTTGATTCCTTTGATAGAGCTGAACAGCGGGGCCGGAGATTGGGTTTCGTAGCATCTTCGGATGATCGCCCCTACTTCCAGGTTCCAATCAACCTCTTCTTTCACATCAACCAGTTCGCCAATGTTTCGTAGCTCTTCGATGTATTCGCGCAAGTCACCAAGATAACGATGACCCGTAGAATTCTCCATGAGAACCGCCTCCAGTGTAACGGCACGATATTGAGGTTCTTGTGAGTTGCTCTAAAAAGGAAATAAGCGTTTTGTTAAAAGAAAATGTTGCACATGATGCTTTTCGCCGCGTGATGCCGATTGAGTTTACCACGGCTTCCTGGTTGGTCCAAAAGTGAGGTCAAATATGGGACAGTAAGATGCGAACAGCGGTTTTATTTGTTTGAGCTATATCCGTATGACCAACGCTTTGCGCAACGATAATAGAGCCAAACAGAAGGCTAATAGTGGTCCGAGCCAAGTCAGGTCCAACTGCCAGCTTGCCTATAAGCCCCGAAATAATATCTTCGGTTTGCTGAAAGTGGCTGGCAATCTCAGAGAGAATTTCCTGCTCTTGCTGGTCGCCGCCAAACTCAGCGGACGCTTTTATAAACGGACAGCCTTGAAAATCGGGAGCATGAAACGCATGATCAAGCAGGTCGAACACCGCCAGGATTCGATCAAGCACCGGAGCATCGCGCCCTGCAATCTCCCGTAATGCATGGAGCCAGAGTTCGTTGCGATACCTGAGATACGCCGCAATCAATTTGGATTTTGAAGGAAAGTATTTGTAAAACGTCATCTTGGCGACGTCGCTTTCCTTGATAATCCGGTCGACCCCCACGGTGTGAATACCAAAGCGATAAAAGAGCTCACCTGCCTTGGCAAGAATCCGTTCACGGGGCGCCAAGCCGGGTGACGGGGAAAGTGCTGATCTGTCGGCAGTTGCGGATTCCATGTCTAAAACCTTGAGTGGCGATTTGGCCTATTCTGTAAATTATACAGACGGGTCATTATATTTGGATATAAAAGTATCCTTTTTGAAAGCAGCTAATAGAGGCCGTCGCCTCCCAACGACGCATCTGAGCGAATCAGGAGGCGACGGCACCGCTACAGCAGCCTGCCAGACAGGATTGACGGGGCTGGGATTTTCCCCATCAAGAATATTTTTAACTTTCCTCTTTTCCTTATTTGAGGTTTACGCGCTCTTCTGCGCCGCACGCTGCTTCGCCGGCATGACAAGCGGAAAGTCAACTTCCGTTCCGATTACCAAGTTCATGTAATTGGCGAAAGTGAATAAAGCAACGTTGGCGACGATCTCCTGTATTTCCTCATCCGAGCACCCTGCGGATTTCACTTTTTGGAAGTCTTCCGATGTAACAGCGCCGCGCTCCCGCACGATAGCTGCGGTAAACTTCAGGATCGCGTCGATTTTTGGTTCGGACGATCCGGCAGTCCGGCACATCGCGAGTGTTTCATCCTTCATGCCTCTGCTCTTACCGATCGCTGTAAAAGCGGAAAGGCAATACGCGCAGCCATTAATCTCAGAGACCGCTACCGCAATTTGGTATCGAGTCTCGAACGGCAGTACGCCGCCTTCAAGCGTTCCGGAAAGTTCGAGAAAGCTCTGAAGTCCGGTTGGAGAATGGGCCATTGATTTGAAAGAGTTCGGAACGGAGCCGTATTTGCTCCCCACTGCATCGAGCAGTTCCTTCGCTTTTCCCTTGGCCATTCCTGGATCAATAGCCTTGATTCTCTGCATGCTGTTTATCTGAGTGTTACTCATGTTTTAACTCCTCAATCTATCGAGACAGACATGTCTGTCTCAACAATTGTGAATAATAGACATACTCGTCTGTCTATGTCAAGAACCATTCGAATTGAACCCCCGAGTAATCGACATGCGCTTTCACAACGGACTCGTTTGGTCCGAACGTAAAATAGGGGGCTATGGAAGCTGGAGAGCCAAGAGACCCTTGTGCCCGCATCCTGGGGGGCGGCGGGCCGCCTTTTCCATACGAAGGGCGTTCGTGCTATAACCTCGGTGAATTCCTTCAGCAATTCTGTGGACAACTCTGTCGAATTGCGGGAAGAGCATTTTTCACATATTGACGCCCGAAAATGGAGCTGGATGAACAGATGCTTGGCAGAAATGTTCTAAGTCAAATTCCATTTTGGAAAAACTATTTCTGGCTTTCGTGAGTAAAGCAAATCCTGGGACAGGCTGGCGACAACGCTGTATGTGGTAAACGGCAACAATAACCACGAGGCTAACTTGGCACCCAACAACACGCCAGCCAACTGCACCGGATTCCAGATCAAAGAGGATGGCCGTCCGGAATTTAATTCCCGGATCCACCGTGGAAATCGCCAGCAATGCCAATCCAACCCAGACACATATCTCGCCCGATAAAAACTTTCTTTTAGCATTGAGGCTGCAAGGACATCCGGCTTGCTCAGTCGTAACCAGCTAACGATTACTCTCTATTGCGGTGGGAGGGAAGAGATTCGGCGTTCCCTAATTCCTGCTAGCGCTCTTGATCGAGATGGGTGCGGCAGGATCTCACCCAAACACTTACACCAGTAACGGCGGTTGGCAATTTGGCTGCGCCCAATTGCCATTCTTTAGGGATAAAAGATTTCTTCAGTCTAAATGAATCTTAACTCTGGTCACAGCATCTGATGAAAGCTAGAGCCTAGATAACGAAAAAATGACCATGACACATCTTGAGCGAACGCTTCCTCCCGCTCCTCCGGAGGAGCGGACCGCTGAATTGCTTGGCAAACAATATATCACCGTGCGTCAACAGACAGCCGGTCTGGCCGCGATGCTCAGCGCCGAAGACCAAATGGTACAGTCCTGCCCTGAGGCGAGCCCGGCCAAGTGGCACCAGGCGCATACAAGCTGGTTCTTCGAGACCTTTGTCCTTTCTGACTATCTGCCCGGTTATCGCCCTTTTGAACCTCATTTTCGCGATCTCTTTAATTCGTACTACAACGCGGTCGGCCAGCAGCCTGACAAGGCGATCCGTAGCACATTTTCCCGTCCAACGTTGGAAGAAATCCGGCAGTATCGCGCACATGTGGACGAGCGGATGCTCGAACTGCTTCACTCCAAGGGCGCAACCGGCGCTGTCCAAAAGCTGGTGACGCTGGGGTTAAACCACGAGCAGCAGCACCAGGAGTTGCTTGTCACGGACATCAAGCACGCGTTTTGGAGCAACCCGCTCCGTCCTGCCTATCACCCCGCGACGGCGGCGGTTCCGGTTTCCGGGGCGGTCCCGCAGAAAGAACCGCAGCTCTTTCCTGAGGGCCTGTACGAAATTGGCGCGGCAGAGGGTGAGTTTTATTTTGACAACGAAGCTTCGCGTCACAAGGTCTACACCCAGGCGTTTCGCATTGGCATGCGCCTGGTAACCTGCGGTGAGTATCTCTCGTTCATGGAAGACCACGGCTACCTGCGTCCAGAACTCTGGCTCTCCGAAGGCTGGAAGACCGTTCAGTCTCGCCAATGGAGTGCGCCTCTCTATTGGAAAAAAGTTGACGGCCATTGGTTCCAGTTCACCTGCTCCGGCATGAGGAAAGTCGAAGAGAGTGAGCCGATCTGCCACATCAGTTACTACGAAGCCGCCGCTTTTGCTTGTTGGGCGGGAGCGCGACTACCTACTGAATTTGAATGGGAGATTGCCGCTTCGAAGCTCAAGGTCCAGGGCAATCTGTTGGAAAACGGACGGTTCCATCCTGCGGCTGCAGCGCCGGCCAAAGAAGATGGCCCCATGCAAATCTTCGGCGACGTGTGGGAATGGACCGCTAGCGCTTTCCTGCCTTATCCCGGATACAAGCCGGCAGCCGGTGCGTTGGGAGAATACAACGCCAAGTTCATGAGCAATCAGATGGTGTTGCGCGGAGGCTCCTGCGTAACGCCGCGTTCTCACATTCGCGCCAGCTATCGCAATTTCTTTCCCCCGGAAACGCGCTGGCAGTTCTCCGGATTAAGGCTTGCTGATGACGGCAACTAGAGACCCAGCGGCCCTCACCAGCCCAATTGCGGAAGATGTGCTGCTGGGCCTGAGCGCACAGCCTAAGCGGCTTCCTCCGAAGTTGTTTTATGACGCTGAAGGTTCACGCCTATTCGAGCAGATCACGGAGACGCCAGAGTACTATCCCACACGTACCGAACGCGCCATCTTTCAGGAGTACGCCGCTGAGATCATCTCGCAAGCGGGAAGCAATCTGACCGTCGTGGAACTGGGCGCTGGAAGCGCGAGCAAGACAGCCATATTGTTGCAAGCTCTGCTGCGTTGTCAACTGCGGGCAGACTTTTATCCCGTGGATGTTTCTCCCTCGGCGCTCCAAGGCGCAATGCGTAGATTGAAAAGCGATTTCCCTTGCCTGCACGTCAGTCCCATCGTCGCCGACTATTCGCAGCACCTGCCCGACTTGAAATCGCTTCCCGGACGCAGACTGGTGCTCTTTACCGGCTCGAGCATCGGCAATTTCGAGTCGCAGGAGGCCGAGGAATTCCTGCAGCGGCTTCGCGTTTCTCTCCAAACCGGAGACGCGCTACTGATCGGCTTTGATCTAAGTAAAGATGCCGGCGTTCTCCACGCCGCTTATAACGACGCCCAGGGCGTGACCGCCGCCTTCAATAAAAACCTTCTGGCGCGCATCGACCGTGAACTGGGCGGCGACTTTGATCTGTCATTGTTTCAGCACGTTGCGTTTTGGAACCGGCAAATGTCGCGGATTGAGATGCACCTTGAAAGCCTCAGCCAGCAGACGGTCAGGGTACATGACTTGCGCCGGGTCTTCCACTTCGCCGTGGGCGAACGCATCCACACTGAAAATAGCTACAAGTTCTCTTCTGGATCAATCGCCCGGCTCTTCCGCGCGAGCGGTTACCGCCTGGAAAAAAGCTGGACTGATCCTAACCAGTGGTTCAGCGTCGCACTCGCCAGAGTGTAAGCTTGGTCTGGCGGCGAGTGAGTTTTTCCTGAATGGATTCAACGTTTGCGGCCCACACGATTCATCCAACCGCGAGGATGAGAGGATGAGCGTGGAATGGCGTGCCCAGGATTTGTCTGGTATGCTAATCCGGCAACCTGGAACAGCGCAGGTGCGGAAGTGAATGTCAGGCAGCGCCGCCTGGGTGTCTACTGGCAAAGACCGATTTGGCTGGAACAGCAATCGAGTTCGTCCACGTACACTACCGCGTCAACGGTAACCAGTCGCTCGTCTCCGATCTCAATCTTGCCGTTCAGCGCGGGGAGACGCTCATGCTGCTGGGACGAAGTGGTTCCGGCAAGACCACCACGCTCAAGCTGATCAATCGCATCTTGGCCGCCAGCCAGGGCGAAGTGCTGGTTGATGGCCGCTCGACCAGCGACTGGGACGTTATCCAGTTGCGCCGGAACATCGGTTATGCCATCCAGGAAGCCGGCCTCTTTCCCCACTACACCGTTCGGGAAAACATTGCGCTCATCCCTAAGCTAGAACGCTGGCAGCCGGAAAAGATCAAGGCCCGCGTGCAGGAAGTGTTGCACATGGTCGGCCTTGACCACGATCAATATGCGGAGCGATATCCCGACCAACTGTCCGGCGGGCAAAGGCAGCGTGTGGGACTGGCCAGAGCACTGGCCGCCGATCCGAAAATCCTGCTGATGGACGAACCGTTCGGCGCTCTGGATCCCATGACTCGCGTGGAACTTCAGCAGGAATTCTTGCGTCTCAAGAAGCGGCTAAGCAAAACCGTGGTGTTCGTGACCCATGACGTGACCGAGGCGTTGATGATGGGAGACCGTATTGCGCTCATGGATTCGGGAACGTTGAAAGGCGTCTGTACGCCGGCTGAGTTCCTGCGCTCCTCAAGCGAATTTGTTCAACCTTATATCAGTGCGTATCGGGCCGGGCGGCAGATTTTGAATATTGGGGAATGAGTTTATGTCTTTCTCGGATTTCTTCGGCGCATATAAGCACGACGTTCTCATGCTCTCCACAGAACACCTGTGGCTGGTAGGTGTATCCATGTTCCTGGCCGTTGCTCTGGGAGTGCCTCTGGGAATTCTGTTAAGCCGGCGGCCCAGATGGAAGGGAATTGTTCTGGGAAGCAACAACATCGTCCAGACCATACCCAGCCTGGCCTTGTTCGGCTTGCTGTTGCCGGTCCCGTGGATCGGCGCGCGCGCCGATCGGTTGGCCATCCTTGCGCTCACTCTGTATGCCCTGCTTCCCGTGGTGCGAAATACATATGTAGGAATCGCCGGCGTTGATGCGCCGGTGCGCGAAGCCGCCATTGGCATGGGGCTTAATCAGCGACAACTGCTTTGGCACGTGGAACTGCCACTGGCTTCAAATGTCATTGTGGCAGGTATTCGCACCGCCACCGTCATCACCGTGGGTGTGGCAACGATCGCGGCAGCCATCGGGGCCGGCGGCCTGGGCGAGTTTATTTTCCGCGGCCTGGCCATGGTGGACAACAAAGTAATTCTGCTGGGGGCGATTCCGGCCGCAATCATGGCATTGTGCGTCGATCTGCTGCTCGGTCTGCTGCAGCGCACGCTGGTGCGCACCCATCGCTGATATGGACCGTCGCGCATTTCTCTCCGGCCTTGGATTGTTGTTGACGGGATGCGCCTCCCGGCGCGAAAGCATTTCCATCGGCTCAAAAAACTTTACCGAGCAGATGGTCCTGGGTGAGCTGCTGACGCAATACCTAGGCCGGTTCTCCAGCCTGCCCATCAGCAAGCGCTTCTACCTGGCGGGCACCTATATATGCCATCAGGCCCTGCTGGCGGGGCGGATCGATATGTACGTTGAATACACGGGAACGGCACTGGTGGCGATTCTGAAAGAGCCGCCTTCTTCCGGCCACGAACAAGTATTTCATAGCGTCAAAGGTCTTTATGCCCGCAAATTCAATCTGGAAGTACTGCCTTCGCTGGGCTTCGACAACACGTTCGCTATGGTCATGCGTGGCAACGATGCGCGCACGGGGCGTCTGAAGACACTCTCCGACGCGGCCGCCATAGCATCCCAGTTGCGCCTGGGCGTGGGCTACGAATTCATGGAGCGGAAGGACGGTTACAGGGGCATGGTCAGTAAATACGGCCTCAAGTTTGCCGAAGCGCCGCGGGTCATGGACCTTGGCTTGCTTTATCGCGCACTGCAAAACAACCAGGTTGATCTGGTCGCGGGATCGAATACGGACGGACTGATCGCCGCTTTGGATTTGGTTGTCCTGGAAGATGATCTCCAGTACTTCCCGCCTTACGATGCTGTTCCGATTGTCCGCCGGGAAACATTGCAACGGCATCCTGAGATCGCTGAAGCACTTACGCGGCTGGGCGGCCGCGTCAAGGTGGACGATATGCGCCGGCTGAACTACGCCGTTGATGGCGAAAAGAAAGACGCTGCGCTTGTCGTCAAAGAGTTTCTGAAAAGGCTATGACCTCGGCCGCTCTGTTGAAGCAGCACGGGATTGAATTCGCGCAAACCCTGCAACAACAGGCGCATTGCCTTTGAACGCAACCCTACGCATCTGTCACAAACGCAGAAGCGCCGCCACACCCCCGAAGTCCGTGTAATGTTGCGTCGAACCGTTACGTTCACCCCGTCAATACCTTGGCGCCTGAGCTTGGGCGCTCAGGCGCCGAGACAGTTCGATTAAATCCCATGCACAATCGCTCAACAGGAAGCAACGCGGGTAGTGATCGAGGACACGGAAAGGAGAATCCTCGTCGTCTCTATGCGGTCAGCCGCAGGGCTCAACCCGCGCCCGTAGTCCGAGGCAGATCCCGACGGATCAAGACTCTGCGGTTCCGACCCGCGCATATCAGACTGATCAACCGTCGTCTACATCGCCTCGATCACTACCCCCGTTGCTTCCCGCGCGGGCCAACAAAAACCCAAACCAGATTTTCGAAGATTGACAAAGTCGTTCCATATCAGAGACGTAACTTGTTACGTCTAAAGGCAGCGGACTTGAATAGTCGGTCGGTCAAGAACGAAGCCGCATTCTATCTTGGTCGCTTCGGAAATAGCATCTATTTGATCGGAGTCCCGTCCCGCGTTGCAGGACTTTTCGCCTATCCCGGTACGCTCATCCGGTGGTATCCGAACCGTTTCAAAATCCACGCTGCCCGTTGCAGCTCGTTGGCGTCCGCTACCTCGAAGCCGAAAGCGTCGGCCAGCCGGTCCATGGTCGAGAAGAGGAAGCAGACATAGATTACTTCGCGTAGGGCCGCATCGCTCACCCCGGCAGCGCGGGCGGTTCGCACATCTTCCGCGCCCACCGAATCCGGAGTAAGCGTCAGCTTTTCAAGAAAAGCCAGCGCCCCGGACATACGGGCGTCGACCGCCGCTGTGCGCCAGTCGGCGAGCACGGCTTCCACCATGCTGCCGTTGCCCAGACCAAACGCGTTCACCGCGACCGCGGTGTGGCTGGCAATTCAGAAGCGGCAGCGGTTCAGGTTAGAGACAAACGCGGCAAATGTCTCCACCTCGCCCACGGACCACTCGCGCGCATTTCGCAGGCCTTCCTGCAAACAGCGCGCGAAGTGCTTGCCGAAGAAATCCCGCCGATACGACATCATCAGCACCGGCGCCAGGGCCCGTCCGCTGAGCGCCCGCAAGATCCACAGTTGCATTTTCTGTAACCGGTTATGGCCGTGTTTCAAAATTGCGAGCCGCATTCTTGACCTCCAGTACAATGACCAGGAGAAAAAGTGATTCTGATAGATCTGGACATCTGGACATCGGGTAATCGGGACATCGGAAATACCAGCCTGCTTTTTCCGTGGAGACCTGCAACGCACGGCCCGCGATGTTCAAGGCTTTGTTTTTTCGGCGGCAGCCGTGAGCGCGCGTAATCCGGCCTCGAATCGTCTCACCCCAGCGCCTGCTGCCGAGGCCACGGTCAGGTCGAAGATCTGGTCTTCCGAGTACCCAACCTGGCGAAGCTGGTCGAAGTCCTCATCGCTCACCGTCCACGGACGCTCGCTGATCTTCTCCACCAGTGCGCACAGCTCGACGGCCTCCGGGTGTACGGCCAGAATCTCCGCCGCGTGGCTTCGCGTTCGCTCAAACACAGCTTGGCGCAGGGCCTGGTCGCTCTTTCCGGATGGGCCGAGCAACGCTTCGATCACCTTCTGTACTTTCTTGGGCAGAACCATTGGCGGCATCCTTCCTGGAAGTGCTCCGATCACGGGCGTACGTTCTCTTCCCATTATGCACTGGATACTATCAATACAGTTCCGGGCGGGGAAAACAACCTTCTCCTGGCATTTTCACGAGTCTTTTGCGGCCAACGGCCCTGAAGGACACGTAAGGAACTAATGACGTGACCGCGAGGAAGAGTAACTGCAATGAAGCCAGTGTCAACCGCAGAAAAGGATGGTGCCTGGACGGCGCCAGAGCTTGCGGAAAATGCCAGAACAACTGTCAAAGAGGACGGCTTCAGCCGTCCGTAAAGTGCAGGATAACGAGCGGCTTCAGCCGCGGTTTATCTCTCTGAACGCGGCCAACCCAACGACGCGCCACCCCTGACTTGTGGGGTGGAATAATATTTAATGTCTAATCACTTCTAGATGTAAATGATTTTGAAACTGTGATGTCGCCTTGATGCAGATAACTGAGACGGTTTCACGGACGCCCTTCAGTAACCACCGCTTAGTCATTCTCCCCAAAGACGGTGTCCGACGGGCTCCTCCGGTGCCGCGAGTAAGAGATCGCGAGCGGGCGTCGGTGCGGAACCGGAAGCGGGCCACAGTAGCATTGAATGGGGTTGGAACAATTGCCTATTTCAGGCTGCCCTGGGAAACGCCTCGTCCACTGAAGCGAGACCATGCCGGGTGCGCAGTCTCCCACTAGTCATGGACGCATTTCTGATTCTGATACCAATGGTCACCTGTCCCGTTAATTTCATAATAGACACCATCGCGGCCAGGGTTCCAGATCGGCCCGTAGTATTGCCGGAAAAACTGAGTACAGGTGAGCCCTTCACCAAGAGTTACTACCCACCAAGCGCCAGCCTGTAGCGAACCTTCTCCCCGGCCTTCAACCTCATTCCATCGAAAGCCGACTATTTCCCTGCGGTTATGTGAGAGCGCTTTGGCAAACTCTATCAACTTTCCATTATCATCCATGACCAGCCATTTATAATTGTCATCCTCTTTGACCCCGGAAGCATCCTTTGTCTTCACGGTAGGTGTCCAAAACTCAAGCTGATGGTGGGCTTGCGGACTGAAGGGGGCGAACCTCGGGGGGCTGACCATCCCGACGGCGAGCCAAGTCAACGATGTGGTAAGAACAGTAGTCACAAAGGCCGTGATTAACGAAATCATCCAAGGCCGTTCGAAGAGCTGCTTTCGGCGAAGATAGATCCATGCGCCTCCTGCCGCCGCGAAGAACAATTCTCCCGCAATTATCGCCGCCACATGAGTTGAGAATGCTCGCCACTCCATTGATTGCCTCCTCCACCATCGGCCCAAAACGAAATCCTATCAGGATCCAAGACAGCTTCACCTGCCAATCGGTATTTGCGCATTCTTCCTCGCGTTGCACCCTCGATGAGCAAGCTGCGCATTACCTGGAATAGTTTTTCCGCCTTTGCTGTAAGGTGTTATGTGATCCACAGTGCTGTCATCGAACATGTGAATCTGATTTCCACAGAGCTTGCACTCGTTCGACTTTTCATAAAGCTCCTTGCGAAATGCATATTCAAAAAACCGCGGTTCAATCAATGTACCGTCGATGATAGGATCGACAAGAGAACGGAACTTCGTCCAGCGGATCTTAGTCTGAGAAGTGCTACCCGTGCGCTTTGAGATTGCGTCCTGCAATTCTGCATCGGTAAGCATCGTGAACAGGAACAACTCCCGTAGCTGCTCCGCAGCTTGCTGGATCTTTGCCGTTTGACGGCTTATTAAGGCAGATGCCTGGATGTCAAAAGCGGTTACGGAAAATTTGCTTTCCCATGTACCCTTATTGGTTCGAGAGCTGACTTCATAAAATCTACCTGCCTTGTCTCCGAATACTGCATAAATGTTTTGCATGGTCTGTCTGAATAAAACTGTGTGGGTCTTCAAGTCCTGAACTTCGCGTGGAGCGTATTGCCCCATGTACTCGTTCAAAAAACGCTTGAGGCTACCCGTCTAATTGGCGAGACGATTGGCAAATGCGAGAAAACGAAGGATGACCTCTCGCTCTTTGTAGCGCCTTTCCGGGGTGTCTCCTCCTTTGATCTTTCTCCAGTACGGGTCATGCTCAAGCTCCGCCAGAAGGTCATTGAAAGGACCGCGGAAAACGCAATTTCGCAGTTCCTGCTCATTCAAGAACATTGATCCACGATTCAGACGTTCAAAAACTTCATACCGAAGTTCGGTATTCGCGCCGGGATCAATGACTATGCTTCGTATGGGTGTATCCAAAATCTTCTCTTGCTGTGGCTTCGTCAGTTCTTTAAAGAATTTATGGTTTAGGCTGGGCATACTGTGCAGCTTCCGGAGCGCAAACTTATTTGACACGAAGTTAACCAGCGTTGTAAGCCGCTGCTGGCCATCAATGATCTCCAGACGTCCCTCAATGACCTTCCCAAAGTAGATGGGCGGGATCGGAATCTCTAGCAGCAAGGATTCAATGAGGCGAGACGGCAACTCAGGGCGTTGGTCCCATACGTACTCTCGCTGGAATTTTGGCTGGAGATCCAACTGTCCTCTGTCCAGTTTGTCTCGAAGGGCCAAGATGGTCCAGTCCGCGCCCTGGCTGGTAACCGGGCGGTCATCCGGTTTTGCAACTGGTTGCTCGTCTTCGCTTTCCGGCTCAAGCTGATCTTCTGATGACGAGGTGGTTTCCGAAGAGCCGTTGTCGGGGCTATTGGGATTGTCCACCAATGTGTTCGGGACATCTGGTTCAGCGAGATCCACTGAGGAGTTGACTGCAATAGGAGCATTATTCTTGAAGCCAGGGGCGAGTACGAATCGAATAGCATCGTCGATCTTTGCCTCATCCAGAGACGGCGCTGTATCAACTCCCAGGCGCGCTAGCGCAGTCTTGATGTCCGAAATCACATTTGCGCCTCGGCGGGAAGCGCCGAACCATTTCAGCACCGCACGTACCCTGTATCTCCTTAAGTTTTCACCATCCTTCAACTGCCCCAATATCTTTAGGATCTGCTTCGGTATACCTTTCATCGCTTGCCCTTTCACGCCACTCTGAACATCAATTCACCTGCCAAATCAATGCTTATCAGCAGAACTCTTGCTAAAAGCCAGCTATGCGTACTCTTGGCTGATTCATATACTAGAAGGTCATCTGCCCGATTTATGAATGCCGTTCATCGAAGAAACCACCGTACTCCGTACTTTTCTTTGCGGCTATCATAGGCTCTCCGAGAGCAAAGATAAAGGATAGTGAGCACAGTTCTTTAAGCGGCATTGTTATCGGTGAAATTGTAACGGGGGGGCCACAAAGTGATTGAAGGAGATGAAGAGATTAGAAATCCAGCCTGGCCTCTTCGCATGGAGCTAAACCGGCAAGTCATTAGACTCACACTGGCCAACCTCGAAAATTGTTTGGGCTGTTGATCGTTGATGCTTCTGCAGCCTCCAACTTGCCTGCACTGCGGAGGACGGCGGACAAGAAATCAATGTAACTTGTTCAAAACATTGGTTGGGGGAGAGGATTTTGAACCTCCGCCCCTTGATCCGCCAAACCCCTGAAGTCCGCGTAAGGTCGCGCCGAACCGTTACGTTCACTCCGTCAAAACCTTGGCTCCTGAGCTTGGGCGCTCAGGCGCCGAGACAGTGCTGAGCACTGTCTCTACGGGTTGTGATTCCGATGTGATTCCGGTGTACGCTTGCATGATCGCCGCTGCCGGACCATAATATCGTGTGCGCCTGCCCGGAAATCCGCTTGCGTCTACAGTGTCTCGTCCCGTGGTCGCCGCGCCCCCGGTCTATCGGCCACAACCAACTCGGAACCAGCCCGAGCGCATTGGAGCACCCAACGGAGCGCCTGCCGTGTACCGGCCGCAATCTTCAGTTACACAGACTAAAACCGCGCAAGCGGGATGCGCACCTGAGTTCGCGCATCGGCCTTGCCACGGTACCGTACTGGTTTGGCCCGCAGGCTGTCGTACAGCGAAGCTAAAGACATAGAAATGGAGCGCAGGCTGGAAGACAGCAGGAGATTGGAGGAATGGACACGGAATGTTCGCAGCATCTCGACGGGCCATAATCGATCTTCAGGTTTGTCCAAGCCGGGCGTCTACGATCTGATAGAGCAGGGCCCATTCAGGGGAGCGGATCCAAAGGGTGTCATAGAAAGGGAACATCTCGATCCGGTCAGCCGGGCGCTGGGCTTGATCGGAACGGCGCATTGTTTTCTTCGGTTCCATTTTTTTATTTCCTGGTGATGGTACTCGGCGCAATTCTCAGCATGGCGGACCGTTTCCGGGCCATGCTTTCGGAAGTATATCGGCGCCGGCATGGTGGTCCTCTGAGCGCGGCGCAGCCGGTTCCTCGGTCCCGCTCGCGCCAAGTACGCGCGCGTGGGCCCTTTGAATGACAAGAGTGGGAATTCGTTAGCGCGTGCTTCGTTTGATATTGAGCCGGGGGCAGAGGTTTGGACGTATGATGAAAAGGCGAAAACATGGTGCTCGAAAACATGGTGCTGTGGAGCCTCTGGCAATGGCGGCTCCTGCACATGCAGGTGGCAAATAACTGCCTATGCAACCCCTTCACTTGAGCGGCGCCATTCATCGGGCGGATGCGGCCGACGGGGTCGTCGTCCTCGAAATCGACAATCCGCCGATGAATGCCATGAGCAGCTACATGCTCAAGCAAATGGCCGAGGTTCTTGGCGAGCTAGAGGGCGACAGCACGATCCGCGCCGTCGTGCTTACCGGGCGGGGCCGTGCGTTCTGCAGCGGCGCCGATCTGAAGGAGGCCGCACGCGGCGGCGGGGAGGACCTGGCGTCCTTCGGCCGGATGTTGGAAATGGTGGCCGCGTCCCGCGCGCCCGTGATCGCGGCGATCAACGGTCATTGTGTCGGCGGCGGGCTTGAACTGGCGCTGTGCTGCGACCTTCGGATCGCATCGACCGAAGCAAGGTTCGTGTGCGCCGGCGTGAATGTCGGGCTCATGGCCTCCACCTATCGCCTACCGCGCCTGATCGGAGTCTCACGGGCCAAGGCGATGCTGCTGACCGGCCTTCCGCATGACGCCGCTCGAGCCGAGGCATGGGGGCTGGTCACGGAAGTCCACGCGCCCGGCGCGTTGGCCGGCGCCGCGCTCGCCCTCGCCCAGCGCATCGCCTCGCGCGCGCCGCTGTCGGTGGAGGCCAGCAAGCGCGTTATTGATCGCGCTCTGGACATGTCACCAGCCGAGTACGCGCAGATGCAAGCCCAGGAATTGCCGGCGCTGCGTCACAGCGCCGATCACAAAGAAGCCGTCACCGCGTTCGCCGAGCGGCGCGAGCCCAAATTCAACCGGCGCTGAACCGGCGCGGAAGGGACAATTTGAAGATGCCACCAGGCTCACTCGAAGGCCTCCGGGTGATCGACTGCACCCATGTGATCGCCGGCGCCTATTGTTCGATGCTGCTTGCCGACCTCGGCGCGGACGTCATTAAAATCGAGCCGGTCGAGGGCGAAGGAAATCGCGATCAGAAGACGACGCCGTTCCGATCGTTCGACTTCATGAACCGAAACAAGCGCGCGATCGCCCTGGACCTGCAAAACCCGGAAGCGGCCGCGGTGGTCCTGCGGCTCGCCAAGACCGCGGACATCTTTGTCGAGAATTTCCGCCCCGGAGCTTTCGAGCGTCTGGGGCTTGGATACGAACAACTCCGCGCCGTGAATCCCCGTCTGATCTATTGCTCGATCTCCGGCTTTGGGCACTCCGGCCCGTACCGGGAGCGCGGCGGATTCGACCTTGTGGCCCAAGGCATGAGCGGCATCATGAGCTTCACTGGCGAGGTTGGCAGTCAACGCCCCGTCGCCGCCGGTGTGCCTCTGTCGGACCTCAATGCCGGGAGTTTCGGGGCGCTGGGCATTCTGGCCGCTCTCAACCATCGCCATTCCACCGGTCAGGGACAGAAGGTCGAGGCCACTCTTTTGGAGTCCGCTCTTGGATACGCCGTCTGGGAGACGGGCCTATACTTGACCACCGGGGAAATCGCGGCGCCTCGTGGATCGCGCCATCGTCTTGCCGCGCCCTATGAGGCGCTCAAAACGGCGGACGGCTACATCGTCGTCGGTGTCACCAACCAAAAGCTCTGGGCCAAATTCTGCCGGGCGATCGAGACGCCCAGTCTGGAGACCGAAGCCCAGTTCGCCACACCCGACGACCGCATCAATAACCGGGATGCGCTGCAGATGCGTATCGAGGCGGTCCTCGTGCAGCGGCCCTCGGCCTATTGGATCGATCGGCTGTTGTCGGAAGGTGTGCCCTCAGGACCGATCAATACGATCGCGCAGGCCGTCGAGGACCCCCACGTCGCGGCCCGCGGCCTCCTGGCGGAGGTCGAAGGCCGCCGGTTCACGCGCGCGCCCGTCACCATGTCCGAGACGCCGGTGACGATCAAACGCGGCCCGGCCCGGGTGGGCCAGCATACGCGCGAGGTCATGCGGGAAGCTGGCTTCCTGGACGCCGACGTTGATCGGCTAGTCGAGTTGGGCGCTGCCGCGGCTGAACCTGCCGAAGGCTAGTACTGTGACCAGGAAGTGGTCCGCGCCCTCGCCGACGCGCCCCTGACCTGAAGCGCTTACTCCCCGCCCGGCTTGGGTGCTGCAGGCAGGGCTTCCATGTGCCGCAGGTTATTCAGGATGGCCTGCTGCGCCGGCGTGAGTTTGTTCTTCAGGCGGACCAGCAGGGAAATCTGCGCGCGCTTGATGTCGCGCTCCGCGGTCAGCACCTTTTCCAATTGAGCGAGAACAGCCTGCTCATCCAGCTTTGACCCTTTTGCGAGCGCCACCAGCTTTTCGGCTTCATCCTCCATCTTCCACTGCAACTCAGTGAAGCTGGTTTGCGTCTTGCGCAGCTCGGTCTTGAAATAGCTCTGCTGCTCGTCGGTGAGTTGCAGCGCTTCCTGGTTGCGCATGATCATCTCCGGCGGATAAAAGTTATGGCCGAAGGGGTCCTGTCCCGTGTGCCCCGGAGTTCCCGCCGGTGGTGGCGGTGGTGGTGGCGCCGGCTGCTGGGCCTGCGCCATGGAAAGAGCGAGGACCAAGATTGAAAAGAGACAAAAGACTCTGGGTTTCATTGGCGTTTCTCCTGTTGCGTTGGTGTGGAAAAATTGAGGTAGCTTTCACCCAGCCGGGGCGTGCTGCGCAGCAACTCCTGCCCTGGAGTTTCCAGCAAGGCGGCCGTGGGCGACTGCCAGTTCGCCAGCCGCGTGGCGGAGGCCATCGTATCTTCTGAAATCCGGTTGGTGTGCGGCTTCTGTGTGACCAGCACGGCGGCAATTGTGGCCGCAGCCAGCGCTGGAATAGCCAAGGTCAGGGTGAAAGCCCAGCGCCTTGGTAAAACAGCCAGCCACGCCCATACGGCTGGAAGCGCTCGCGGTTCTTGTTGGGCTGCGGCCTGCATCACCCGTGCGTGGAATTCTGGCTGCGGCCCAGCGTCCTCATTCTGGACGATCAGGGGTAGTGCCGCATCCATGCGGGTGCGGCGGGCGAGAAGTGCGTCCAGTTCCCGGCGGCAGCCCTGGCAATGCTGTATGTGTTCCTGCAGCAGGGAATCCACGGCCCCGCTCAGTGCGGCTTCGAGCAGCGAATCTCTGCGTTCTTGGCAGTAGGTTGTCATTGCATGGTTTCCAGTAAAAATTTTCTGGCTGTGTGCAGCCGGGAGCGGACCGTGCCCGCCGGAATGCCCAGTACCTCGCCTATGTCGGCGGCTTCCATGTCTTCGACCAGAGAAAGTTGCAGCACGCGGCGGAGTTTTTCCGGCATCGTTTCAATTTGCCGGCGCACTTGTTGCACCAGCAGGCCTTCGTCGGCATTGCGGGCGCCATCGGCAGCTTCCGGCTGCAACGTTTGCCATTGTGCGTCACGCGCCATCTGCCGCCGCGCGCCGCGCTGGCGGTTGAGCGCCAGCCGGAAGGCGATGCGGTTGACCCAGGCGCGAAACTTTTCTTCATCGCGCAGTTGCGCTAGATTCTGGTAAGCGCTGAGAAATGCCTCCTGGGCGATCTCTTCCGCGTCCGCGGCGTTGCCCAGCACGCTGTAGGCGATGCGAAACACCCGTAGCTGGCTTTCCGCGACCCGGTCGCTAAAGGTGCTCTCGCGGGTTGCGCTACCGGTCATGGTCATCAATGTTTCCACTCAGTTGCCCGCCTTGAAGTGCCGCCTTCATTATGTCCAGACACCGCGGCGGGCGAAAGTGTTCAAAGAATGTTATTGGACACCGCCTCTCCCAATCCATTATCCTCACCCGCATGAAACGTCGAGACTTCATCAAATCCACCGCCGCCACCGCCGCCGCTCTCACCTTGCCACGTCTGGCTCAGGCCGACGATTCCGAACTCAAGCCTGTCTGGGCGCAGATCGAAAAGCGCCATGATGAGGCGGTGCAGCGGTTGCAGCATTGGGTCCGCCAGCCTTCGATTGCCGCCGAGAACCGGGGCATGAACGAAGGCTGTGAGCTGACCATGAACATGCTGCGTGAGGCCGGCTTTGATGGGGTCACGAGAATTCCCAGCGATGGGCATCCAGGCATCTTCGCCCACATCGATGCCGGCGCGCCCCGCACACTGGGCCTGTATTTCATGTATGACGTAAAGCAGGCCGATCCCTCGGAGTGGTCCTCGCCGCCCTTCGATGCCGCCCTGGTCGATAAACCGGGTCTGGGAAAAATTCTTATCGGACGCGGGGCCGTGAACCAGAAAGGGCCGGAGGCCACGTTTCTGGCGGCGCTTCATGCCCTGCGCGGAGCAGGGAAAAAATTGCCGGTGAATCTGGTGTTCGTGGCCGAAGGCGAAGAAGAGATCGGCTCGCCGCATTTTTCTCAAATCGTCCAGCGCCCGGAGGTGGCGGCGGCGCTGAAGCGTTGCAGCGGCGTCTTCATGCCGTTTCCGTCGCAAGACCTGGGCGGCGAAGTCACGATCAACCTGGGCGCCAAGGGTATCGTAGAACTTGAGCTGGTTTCGAGCGGCGAGCGCTGGGGACGCGGCCCTAAGAAAGACATCCATTCGAGTAACAAGGCGCGGGTCGATAGTCCGGCCTGGCATCTGGTGCAGGCGCTGGCCACACTGGTTTCCACCGATGGCAACACGCCGTTGATTGAACACCTCGCCGACAAGGCCCGTCCGCTCTCCGACGCTGAAAGAAGAATGCTTGCCGTGGCCGCCACGCGCATGAATGAGCAGGGCGCCAAGAAGGGCATGGGCGTCGATCACTGGATCCACGATGTGAGCTTCAGCGAGTCCCTGGAAATGCTGGTTTCCCAGCCCACCGTCAACATCGAGGGACTTGTAGGCGGCTACACCGGACCGGGCGGCAAGACGGTTCTTCCGCATAAGGCGGTGGCCAAGCTCGACCTGCGCCTGGTCCCCGACATGACAGCGGCGGAAACGCTGGCGGTGCTCAAGGCCCATCTGCTCAAACACGGCTTTGGCGACATTGAAGTCAACATGACCGGCGGCTACGACCCCACCAGCACGCCGGCGGATTCGGCGCTGATTCGCGCCCAGGCCGCCGTCTACCGGCGCTGGAATATCGACCCGATCATGATGCCCCGGCTGGCCGGTTCCTGGCCCGGCTATGTGTTCACGGGGAATCCGCTGCGCCTGCCTGCCGGACACTTCGGTCTAGGCCACGGCAGCGGCGCTCACGCTCCGGACGAGTACTACGTGATCGAATCGACCAACCCCAACGTCCAGGGAATGGACGGCGCCGCGCGCTCCTATGTGGAATACCTGTACGAACTGGCGCGCACATCGTAAAAGAACAGGTATTCGAAAACGCCAGGAGCGCCGTCCATAAACATAGTCGCCACTCCACAAATCATGGCGTAGAGACGTACAAGTTACATCTCTACGCCATGATTTGCTGGTGGGGACGAAAAGACAGCAGGCGCCCTACCTAGTAGCCAAATAAAAAGGGCCGCCGCTGCTGGTCCCAAAATCGGAAATATTCCGCTTATCAGAGTGACGGACAACAAGTCACTTCACCCAAAAAGGAAGATGCAATGAGAAGAGGAATTTTTGCAATTAGCTTTGCCCTGGTAGCGGCATTGGGTCTGTGCAACCTGGCCCAGGGGCAGGGAACCGTGGTCGTAGCGGTCCCAGCTCAGGCCGGAGCCGTACAGGGAACGACCCAGAACTCGGACGCTTTTATCTGGCAATTGTTCACCCAATTCGCTGCGCCCGTTTCTAACAAGAGCCCCAGGCCGGTGCTGTTTGAAACCTGGGCCTCAGATGAGGAGACGTTCTCAACCAATCCGCATTGGCCCACGCCGGGCCGGCCCTTGAAGCTGCATCCAAGCGCTCTGAACGCAGCCAAGATACACGGGCTCGCCGTGCCGCTCAAACAGTTGCGCTCTTTTACCCTGGATGTTCCCTGCAATCCACCGACGGGCGCAGCCGTAGGCGGGTTCCCAACCACTGGAACGCCGACGCCCTGTATTGCCGAGCAGGTCGCTCGCAACCGTCCTGACTTTGATTACATCGTGAGCAACAACCTGAATACCCAGAAGGGACTAGCGTCCGCCTATGCAAAATCGTTCCAGGTGGATTTTCCAACGGCTGCGATTGCCATCAAAGGCGACTGGGTCCCTTTGCCGGCCCTGCTGCAATGGATTCCGCAGCTTGGCAGTCTCGATAACATCAGAAAGCTCTACTTCACGACCACCTCAAATTCGGTTGAATACGCTCTGCTTTCCATGCACGTGAGCAGCCGGCAGAACCCAGACTGGGTCTGGGGCACCTTGGAGCATCAGATGAATCCGGGCCGTTGCGACTACATTGGCTGTTTCGACACCTTTGGCGCGCAGATTCCAGCCGTGCAGCCGAACAGAACAGCGTATAACACGCAATATGGCACTTGCCTCAAGACGCCGCAATTGCAGAGCCTGATGTCCAGCGCCAACCTCTCGCCCGTTTGGGCCAATTACTGCCTCAAGTCTACCGAGGTTGATTTCACGGCCAGTGACGGAACGCCCTATGTGCTTGGCAACTCGGTCATTGAGGGGATTGTAGGTAACGGCACCATCGCCGCTTCCTCTTGCATCAGTTGTCACTACTACGCATCTTTTGGAGCGACAGGGAAACCCACCGCGGGCGCGTTTGCGGTTCTTCCTTTCAACCCGACCGGAAACCCCATTCCGGGTGTCCTGAATGGGGCACGGCAGTTCAGCTTTACCTGGGGTGTACTGCAAGCGCCGTAAGAACGGCAGCTAGTGCCGTGACCAGGAGAAAAGTAATCTCGGAAGATCGGGACATCTGGACATCGGGTAATCGGGACATCGGAAATGCCAGCCCGCCCTTTCGGCGGCATTACCAATTCAACCGGTCGCGGCACTAGCCTGTGAGACGGGGTGGCCTTCTATCGGCGGAAGGCCATCCGGTTAAACTCAGTGCTGGTCCCGTAATTCTCTTATGAAGCTATCGATCCGCCTTGCCGTTCCTGAAGATGTAGGCGTGTTGCGCGCGCTTATTGATGCTTCCGTTCGCGGACTTCAGGCCGGCGACTATACGCCACGCCAGATCGAAGGCGCTCTGGCTTCAGTTTATGGCGTTGACACACAGTTGATCTCCGACGGGACATACTTTGTAGTCGAAGGCGAGACCGAAAATGCCGAGCCGGTGATTGCCGGCTGCGGCGGATGGAGCCGGCGCAAGACACTGTATGGCGGCGACCAGTGGCGGGGGCGCGAGGATTCGCCGCTCGACCCCGCCACTGACGCAGCCAAGATCCGCGCATTTTTCGTGCATCCGCTATGGGTGCGCCGGGGCATCGGTACCATGATTCTTGAGGCCTGCGAGAGCGCAGCCGGGGCCGCCGGATTCAGGCGGTTGGAGATGGGCGCCACCCTCACGGGAGTGCCCTTGTATCTGGCCCGCGGGTACATCAAGAGAGAGCTACAGGAAGTTCCTTTGGCCAACGGCGACGCGCTGCCTATTATCAGGATGGAAAAACTAGTGCAGTGACCAGGAAGTTTAGTAATCCTTGAAAATCGGGTGATCTGGAGATCGGGTGATCGGAACGGCGCATCGCTTTCTTCGGTTCCATTACTTTATTTCCTGGCCGTGGAACTAGTGCCGTGACCAGGAAATTCCGCCCATTGCAAACCCGTATCCCCTGTGATGCGCGGCTGGGTTGCGCATCACAGGGTGGCGGGGCCATGGGGCATTCCGATGTGGGCCATGCAGTCATTCACTGATCGACTTACAACGCGCGCAGATACTGGAGCAAGTCTTTCTTCTCTTGCGCCGTGAGCTGCGTATGAAGAATCATGTTAAAAAACTCGACTGAATCTTCCAGGGTGAGCAGCCGTCCATCGTGAAAGTATGGTGGAGAATCTTTGATTCCGCGCAAAGAGAATGTCTTGATCGCGCCCTCGGGTCTTCCGTCATAAAATCTTTCGACCTTCAGGTCATGCATGGTGTTGTCGGTAAACTGCAGCGACGGCACATGACAGGTAGCGCATTTGGCCTTGCCTTTGAAGAGCGCTTCACCCCGCAACTCCTCCGGCGTCGATAGGGAAGGGATCAGATTGTTGAGAACGTCGAGCTTGGGCGCCGGCGGGAAATCGATAATCGAATTGAAGTCTCCCATGTGATTGACCTGAGGTTTGTCCAAGGTGCGTCCGCCAATGGCCGCCAGCATGGTGGTGTCCCCATCGAAATATTCTTCCACCTCGGCGAAGTGGTCCATCGAACGTATCGAACGTTTTGCTGAGAAGATCAATGCCGCGTAATTTCCCCGCAATGTTGGAGTTTCAGTACGCAAGCGGGCATAATTCGGGCGCGCATCGGGCGCCAATTCAACAGAGCCATTGGTATGGCCGTTCACATGGCAAGACAAGCAACTTACTCCTTGCGAGGGCTCCGGAGTCACACGATGATGCGTGGTATTAAACCAGGTGGTCTGGAACGGCGTGACCATCAACCGCAAGCCATCCATCTGTTCCGGCGTCAGGATGCCATTCATGATGTTGAAGTAGTTTCCGTACGTGATCTCCACGCCGCGGCTTACGTCTCCCAATTCCGGATGCGTAGTCAAATACAATGCCGGCGGGAATTCCGGCAGATAGCAGTCGGGGATATCGAAGCCTACGTCAAACCGTTCATGCTCAGGATGCACGGTTGTCCATTGCGGCGGAAAGAGCATATGGGCCGTTGAATGCAATGGATGTTCCAGGGGTTTGTACGGGAATGCATTGCCGGCCTTTACCTGGGCCTCCGAAAGCGCTGCGTATTCTTCCCACGTATTGGTCCCATTCGGCAGTCTTCCGGTTGGGCCGACCGGCAGTGGTTTGCCGCGCGACATCGTCGCCTTTGGATCTGCCTTGCAATCCAGATGAAATTGCGATTCAAGGCGCTCGCGGGCCGCCTTGTCTATCGCAGGCCGTTGCTTCTCCATCAGGTCCTTGAATACAGCGAAAGGCTTCCCTAGGTCGGGGCCGCCAAAAGAAGTCGCGCCGCTACCGCCGTAATGGTAGAGGCCGCCAGGAGGGTTGGGTGTTCCTGGAGGTGCTGGGGGATATGGCTTAAGACCACTCCGGTTTTCGCCCTTGCGCCACTCGTCAATATCCTTCGGAGTGTTGGCTCCAGGGGTCTGTTGCAAATAGCCACCTTTGGTCTGCTGCTGCTGCGGCGGTTGCTGTTGTTGCTGCTGCGCGAAACAGGGCACGAGATAAAAAGTGCTAAAGACCACGGTGTTTAACACTGCCATCACCGTATTTCGACTACGCATGGTCGACTCTCCTTGAAAAGACATGGTTCGCATCCGTCCGCTTTTTACGGTGGATTGCATCCGGGGATGCATCGTAAGGCGCTAGATTGGAGTATGTCAATATTTTTCTTAGAGAAATCTAATTAAAATGACAAATACAGACTTTTTGTCTAGCTGCCTTATCCAGCAGGTGTCGATTTGTGTTTTGACATAGAGATATCTCGTAAATAACAGATATTAAAGACATTTCTATGATATCTGTGAGTATTTCGCTATTCCAGTCATGCCTATGGAGTGTTTAAAACAGTAAGGAAAATCTTATATTAATTAAAATATGTAAATCTTGTAGGCGATGTTTATTAGAAACATCAAATATTCGATAGGGGCTGGAAATCCAAAAATGGGCAGATGCGTTGAGAGACGGCTGCGAGAGAAAGCGGTTCAAGCGTGTGAATTGATCGGATAGTGCAGGGCTTTTTGCTTAGTGGAATAGATGGAAGCGTTGGGTCAACTGACCATTCCAAGAAAACGGAGGGCTGCCAACTGTCCACCGTTGGCAGCCCTTCTCTGTTTAGAAACGCGAAAAGCTCACGGCCTCCGGCTTTCCATTGGAGCCATTGGGTTTGATTACCGGTATGGCGTCATGCAGGGCGGTTTGGGGCAGCCCATGTTCACTCCAGAGATCTTGCGACCGGCCTCTGGGTACGAATGGAGCGCCTAAATCGCCATCCGTTACCTTGAAGTAATTCATGAGCTGGAGCAAGGCTTCCGATTGCGAAGCCAACTCTTCCGCTGTGCTGGAGAGTTCTTCTGCTGCCGATGCGTTGCGCTGGGTCACCTGGTCCACTTGTGTCATGGACTTATTGATTTGGACGACACCTGCGGATTGCTCGCGCGAGGCCGCGCTCACTTCCTGCACCCGTTCTGCCGTCCGCTTGATCGAGGGCACTAGCTCGTCCAGCAGTTTGCGGGAGCGCTCGGCTATCTCTACGCTGTTGGTGGCCAGTGAGCTGATCTCCTTGGCCGCAGTCTGGCTGCGCTCGGCGAGCTTGCGGACTTCTGTTGCTACGACGGCGAAGCCCCGGCCGTGTTCGCCGGCCCGGGCCGCCTCGATGGCCGCATTGAGGGCCAGCAGGTTGGTCTGATAGGCAATCTCATCGACGATTTCTATCTTCTGGGTGATGGACTTCATTGCCTCCACAGTCTGGGTCACCGCCTTGCCGCTCTCTTCAGCTTCACTGGCGCCCTTCATGGCCACCTGCTCCATTTGGCGGCTGTTCTCTGAGTTCTGCTGGATCGAGGCGCGCATTTCCTCCAGGCTGTTCGAGGTCTCCTCCGCCGAAGCCGCCTGCTCGCTGGTGCCCTGGGAAAGAGACAAGGACGAAGATGCCACCTGCTGCGAGGCGCTGGCAATCGAATGCGATCCTGAGCGCACGTTGCTGATAATGCCTTCCAACTTCTCGACCAGAGAATTGAAAGCTGCCGCAATCCGGCCAATTTCGTCCGTGCCGCCACCGGGGATGCGCTTGGTCAAGTCTCCACGGCTCAAGTCTTCAAAGCGGGTCACAATCAGATTCACGCGGCTGGTAATGCTCTTAATCAAGGTGACCCCCATGAACACGACGGGCAGGGCAATGAGCAAAGCCATCCCACCGACCCTCCACGAATTCCTATTTACGGAAGACGTCAATAAAGCGGTTTTGGCCTCCGTCTGTTCATTGAGGATGCGATCGATCTCGGTCAGGGCGGACAGCGCCGGCTTGTCATCCACCTTAACTGCTTTGTCAATCTCCTCGATGGTCTTTCCTTCGCGATGCATCTGCTCTACCCTGCTGCCTTGCAGGAAGTAGGTTTCCACGGTCTGCAGGACCACCGACAGTTTGTCCTTTTCCGTATCGGTTGTTCCCCGGGTCAACTGATAATCATTAATGGCCTTGCGCAGAACGCCCACATTCGCGTTGAACTTTTGCAAATAACTGGGATCGTTTTGCCCGCGCATGACGTAGTTTTTGAAATTGTGGATCACCCCGCCATAGCCCAGTTGGGTACGGAGCTCGCGAACGGTTTCGCGCCTGACTTCCACCGTCTGCTGAAAGTCAAACCAGATGTTCTTTGTGGAGTTGAGTCCCAAGAGGGCGGCGGCGGCCAAAGCCACTAGCCCGGCGGAATTAATCAGTACCAATACCACCAGCTTCCGGCTAATCGTCATTTTTCCTTACCTCGTGCCTATTTATTCTGGAAAACAGGCAACCTTCATTTCCGGGCCAAAGCCAGATTCAATTAGAGAATCCTAATTCAACCGACAGTTTTATGTTCTAATTGCGGATCCGATTAGGAAAATCTTATATCTTGAGCTATAGGCCCTAAAATACAATAACTTGTAAATCTGGTTACTTATTCAGTAATTCAATTATGGGAAAGAATCAAGGGAAATTTATTGCGGAGTTCAAACCAAAGTAACAACTAACGAGTTCTGGTTGGACAAATCTAATACATCAAAGATGGTCGCGGACCTGTCACATCCGCGCCCCACATCCATGGAACAGCTCGATAGAAGTAGCCAGCCATCCAGCATTCTTAAAACAGCATACCGAGCACCCACCCGACTGCCACGAAGAAGCCAAACAGCGCTATGGCAAGGGGCCGTGACACTTCCCGCCATAGATATACCGCCGGCACGATGCTGTATGTACCGAGGGTAGTGAGAAACATCATTACATAGCCCGATGGTATGCCTTGATGCTGTAGTTGCGCCGCAAACATGACGTCCAACGCAATCGGCACCGGCATGAATACGGAAAGCAGGCTGGCGGCCGCCATGCGCAACGGAGTTACGGTGGAGAGCAGGGAGTTCAGCGGCACCAGGGCCAGCAGTACGCCGGACAAGACGCTGCCAACCAGCATGAGCGCAACTGTGGGCTTCACCAACATCCAGACATGCTGGCCGTAGGCTTTGCCGAGTTCGCCGAGCACCGTGGTGAAACGCTCATCGCAGTCCCTTCCCGGCGACCGCGTGATGGCGCAGGATTCGCCTGCAACGGCCACCGGCGTGAGCTCTGCGAACGGTTTCTTGCGCTCGAGCCGGTGTAAGAGCGTTGGAACGCCAATGACGATCACAAATAACAGGATGGCGCATTTTGTGAGGGCCATTGACAGTGGCAGCGCTGCAAATGTCATGCTCAGGACTACAAGATTGAAATTAGGTGAGCTGAACAAAAAGCCCAGAGCTACTTCTACCTTGCCTTGGCCGCGTGTTAGACCGCAAGCGACCGGCACCGAGCAGTTGGCGCAGACGCCCGCGGGAATGCCGACGAACGCGCCTTTGATGGCATTGAAGTAAAGATTGTTGCCAAGTTTGAGTGGATAGTAACGCAGCACTGTATGCACCAATGCTCCGAAGAGCACGGCGAAGGTCATGCCGATTCTCATGCCGTCAATCCAGTTGATGGCAATGGCCAGAATTCGTTCCCAAATGGGCGCGCTTGCGTTGACCTGCATCAACGCATGGCTGTAGGTCATGCTGGGCAGGGCCTGTCCTACATGCGCCGCTTTACTGAATAACGCAGGATAACGGGAGCCGAACCAGAATGCGCCAAGCAAAATGGCTGCTCCCAGGCTCAAAATTACCGGCCGCCAGTGGCAACGGACGTTTATCTTTAATCTGCCGAAGGTGGGTAAATGCCAAGAGAGTGTAGAACTACTAAGAAGTGACATAAATTAATCTCCTTAACTTAAATCGTCACTTTCACCAGCTACTTATCTTTGAGCATAGGCTTAGAATTACTGGGATGTCAACTTGATTCATATTAATTTTAACTATCAAAAATTGTCATGTTCCCTAAGATTGATAAAATGTGAATCTTTTAATCTATTTGCATTGGCCTAAAAGGTAATGTCGTAATATAAGCATTATTAACTAAGTAGTATGCAATGGGATCGTCCTGTAACTTCATCGTAGACAGCTACTGCACCAACAAATGTCAGCTCGCGCAGCGCTGCCAATTTGCCATCGCACCTTCTAGTTATGTCTTGGGTCGTGGATATATTGAGGGCAGGGAAAACTTGCATGAAAGTTGCATTTGTCAACTGCGGAGCGTGACTATGGCCAGGATGGAAAAACAGGTTTAGGAGAGAATGAATGAAGGTTCAGCCGTGCTGCAAGATGGGTAATGGATTGGTAACCAGAGAAGGGATTGGTCATCGGGGCATTGAAGGCTTAGAGCTACAGCCGGACAATGCCCCGATGACCATTTTAGCAAATACCAATCTTTCCCTAAGCCACCGGCGCTCTTCTCGAATGCCACTCGGTGGCCTTCTCATAAGCGCTGGCCAGGGCCAGGACCTGGCCTTCGGCGCCGGGCGCTCCCGTGATCTGCAGTCCGATGGGCAGGCCCGATTTAGAGAATGCGCAGGGCAGGGTGAGCGACGGCAGGCCCAGCACATTGAAGGGACGAGTATTGCGCAGCATGATCAGTTCTTTGGGGCGCAACAGATCGGGTTGCGCTTCCAGATCGGCGATAAGGGGCGGCAAAACCGGGCAGGTGGGCGTAACGATCAGGTCCACGCGTTCGAAGACTTCCAGCACAGAGCGGCGCATCTGCAGCAGTTCGCGGTGCTTTTCGATGTAAGCGGGCGCCGTGACATCGGCGCCCGCGCGAATGCGGCGCAGTGTTTCCGGCTGATATTTTTCCGCATCGTGGGCCAGATATCGCTGATGCCAAGTGAAGGCCTCGCAGCTCACCACACTGCGATCATTGGTGAACGGGATGGTTTCGGGACGGGGCCCGGCCGTTAGCTTGGCCAGCACCGCAATCGCAGCCTCGATGGCGGTTTCAACTTCAGGGTCGAGTTCCTGCCAGAAGATCTCGCGCACCATACCCAAGCGCAATGCAGCTACTTTGGTTTCTTCCATGGCCGCGGGGTAATGCACTGCCGGGAATCTCTGGGAGCCTACGTCCTTCGCGTCGTAGCTGGCGATGCCCTGCAGTATGAGTGCGGCGTCGGAGACGCTGCGGGCCAGGGGGCCGGCATGGTCCTGTGTCCACGACAGGGGAATGATGCCGCGGATGCTCACCAGACCATGCGTTGGTTTGAGGCCGACCACGCCGCAATACGATGCCGGCAGGCGGATCGAACCGGCGGTGTCGGTGCCGATGGCGCCATAACAAAGCGCGGCCGCCACCGCCGCCGCCGAGCCCGACGATGATCCGCCGGTGATGTGCTTCGGGTCCCAGGGATTGCGCACGGCGCCGAAGTGGCTGATGATGCCGCTGCCGCCATAGGCGAATTCGTGCAAGTTGAGTTTACCCAGAAGGACGACGCCTGCCCCTTTTAACCGTTGGACGATAGCGGCGTCCGATTGCGGGACGTTTTCCAGCAGCACCGCGCTGGCGGCCGTGGTTTTCACCCCCGCCGTTTCCACCAGGTCTTTGAGCGCCAGCGGAATGCCATGCAGCGGGCCGCGCCAACTGCCGCGTGTGATTTCCTCCTCCGCCCGGCGGGCTTCCTGGCGCGCAGCTTCGGCCGTCACCGTGATGAAGGCGTTCAACTGCGGGTCGATTCTCTCGATGCGGGCCAGACACGCCTCGGTGATTTCTACGGGTGAAACTTTCCGTTTCTGAATTAGGCGGCTGGCTTCCGTTAGCCCCATCCATGCCAACTCATCGGAAGGACGGAGTGGACTGTCATTGAAAGGCGGAGTGCCTGCTGGCGGGTTCATGCGTTGAGCATAGCAAATGCCGTTACCGGCTTCCAGATTGAGCTGCAAATAGGGCGGGCGATGGCGGGAAGTGTGCGTTTTCGAACAGTTGATTTACAGTAACGGACACAGGGATGTGGGAGCGGCGTCTCTGTTGATTCTATGTTGTTGATAATAAAAGGTGATATGGTATAAATACTTTGGCATCCAATGTGCCACAGAAGAGAGCGTATGGATATTGCCCGCGACGAATCGGTGCTACGAAACAAAAAGCGCAACCGGCTGATCATTGCAATTGTAGCTGTAGTGGCGTTGGTTCTAATTACTCTCGGTGTTTCAAGATTGAAGCCGGCCGCGCCGTTCGTCGATCACAGCAGCGTTTGGTCTGACGTCGTGAAGCGTGGCCCGATGCTGCGCCAGGTCCGCGGTTTGGGACTGCTGGTTCCAATTCCTGAAGATGTCCGTTTCATCACTTCGGAAACCGATGTCCGAGTGGAACGTATCCTGGTGCTGCCCGGCACGCTGGTCAAGCCGGATACATACATTCTCGAGCTTTCCGATCCCCGCATCGTGCAGGAAGCCATGGATGCGGACCTGCAATTGAAAGCGGCGCTGGCCGAAATCCAGAACCTGAAAGTCAAACTGGAAGGCGATCTGCTGACCCAAAAGGCGGCGTCGGCTACGGTGAACGCCGATTATCAGGATGCCAAGCGGCTATACGAATCCAACCTGGAACTGGTGAAGATCGGTGTGCTCTCCGATCAGGCATTGAAGACCTCCCAGGGCAAGTCCCAGGAATTGGCCACCCGCAACCAGATCGAAAAGGAACGCATTGCCATGAACAGCAAAGCGATCTCCACCCAACTGGATGTGCAGGTGGCGAAGATCGACCAGATGCGCGCTCTCACCCAGCTTAAGCACAAGCAACTTGCGGCCCTTAAGGTGCAGGCCGGCATCACCGGTGTCCTCCAGGAGTTGCCATTGCAAGTCGGGCAGCGGGCGCCCCAGGGAACCATTCTGGCCAAGGTAGTACAGCCCGAGCACCTGAAGGCAGAACTTAAGATTCCTGAAACCCAAGCCAAAGACATTCAGATCGGGCAGGAAGCTGAAGTGGATACCCATAACGGTGTAGTCAAGGGCACGGTGATGCGTGTCGATCCTGCGGTGCAGGGCGGCACCGTGACCGTTGACGTCAAACTGGAAGGCAATCTGCCCAAGGGCGCTCGTCCCGATCTCAGCGTAGACGGCGTCATTACCCTGGAACGTATGAACGACGTACTGTTTATGGCCCGTCCGGCTTTTGGCCAGGAGAGAACTACTGTCGGGATATTCAAAATGGATCCAGGCGAAAAGACCGCAGTCCGTGTCCAGGTGGAATTAGGGCGCGGGTCAGTATCCAACGTTGAGATCATTCGCGGTCTTCAAGTTGGCGATAAGGTGATTGTTTCTGACATGTCGCGCTGGGACAAGGATGAGCGCATCCGCCTGGAATAGAAATCCGTTACCGAAGGTGAAGAAAATTTAGATACGAGGAGAACAGTATCGTGCCACCAACCGCCGGACAGCCTCTCATCAAACTGAGCAACGTCACCAAAGTCTTCTATACCGATGAAGTCGAGACCCATGCCCTTTCAGGCATCCATCTGGATATCAAGAAGGGTGAGTATCTCTCCATCGCCGGTCCCTCAGGCTGTGGTAAGTCAACCCTGCTCTCCATCATCGGACTCCTGGATTCCCCCACGGACGGCACTTACCTCATCAACAGCAAGGAAGTGCAGGGTCTGGATTTTTCTGAACGCGCCCGTATCCGCAATCAGGAAATCGGCTTCATCTTCCAGAGTTTCAACCTGATCGGCGATCTGAATGTCTACGAAAACGTCGAGCTTCCCTTGACCTATCGCTCGATGTCTTCCGTAGAGCGCAAGAAACGCGTGCAGGATTCCCTGGAAAAAGTCGGCATGGCGCATCGTATGCGGCACTATCCGTCGCAGCTTTCCGGTGGTCAGCAGCAGCGTGTGGCTGTGGCGCGTGCGCTGGCCGGTACTCCGTCCATCCTGCTCGCGGATGAACCGACTGGAAACCTGGATTCCCGCAACGGCGAAGCCGTCATGGATCTGCTCCAGCAGTTGCATCGTGAAGGCGCCACCATTTGCATGGTCACCCACGACGGACGTTTTGCCAAGCATGCTGATCGCACCATCCATCTCTTCGACGGCAAGGTCGTTGAAGAAACGGAGTCCGCGCGGCACACCGCCGAAGCTGTCTGAAAAGCTCCCTTCCTTGGGAATGGATGCACATTCGGTAACTGGGGGCCTCGTTTTAATGTGAGGGCCCCGGTTACCGTTTTTATTTTTTGCTTGCAGCTCTCGTAGATGCAATATTGCTCGTAAATGTGCCAGTCTCCACTGTTCGCTTCCGCACAGCAGAATCTCGTTAATGAACACTTTAGCCGTGCTCTCGATGTGCCTTGCTTATATTTTTCAATCATTTACCCCATCCCGCGCTGCGGCATACGACGTGCATTACTCAACAGTGCTAAGCAACGCGGCATTCGTGCCGAAGCTGAAGAGATTCCCTCCCCCGGGAACTTGCGCAGCAATAACTGGAGCGCCTCTCGCGCGGCGCTCCAGTTTCCTTTTAGTCCAGTCATCTTTCAGCGCAAGACTTTCCCGCTGTCCGCTTCCGACCGGCAGAATCTCGTTAACGAACACCGCGGGGGATGCCTTTGCCGAGCCGGCCGTATATTTTTCAATCGTTTATCGTGGACGCACTCCGGCACTGAGTGTGCATATGAGGTCATCAATGTAACTTGATTATCTCGAATCAGATGTGTACTAGGGTCATTGGATTGGATCATCGGGGAACCGGGAAAACGGGTCGTCGAGCCGCCCGCAGGTTGGTAACTGGCTCCCCGATGATCCAGTCCAATGACCTCTAACCATGACCGTTCGTATTCGAACACTCGATTTCATTAGCGAACAAAATACTTGGCTCGCGGTGCGGCTTGGATCTATAATGCACCTTAGTTTTCAATCGCTTAGGCGATGGTTGTTTTCGGCATCAAAAGTGCCGCTAAGAAACCGGGAACCATGGCACGGCCAAGTTTCGTAGATGTCAACAAGGGTAAGCCGATCGAGGCGAACTTATGCGAAAAATGGAGAAATGGTTGGCAGTCACAACGATGGTGTTTTTTTTCGTTATGACTGGCTTTGCATCCAAGCGGACGGAAGCCCCACCGGCTGGGAACCTCACGGGTGTGTCACGGTATGTGGCGCTGCTGAAAAGCGGCAATCCGCAGCAGAAGGCAGCCGCAGCTTATTGGCTGGGCCGTCAGCGGACCACGGCGGCCGAGGCGATTGTCTCGCTGGCTGCGGTCCTGGGCGACACTACGGAAATCAATCCCGGCCAGTACCGGCCGGCGCACCGCGACCAGAAAGCCACCTTGGGAACTGAAGCTGCGGTGGCCCTGGTGCAGATCGGCCGTCCGGCCATTGATCCGTTGATTCGTGTTCTGAGGACTTCGCCCTCCCCTGAGGCCCGCAAGAACGCTGCCTGGGCGCTCGGAGAGATTCACGATACCAGCGTCGTCGGTGACGCAGCCTAGAATGATCGAAATACAAAACGTCGAAAAGACCGTGAAGAGTCCCGCAGGAACCTTATGGCTGTTGCGCCGGATCAATCTCCACGTAAAGGAAGGCGATTTCGTTACCATCATGGGCCCTTCCGGGGCCGGCAAGACCACGCTACTCAGCATTCTGGGTCTGCTCGACGATGGATGGGCGGGTGAGTACCTGTTCTTCGACCAGGCGGTCCACAAGCTCGACCGCCGCAGACGCGCCGAGTTGAACCGGAAATATATCGGATTCGTTTTTCAGAGCTATCATCTGCTCGATAACTTGACCGTGCAAGAGAATATCGACGTTCCCCTTTCGTACCGCGACATTCCGCGCCTGCAGCGCGCTGCCATGGTCGCCGATATTCTCGACCGTTTTCAAATCGTCGGCAAGAAAGACCTCTTCCCCAATCAGCTTTCCGGCGGGCAGCAGCAACTTGTAGGCGTCGCCCGGGCGGTGGCCGGCAATCCCAAGGTCATCCTCGCCGATGAGCCCACCGGCAATCTGCATTCCGGACAGGCGCTGGAAATCATGGACCTGTTTCGCAAGCTCAACCAGCAGGGAACCACCATCATTCAGGTGACGCATTCGGAAGTCAACGCCTCCTATGGCAACCGTTTGGTCCAGTTGAAGGATGGGTGGATCGCAAACGATTCAGCCGCGGTGGCCGGCAGCGTGACCGTCTGAATTCAACCTTGAGGCCAACCCGGGCCGCGCCCGGAGACGAGGGACCTTTGAGTAAATCAGCCGTGGAAGCGGCAATGCCGGGACCGGCCATCAGCAGCCGGGTGCGGGTATTGATCGCTGACGACCAGGCCGACGTGCGCGAGGCCCTGCGCCTATTGCTTAAAGGCGAAGGATATTACAGTGAGACCGCCAGCAGCCCCGCGGCCGTAGTGCAGGCCGTGCAGTCCAGTGAATTTGACCTGGTGCTGATGGACCTCAACTACCAGCGTGATACCACCTCGGGCCAGGAAGGCATGGACCTGCTTTCACGCATCCAGGCCCTCGACAGCAAGCTGCCGGTGGTGGTGATGACCGCCTGGGGCAGCGTGGAATTGGCGGTGGAAGCCATGCGCCGCGGCGCCCGCGATTTCATGCAGAAGCCCTGGGACAATCAGCGGCTGCTCAGTATTGTCCGCACGCAGGTCGATTTCTACCGTACCGTGCGCCGCGCCGAGCAACTGGAAGCGGAGAACAAGCTGCTGCGCGCGCAGAACCGCCCGGTGTTTATCGCCGAATCCAAGGCCATGCAACCTTTGCTCACCTTGATCAGCCGCATCGGGCCCAGCGACGCCAACGTGCTCATCACCGGTGAACACGGCACCGGCAAGGAAGTGGTCGCCCAGACGCTGCACGCCCTGTCGTCACGGGCCAACAGCCCCATGATCACGGTCAACACCGGCGGGCTGCCCGAGGGCACGTTCGAGAGTGAGCTGTTCGGTCACGTCAAAGGCGCATTCACCGATGCGCGCTCCGACCGCATCGGACGCTTTGAACTGGCTGATCGCGGCACTCTCTTTCTCGATGAAATCGCCAATGTTCCCATGAAGCAGCAGGCCAAACTGCTGCGCGTGCTGGAAACCGGTGAGATGGAGCGTGTGGGGTCGTCGAAGACGCGCAAGGTCGATGTTCACCTGCTCTCCGCCACCAATGCCGACCTGAAGGTGGAGAGCGCCGAAGGGCGTTTTCGCGCCGATCTACTGTTCCGGCTGAACACCGTGGAACTGCACATTCCTCCCTTGCGTGAGCGGAGGGAAGACCTTCCACTGCTGGCCGCGCATTTTCTGAAGCTGTATCGGGAACGCTATCGCAAGCCGCTGACGGGCTTCGATTTGGGCGCCACGCAGAGGATGCTCGAACACCCATGGCCCGGCAACGTCCGCGAACTTGACCACTCCGTCGAACGCGCCGTCCTGATGTCCACCGGCGAGCAGATTCAGGCCAGCGACCTCGGCCTGGAAAGCGACCGGACCAGTTCCGCTAAAATTGAAGACATGGGCCTGGAAGAAGTAGAATCGCTTCTCATCAAGAAGGCGCTGGCGCGCCATACAGGAAACATCAGCCATGCAGCGGAGGCCCTCGGCTTGAGCCGTAGCGCGCTCTATCGCCGCATGGAAAAATATGGCATCTGATCAGCAGGAATCCCAGGTCCCACCCAAGCGCGGCGAGTCTGGCCGCACCAGCATGGATTATGCCAAGCTCATCCTGCTCCTGGCGGCGCTGGGTTCGCTGCCTTCCACCGTGCTCGCCATTCTGCTGTTGTTCAACGGCAACTATTCGGACGAACTCCGGTGGACCTTGCTCGCGCTGCTGGCCTTCGTGTGGCTGATTGGCGCGCCCGTGCTCCACGCCCAGGTCGCACGCCCGCTGCGGACCCTCTCCAATATGATCGCTTCGGTCCGCGAAGACGACTTCTCCTTCCGCGTACGACGCTCCAATCGCAAAGATCCACTTTCCGATCTCACCTATGAACTCAACGCTCTGGCGGACCGGCTGCAGCACGACAAGGTCAGCGCCTTGGAAGCCACGGCCCTGCTCAAGAAGGTCATCACCGAAATCGATGTGGCCGTATTCACCTTTGATCAGCAGCAGAAGTTGAGGATCGTCAACCGCGCCGGCGAGCAGTTGATGGGGCAGATCGCCCCGCGCATGCTGGGGCTGACCGGGGAAGAGCTAAATCTGGGCCGCTTCCTGGATGCATCCAGCCCGCAGACCGTGGAGATGAGTTTCCCGGGTAAGCATGGCCGCTGGGCCGTGAGCCATACAGCTTTCCGTGAAAACGGGGTGCCCCACGAAATGCTGATCATCTCTGATATGAGCCGTGTGCTGCGGGAAGAAGAACGGCAGGCATGGCAGAGGCTGATTCGCGTTCTGGGGCATGAGCTGAATAACTCGCTGGCGCCCATTAAATCCATTGCGGGCACGCTCGCCTCGCTGGCGGCCCGGGCCGACCTGCCGGAAGATCTCAAGCAAGATATGCAACAGGGGTTGCATGTGATTGAAAACAGGGTTGAATCCCTGGGAAGATTTATGCAGGCCTACACCCAGTTGGCGCGTATGCCCGTGCCCTCGCGTGTGCCCACCGAAATCCACCGGCTGGTCCATCGCAGCGCCACCTTGGAAAGACGCCTGCCGGTGAATGTGCTGGAAGGCCCCCGGCGGTCCATCCATGCCGATGCGGACCAGTTGGAACTGGTGCTCATCAACCTCATCCGCAACGCCGTGGATGCCTCGCTGGATCCGTCGCTCGTTGCGCCCGGCCAGGTTTCAATCGGCTGGCGGATGGGACCTTATTCCCTGGAAATCTTTGTGCTCGACGAAGGCCCTGGCCTGTTGAACGGAGACAACCTCTTCGTACCTTTCTTCACTACCAAACTTGGAGGTAGCGGCATCGGCCTGATCCTCAGCCGGCAGATCACCGAAGCCCACGGCGGCACCCTGCAACTGGCAAACCGCAAAGACCGCGCCGGCTGCGAAGCAACGTTGTCGCTTCCGCTAAAAAACATGAGGTAACTTTATAAGGCGTTGGCTTCACGCACAAACAGGGATGCGAAAATCTGCATCCCTGCTCTTCCAGCCACAGGACCTTCTCCTGACCCTGGGGATAGATCGAATCTAAATCAAGCAATCAGTCGGACGTGACATCTCTGAACCCGGCGGGTACTCCCCCTAGCAAAAACAAAATTCTGAATACCAGCCGGGCCCTTATCTGCGATCAGTTATTAGATAGTGTTGGAAATCGGTGATTCGTTACAAACTTTTTTGTGGATTGGGAAAATTGTTTCTTCGTTTTATCTTCGTCTTTAACGCGCTGCCAGCGCGGTCCGGGCCTGGGCAAGCTGAGGGCGTTGGGCCCCCGGCGCTGCAATTCGTAGCAGTTCCGAGTAATAGCGGCGAGAGGCCTCGGGTTGGCCAGCCAGTTCCGCTGCCTTTCCTGCGCCAAAAAGGGAATTGAATCGTCCCGGCGTGGCTTTGAGCGATGCCTCGTAGGCTTCCAGCGCCTCGGCGGGACGGTTGAGTTCGAGCAGCAGGTCGCCCAGTTGTTCCCGCAACGGCAGGAAGAACGCATCAACGCCAAATTCTTCCTCTTCGGCGGCTGCGCGCAGTTTGGCCACCGCCCGTTCACCCCGGCCGCGGATGAAATCCAACCATGCTTCCGCTTCCACCGTCATGGGACTGGTGCGGGGGACCCTGTGGTTTTCCTTGCGAAAATCAGCGTAAGCTTTGCGCAATTGTTTTACCTGCTGCTGCGCCGACTTTCGATCGCCCAAGTGGGCCGCAGCGATGGCCTGTGCCCAATGCAGCCGTAGACGGACAAAACTCACCGTAGGCGGACGGTCATCGAGCTGCTCCGCAAGCTGCCACTGGCGGGTCTCCATGATGTAGAGTGCGCGCATGACCAGGCCTTCGTCCGTAATTTCATCGGGCACGATGGCGGGCACGTCCTTCAGGCTGGTGAAGAGCTTTTGTGCTTCCTCGTCGCGAGCGGTCTGCATGTAGGCATAGTGCAGGTACTGCATCGGATGAATCTGATAGTTGGCCCCGTTGTTTTTGTCACGGCGCGCAGCCTCCGCGGCAGCGGCCGCCGCCACCGCGTTGGAATCGATCATTTCCTGCCACATGCCCAGTTGCGCAAAGATGTGCGAGGGCATGTGCAGCGCATGAGACGATGCGGGCGCAATCAGCGCATAGCGCCGGGCCGCGGGCAGTCCCTGGGCCGCGAACTCCTGTGTGTCGGTGGCATGGATCAGATAGTGGTCCACGCCTGGGTGGTCGGGCGAGTGGGCAAAGAGTTCCTGCAGAATGGCGATTGCCTTCTTGCGCGCGGCCTCTTCATCCGGCTGATACCGCGAAAGCAGCGCCAGAGCGTAGAGCGAGCCGGCTTCCACGTCTTGCGGATAGCTGTGCCAGAGATCGGCCATCTTTTCCGTGTACCGTTGCTGGCGCTCTTCTTTCGCCAGCTTTGACTGCGGACCAAAAAAGGTGGTAGCCGCGTCGATATACATCCGCTCACGCGGAGTAACTGGCCCTGCCGCCCGCGCCCGTTCAATGAACTCGTGTCCCTTGTCCAGCGTTTTGACATCCGGCCAGCCCCAGAGCTGCTGATAGAGGATGATGGCCTTGCCCCACCACGCCATGGCGCACTGCGGCTCTCTTGCTGCGAGGCCATCGAAAACCGGGTGGGCGCTCGGGTATTGGAAGGAATGCATCTGCGCCACAGCCTGCTCCAGCGTGGCCTGCGCTTCCGGTGTACACGAAATTGGCAAGCTGACCTTGCCCAACTTTTCCACCGTCTGCGCCTGTACACCAGCACAGAACAGCAGTAGGAACAGAAAACGCCAGTAGAAAATATTCACAGGATACCCAGAAATTAAAAGTAAAGAATTGTCAGAAACATCGAGCCACCGAATCTGCCCCCATAGTGCTCAGAAAGGAAAGGGCAATGGCAAAAAGCAAAAGGCTAATTGCTAAAGGCTAATTGCCAATTGCTATTTACTGCACAAGCAACCCCATCCGCCATTTCCGACATCCATATAATTATATATAGCGCTTAAGACTTGAGAAGCAGCGAGCGCCACATGGCAGATTTTGCCCCGGCGCGCGTTGGGCGCGATCCTTTATTGGAGGAGAAGATCACAATGAAGCTGCGGTCTGTAGTCTTATCGGGTGTTATTTTCTTACTGGCCTCGCTCACCTGGGCGGATACATTGGAGTTGAAAAACGGCAGTGTGATCAAAGGCGTTTACCTGGGTGGATCGCAGAGTGAGATCCATTTCCGTGTGGGATCGAGCACCCAGCATTATGCCGTCGCCGATGTCGTCACGCTGAGTTTTGAAGACGCAGCCACATCCTCGCCGGAACCAGCGGCCAACCAGCCGGATGTCCCCGAGCCTGCTCCCAGCCGGCCATCCTCTGAGGGATTTGCCACCCGGCCAATGCAGGCCGATGGCTCGCCGGCGCGCCTCTATCAGCGGGATACTGCACCCGTCACCGTTCCCAGCGGCGCCCGCATCGCCGTGCGTACCATCGATTCGATTGATTCCGAGAAGAACAAGGTCGGCGATAAGTTTCAAGCCACGCTGGAGCAGCCGCTGTATGTCAATGACGTGATCGTCGCGCCCAAAGGCACTGCGATCTATGGGCGCCTCGAAACGGTCAAATCCGCAGGACAGTTTGCGGGACGTTCGGAGTTGCGCCTCGCCCTGACCGGCTTGGTGCTTGACGGACGCACCTACGCATTGGCGACCGGAGACTATGAGCTTGCTGGAAAATCGCGCAGCGCCAACACTGCCAAGAAAGTTGGCGGGGCCGCAGCCGTGGGCGCGGTGATTGGCGCCATCGTTGGCGGTGGTAAAGGCGCTGCTGTGGGCGCCGGTGTCGGCGCAGGCGCGGGGACCGCTGTGCAGGTCGTAACCAAGGGACAACAGGTGCGTGTACCCAGTGAAACCCTGCTAGAGTTCGTACTGGAACAACCCGTCACCATTCAGGTGGCGCAGGCGCGCTAAAAAAAACTGAAACGGAGTTATAAGGCCCGGCGACGCTTGCCGGGCCTTTTCGTTAGATCGTTAGATCCACCGCAAAGTGCGCGAAGGGTGCAAAGGAAGATCGAATACTAAACCGCAGAGGACGCAGAAGAACGCAAGGGGCGCAGGGAAAAAGTAAGAACCTGTAAGCCCTTACTCCTATAACCGTAACCCTGTGGGCCGCGACGATACCACCCCCAGGCTTGAATTCGTTTTGATTCTGTTTGTTTCTAGCTCTTGGCTCTAATTCGTGTTCATTCGTGTTCATTCGTGTGTATTCGTGGCAAATCTTTTGTTCTTGATTTTTATTCGCGTTTATTCGCGTTCATTCGCGGCCCATGGCTTTTAGCCGTCCGTACTTTCCGCTCCATCACCACAGCGGCTTCCAGCGGATCACTGTAATACTCCGGGTCTAGTCCTTTGATCTTGAAGCCATATTTCTGGTTCAAGGCGATCATGCGGGTATTGCTCTGGCGGGAGTTGGTGACGATCCGTTTGAATCCGTGCTCGCGGGCATATTCGATCTGCCATTCTTTCTGCGCTTTGCCGTAGCCGCGATTGCGGTATTCCGGCAGCACACCGGTAGTCATGATGTGTAGCGTCCCCGGACTCCGGGTGTCATCGAAATCGACATGGAGAAGAAACGCCGAGCATCCAACGATCTCGCCATCCGCGATCAGCCACCAGCTTTCCAGGTGCTCCCATGTCTCCACGGAAAACAGGTCCGCCGGATATTCATGGAATGTCCGCCGGTCAAATTCGCACAGCGCGGGAAGCTCTTCGGGAATGCGGACTTTCCTGAATTCAAGACTCATGGATTACTTGATTTTAGTCGAAGCAGAGAAATCGTTGAAACAGAGAGTTAGGTGTGCGCAAAGCAAAACCTTTGAAACACAGTGCAACGAGTTGCAACGAAAACCTTTGCGACACAGAGGAACAGAGGAAGCAGAGGATTTGGGGGTTGTGAGGTGCTGCAAAATTGTCGCGAGACACAGAGGCCATGAGGGCTTTTGAATTTCAAATTTAAAATTTCCGCCTTCAGGCTTGCAACTCAAAATCCGTCTGTAGGCAGAGTGTTACTCATGTCCCCGAATTCTTCGGCCAGCGACGAGTTTTCCTCCGCCTCACAACCCCCAAATCCTCTGTTGCCTCTGCTCCTCTGTGTTTCAAAGGTTTTGTTTGTAGCGCGTTGCTCTAAAAGCTCAACCGCAGCGCAAACTGTATCTGCCTCGGGTTAAACACCGCCCGCGGAGTGCCGTAGTTGGGGTTAGGCGATCCTTCCCGGAACTTCTGCGTGGGCGAGCAGCCCTGCGCCGTGGGACTAAACGGGCAAAAATCCGCAGCGTTATAGACCGTATTGAAGAAGCGCACGTTCACGGTATTCAGCAGGTTGAAGGCCTCGGCGATGGTCTCTATGTTCATGTGTTCGCCGGCCTTGAAGGTGCGGGACAGCCGCAGGTCGACCGATTCGTATCCATCGCCCTTGAAGGTGTTGCGCGGCTCCAGGCCCACGCGGTCGTTGTTGCCGAAGATGTCTCCGTTGGCGTCAAAGCCCGCGTATTTAGTGAAGTAGTTGGGTGACGACAGCGAGACAATCGTGCCCAGGCGGAAGTTGTTGATGATCACGTTCGATTTCGCCGGGCCTTCCAGCGTGCCGTTGAGCACGAATCGTTGCCCGATATTGTCGGATGACACAGCGCGTTCCGCCTTGAAGTTCTTGCTGTCCTGTGGAATGAGCACGAAGCTGGGGTTGGGCCCGTCATCGATGCCCTTGGACCACGTATAGCTGATGCCGGTGCTGAAATGGTGGGTCAAGCGCTTGTTGAAGTTCACCAGCAATCCGTTCCAGGAAGAGTTCCAGCGCGAGGCTGCTTCAAAATAAACGGCGTATAGCGTCGGAAATCCGGGGGCGGCGCTGCGCGAACCGGGAATGCCGGGCGCGGCGAAGTATGTGTTCTTCGACCCTGTCTGGCCGGAAGAGTTGTGGACGGTGACCGTGCCGCTCGGGTCAGGCTGATTCACATTGAAGAAGCTTCCGAGGTGGACTCCCTTGGAGCGCAGGAAGCTGATCTCCAGCGCCGAGTCGCTCGTCGGTTGGAACTGCACGCTCAAGCTGGTCTGTATTCCGTAGGGCGCGCGGTGGTTCTTGTCGAAGCGGGCGATTACCGAGTCGCCGAAGAATCCGCAGCCGGAAATCGTGCCTCCGGGGCAGAAGCCCAGGGGCGCAGCATCGGGATAGACGCCACCCAAGAGCGAGTTGAAGGCCAGCGAGGTAATGTTGGGCGCGCTGGCAAAGGCGAATAAGCGGGTCGTGGAATTCTGAGCGTTCTCGTTGGGCCTTCCCGGATACGCGCCCGCGGTCCCGCCGCAGGAAGGCGCCTGGCAGGCCAGCAGCGGCATAGGCTCGATGCCGTGGAACAGCCCGCCGCCGCCGCGCACTACAATGTTGTACCTGGTGCCGAAGCTGTAAGCAAAGCCGGCGCGCGGGTCAAATTCTGCCTTGGGGCCGTTGAGCAACTGTGAGGGAAAAGTTTCGAACTGGTAGCGCAGCCCGTAATTCAAAGACAGGCTGTTGGTGGCGCGCCAGCGGTCTTGCAAGTAGAGGCCGCCATAGCTGTGCGGAGTCTCGCCCTGGGCCTGATTGCGCACGGCGGCTGGTATCCGCTGCCCGTTGAACACCGCAGGATTGAACGATGGCTCGGTAAAGTTGGGGCCCTTGAAACGCTCGAAGAAGAGCACCTGGGGCGAGCCCGCCTGCAAGCTGAACGGACACTGCGCCGTAAACAGGCATCCGAAATCCGCCTCAAACGGGAAGAACAGCGGGAAAGATTCCAGGGTGTTCACATGGCTGAAGTCGCCACCGAAGCCGATGCTGTGCTTGCCCCGGTCCCATGTCACGTTGTCGGCGATCTCCGTGCGGCTCTCCTGGTAGAAATCCGGATTGCCGCGATTGACGCCCGCGGTGAACGTATTCAGGACTTCCAGATGGGGCTGTGTAGTGTCGGTAGGGAAGTCGAAGGTGCGGTGCGCGTACTGAAAGCGGACTTCATTGGCGAGCTTGGCGCCCAGCACCGAACTCAGGCTGCCCACCAGAGACTGGTCGCGCAGAAAATTGTCTTTGAATCCCGAAGGCAGATCGAAGCCGTCGTTGAGCGGAGAAACATTGGTCAGCCGCCCATCGTTGAAGAAGTAACGCAGGAAGCCGTACTCCTTGTTATTGAACGAGTGGTCGAGCTTGAGCACCAGGTTGTCGTAATCGCTGCTGCGCGTCTGGTTCAGTTGCTCCTTGGCCAGGCCGAAATTGGTCTTGAACTGGTTGATGGCCGTCAGGTTGCCCAGAATAATCGAGTTGTAAAACGGATTCTCACGGCGGCGCTGGCCTTCATAGTTGCCAAAGTAGAAAGTCCGGTCTTTGCTGATGGGGCCGCCCAGGGCAAACCCGAACTGGTTCTGGCGCAACTTGTTCAGGCCGGGAGCGGCCAGACTGCTCTTGGCGTCCAGCGCATCGTTGCGGAAATATTCGTACACGCTGCCGTGTACGTTATTGGTCCCGCTCTTAGTGATGATGTTGACGATGCCGCCGACGGCCCGCCCGGCTTCCACGCCGTATGTGTTGTTGACCACCCGAAATTCACGCACCGCTTCCGTGGAAGGCGTGGTCTTCTGCACCCCGGAGGCGGTCGAAATATTATCGGCCCCATCGATGGCGATGAAGTTGTAATGAATGTTCTGCCCGGCAAAGGAAAGCTTGGTGACCGGCTCGATGATCACGTCGGTGCTTCCCGAGGTGGTGTCGCCGATGACCACGCCCGGCGCCAGCAGGGCGAAGTCGATGAACTGGCGTCCGTTGACCGGCAGGTTCTGTATCTGCTGCTGGCCGATGACGGTGTCCACGGAAGTGCTGGTAGGTTCGACCAGCAGCGGATCGGTCGTGACCTCAGTCGATTGAGATACCTGTCCCGGAGAAAGCGCAAAGTCGGTGGTCGCGGTCTGGCCGATCACCAGGTTGAGACTCAACTGCCGGCCCTGGAATCCCTGGGCGGTGGCCGCCACCGTGTAGCTGCCGGCTGGAAGCTGGTTCAGCTCGTACTCGCCGTTGGCGTTCGTGGTGGCCGACCGTGAAAAGCCGGTCTCGGCGTTGGTGGCAGTGACCGTGGCCTTAGGCAGCACCGCGCCCGTCGAGTCGGCAACCCGCCCATGCAGGGAGGCCGTAATGGTTTGCGCCGGAGCCAGAGCGCAGAAACAAAGCAGGAGCAAGAGACAGCCGGCGGTCAGAGCAGTTGAGCGGGCGATCATACGGTCCTCCTGAGAGAAGTGCTTGATTTCAAGCCAGTGATGGTAGCAAGAGATTGCTGGAATTGCCAGAATTGTCAGTATCGCCAGTATCGCTGGTATTGGTAACGGGGTCATTTTAAGATTTCCATACTTTGCCGGTTTATTTTCGAGCGCCTTTTTGTACCATGGCTCTCTCCGTAGCTGCCGTGCCGGGCACCGCTGTTTTAGGCGCTAGATAGCAGATCGCAAATTTCCTGTACCGCCGAAAATGTGATCACAGAGTCAGGCGGAAATTCTCAAATTGCAAAATAGGTACATGTCCTAAAGTGCATTGTACTTTAGTGATTTTGGTGAATTCTCATTTTGCGAATCTAATAGCGGCAGCAGTTCGCAGATTGCGAAATCCTATAATTGCACGTAATAAGTAAAAAGCGCTTGAAGATGGCATGGGACAAAGATAATACTCTCTCTGTCCCCCTTAGAGCTTGGTTTAAAACAGCCTCCTCTGCTAAATGGAGCAGCATCGTCGAAGTTAAAAAGACTTATCCGAACGCTGATTTCGTTGATCCCTACACAGTTTTCAACATCCGGGGGAACAACTATCGCCTGATTACGAAGATCGAATACCGAAAGGGCCTAGTGTTTATTAAAGATGTGCTCACGCATATTGAATACGACAAGAAGGATTGGAAAAAATGAACGAGTTAGCTGTGCCTGACTACGCCATGCTGCTTTCTCAAACCCAGCCTTCTGTTGTTCACGATGAGGGGCAGAATGAGCTATATATCTCTCGAATGGAGGAGTTGGCGTTCAAAGAACACCCGAGCAAAGCGGAGCAGCAGTTGATCGAGTTGCTGCGTCTACTGATCGAAGACTTTGAAGCCAAGACCTACGAAATAGGACCTGCTTCCCCAATAGAAGTGCTTTCCGAGTTGATGGAAGCACACGAGATGAAGCAGAAAGACCTTGTGGAGCAGGGTATTTTTGAAACTGCCAGTGTGGTATCGGAAGTATTGAGCGGCAAGCGAGAGTTGACTAAAGACCACATTAAGCGTCTCAGCAAGTACTTTAACGTCTCTCCCTCTGCCTTTTTTGACCTTGCTTAGTCGCTGGTTCCGATTGCCAAAATTGAAAACGTTCGAAGCCGAGCAGCCACCGCCTTTCAATTTTGGCAATTACCAATTTTGGCAATTTTGGCAATCTAAAGCAGCGCCGTCTCATGCAACAGCTCGCCCCGCTCAAACCTCTCAAAGCCGATCACCGAGACGTCATCGACGACGGCGGTCTTGCCCTGTAGCACCAGGTCCGAGACGATTTTGCCGGTGGAAGGCGCGTGCATCACGCCGTGTCCGCTGAAGCCGTTGGCCAGGTAGAAGCCGGGCGCCGCGGCCACCGGCCCCAGGATGCAGTGATGATCGGGCGTCATCTCGTACAGTCCTGCCCATGCCCGCTTGGGATTAATAGCCAGGTTCTCAAACGCGGGCACACGGTTGGCCGCCAGCGTCAGGATTTTTTCGATGAAGGCGTTATCAAAATCCGTCTTGAAGCTCGACTTCTCCTCCGGATCGTTCCAGGCCATGAGAAAGCCGCGACCTTCAGGACGGAAGTGAAATCCGTTCGACATATCGATAATCATGGGCGCGGAGTGCGGGAAGTCCTCGCAAGGCTCCGAGGGCACCAGCATCCGGCGCAAGGGTTGCACCGGCAGGTCGATGCCGGCAAACTTCGCAATCTGTGCCGCCCATGCGCCCGCGGCGTTGACCACCTTGCGCGTTGCAACATGGCCGCGCGCGGTCTCCACGCCGCTGGTCCCCTGCGAGTCGCGCGTGATGCCTGTGACTTCGGTGTTCTTCCAAATCGTCGCGCCTTGTTCAACCGCCTGCGCCATGAAGCCGGTCATAGCGCTGTAAGGATCGACAAATCCGTCGGTCGAGCAGAAGGTGCCGCCCAGAATATCGTCATGGCGCATCTGTGGCAGCATGGCGCTGATTTCCTGCGTGCTGACCATGCGTGCGCTCTTGAGGCCCAGCGCCGTCTGCCGCTCAAGGTTGGCGCGCAGATACTTGAGGTGGGCCTCCGTCGTGGCCACAAACATATAACCCTGTGGTTTATAGCCCGCCGGATGTCCCAGCACCTCGTCAAACCGCGCATAGAAGGGAATCGAGTACAGCGACATCTGTATATTGACCGGCGTGGAAAACTGCGCCCGCACCCCACCCATACTCTTGCCCGTGGAGCCTTTGCCCTGCGCCGTCTCCCGCTCGATGACCAGGACACTCTTGCATCCGGCGCTGGTCAGATGCCAGGCAATGCTCGATCCAACGATGCCTCCGCCGATAATAACGACTTCCGCTGTGGTTGCCATGATTGAAGGTAAATTTTAACAGACGGGAATGAGCAGTTAGTTCTTAGCAATTAGCACTCAGCATTCAGCACTCAGCCCTGACCTTTTCGCGATGCGCAATTCTCCGGACTCTTTCTTCTTTCTTTCCCACCTCGCCGGAAATTCCGACCCCCCATTACCATTCGTGTTAATTCGTGTCGATTCGTGGCCAATCCAGTTTTTAATTCGCGTTCATTCGCGGCTAAATGCCTTCGCCGGTCCCACGAAGACGTTTCATGGCTGAATGCCGATTGCTGAGTGCTCTACTACTTTATCTTCCCCCACTCCACCACCACCTCATCCAGCTTCTTCAACGCTTCCTCTGCTGCGCTGCGTACTTGGGTGGTCGGCGCTGCGTCGGCGCTGCCGGCCATCGTTGCCAACCGCGAGAGGGTGTTGATCACGGCCGTCAAACGCGGCTGAACTCCGTCCTCGGGGTCGTCATCTGTGCGCGGCTGGTACATGCCTGCGATGGCCCGGCGCGTTTCCGGCTTCAGGTCGAGACTTAAGCGCTGCACAATTTCAGCGCGAGTCTGGTCGGCGCGTTGCAATCCGCGATAGATTTTCATTCCCAGTTCGTATTGCTGCCGCAGATCGCTAGCTGAAGCTTTGGTCCTGGGATCAGCCGCCACTTCCAGCGGCTGTGTGAAGCTCTGGCCCGCGATCGTGAGCCGCACCTGATAGGTGCCGGGCAGGGCGAGAGGCCCTTCAGGTTCCGCCGGTGTGTTCTGTCCGTAAGCGGTGCCCATGCTGAATCCTCGGGACTGTACTGGAGGCGCGGCATAGCGGAAGTCCCAGACATGGCGGTGAAGGCCGGCCTGGGTCGAAAGCGGCGGGGCCGGATGAAACCAATATCCCGGAAACGCCACTTGGTCCAGTCGCAGCGGCGTCTCCCGCTCATGGCTGGAATAGCGCCGGACGAGGCCACCCGCGCTATCCAAGATCTCAAGTATTGCTTCATCTTTTGTCGTTGAGCCAAGGCTGTAATATAGGATTGCCCCCGCCGGCGGGTTCTCTCCGGCTGGCTCCTCGGGCGGTAGGGGTGTATCTGTATTCACGTTGGCGCGCAAGCGGAAGGCCCGCGCGGGCGGAAACAGCCTGACCGGAGCGGACGCACTCTCGGCGCCCGTATTCATTTCGCGCAGTGGCGAAATGTCATCCAGCACCCAGAACGCCCGGCCATGGGTGGCCACCACCAGGTCATTGTTCTTCACTACCAGATCATGCACCGGGACGACCGGCATGTTGAGCCGCAGCGCCTTCCACGAATCGCCATCGTTGAGCGAGACGTAGACGCCCAGCTCCGTTCCGGCGAACAGCAGCCCTTTGCGCACCGGGTCTTCACGCACCGCCCGCACATACGCGCCTTCGGGAATTCCGTTGTTGATGCGCTCCCAGTGTGCGCCCCAGTCGTGCGTGCGGTAGATATAGGGTCCGGAATCGTCGAGCCGGTGGCGGTCGATGGCGGCGTAGGCGGGGGCTGCGTCGAAGTGC
>DATMNZ010000043.1:0-4121 GCA_035568495.1 Saccharimonadales bacterium (SeqCode) | reverse complement strand
AGTAACCGCGATTTGGGCCTGGAAGTTTCCGGAGTTAAGAAAAGTAGAGCAAATTCATTCGTTGCCGACCCGGCCAGCGTAGAGTTTCCGGAACGGAAACAGGTCTCGCCCCAAGCACTCGAGGGCCAACTGCCAAGAAAGATCGGAAAGTTCTCTGTGCCTTACTTCACTTCGTTGCAGGCTTGCTAGCTTGCGGCGTTGCCGCGGGAGCCGCCGGAGCAGCGGCGGCCGCTGCTTGGGCCAACGCCGCCTTCACGGAAGGCGGCAGCTTGTCCGAATTCGCCAGCAATACACTGACTTGCCAAATCTGCGTCTCCGTCAACCGGCCTTTAAACCCGGGCATGCCCGTCAACCGGATGCCATTCTCCGCTTTCCAATAAGTCTCCGACGCCGGATCATCCGACACGCCGGTTCCATGGAAGAGTTGCGGCGGTGGCGGGTACATTCCCAGCGCGGCCGCAGTCTTCGGCTGATCCGGCAGTCCATGGCAAATCGCGCAGTAGTCTTTGTAAACGTCCACGCCGCCCAGAAAGTTCTTCTCGTCCGCGGCCACCGGTGAATCCGGAATCTTTTCCCTCGCGATGTGTGCATTCAGGGCCATATGAGCCAATTTCTTCTCAAAAGGCATCGGGGGATCCGTCACAGCCGCGGGGGCGCGCCCGGTGGAAAAATAGAAATAGCCCATACCCATCACGAGCAGAATCCCGACCAGAATGCCTAAGACCAAGCCCTTTACCATGTTCCTGTTTACCCGCCTTTGTCAGAATCTCAGTACAGATCCCACCGTGCGTTAGATTGCAGGGAGCGACAGTCTATGCCGTTATCGACCCAGCTGGCTAGTCGAAATTATCTCGACCGAGAAAGCGGCCATCGATAATACTTGCATTTTCCTTACGAACTTGCAGGCCATCTGTTCCATACGGAACACTTTGGTAACCAAATCCTTGTAAAATCCGTCTCATCTATGCACAGGCTGACTTTTCCGGTAGGCTCAAAGTGTTAGGCGGGGAACCCCAAAGCGCGTACCCGCTACTGTCTTGCCCCCGGCAGACTCACTCGCATCATCGCTCTAATCGACAGGAGAGAACGGATGGGCCATCTCAAATCTATCGACCTTCCCGAACCGGGCGCGCGTGATACTTCCGCGGCACCGCCCGCCAAGAGCCGTTGGTGGCTCTGGATTGCTATTCTAGCCGTCGTCGCCATCGGTATCTGGTATTACCGCGGCGCGCGCGCAACCAGCGAGGCAGGCGGCAAGGCCGCTCCTGGTGCGACTTCGGCAGGCAAGGGAAGAGGCGGCCCCGGCGGCGCGGGAATGACCGTTCCCGTCGTTATTGCGACCGCACAAAAGGGCAATCTTCCCGTATACCTCATCGGTCTCGGTTCCGCCACCGCTTACAACACCGTGACAGTCCGCAGCCGCGTCGATGGCCAAATCGTAAAAGTAAATTTCACCGAGGGACAATTCGTCCACGCAGGCGACGCACTCATTGAAATCGATCCTCGCCCCTACCAGGTCCAGCTCGAACAAGCAGAAGGCCAGCTTGCCAAAGACCAGGCGCAACTCCACGATGTCCAAGTCGATTTCGAGCGCTACCAACTCCTCTACAGCGAGGGAGTGATCCCCAAGCAACAAGTTGACACCCAGCAAGCGCAGGTCGGGCAGTTCCAAGGCGCGATCAAAGCCGACCAAGCCACGATCGACAGCGCAAAATTGCAGCTGGTCTACGCTCACATCACGGCTCCCATCAGTGGCCGCGTCGGGCTGCGCCTTGTGGACATCGGAAATATCGTGCACGCCGCCGACACTACGGGACTACTCGTCATCACGCAGCTTCAACCCATTTCGGTGATTTTCACTCTGCCGCAGGACCAGCTTCAGCAGGTTTTGGTTAAACTTCGCGGCGGCGGCCAGCTTCCCGTCGAAGCCTACGACCGCGACGACCTCACCAAGATTACGGACGGCAAACTGGCCACCATCGACAACCAGATCGATCCCACAACGGGTACCTACAAGCTCAAATCCATCTTCTCGAATGAAAACAATGTGCTCTTCCCGAACCAATTCGTGAACATCCACATGCTGGTGGACACCAAAAAGGATCTGGTCATCGTTCCCGCCGCGGCCATCCAGCGCGGGCCCCAAGGAACTTATGTCTATGTTGTTTCCGGCGGCGATACCGTGAATATCCGCGTGGTTACCATCGCCCAAACTACCGGCAACAATATCGGTATCAGTTCCGGGATCAACCCGGGCGATGTAGTCGTGATTGACGGTCAGGACAAGCTTCAAGATGGGAGCAAGGTTGTCACCAGCACCTCGCCGACTGGCGGCCTGGGCCGCCCGGCATCCGGTCAACCCGCCACCCAAAACGGTGGCCCATTCGGCACCCAAAACGGGGCACCGAGCGGCGCTGGCTCCAAAAAACCCGGCGGCACTGCGTCTGGAGGAAAGGGTCAATGAGTCCATCGCGGCCGTTCATTTTGCGGCCAGTCGCGACCACCCTATTGATGGTCGCCGTGCTGCTGGTTGGTTTCGTAGCGTACCGCCAGCTTCCTGTGTCCGCGCTTCCCCAGGTCGACTATCCGACCATTCAGGTGCAGACCTTCTATCCGGGCGCCAGTCCGGACGTCATGGCATCTTCTGTAACGGCTCCGCTGGAGCGTCAATTCGGCCAAATCCCCGGCCTCAACCAGATGACCTCGTCGAGTTCCTTCGGCAGCTCCATCATCACGCTGCAGTTCAATCTCGACCTCAATATCGACATCGCCGAGCAAGAGGTTCAGGCCTCCATCAACGGGGCTTCCAATCTTCTCCCCCAAGGTCTTCCGAACCCGCCCATCTACAGCAAGATCAATCCTGCTGACGCGCCTATCCTCACTTTGTCGCTCACGTCGGATTCCCTGCCGCTTTCTAAAATCGAAGATCTGACCGACACCACACTTGCACAGAAAATTTCGCAGCTAACAGGCGTCGGCCTCGTCAGTATCAGCGGTGGCCAGCGCCCCGCAGTCCGCATCCAGGCCAATCCCACGGCGCTCGCTTCTTACGGCCTCAGTTTGGAAGATTTACGCACCGCGCTTAGCGCCGCCAACGTCGATCAAGCAAAGGGTACTTTCGACGGCGCTCATCAGGCCTACACCATCGGCGCCAATGACCAGCTCATCTCCAGCGACAGCTACAAACCCATCATCGTGGCCTATCGCAACGGCGCGCCCGTCCGCTTGACCGACGTTGCTGTCGTTTTCGACGGCACCGAAAACACCAAACAAGCCGCCTGGGCCAACAAAAAGCCCGCCGTCATCCTCAACATTCAACGTCAGCCTGGCGCCAACATCATTCAAGTTGTTGACCGCATCAAAAACCTTCTGCCGCAGCTGCAAGCCTCTCTACCCGCGTCCGTAAAAATCGACATTCTAACCGACCGCACCAGCACGATTCGAGCCTCCGTCGAAGATGTGGAATTCACTTTGGTCCTGACCATCGCCCTTGTGGTCATGGTCATTTTCCTCTTCCTGCGCAGCCTTCGCGCCACGGTAATCCCCGCACTGGCTGTGCCGCTCTCCATCGTCGGCACGTTCGGCGTGATGTACCTGCTCAACTACAGTCTCAACAACCTTTCACTCATGGCGCTCACTATCTCCACTGGTTTCGTCGTAGACGATGCCATCGTCATGATCGAAAACATCAGCCGTTACATCGAAGAAGGTGAATCGCCACTTGAGGCCGCCCTCAAAGGCTCAGAGCAAATCGGCTTCACGATTATTTCTCTCACCGTCTCGCTCATCGCCGTGCTCATTCCGCTTCTCTTCATGGCCGATATCGTCGGCCGCCTCTTCCGCGAATTCGCCATCACTCTTGCTATCACCATTCTTATTTCCGCCTTCGTCTCGCTCACTCTCACACCGATGATGTGCGCCAAACTTCTCCGCCATCAAAAGGAAGAAGACCAGGGCTGGTTTTTTCGCAAATCGGAAGATGCGTTTAATTCCGTTATTGCCTTCTACGGGCGCACGCTGAAATTTGTACTGCAGTACCGCAAAATCACACTTCTCGTCACGATCGGCACGCTTGTGGGCACCATCCTGCTTTACATTTACGTGCCCAAGGGCTTTTTCCC
>DATMNZ010000042.1:0-3316 GCA_035568495.1 Saccharimonadales bacterium (SeqCode) | reverse complement strand
TATTGCCAAGCAGCAGGTTGTTCTGCGCCGAGGTCTTATCGCCGGGCGTGGGCGCGATCCCGGCAAAGAGGCTGCTAAAACGAGCCGCACCGCGTCCGACAATGCTCGAGCCGATATTGCCGCCAAGAGTGTTGGGCGAAGAGCCGGCAATGTTGGAGAGCAGGTTGTTAAACGAGGCGTCAAAGCTTCTCTGGAAACCGCCGCGCCAGACCATCTTCTCGCCTCCCAGCATGCGCTGGAAAAAGCTTCCACCCTTAGGGTTCCAGGCGAAGCCCACGCTAGGCCCGAAATTCCCGTAGTTAGTGGCCAGTTTGTGCGGGGCAGCAAAGTTGACCGTATCGTAGTTGGTAAACCCGGGCACGGTAAAGGTATTGGCGGGCTGGCCAAAGATCTCATAGCGGACGCCCAGATTCAGGGTCAAGTTCGCGGTGGTCTTCCACGAATCCTGGAAGAAATACGATTGCCGGAACAGGTTGGGATGATAGATCGAGCTGCCAAACTGACGGTTCAGGTTGCCGGTCCTGCCGCCGAAGTCATCGAGGAAGTTAGCAAAAGCGCTGACACCGGTGCTGGCGGAGTAGGCGAACGATCCGCGCTCGTTAAACGGCGGATGCTGACGGGCCAACTGGCGCAGGAAATCACCACCGAAGCGGAAGGTATGCTTGCCGCGCACCAGGCTCACGGTATCCTGATACTGCCAGTTGTTGGCGAAGCGGAACTGCGGAATGTTGGTGGCGCCGCCAAAGCCGGTGACGCCAGCGCCAAAGCCGGTGTAATTGGGCAGGGTTCCATGGAACGTGTCTGGGGCCGCCAGCTCAAAATCAAACCCGATGCGGCCATAATTGAACCGGAATTCGTTGGTCATCCGCGGGCTGATGGCGTAGGTGTCGGCAAAAGCGCCAGTCAGGGTCTTGCCTTTCAAGTTAGTGTCAAACCCCGGGAGGTTGTTGACGCCAGTGGGCGTAGTGGTGTTGCTGTCGTATAACCAGCGGAAGCTAAGGGTCTGCTTCTCCGATGCGTTATGATCAATACGGATCTGGTGATTGTTGTCGAGCGCAGATTGTGGGACCACGCGAATCACTTGCGATGTGTCGAAGGTCACGCCCGTGCGAGTTCCGCCATTGCAAGCGCCGCTGGGCACATTAATGGGAATACTTATGGGGTTGAGCCCCGGAGTGCCGCGCAGAGAACCAAGCGCTTGCAGATAAAGCGCCGCGTTGGGGCATGAGGAGGCCAGCGCCTGCAGGGTGGCTGCACCAGAATCGGTCGCCACGCGCAGTTGCCTGTTCGCATGTCCGAAAAAGCGGTTCCATTGACCAGCGGCAAAGAAGAACGTCTTGTCGTGCCCGTTGTACCCAGGAAGGACGACCGGACCACCAATCGTAAAGTCGGGGATGTTCTGCACCGAACGCGGAGGATCCGTTAACCCGCCAGTGCGTTGCAGGTGGTTCAGTGCATCCAGTGCGCTGCCGGTGTAGACCCAGGCGGCGGTTCCATGAAACTGGTTGCTGCCGGACTTGGTGATCTGATTGAACACGGCGCCACCGGCGCGTCCATACTCAGCAGTGAAGTCGGCGGTCTGAATGTTGACTTCCTGTACTGCATCGGCGTTGGTGATGGTGAAGGCCGGACCGCTCACGGAGATATCATTGTTCTCGACTCCGTCGATCAGGAAGTTGTTGCCCCGCGGCCGCTGTCCGTTGACAGAGAAATTCAAAGTGCCGTTCTGGTTGATCGAATTAGCGCTGCCCAGACTCACGCCCGGCAGCAATTGGGCGAGTGTCAGGCTGTCGCCACCGAGTACCGGCAGCGTACTGATGGTCTGCGTTGAGAAGTTCTCTCCGCGGACCTGTTCGGTAGTCTGCAGGGCGACTTCCACGCCCGTCGCTTCCACGGTCACCGTCTCCTTCGCCCCGCCTACGGTCAAGGCAAAATTGATTCCCAGCGTGTGCGCCGCCTGGATCTCGACTCCCGTCTTTTCTTCTGCAGCAAAACCCGGCGCCTGCACTTTCACGCTGTAGACGCCCAGTTCCACCGCATCAAAACGGTAGATTCCGGCGGAATTACTGGTGGTCTGGCGTTCAACGCCAGTACCCTGCTGTTTGATGGTAACGTTGGCATTACTGACAACGGCGCCGGAGATGTCGATCACCGTACCGGTGAGAGTGCCACGGCTGGTTTGGGAAAATGCGGTTGCAAGCAGCGCCATCAACAACAGCAACCCTATTGCAATTCGAATTTGAAATCTCATGGTGGTCCTTAACCCTCCTGAAGAGTCGTAACTGTATCAAGCCCCGAACGAATGGTCTACCGAATGGTCTAGAGACCCGCGGGCTGTATCTGGTCTCTGTGGAACGCGAGCGCCGGTGAACGTCCCCTTGAGAAATAGTGCGGAAGGAATTGCCCGGCGGACGCCTCGGTGCGCGAGGGACGACAAGCCTTACGCGCGAGGTAGATACTGACATTATATAGTCTGGATTGCAATTCAAAATCCATCATTACGGCAAGGTTTTTTGATGATTCAATGGGTTTCTGAGGCAAGAGATACATTTTTCTGTAGCCGCATGGATATTACTCGCTAATTCTCATATCTTCCGAACAAACCCACAATCGACGGCTTCGACGGGCCGTTGTGTTCTGCTCCTGGCACCTTGACCACCAAAGATTGGCAATGTAAGCAAAAACAGCGGGTATGCATTTCCGATGTCCCGATTACCCGATGTCCCGGTCCGCGATGATTACTGAATCTCCTGGTCACAGCACTAGGCTTATACTTTTCCACATGCAAATCATCTTCGGGCTTCATTCCGTGGAAGAGGCCCTGACCGCACGCGGACGCGGGTTTGAATATGTGGCCATCGCTGCCGGACGGGGCGACGCGCGGCTCAAGAACATCGAACAACTGTGCCGTTCCCAAGGCATTCCCCTACGCACCCTGCCGCGTGACCAGCTTACCCGTCTGGCGAAAACCGCCGGTCATCAGGGGGTGGTGGCGGTGACCGCCGAAAAGCAATACGCAGACCTCAGCGACCTGCTGCACCATAAGCGCGGAGAGCATCGTTTTCTGGTGGCGCTCGATGGCGTGGAAGATCCGCATAATTTGGGAGCGATCATCCGCACGGCCGAAGGCGCGGGCGCGGATGGCATCGTGCTGCCGGAGCGGCGCGCCGTGGGTGTCACCGGAACGGTGGTGAAATCTTCCGCCGGCGCCTCAGAGTATCTGCCCATCGCCAAAGTCACCAACATGAACCGCGCCCTCGAAGAACTCAAATCGCACAACATCTGGACGGTCGGACTGGATGAGCGTGGGAAGCAG
>DATMNZ010000041.1:0-13388 GCA_035568495.1 Saccharimonadales bacterium (SeqCode) | reverse complement strand
CTCAAGGCTGGCTGGGACAACAATTACCTATTAAGGGTCTTGGGAAATTAAGATGCGTTTGCCCTGGGCCTTGACTGGACTGGGAATCAGGCCCTTGATCAATGCGCCTCGACCGGCCGGTACGGTCGAACCTTGATTTTGCGTTCGTGCCGGCGCGTCTGAAAGATGTTATAGGCCGATTGCATGCCCATCAGGGTTTCCATCTTTGGGCCAAACGCCTTTTCAATTCTCAGCGCCATGTCGCCGGTGAGATCGGCCTGTCCATTCAGAAGGTTGGAAAGGGCTTGACGCGATACGCCCAGCACCTTGGCAGCAGCGGTCACAGTCAGGTTGTGCGCCGCGATGATTTCGTTGCGCACTACTACGCCGGGGTGTGGCGGGTTAGTTGATCTGGTGATCTGGAGATCGGAAGTGCGGTCTCGTATCCGCGCCAATGCCAAGCAACTTTCCCAAGCAACCCTGGCTGAGGACTATGAATCAAAATAAAAACATCGACTCGTTGGAGAATTATGTCATGACCAAGGTCAGGAATCGGATTCCTGGCCCGTCACAGCTCACGGTAATCATCAGGCTCGCGCTGGGCTTGGCCCTCGCCCTGTTGCCGGGGCTGGCCTCAGCCCAGGGCGTCCACACAGCCGACGTCAATGCTGTTCTTGATAGCAGCTTTCATTCCATGTACAACCTGCAATTTGACGATGCGTTGCGCAGTGTGGAGTCGGCCAAGAGTCTGGACCGGAGTGATCCGCTACCCTGGATGGCGCAGGTGTGCGCCATCCTCTTTCGGGAGTTTGACCGGCTGCATATTCTGAGGAGCGAGATGTTTGCGTCCGAAGAGACGTTTTCATCCCGTTCGGCCTACTCCTGGGCCGCCGGCCACCAGGCGCAGTTTGAGGAAGCTGCAGCCGGCGGAGAGAAGATCGCGAGAGAGCGCCTGGAGCGTGACAAGAAAGACGTCAAGGCGCTCTTTGCTCTATCGCTGATCATCGGTTTGCGCGGCGATGCCAGCGCCATGATTACCAGGAACAATCTCACCGCCCTCGGCCACATTAAGGCGGCCACCGTGTATGCGGACCGGCTGCTGGCCATTTCTCCGGCATATTATGATGCCTATGTAGGCACCGGACTGGCCAAGTACATCGTCGGAGGCAAACCCGTGCTGGTGCGCTGGCTTCTTCGCGTCGATGGCGTTAAGGGAGACCGTGCAGGCGGCCTTCGCGAATTGAGGCTGGCGGCCGAGCACGGCAGGTTTCTTGCTCCCTTCGCGCAAATCGTTCTAGCTTTTGACGACCTGAAATACCAGAACAAGAGCGCCGCCCGCAGGAAGCTGGAAGCCCTGCATACTCAGTTTCCCGGCAACCCGCTGTTCCTGGAAGAGATGGCAAAATGCGACAAGCCATCGCCGGGCGCCCGATAGTTACAGTGCGCATAGCCACAACCAAAAGCATTTAGCCGCGAATGAACGCGAGTTCGGAATTGGGTCGTCGTTGGCTGCCGAAAGCGTCGCACGCCGCGAAGATTTTGATGGATAGTAATACAGTTAGTTGCTCACGGAACTTCGGGGCGCACGCCGCTCTGGTAAAATTTTTGCCTCAGGGCCTTAGCTATGCAAGCCAGACAGACTCAGCTTTGGCGCAGGGAATCATTTCATTGTCATCCAAAAAAAATATAGCTCTTGTGGGAGCGGGCATAGGCGGCATAGCCGCCGGCATTGCACTGCTGCAGGCAGGTTTCAACGTCAGGATCTTCGAGAAAGCCGGTGAGCTACGGGAATCGGGGGCCGGGGTGAGCCTTTGGCCCAATGGCACGGGCGTACTGCAGCACATGGGATTGCTGCCCGCGGTACTGGAACACGGGCAGGTGGGCACACATTTTCATCTGAAGATGCGCTCGGGTGAGCTGCTGATGAACATCCGCACGGCCGAAGCGGATACGCCGACCGTGTGTATGCACCGGGCCGATCTGTTGCGGGTGCTGGCCAATGCCTTCCCGGGAGATTGTCTTTCACTGGGGCATGAGCTGGCCGTGATCGACTGCTCCAGGCCTGAAGTGAAGCTGCGTTTCACCAATGGTGAGAGTTTCACATGCGATGGAGTCATCGGCGCCGACGGAGTTCATTCCAATCTGCGCAGATTGTTGACGCCACGAAGAAGACTGGGGCCCAGCTCCCGGACGCGCTACCGCGGCTATGCGATTTTTCGCGGCGTGACCGATGCTCTCCCGGCGATGTCTCCAGAGCACAACGGGGAAACATGGGGCGCCGGCAGCCGATTTGGGGTCCTCTCGATCGGCAAAAATAAGGTGTGCTGGTACGCGACCGTCAACAGCTCCGACCCCAAAGAACGCTATCCCAAAAAGCGTCTGCAGAAGATGTTTAGCGGCTGGCACGATCCCATTCCTGAACTGATCGCAGCCACGGATCCCGCCAGCATTCTTACCGGCATGGCATGCGATCACGGCCCCATTCGTTTCTCGGACAGGCGGCCGGTGACGTTACTGGGTGATGCCGCGCACGCTCTCACGCCCAACCTGGGACAAGGCGCTTGCCTGGCGCTGGAAGATGCCCTGGTGCTGGCCAATTGCCTGAGTGGAAATGTCTCGATGGCGGAAGGGTTCAGAAGCTACGAATCCCTACGCTTTTCCCATGTGCTCAGCACTGTTCTGCGCTCGCGGTGGCTGGGAGAGATAGGCCAGTGGGAGAACCGGGCAACAGTGTTTTTCCGCAATGCCGTCACCCGGCTGCTGCCGGCGCGGCTGTTTGAATGTCATTCGCCGTTTGTTGAGCATATGGCTGCATTGATGGGCGAGCGAAGGGATGCAGAGGCTTTTAAGGCGGGGCCCGATCTGTTCTGCCGTCGTTCCCATCATTTGCCAAGATTACATGGCAAATAGCGTTCACCACTTCGAGTGGGTTGCCCCGTCGAATCGCAATACTGTTCACTTAAAGGAAGAGTGCATCTCGGATATGGCTTTCCGTTCTGGCCATGGATTCTGAACCTCGATCTCATTGTATGTCTGAAACACGCGCTGCCGCGCGCTTGGGCCTTCGCTGCCGCGAAGACCCAGAGACGGTGCTGAGCACCGTCTCTACGGCCGCGGTTGTTTATGCTGGTTGACTTGTGAAAGCTCCCAGGCTTTCGCATACTTCCAGCTCACGTACATGGCATGGTTCATGAGGACGATGAGGCCGATGCGTCCGTCGAGGAAGCCGCCGCGGACGAAGTAGGAATACAGAAAGCGCACCAGGGGGCGGAAGACGATGTTGATTACGCTGAAGCTGACCTGACGCTGTTCAACCACTTGCCCGGCGCCCAAAGTGGAATAGCGGTTGGCGTGTTCGATGAAACTCTCGAGGGTGGGATATGCATGGTGAATCATGTCTCCGTGCAGCCTGCCCAGTTCACCCGGCATCTGCATATCCTCATGCACGGGGCGAACTTCGAATTGGGCGGCCCCGCGCTGGACCAGCCGGAGTTTGCGGTCAGGATAATAGCCGGCGCGCTTGAGCCAGTGATTCATATAGAGGTTGCGGCGGGGCATGGTGTAGCCCTTGAACGGTGGCACCGGCCCGCCGGCCTTAAGCAGCGCCTTGATGCTGGCCGCCAGTTCCGGGCTGACCTCTTCGTCGGCGTCGAGAGAGAGAATCCAGTCACAGGTGGCATGGGCCAGGCTGGAATTCTTCTGCAGCGCAAAGCCCTTCCATGGCTCGTGAAAGACGCGCGCCCCGAACGATTCGGCAATCTTGACCGTGGCATCGGTGCTGCCGGAATCCACCACGATGATTTCGTCGGCGATGCCTTTCACGCTGGCCAGCGTGCGGCCGATATTGACCTCTTCATTGAGGGTGATAATACACACAGAAAGAGTCATGGGCGCAGGATATCAGGTTGGGGTCTGTCGAGAGGGAAGGATTGAAGAAGATTTGTAATCGGGTAATTTGTAATTGAAGAGCTGTGGATCGCAGGTTTTCAATTACCCGATTACAAATTACCCGATTATCAATCAATCTGGTTCACATTACCCGATTACAAATCTTCTTCACACTGTCCGCTACCAATCTGTTTCTCACCGCTGCTTCACCAGTTCGTCCGACAAGAGGTGGGCTTTGAGCGCCAGGTTGTGGGCGCGCAGCAGGTCGCCTTCTTCGGCGGCCTTCTTACTCTGACTTGTGTAATCATTGATCTGTGAGATGACAGTCTGTTCATCGGCTGAGAGCTGGCGTTTGATGGCCCTTAAATTGACTTCGGTGCTTTCCATGAGCTGAGCGGTGGAGGCTTGGTTGTGGGCCGCGTCGTCGTGGGAGAGAAGCGGTGTCGCCGGGGCGTTCTTGGGAGAATCGTTCGATGAATCCTGCTGGATGACAATTCTGGGCGGCAGAGGCGGCGTGGCTTTGGCGATTTCGGGGTCCAGGGGCTTGTCATTCCCTGGCGTGGCTGGCGGAACCGGCGCCGGCTTGTGCGGGGGTGTGGTGCGCGGAGAATGGGCCGGGCCTTTCGGTGGTTTGACCGGAGGCTGAGGAGCAGCAGTATCGGGCGTTGCCGCACCCTGGATGGGCGGAGCCTGACTCTGGGGAGGGAGATTGGGCTTATGTTTCTTGCATCCAGTCGCTGCGAGCAAGGCTGCGGTGGTCAGAAGGATTGCGAGGGCCGCCGGAAATTTCTTCATGCTGTTCTCAATGAATCCTCGGAGGGCGCGCCCGGCGGTTCACCAGACGGCTCACTTTCCGGAAGCGGGAAGCGCAGGTAGAACGTTGCGCCCTTTCCTTCTTCCGATTCAAATTCGACCGAACCCTGATGCAACTGGACCACGCGGTAGGTCATGGCGAGGCCGATACCGCTACCGTCCTTCTTGGTGGTGAAGTATAGATTGTAAATCTTGTCGTGGATTTCCGCCGGGATGCCGGCGCCCTGGTCGCGTACTTCAATCACGGCCACATCGCCCTCACGCCGGGTGGCGACCTGCAGCCTGCCGCCTTCAGGCATGGCCTGCACACCGTTAATGACAATGTTGAGGATGGCCTGCTTGACCAGGTCGGCATCGATGCGCATGACGAGGGTCCTGGCGACGGCCACGCGTTCGATAGGAACGTTATGCCGTGCGGCCTCGGGCGCCGCCAGGGCGATGACTTCATCGACCAGTTTGCACAGGTCAAGTTCAGCCAAGCGCAGTTCGACCGGCCGGGTGAAATCCACCAGGGTCTGCACCACGCGGTCGAGCCGTTGGATTTCACTGCCGATGACATCCAGGTGACGCCGGGTGCCGGGCTCAACCGTATTGAGTTTCTGGCGCAGCACTTCGAGATGGACCACGATGGCGTTGATCGGGTTTTTAACTTCGTGGGCCACGCCGGAAGTCAGCCGCCCGATGGCCGACAGGCGCCGCGACAGCTCAATTTCATCTTCGATGCGATGGACCGATTCGGAATCCCGCAGGGTCAGTAAAGCGGCGATCCGCTGGCCGCGGTCCTCAATAAAATCCAAAGAGAGCTGCACCCGGCGTCCGTTTTCCAACTCAATTTCTGTCTCTTGCAGCGGCTGGCGGTCCTGGAATGCCTGCAGGACCGCGCGCCCCAGGCGGGAGTCTTCCGAGAAGATGTCCCGTGGATGGCAGCCCAGCATGTCGCCGCGCGGCTTTCCGGTAAAGCGCTCGGCGGAGGCGCTGACCAGCACCGCCTTGAAATCGGTGGTGAACAGCATGACGCCATCCTGAAGATTGGCCATCATCTGGTCAAGGTTTTCCTTCAGGGCGGAAAAGACTTCCTTGGCGTCGCGCATCTGCCGGCCCAGGTGGTCGATCTTGTTGCTGACCACGCCGTATTCGTCGGAGCGTTCGCCGGTGGCGCCCGCAGGCTCCATCTGGCCGGCGCTGATCTGATCGAGACGGCGGCTGATGGCCTTCAGGGGGCGCAGCATCCGGGTGGAAAGGACGACGGCCAGCACCACGGAAAACAGAATGGCCAGACCAGACACCAGCAGCATCCGATGCAGCACGGGGTTGATTTGACTTTTGAGCAGGACGGTAGACAGGCCAACCCGGACCTCGCCAAATGGCATCTTGCCGCGGACCAGCGGAACACGAATATCATAGGTCTGCCCCGGCCCGTAGATAATGCGAAGCTGCTTCCAAACGCCGGCATGCAGTACGGTGGCGAAGTCCGCGCGCGGCTGCAGAGGATTCTCCCTGACTTCGGTGGTGCTGCGCAGCAACGCCCGGCCCTGGGTATCGGTAATGGCGGCGTCCAGGATGTTGAGGTTGTAGCCCACCACTGCCTTGAGCAGAGAATTCACCTCGACGTTCGCCTGCAATTCTTTCTGAATCGCTTGGGACACCTGCTGCGGATCATTTTCATCGGTCCCGGTGTGGCTGAGGTCGGTTTCGAGAGACCGGCGGGCCACGGTAAAAATGGTTTCCGCGAGAAAGTCTCCATCCTTGTAGACCGAGGTAATACTCTGGCTGACGGTGGTCGAAAAATACATGGCCGCCAGCGCCAGGACGCTGACCATCACCATGGCGGTGATGGCGAGGACCAGTTTGATTTTCAGGCGCAGATCATGCATGTAGATGTATTAGCTGGCTGCCTCACCGGCCAGGCTGGACGCGCCGCCATACTCCTTGAGCTTATTGTGCAGGGTCTTCAGGCTGATGCCAAGGATTTCCGCGGCTTTAGTTTTGTTGTTGCCGGTCGCCGCCACGGTCTTGAGAATCAGCATTTTTTCGGCTTCTCCAACGGTGGTGCCCACATCGAGACGGATTCCATCCTGGCCTTCCCCGGCCGGGCGCGGCGCCGAACCGCCAAAATTGGGCGGCAAATGGCGGACTTCAATCAACGGAGAATCGCACACAATGACGGCCCGCTCCAGGGTATTCCGCAGCTCACGCGCGTTGCCCGGCCAGTGGTGCCCGGCAAACAACTGCAGCACACTCTCGTGGACCCCGGCCACCTGGCGGCCATGCTTGGCATTCATGTCCGCGAGCAGGGCTTCCACCAGTTGGGGAATGTCGTCACGGTGCTCGCGCAACGGGGGCATGTGGAGGTTGAAGACGTTGAGGCGGTAGAATAGATCGTTGCGCAGAAGGCCGGCGGCGACCGCCTCCTCGGGCACTTTGTTGGTGGCGGCCAGCACCCGGACATCCACGGTGGTCTCGGTCTTGCTGCCCAGCCGGCGCAGCCGGTGGTCTTCCAGCACCCGCAGCAGCTTGGCCTGGGTGGCGATGGGCATCTCTCCGATTTCATCGAGCAGCAATGTGCCTTCCTCGGCCAGTTCGAAACATCCGGCGCGTCTTTCGAGGGCCCCGGTAAACGCGCCTTTTTCGTGACCGAAGATTTCACTTTCCATCAGGGTTTCAGGAATGGCGGAGCAATTGATGGCCACAAAGGGCTTGCTGCGGCGCGGGCTCATCTCGTGGATGGTGCGGGCCACCATCTCTTTGCCGGTACCGCTTTCACCCGTAATCAGTACCGAGGCGGTGCTGGGCGCGACCATCTCCACCAGCCGGAAGATTTCCTGCATGGCGCGCGAAGAACCGACCAGCCGGCCCAGTATCCCGGCATCGCGAAGCTTGCGCTTGGTGACTTCCAGCTCCAGGGACGTGCCGCGATGGCGGGCGGCATTCTGCAAGATCTGTTTCAGGCGGGCCGTATCCACCGGCTTCTGAATGAAATCATATGCGCCGGTCTTCATCGCATCCACCGCCAGGTCGATGCTTCCCTGGGCGGTCAGCAGGATTACAGCGATGGGCTGGGGCTGTTCAACGATTTTCTGTAGCAGTTCCATGCCGGTCATGCGCGGCATCTTCAGGTCGGTAATGACAATACCGGGCGACCAGGCTTGTACCCTTTCCAGCCCTTCGATTCCATCGGCGGCCGTATCGGTGCGGTAGCCCCAGGCTGAGACGAGCTCGGCCAAGCCAGAGCGCTCATTTTCTTCGTCTTCAACAATCAGAACCTTTTCCTGGTTGGTCAAAACGGTGCTTCCTCCACGCTGGCGTTCTCGGCAAAAATTACATAGGTGAAATCCGAATCTGGCCCTCTGCTGACTCTACGAAAAAAGTATATCTGATCTAAATCATTGAATATATTATGTTTATTTTTTATTTGGATTTGGACTCAAGACTGCTGATTCAATTTGAAAGTGAGATTTTCAAAATATAAAATGATCGGCGTTTAAAAGGAGACTGACGGATGAAAGATTATCGGATCCTCATCGCAGCAATGACCTTTCTTTCCATGGGTGCGGCCGCCCAGACCAGTGTCAGCGGAAGCAGTTCCACTGGAGCAAACGTTTCTTCAGGACAAAAGAGTGTCTCGGCCCAAAGCAACACCTCAGCCCAGGCGAGCGGCTCGGGCCAGGTGAAGGGTTCCGCTCAGGCTGATGCAGATGCCCACGCTAAGGCCTCTCACCAGAATGACAAGAAGGGACAGAGTGGTAGCTCATCGGCGTCCGCCGGCGGGCAATCCGCTGGAAGTCTGAATACAGGCGGCGCGGGCGCCATGCTCAACAGCGGGACAACCTTGCAGGCGGAGCTGACCAAGTCGCTTGATGCGCACAAGGCACAGGCCGGCGATGAAGTGACCGCCAAACTCACAGAAGATGTGAAGTCCGACGGCAAGGTGGTAGCGCACAAGGGTTCAAAGCTGGTTGGCCATATCACGGAAGCCAAGGCGCGCACTAAATCGGATTCCGAGTCGCGGCTGGGAATGGTTTTTGATCATGCTGTTTTAAAAGATGGCTCGCAGGTTTCCCTCAATGCATTTGTGCAAGCCGTTGCTCCCCGATCAGATCTCTCGGCAACGTCAGCCTTGGATGACGGTATCGGCGTCTCCCGGCCCTCGGGCGGAGGAGGCGGAGGACGGAGCGGTGGAGGCGGAGGAGGGTTGCTCGGAGGAGTGGGCGGCGCCGCCGGTTCAACGGTTGGAAGCGCCACCCGGACCGCGGGATCGGTTTCAGGATCGGCAGCCGGCTCCGTGAATTCGACGGTTGGCGGCGCTGCCAATGCGGGGTTCGGAAGCGCGAGTCACGGCGTGATCGGACTTCAGGGAATATCGCTGAACTCGGTTTCTTCCGCCACGGCCAATGGCCAGGCGTCAGTCCTGAGTTCCACGACCCGCAACGTTTCCCTCGATTCCGGCACCCGGATGGTCCTGCAGGTGAGTGGTTCCGCACAGCATTGATTGAAGGGTAACATCGCTTGATGCCTGGGCCGCGCAATGCGCGGCCCAGGGCACTCGCATTCCTAGCCCGTTCTCGCGCCGGCGCCAGAAAAATGTGTCATTTTGGATAGCGCCAATCCCCGCATGAAACTTAGGGTCACTGTCCGGATATCTGAATAAAAAGCCGGCGCTCTGTCTATGCCCCGGATTTATAATGTCGGCAATTGCCGGGCCGCTGGCCACGAGTCGCGGTTGCAAGATACGGTTGTCCGGTGCAACAAGTTCCTCGAAGATCGAAGAACTCGATGCAGGAAGGACCTAAGCTGATGAGAACCTGTTCCCTGATTTTTCCACTGGCCCTGTTATTGTCATTTGGCGCCGCAGCCCAAACAGTATCGGATTCCTCCCCGAACGCGGCAACCGCCGCTGTAGCGCCAACAGTGCCCGGCATCGGCGCCAGTGCCGTTCCCGTAATTGGCGGGGGGACGGGTGTGGTCGCGGAGCTTTCGAAGACCGTCAACGCCAAGAAAGCCAAAGCAGGAGATCGCGTCCGGGCCGAGGTGATTCAGGACGTGCTCTATCGCGGCAAAATCGTGATGCGCACCGGGTCAAAGCTGGTCGGGCATGTGACACTGGCGAAGGCGCACACCAAAGAAGACAGTGAGTCGCGGCTCAGTATCGTCTTCGACAAAGTGGAATTGAAAGGTGGAGGGGAGTTGAACCTGCTGGCCTGCATCCGGGCGCTGGCAGCGCCCAGTAGTTTGTCCCTGGTTGACAAGCCGGATTTGATGGGGCCTCCGCCATCGTCAGCGTTACCGGGGCAAAATGGCCCGCAACCGCTGGGAACTTCCAGATCTGGCAATACGCAGTCGCGCGGTAGCCCGAGCCCCAACCAGTCTATTCCGCGTGTGTCGGCGGGTGACGCCTACAATCATAATGCGGTTCCCGCCGGCCCCCTGCTCAAGAGCAAGGGAACCCTGCTGCTTAGCAGCGTCAGCCGCGGCGTTTACGGATTGCATGGGCTGTCTCTGGCGGCTTCGGGAACGGGAGTAGGCCAGAGCACGGTGATCTTAGCGATGGGAGATGACGTAAAGCTGGAGAGCGGCGTCCAGATTGTGGTCCAGTTGAATGCGCCTGTAACCCAGTAATTTTTGACGAATTTGCCCGGTGAAAACTCCCGCCAGGACCTATAATGTCCATTCGGCCAGAGACGGCCTAGCCGAGCCCATTTGGACCCTTGTCATTATTGAATTTCCCGATACGGAAGCCCCAGGTTTTCCATTAACTATTTTTGTGTTTCCCGGAGGATGAGATGTCGCTTCGAAGTATCTGCAGTATGTTAACTATAGCGCTGCTTTTGTGCTTGCTGACGCCGGCGACGGCCCAAAGCACAGCAGCCCAATCCACAGACGTTGAACATAGCTATTTCACCAGTCCGAACTCGCTAGCTGCCGGTTCGAGTGTGGCGTTTGCTCCCGCCGCGGGCGGTGACGACTTTACTCCCGCCAAGATTGAGGTCTTTTTGGGCTACTCGTGGCTGAATTCGGGAAACGTTGTCAACGGATTTAAGAATGGCGTTCCCCGGAGCTTCAAGCTGAACGAAGCGCGTAGCGGATTCATTGTCGACGGCACCTACTTCTTCAAGAATTGGGTCGGCTTTACCGTGGATGCGGCTGCGCACTTCGGCAACAACTACGATGCCAATGAATTTTTCGCCGGTCCCACGTTTCGCTATCCCTCGAGCCGGCTACAGCCGTTTGCCCATTTCCTTGTAGGTTGGAGCCGTCTTTCTCCAGGAAATCTCGACAGCGATGACAGCCTGGGATTCGCCATTGGCGGTGGTTTGGACCTGAGGGTCCACCGGCATCTAAGCCTGCGCGTTGCCCAAGCGGACTACGTCTTTGGCAGCCATGATTTCCGCCCCAATAACCCCAGCTCGATTAACGCTGTCCGGTTGTCTGCCGGTCTGGTGATTCTGGAAGGTGTAGGCGACGCCATTCCTCCGTCTTCGACCTGTTCCGTGAACCCGTCGGAAGTTTTTTCCGGAGAGCCCGTCAAAGTCTCGGTGGCGGCGCATAACTTCGATCCCAAGCATTCCTTGAAGTATGAATGGACGACCAATGGCGGTAAAGTTCAAGGACAGGGAGAGACCGTCACGATCGACACGGCCGGCGCCGCCGAAGGGCAGTCGTTTACCGTCAGCGTTCATGTGACGGATTCCAAGAACGCGAAGGCCCAGTCGAGATGCCAGACCCAGTTCGCCACCAAGCGGTGGCTGCCCCCGACGATCAGTTGCTCGGCGAGTCCTTCGAGCGTTGAGGTCGGAGGTAAGGTAGCGGTCCAGTGCAGCGCCGGGAGCCCGCAGGGCGTTCCGGTGACGGTGGCCAGCAACTATTCCAGCAAATCCACACCGGGTACGGATTTTGTGATTGATACGACTGACCTCCCAGCCGGCCAGGTAACGGTGGCCAGTACGGCAACCGATACGCACAATCTGACGGCCAGCACCAGCACGAATTTCACGGTGCGGAACCCGCCGCCACCGCCGCCACCGCCACCACCCGCCAAGCCGACGGAGATTGAGGTCCGTCTGTCGCTGCACAGCGTTTACTTTGTAACTGCCCAGCCGACGGCCAAGAACCCCGATGCCGGGCTGGTTGCCAGCCAGGCCGCGACGCTGGCTTCAGTAGCCAACGATTTCAAGAACTATCTTGAAACCTATCCCAAGGCGACCCTGGTACTCGAAGCCCATGCCGATCCTCGGGGCACGCCCGAGTACAACCTGGCATTGACCGAGAGGCGCGCCGCCCGGGCCAAAAAAGCCCTGGTGGAGCGTGGCATACCTGCCGCCAACCTTGAGACCAAGGCTTTTGGCGAACAGCGGCAGCTCTCGGATGACGAGGTCAAACGGTCAGTTGATAACAGCACTGATCTGACGCCCAGAGAACGGGCGCGGATCGTCAAGAACATGAAGTCTATCCAACTGGCGAGCAATCGCCGTGTGGATATCACGCTTAGCAGTCCCGGCCGTCAAGTTCAGCAATCGGTCCGTTCGTACCCGTTCAACGCCGCCGATTCGCTGACCCTGATTGGTGGAAGAGAAAAACCGGCCCCGGCCGTGAAGCCCGCTCCCAGGAAGAAAAAGGGAGCTGCTGCGCCTGCTGCTCCTGCCCAAAAGAAAGCCGCGGGCAAGAAAGCGCCAACCAAGCAGTAGCAACTGAAAAGAGCAAAAAACGCGGCACGCGAGAAGAGAAGAGGATCTCTCGAATCGCGTGCCGCAATGTTTTGAAACGCAATACTCGCTTCGGTGGGTCTTGGTTGCTGCTACTGCGCGCTGTGATTTTTGATCACACTTCCGGGCCGTTGATTTTTTGGTCTTCGGTAACTTGTTGGCAGGAAAGCAGCATGGCACTCTCGTCGTTCGGACGTTTTTTATAGGATGGTCACTCTTGGCGCGCCGTATTCTCATCTTCATGTTCCTGGTTGTTATGGCCCGGCCGGCCATGGCCCAGCAGTGGAAGCCGCTGGGGCCGGATGGCGGCGACGTTCGTAGTTTTGCGTATGATCCCCGCGACGCCAACCGCATCTTTTTAGGCACCAGCGCCGGACGTCTTTATCTTTCCACCGATGGCGGCTCGACCTGGTCGCGCCATGCCCACCTCGGCAATTCCAGCGACATGGTGCTCGACAACATTGTGATCGATCCCACGAATTCCCGGACGATTTACGTGGCCGCCTGGAGTGTCGAGTCTTCTACCAGCGGCGAAATGTTCCGCAGCCTGAATGGGGGCCGAAGCTGGGAATTGCTGCCTGATCTGCACGGCAAGTCGATACGAGCGCTGGCGCTGGCGCCGTCGAATCCGCGTGTGCTGGTCGCGGGCGCGCTGGATGGTGTTTTCCGCAGCCGCGACGGAGGCGATTCCTGGGAGCGCATTTCGCCCGTAAACCACGCGGAGATCAAGAATGTCGAATCGATTGCGGTCGACCCGGGCAATCCCGACATTATTTATGCGGGCACCTGGCACTTGCCGTGGAAGACGGAAGACGGCGGCCGGAGCTGGCACAACATCAGGAATGGGGTGATTGAAGATTCAGACGTGTTTTCCATCATCATCGACCCGCAGAATCCGTCGGTAGTGTTCGCCAGCGCGTGCTCCGGTATCTACAAGAGCGAGACCGCCGGAAGCCAGTTCCGCAAGATCCAGGGAATTCCATTTTCGGCGCGCCGTACACGGGTACT
>DATMNZ010000040.1:0-4430 GCA_035568495.1 Saccharimonadales bacterium (SeqCode) | reverse complement strand
GTCGATGGCCATTTCGTAACCCAGGCTGATGGCGCTCAGGGTTTCTTCCCGTGTCAATGCGGGGCCCCTGGCGAAGTTGCGCGTTCCCTGGCGGACCGGCTTCTGGACAAACCGTACTGCTTTGCCGGAGATGTCAATCGGCGGAATTGCGGCTTTCACGCCTGCATCCACGATGACTAGCTCCGCTCCCGCGGTGCGCGCCAGCGCGTTGATCGCCGCCCCGCCGTTCAGGAAGTTGGCCACCATCTGCGCCGTCACTTCCACCGGGTACGGACTTACACCCTCTTCGGTGATGCCGTGGTCGCCGGCAAAGATAACGATGCGTTTGCGATCGACCACCGGACGAAGCGTCTGCTGAATGGCCGCCAGCCGGCAGGCGATCTCTTCCAGCTTGCCCAAGCTCTGCGGAGGCTTGGTCAGACGGTCCTGGCGTTCCTTGGCCCTTTCCATCCAGTTCTGTTCGATGGGTGTTATCTGCCCGAGGATGTTGGAAAGATCATGCATCGTAAGAAACTCTTTTCTGCCCAGGGTGAAAGAGCTACCACCGGGCGTGATCGGTAGAATTGGTAATGCCGCCAAGAAAAGCGGGAGGGCATTTCCGATGTCTCGATTACCCGATGTCCAGATGTCCCGATCTGTCAGAATTCCTATTTCACTTGGTCACTGTACTACCAGGCCCTTGACCAGCGCGGACCCTGATGTTCCTGGTCGCGCAACTTGGCGTCGATTCCGGCATTGAATTCGAGCTGCCGTCCAAACAACCACAGCAGGTCGGAAAGGCGGTTGATGTATGACACCACGATCAAATCGGGTTCCTCGCCCGCTTCCACCAGGCGCACCACGCAGCGCTCAGCGCGGCGGCACACCGTGCGGCCCAGATCATAGGCGGCCGAGCCGCGATGCTCGCCGGGTATCGACCAATCCGCGAGAATGCCTTCGATGGATTCGATACGGTGTACATGGGTGGTGAGCCCGTCGACCATCTCCTGGGTCACCGCCGGATGGTCCTTCTTTCGGAACTCGGGCGTTGAAGCCAGCATGGCGCCCACCAGGAAGAGGTCCTTCTGAATTGATTTGGTCAACTCGGCAATTCCTTCATCGGGACAGATGGACCGCGCCAGCCCCAGCACAGAATTCAGCTCATCGACCGTTCCATAGGCCTCAACGCGCAGGCTGCTTTTCGAAACCCTGGCGCCCCCGACCAGTCCGGTCTGGCCTTTATCTCCGGTTTTAGTTGCAATGCTCATGCTTGTCCCCTTCTTCTGTATTGCGATTCATCAATGAAAACCTTTGAAACACAGAGGAACAGAGGAAACAGAGGTTTCCTTTGCGCCTTTAGCGTACTTGCGGTGGATTGCCTTCGGCTGTGGTTGCCGCACTGTACTACTATCCATCAGAATCTTCGCGGCTTGCGGCGATTTTTCCGCCGCCTCACAACCTCCCAAACCTCTGTTGCCTCTGTTCCTCTGTGTTTCAAAGGTTTTGGTTGCGGCTACGTCGCGCTGTGTTTCAAAGCTTTTGTTTTTCTCAGTGACTCCGTGCCTCCGTGGTGAGCTTCTGTTGCAACAAGCTCAAACGCTTCCTGAATTGCCGAGGATGTCAGTATCTCCGGCGGTGGCCCGATGATGGGCGATAAACCGGGACGCAGCAGAATACCCTGTGTGAAATACCGGCGAGCGCTCTCCAGGTCATGGACGGCAGCCACAATCGTAATGCCCTGCTGGTTCAATCGTTCCAGCACTGAAAAGATCTCAGCCTGCCGGCCGATGTCGAGGTGCTGTGCCGGTTCGTCGAGCAGAAGTAGCTGCGGCTCCTGGGCGAGGGCCAGGGCGATCTTGACCCGCTGGCGCTCGCCGCCGCTCAGCTCATTGAATCTGCGTTCTGCCAGATGGTCCACACCCGCCAGTTCCAGCGCCTTCCATACGGCGATGCGGTCCGTGTCCTGAAGAATTCCGAGGAATGATAAATAAGGCGCGCGCCCCTGCCGAACAAACTGTAGCACGGTGAAGTCCACAGAAACGGAAATCTCCTGTGGCACCAGGGCGATGGAGCGGGCCAATTCACGGCGGCTGCAGGCAGACAGCAGGCGGCCCAGTAGGCGCACTTCGCCCCGTTGCGGAACCAGCAGCCCGGCAAAGACTTTCAGCAATGTGGTCTTGCCTGCGCCATTGGCTCCCATCAGCGCGACCGTCGCGCCCTGGGCGACCTCAAAGGTGAGCTGATCGAGCACCGGCCTGCGCGTGTGGCCCAAAGCCGCGTAGCCAAAAGAAAGATTCCGGACCGAGAGCAGGGAAGTCATAGCGCGTACTCCCGTTTGCTGCGGCGCAGAAGATAGAGCAGAACGGGCGCGCCGATAAACGCCGTGATAATGCCCACCGGAAACTCCGAAGGCGCCCGGACGGTGCGGGCCACGGTGTCCGCAACGATGAGATAGCTGGCGCCGAAGATCGATGACAGCAGCAGCAGCCGGCCATGTTCGGGGCCGGCGATCAGGCGCACGACGTGCGGCACCAGCAGGCCCACGAAGCCGATGACCCCGCCCAGCAGCACGGCCGCCGCCGTGAGCAGCGAGGCAACGATGATGAGCGAGGCGCGCGCTACTTCGATCCGGATTCCCAGTTGCTGCGCATATTCCTCACCCAGCGCAAACAGATCAAGGACCGGGCGTAGCGGGATGCAGAGCAGGCCGCCCAGCAGAAGCATGACGGAAGCCAGCACGATCTGGGACCAGCCGAGCGCGGTAATCGTGCCATGCAGCCACAGGGAAAGGTTCCGGGCATTCGCGGATATCTCGTCGCCCATGTAGATCAACACCGCACTGGCTTCGCTGAGGATGATGCTGACTGCCAGGCCGGCCAGTAATAACGGGACCATGGGGGTCTTGCCGCCGCTGCGGGCCAGGGCGTAAACGAAAACGATGGTGACGATGGAGCCCACAAAAGCAAAGCTGGCCGCCGCGCCGAAGCCGAGGATGGAGGCCGTGGGAAAAAGAAAAAGCCCAAGCGCCGCGCCCACGGCCGCGCCCCCCGAAGTGCCCAGAACGTAAGGGTCCGCCATGGGGTTGCGAAAGAGCCCCTGAAAGAGCACGCCGGCCAATGAGAGCGCAGCGCCGATGATGCCGGCGGTGACGATTCTCGGCAGCCGCACCTGCAACAGAATTGTCAGTTCGGTGGAAGATAGGGCGGCGCGATCGCCCGCCAGGGCCGCCAGAATGGAGTGCGTCGAAATATGGACCGCGCCTAGCACCGCACTCACCAGAATGCTGGCCAGCAGCAGGGCCATGGCCCCGGAAGCCAGCAGCAATGTCCGGCGGAGGCCCGAGGCGCTACGCTCGCGGGCAATCCGCTCGGTGATCGATACTCCGGCAGCGGCGGCATTCACGGATGAAACTCCCTGGCCATCTCCTCGAGCGCATCGAACGCCAACGGGCTTGAGAAGTTGATGCGATCGTCTACATAGAAGACCCGGCCATGCCTGACCGCGTCCAGTTTTTTCCAGTTGGCCTGCTGTTGCAGGGTTTCGAGCGTGATCTGGGCCCCCTTGATCAGCAGCAGGTATTGCGGCTGCCGGGCGATGACCACTTCCAGGCTGATGCGTGGCCATTCTGACGGCAGATCGCTGCTCACTGACCGTCCGCCGGCAATCTCGATCAGTTCGGTGATGAACGCGCCATGTCCGGCGGTCATGATGGGATCATTCCATAATAAATAGAAGACGGTGGGGAACTGTTTTCCTGCAACGCGCCGCCGCACCGCCTGCTCGCGCCCACGTAGAACGCCGACCAGCTCTTTGGCGCTGGCCTGCTGATCGATCGCGGCGCCGACACTCTCAATCGAACGGTAGATCCCTTCCAGGCCCCGTGGGTAGACTACAAAGACAGGGAGTCCTAGGCGCTCGATGGAGTGAATAAGATCCAGGCTATTGAGGTCGCCAATGGCCAGCACCAGGTCGGCCTGCAGGGAGACAATCTTTTCGAGCGACGGATTAATGATGCCGCCCACGCTCGGCTTCTGTGCCGCTTCGGCAGGATACTTGGTGTAATCGGTGATTCCGGCAATGTCGCTACCGCGTCCCAGCCGGTACACAGTATCGGTGAGGCTGGGCGCCAGGCAGATCAAGCGGTGCGGATGATCGGGAACGGTAACATCACGGTCAAGCTCGTCACGGACCACACGGCTGGCATGCGCCCACGCGCTCAACAAAAGCGCGGCGAGGAAAAGGCGCCATATCGTTCGCGCCGTATTGCTATTCATCATAATTTTCGTGATCTGCATCATCTGCGTGATCTTCGCGGCTCGAGATGGTTCCGGGAGCAACGACAACTCAATTCCAATTCGCGTTGATTCGCGGCTAAATGTCTTTGGTTGCAGCTACGTTGCGCTGTGTTCCAAAGGCCTTGGTTTGTCTCCGTGACTCCGTGCCTCCGTGGT
>DATMNZ010000039.1:0-8793 GCA_035568495.1 Saccharimonadales bacterium (SeqCode) | reverse complement strand
TCGCGGCTGCGGCTTTCCATGATCGGGTCGAGGCCTCCGGCCACGTATTCTTTGAAGTACGGCGCGTTGCGGTGGGCTTCGAGGGCGGCGGCGTCTTTGTACTGCTCGTAGAACATGAACTTGCGCGGGTCTTCGGTGGATTGATGTCCTATGTACATCAGGCAGCCGGGCTCTTGACGCGAATGCTCCTGCATGATGCGCACCAGCTCTTTACACTTTTCTTCCATGCCCGGCTTCACCCGCATATCAACTTTCAGAACAATCATCTCGCCCTCGCAGTCTTGGCCGCCGGACGCGCCGCCAGCATTTCCGCCTGGAATTCAGGCATGAAGATGGTCTGATCGCGGTCTGGCCCGGTGGATATCATACCAATGGCCGCGCCGCTCTCGCGCTCCAGGAAGCGCAGATATTCCTGGGCCTTTTTCGGCAGCTTGCCGAATTCCGTGATGCCTTCCGTGGACTTCTTCCAGCCGGGCATCTTTTCGTAGACAGGCTCGACCTGCTCGAAGCCGGTGGCCAAGGCCGGAATTCCATCGGTCTTCTTGCCCTTGATCTTGTATCCGACGCACACAGGAATTTCCGCCATGGTGTCCAGCACATCGAGCTTGGTAATCACCCACCAGTTCACGCCGTTGACCATCTGGGCGTAGCGCAGCAGCGGCAGGTCGACCCATCCGCAGCGGCGCGGGCGTCCCGTGACCGCGCCGTATTCGTTGCCGCGGGCGCGAAGTTGGTCACCGATTGCGCCTTCGATTTCCGAGGGAAAGGGCCCGGCCCCCACGCGTGTGCAATAGGCCTTGGTGATGCCAATCACATTCTGGATGGCGTTGGGCGCGACCCCCGTTCCGGTCGCCGCGCCGCCCGAGGTGGAACTGGAAGAGGTAACGAACGGATAAGTGCCATGGTCGATATCGAGCATGGTGCCCTGCGCCCCTTCGAACATGACTGACTCCCCGGCATCGAGCGCCCGGTTGATGAGCAGCGTGGTATCCGTCACAAAGGGAGCGATCTTTTCGGCGGCCGCCGCGTATTCCCGATACATGCTGTCGGGATCAATGGGCTCGGAGTTGAACAGCGCATGGGCGATCATGTTCTTTTCTCGGCAGGCGTTTTCGATGGTGGTGCGCAGCAATCCGGAATCGAGCAGGTCGGCGACCCGCAAGCCGCGGCGGCCCATCTTGTCTTCATAGGCCGGGCCGATACCACGGGAGGTAGTGCCGATCTTGACCCGGCCAGGAGCATTTTCAGCGCCCATTTCTATCATGCGGTGATAGGGCAGAATGACATGGGCGCGATTGGAAACGAACAGGTTGCCATCCACCTGCACGCCGGTATTGCGTAGCATCCCCACTTCCTTCAGGAAGGCCAGCGGGTCAAGCACTACGCCGTTGCCGATCACGGATCGGCCGCCCTTGCGCAGTACGCCGCAGGGCACGAGCTGCAAAACAAACTTCTTGCCCTTGATGATGACCGTGTGGCCGGCGTTGTGCCCGCCGGCATAGCGGGCCACAATTGCAAAATTTTCTGAAAGGACATCCACGATCTTGCCCTTGCCTTCATCGCCCCACTGGGCGCCCACGATGACCGCCGTCATGCCGCGTCTCACTTTTTTACACACTCCTCGCCCGCTAAGCTTTTCATCGGATTTTCTAATGAGTCTGGGAGCCTGGACGGGAAAGATTCTGTTACCAATAGATTTTAGCAGACACTTTTTGCGAAAGACAAAACTTCACCACGGGGTTCTCTTTGTGCATTTTAACAGGCTCTCCATCTGCGCCGTTTTTTAGAAAGTTTCTACCGAGTCTCAGCCTTCAAATACGTGGGGTTTCCCGGCTTCACGCAATACAATAAACCACATCTGATATTCCAAATACTGTATTCTTGAGCATCTGATCGTTCCAAAGAGAACCAGAAAATACAGAACTTGAAGACCAATTTTGGGCTGAACTCGCATGGCATCTGACTTGCACACAAACCGTGAAAGACTTCCCACGGCCGGCAATCGTGCGGATGATCTTTTGGCAGTGCGAAGGATGCGGAAAGACTTTCAATTCCGATTTTCGGCCCTGGTTCTGGCCTTTGTCACCGTGGCCGCGGTGATCTTTGCAGCCATCAACGTATACAAGGAAGGGCAGAATCCCCGGCCCGAGGACGGCGTCTGGTGGCTGGAAAAGACCAGCACGGTCCATGGTCAGCAGGTCCCCGTCATTCAAGCCGAGCGGGTCACCATCGGCGGCCCTGGCGACAAAGCCGGCATAAAATCCGGCGACCGCCTGATCAGCGTTGAAGACCAGGAAATAAAAAGATTTTCCGGGCTGATCAAGCAGTTCTACCGCCTGGGCATCTGGTCAAAAACCAATTATGAAATCGAGCGCAACGGCGCCCAGGCCGTGGTCCAGGTAATTCTCGTTCCGGCCGACCAGACACTCAACCTAGGACTGCGTCTCATCGCCCTCATCTACCTGGGCATCGGCATCTATGTGCTTCTTCGCCGCTGGACCGCGCCCATGTCCACGCACTTTTATGTCTTCTGCCTAGTGTCGTTCATTTACTACTCGCTCCACTATACAGGCAAGGGCAATCTCTTTGATGACATCCTGTATTGGTCGAATGTCGCAGCCGGCCTGCTGCAGCCGGCGCTTTTCCTGCACTTTGCCCTGACCTTTCCTCAGCCGCGAAAAAGTCTGGAAAAACGGCGCTGGCTGGCTTCGCTCGCATACGTTCCGTGCATGGCGTTGATCGCGGTCCAGGTGACGTTTTTCCTGCGTGTTAACAAATCTCTGGATTGGTGGTTGCCCTTCACCGAGTCTCTGCGCTGGAACCTTGACCGCATCCAGATGACCTATCAGACGGCCTTCTTCGTAGCGGCCGCCGCCATTCTGTGGCAAAGCTACCGGCGCGCCGATGTGCCCCTGGTCCGCCAGCAGATGAAGTGGATCTCGCGCGGCGCGGTGCTGGCGATCGCCCCCTACACGGTTTTCTACGTGCTCCCGTATCTTTTCGGAGCGCTGGCCACCCCGGCCATGAAGATTTCCGTGCTCTCGCTGGTGTTCTTGCCTCTGACCTTCGGCTACGCCATCGTGCGTTTCCGCCTGATGGACGTAGACATCATCTTCAAACGGGGCGTTGCCTACACTCTGGCCACCGCCGCCATCGTCGGCGGCTACTTCGCGGTGGTTGGCCTGCTCGCCGAAGCTGTCAAGACCAGGATGCCCAGCGTCGGCCCCACAGGGCTGATCGTGGCCATGATCGTTACCGCCCTGGCCTTTGACCCCCTGAAGAATTGGTTTCAGGAACGCGTTGACCGCTTCTTTTACCGTCATCGCTACGACTATCGCCGCACCCTGATCGAGTTTGGCCGGGACCTGAGTTCGGAAACCGACCTCAGCGCCATGCTCACCTCGGTCATCGACCGCCTCTCGCGCACCCTGCTGGTCGACCGCCTGGCCATCTTTCTGGCCACCAGTGAAGACGCCAAAGAGTTTGTGATGGCCAAGTCGTTCGGCATCTCTTACAGCGGACTGCTCGATCTGGGCTTTCTGGTGGTAGAGCAACCGGAGTATTACGCCGGCCACATCTTCTTTGACAATACCCGCAAGGCCTTGCGCGAAAGCTCCACCGCCCGCGACACCATCGCCCGGCTCGACCTCAACTATTACATTCCCTGCACGGTGCAGAAGCGCACCATCGCCGTGCTCGGCCTGGGCAAGACCATGGCCGGCGACTTTCTTTCGAGTGAAGATGTTGAGCTTCTGGAAACCGTGGCCGGCTATATCGGCATCGCCATCCAGAACGCGCGCCTGTACGCATCCCTGGAGCAGAAAGCCAGCGAGTACGAGCGCCTCAAGGACTTCAACGAAAACATCGTGGAATCCATTAACGTGGGCGTGCTGGCCGTCGACCTTGAGGACCGCATCGAATCCTGGAACGCGCAGATGGAAGTCATGTACGCCCTGTCGCGCTCCCAGGTGATTGGTGAAAAGTTGAGCACCATCTTTCCCGCGGCCTTCATGGAAGATTTCCGCCGGGTGCGCGATGACCCGGGCATCCACAATCTCTACAAGTTCCGGCTGCTGACCCCCGCGGGTGAGACCCGCATCACCAATATCGCCATCGCCCCGCTGCGCACAAGAAAATTCAGCATCATTGGCCGCCTGATTATTGTCGATGACATCAGTGAACGGGTCGAACTGGAATCGCAACTCAGCCAGGCGGAAAAGATGTCTTCCATCGGAGTGCTGGCCGCGGGCGTGGCCCACGAAGTCAATACTCCGCTGGCCGTGATTTCCACCTACGCCCAACTGCTGATGAAGCACGTGAACGGCGATGAAAAGATGGCCAGCCTCATGGACCGCATCACGCGCCAGACGTTCCGGGCGTCGGAAATCGTCAACAACCTGCTGAACTTCTCGCGCACCAGCGGCACCGAGTTCAGCGACGTTGATCTCAATAAGATCATCACCGAAACCCTGACCCTGCTCGAGCACCAGTTCAAGACTTCGAGAATTACCGTGGAAGCCGATTTGCATGATGGCCTGCCCACCATCCACGGCAATACCGGCAAGCTGCAGCAGGTGTTTCTCAACCTGTTTCTCAATGCTAAAGACGCGATGTCAGGGCGCACCGGCACCCTGCGGGTGTCCACTTCCAATGGTTCGGCCGTGAATGTGAGCGTGGGCGACACCGGCTCAGGCATCGCGCCGGAACACATCAGCCGGATCTACGATCCGTTTTTTACCACCAAGACCTCGCCTTCGCAAAAAGGCACAGGTCTGGGACTCTCGGTGACCTATGGAATCATTCAGGAACACGCCGGAAAGATTAGGGTGGAAAGCCATCCCGGCGAAGGCACGATATTTCATCTCGAATTTCCCATGATCAGGAAGGCAGTCAATGTCTGAAGCAGCCGTACTAAGCCGCCGGCCCGTCGAAGTTGTGACCACCGGCTCGATTCTGATTATTGATGACGAAGCGGCCATCCGCGAATCGCTGGAGACCTTGCTGGAGTTTGAAGGCTATCGTGTGGTGTCGGCCTCCACCGGCGAAATGGGCCTGTCGCGGCTGGGCGACCAACCGTTTGATCTGGTGCTGCTGGATTTCGCCCTGCCCGACCGCAACGGCCTGGAGATTCTGGCGGAGATTCGCGACCGCGATCCGCAGCAGGTAGTGATCATGATTACCGCTTACGGCACCGTCGATAACGCGGTCCGCGCCATGCAGGGCGGAGCGACGAATTTTATCCAGAAACCTTGGGACAACGAGAAACTGATGGCCGACGTGCGCGCCGCCGTGGGCCGCCGCCGCGCCGAAGAAGAGAACGAGCAGCTCAAGCGCGCCCTCAAACAGCGCTATAACTTCGAGAATATCGTAGGCAAGAGCGATTCCATGCTCAAGATCTTCGACCTGGTGGCCCAGGTTGCGCCCAGCCGCTCCACCGTGCTGGTGCAGGGCGAAAGCGGCACCGGCAAAGAGCTGATCGCCAAGGCCATTCATTCCAGCTCGCAGCGCAAAGACCGCCCCTTTGTGCCGGTCAATACCGGCTCCATGCCTGCCGATCTGCTCGAATCCACGCTCTTCGGCCACGTGAAAGGCGCTTTCACCAGCGCCATCACTTCCAAGAAAGGCCTGTTCGAGGTGGCCGATGGCGGCACCATCTTCCTCGATGAAATCGGCACCATGAGCGTTGAGACCCAATCCAAGATTCTGCGTGTGCTGCAGGATAGAAAATTCATGCACCTGGGCGGGGTGCAGGAAATCTCCGTGGACGTGCGCATCATCGCCGCCACCAATATCGACCTCAAGACCCTGGTGCGCGAAGGGCGTTTCCGCGAAGACCTCTTCTACCGCCTGAACGTGATCACCATCGACCTGCCCCCGCTGCGCAGCCGCTCCGAGGACGTTCCCCTGCTGGTCAGCCACTTCCTGGTCCACTTCGCACGGGAAAACAACAAGCCTCCGCGTCAGATTTCGCCCGAGGCCCTGCGCCCCATCATGGACTATGGCTGGCCCGGCAACGTGCGTGAACTGGAAAACGTGATTGAGCGGGCGGTCGTCCTCTCCAACGGCCCAGTGATCGGTATCGACCTGCTGCCCGATCAGATCGTGGGCCGCGGCTCGGTGGGCAAGATCTTCGAACACCGCCCCGACGCGTCTCTGTTCGAAATCATCGAAGACTGCGAGCGCAGCATCATCCTCGATATGCTCGAAAAATGCGGCTGGAACCAGACCGAAGCCGCCGAGCGCTTTCACATCCCGCTCTCGACCCTCAACCAGAAAATCAAGCGCCTCAGCATTGAGATCAGGAAGAGAACGAAAGAACACTGAAGGAATTGCCAAAATCGCCGGTATTGCCAAAATTGAGAATCAGCAATTGGTAGCTCAGCACTCAGCGCCGATTTCCAATTTTGGCAATACCGGCGATTTTGGCAATTTTGGCAATTCCTTCAATCTCTCTGGTATAGTGCCTTCTAATGGAGCTCTTCTCTCCTGCCCAACTCGTAAAGAAAAATTTGGTGGTGGTGCAGGAATTTTCCCACCTCGCCGGCAAGTCCATCGCAAACCTCTTCCGGCGGCCGCTGTATGTGGCAGACATCATCCAGCAGGCTGACTTGATCGGCGTAGGCTCTCTGCCGGTCGTCATCCTCACCGGCACCTTCACCGGCGTGGTGCTGGCATTGAACACTTCTGATACGCTGCAGCGCTTCGGCTCACTCTCTCTTACCGGGCAGTTGGTTTCCGTCTCCATGGTGCGCGAGCTGGGTCCGGTCCTGACCAGCCTCATGGTGGCCGGACGTAACGCCTCCGGCATGGCCAGCGAACTGGGCTCCATGAAAGTCACCGAGCAGATCGACGCCATGCGCGCCCTGGGCACCGACCCCTACAAGAAGCTGGTCACGCCCCGCGTTTTATCCACGGTCTTCATGATGTTCTTTCTGACGATCATCTCCGATTTGGTTGGCCTGGTCGGCGGATACCTGATCTCTTTCTTCATGCTGGGTCTGGACACGTTTCAGTACTGGAACAGCGCCTACCAGGCATTGACTTATAACGGCGTGATAACCGGCCTGGTGAAACCATTGTTTTTCGGCTTTATTATCTCCACGGTGGGGTGCTATTACGGCATGAGCACCCGGGGCGGCACCCAGGGCGTCGGCCGCGCCACCACTCAGGCCGTAGTGGCTGCTTCGGTCCTGATACTGGCCACAGACACCGTCCTGACCAAGTTCCTGCTGTCACTTCAATGAAGAATCACCGCAAAATACGCAAAGGAATCGGGGGCCCATGGCCGCTGCCCGCAAAACCACCCCGCCTTTTCTTTGTTTTTCTCCGTGCCTCCGTATTACTATTCATAAAAATCTTCGCGGTTCGCCGGCGATTTCTGGGCCCGCCTCACAACCCCAAAATCCTCTGCTTCCTCTGTTCCTCTGTGTTTCAAAGGTTTTGGTTGTGGCTACGTCACGCTGTGACTCCGTGGTGTGCTTTTGATCTTCCTTGGCGCCCGTTGCGTCCTTTGCGGTGAATCCATGTCATCTCCTCCATTAAGCGCAGACGGCGAACCGCTCGATACGATCCATAAAGCGATCATCTTCGATGACGTTTCAATCGGCTTCGAGGGTCTCACGGTGCTCGACGGCGTTTCCTTCGAGCTCAAGCGTGGTGAAACCAAGGCCATGATGGGCGTCGCCGGTTCCGGCAAGAGCACCATCCTCAAACTGTGCCTGGGCCTGATGAAGCCCGATCGCGGCCACATCTACGTCATCGGACATGATGTCACCACCATGACCGAAGAAGAGCTGTTTGAGTTGCGCAACAAAATCGGAATGGTCTTCCAGGAAAGCGCCCTGTTCGACTCGCTGAAAGTCCGGGACAACGTGGCCTTCCGCTTAATGGAAGAAAAGCTTCCGGAGAAGGAAATCGAGACCCGTGTCCGCGAGGCCCTGAGCTTTGTCGAGCTCGAGCACACCATGGAGATGCTCCCCTCGGAGCTCTCCGGAGGAATGCGCCGCCGCGTGGGCGTCGCCCGCGCTATCATCACCCAGCCTGAAGTCCTGCTCTACGATTCCCCCACCGGGGGACTCGATCCCATCACTTCCACCACCATCATCGAGCTGATCATGAAGCAACGCGACGTCTACAAAACCAGCGCCTTGCTGGTCAGCCACCGCTTGCAGGATGGTTTCATGCTCGCCAGCCACCACTACGATTCGCAGGCCAAACACATGAAGCGCATCGAAGGCGCAGCCCTGCGCAACGTAACGACAACATTCATGGTCCTCAAAGACGGCAAAGTGATTTTCGATGGGTCGGCGCAGGAGCTGGGGAATACGGATAATAGTTATATCCGCGAATATATTTCCTGAGATGACTTTGAAAAATGAGGAAATGGTACAGGGAACGGGGCTCGAACCCGTGACCTTCTGAGCCACAGTCAGACGCTCTACCAACTGAGCTATCCCTGCACATGCTTGGCTCTTATGAGTATACCAAAGTGTGCGTGAAAATCTGCTTCGGGCGCCCGTCCGTACAGCGCCATCTTCTGTTTCCTACGAGCGGGACACGACCTCCTTCATCGCGGCGGCGAGCTGCGCGCGAGACACTTCAAATTGTCCGGGACGCTGTTCCAGCCATTCCTCACGGCTCTTGAGCGCCGCCGCCTTCATGCGGCCGGCTTCCATGTCCTTGACGGTCACCACACCCTTCTCTTTCTCATTGCCGCCATAGAGAAGCACATAGGGAATTCCCGTGCGGTCAGCGTGCTTGACCTGCTTGGAAATTCCGCGCTCCGCACCCAGG
>DATMNZ010000038.1:0-28683 GCA_035568495.1 Saccharimonadales bacterium (SeqCode) | reverse complement strand
TACCACAATCCATGGGGAAACTCTTGTCTAACTGCACCCGGCCCGGCTATCGCCAATCGTCACGCCTCACTCGTTGGTGTAGACGCGATGACCTTCCGGATCACGGGATTCATGAATCTGCGACAACGGCGCAAACGGCGATTTTCCCGTATACAGCCCAGTGATCTTTCTTACATAATCCCGGGTCTCTCTATAAGGGGGAACACCGCCACTGCGGTTCACTGCGCCACTACCTGCGTTATACGCCGCCAGGGAAAGTTCCACGTTTCCGTGGTAGTTCTCCAGCAGCGACTTCAGATGACGCACGCCGGCGTCAACATTCTGGTTCGGGTCAAACGCATTGGTTACGTTCAGCGACCTCGCGGTGTGCGGCATGAGCTGCATCAGCCCCACCGCTCCCTTGCGCGAAACCGCATGAGGATTAAAGTTCGACTCTACTTTAATCAGTGCGCGTACCAGGTTGGCATCCACCCCGTGCCGCTGGGCCGCCGCTTCCACAGCATCATCCACCGCTTCGGCGCTGATCTGGTGTCCCTTGGTCAGCTTCGCGGTATCGGGCGAAATCGGCTCCGGATTCACCGCCTTACGGCTGGTTACCGGCGAGGTCGAAACAAAGGCCGAAACTTCCTTGGCCGCCTGCTGCGCCTGCTTCATCATCGATGGCGAAGGCGGTGGCACCGGTTTCCAGCGTCTCTCCGTCCGGCTCCAGTACACCAACGTGACAGCCTTGGACTTTGATTCGCCCGTGGTTGAGGTTGACTGAGGCTTCGGTGGTTCTTCGTTATTGACCCAGACCACATGCCCGTTCTCATCGTGGATTGCCACGATATTCTGGGCCCGGCCATGTATGCCAATCATCATCACTGAAGCGCAGGCGAGATTGCGAAATAGGTGTCTTTTCATTGCTTTCCAGGCATGAATACCACATTCTTACAGGTCGATGCCACACACCGAAGACCCCACACCTTTCACAACCAACGCGCTACCCGAGAAAACCAGAGTAGTCCGGATTATAAGACGCCCCCCATACAAGGAACAATCGGCGAAAACCGGATGTACCTAAAGGGTGAACACCGGCGAAATGGGTACAAAAACCAAGCAGCAGAGGCTGATACTGGGTTGAAGCCCGGATCAAGCCGAAAGCTTCACGCCGGTAACTCCCGTGAGATGAAAGACAAATCGCGTAGCGTCACGCTCAAGTCCTGGCTTTCGCTTGCCCGGACTCACAGCCTTCGTGAGGGCCACTATCGAATTGTTTTGTTCTCGGAAAAGGCTCGACCGCCGGTGAGATTCATTTAGCTGGAATAAGGCTCTCTCCCAGCTTGCGATCAGACCGCGTCGCAGCATAACGCTCGACTATCACCTTCCGCGCGCTCCAACTGGTCGCCTCAATCGCCTGATCTGGCCGCTGCTCCCCTATGCGACGGAGCAAAGCAGCCACATGTTTCAACCGCTCGCCAGCCATCACGTCTGTGTAGATCGCGTCCGATAGCTGAGCCTGGCCTACGCCAGTATCTCGAAATAGAGTTTTCATCTGGTTGGAATATCGCGAGGGCGCAAGATAAATTTCCTCAAACCCTTCACCCGGCTTGTAGTTGATGCGCTCTCGATACTCCTGCTCGCGAAATCGGAGCGCTGCTACTGAGGGCGACAATACCGAGGCCGTGTTGCTATCGGGCCATGCCATCTCTTGAATAGCGTTGTAATACTGTTCCCAGATATCAGCATGCCCAAGGCGCCTTTTTCGGTGGCGGATCGAGAATTGTGGAATTGCACCATTCAAAAACGTGACCTCGAACAATTGTTTAATGGAGACATGGGTAACGGAGCAGAGACTCAGCCGAACAAAACTCAATGCTGCAAAATAGTTCGAATAATAGCTTGCAATCCCAGCCCACGTTGACGCCTGCATGTCCCGCAGACGCGTTCTCAAGAAATAAAGCATAAGGGCACGGTCAAAGAAAATGTCTGCTTCCGTGAGCAATGCGCCAGCCAGTTCTCGAGAATAGCCCTGTTGCTCATCTCCGCCACCGGGCACCCAAATCCTCGCAACGTTGTTTCGCACATAACCCTGGCCTCTAGAAACCTGGGCAACAACGACCTCTAGATCAGAAAACTTCACGCGTTTTCTAGGCGAGCCGAAGGCCGGGTTTGGGGCTGCCTTGACTCAAGCCGCTCTTCAATGCGTCTGCAAGAGCGCCAGCAAGGCGATTCTGTCCTGGATGGCCAGCCCATCCCTTATGGCTCTCGACAGAAAAATTGTATATTTTCATTGGCTTCATCACGGAGGTAACCGAAGAAACGGTGAAATCGGAAAACCGCTGCAAACAAAGGGCGAGAACTTGCGGCAGCAACGTAAGCAATGCCGAAAAGCCCAGCGCTTTCGTCAGGACACTGTTCTTATTTGCCCAATCGGAAGGGAATAGGCCCTTGGCTGAGGTGAAGTAGTTACGAAGAATGCCGTATTGCTCTTCTTCAGAATACTGAAACAATGCTCCTCGCTCCGAAATTAGGCTTTCCAACGCAGTTACGACTCGGGTTTGACTAATCAGGCCATCGCCAGATCCAGTCATGTCGATTTGCCCAAACCATGGCGACTCGGGGTCGCCGTTCAGCCGGGCCGCAAGTTCATGTCCTCTCTGCTGCACATATGTGCCGTCTTTGGTCAAATCGAGCAAATCGTACAACAGTGATGTTGGTACACCCTTTTGTTTTGAATTGATTGTCTTAAACTGCTTAGCTTGTTCGGTGACATCGAGGCCAACGAACGCCGTTACAACGAGATCATACTTTGTCTTCGCTTGTCGTAGGCCAAACATTCGATGCTGCCCATCAATCACCCAAGCCGCCTTGGGCTCGTCCGGAATCCGAAGCGTCTGTGTCTTGTCAATATATAACGCACCGGGCTCAAGGCTGACCAGGATGCTATTGGGGATGCAGCCATTTTCTTTATCAAGGTAACGGGCTATGTCGGCAGCCCGCTGTTTTGAAAGATTTCGCTGATAACCCAACTCTTTGTCTTCATCCCTGCGGCTGACAAAAGCTATGCGATCGAACGTCTCAGAATCAAGGACAAAACAGTAAAGCGTCCAGCCCTTCTGTTTTACGTGAGACGCCTTGACCTCAATATATCTCGTAGGTGGTTTTTTGTTTGCCACGAGAACCGATTATAACTTGAAATTCGAAAAAGGCCACCATCTGCTGCAGGGATTACAGAAATTTGCGCCTACTGAAGTAGCGCTTCCACCACCGAATACACCTCAGCCAATGCGGCATCGAGCTGGCCTGGATCTTTGCCGCCGGCTTCGGCCATGTCCGGACGTCCGCCGCCGGAGCCGCCGACTTTTTCCGCTACCGGCTTGATGATCTTGCCGGCTTGAATCCGTGCAGTCAGGTCTTTGGTAACGCCTACGGTGAGCGCGACTTTGTCTTCTTGCGCCGAACCCAGCACCACCACGCCTGAGCCCAGCTTGTTGCGCAGGTTGTCGACCAGTGTGCGCATCTGCTCACGCTCCAGGTTGTCGACACGGTGGACGAGCACCTTCACGCCCTTGACCTCGCGGACCTTGTCATCGACCGAAGCCACGGTCGAAGCCGCCGACTTCATGCGTAACTGCTCCAACTCTTTCTGCAGCTTTTTGATCTCGGAATCTTTCTTCTCAAGTTCGGCGCGCAGGGCTTCCGCCGGAGAATCGGCCTTATGGCTTCCGGGAACCAGCGTAGCCACCACGCTTTGAAGTTGGTGACCGTACCGGAAATGCTGCAGTGACCCGTGACCGGTCACGGCCTCCACGCGGCGCACGCCCGAGGACACGCTGCCTTCGCTCAGGATCTTGATCAGTCCGATCTCGCCGGTGGCGGTTGTGTGCGTTCCTCCGCAGAGCTCGGTGGAAAAAGCGCCGATCCTGACCACCCGCACACGTTCACCGTATTTCTCACCGAACAGCGCCATGGCTTTGTATTCGTTCACGGCCACATCGATGGGCACGTCTTCAATGGTCTCGACCTTGGCGTTGCGCAGGACCTCTTTGTTGACCATGTCTTCGATGTCTTGCAGCTCTTCATCGGCCACGCCGGTGAAGTGGGAGAAATCAAAACGCAGATGTCCGGGATCAACCAGAGATCCGGCCTGCTTCACATGTTTACCCAGAGTCTCGCGCAAAGCCGCATGGAGAAGGTGCGTGGCCGTATGGTTGCGCTTGGTGGCTTCGCGAACATCGGCGTGGACCACCGCATCCACCTTCATGCCGACGTGGATCGGCTGCCGGGCGACAACCTTATGCGCCCGCACACCCTGCACTGGGGCGTAGCATCCGTTGACGTCGGCAACGATGGCGTTGTGTTCGCTGTTATAGAAGATGCCGATATCGCCTACCTGTCCGCCGGAGTCGGCGTAGAACGGCGTGTGGTCGAGCACGATTTCGCCTTGTTCTCCCGACCTCAGTGCTTGCACTCCTTGGGCGTCTTTCACGATGGCCAGGACTTCACAGCCGTGGGATTCCGTTTGGCGGTAGCCTTCAAAAACCGTTTTGTTTAGATCGCGGTATGCAGGTGAAGCCGTGGCTTTAGTAACGCCTTTCCATGAAGTGCGGGCACGAGCTTGTTCAGCAGAACGGGCTTCTTCAAAGCCGGAGACGTCGAGATCAATCCCAAGATCGCGACAGGCATCCTGAATAAAATCAAACGGAAGACCATATGTTTCATAGAGGTGGAAGGCTTGGGTGCCTGGAAAGGTTACAGAGAACCTCATGATCTGGCGAATGTTCTTTATAAAGAACTGAATGGCCTTTCCCGGCGCGTTTGATTTCAGTGTCTCCACCATCAAATCGAAATCCTCACTTTGCCGTGCGGCCAGATTACGTATGACACTTGGGTATTGAGCCGCATAGGGCATGATTAGTTCTGCCACAGCCATATCGAAGCGTCGCGAGCCCTCCAGGATTACTCGCGTAAACTGCTGCTCCTCTGCCAGTATTGTCTTCTTGATTCGCTCGGCATTCTCATTGAGCTCTGGGTAGGCACCGCCCATTTTGCTGCGAATGGAATCGACCATCTCGTGGGCAAACGGCTGGTCTTGGCCAAGCAGCCGTCCATGTCGAATACCGCGCCGGAGAATCTTGCGTAGCACATAGCCGCGACCTTCGTTTGAAGGATACACGCCATCACAAATAAGGAAGGCGGATGCTCGCGCATGATCTGCAATGATGCGCAGCGAGGGATTCGTCAAGAGCTTATTCTGCCTGATCAGTTCGTTGGTCTTAACTAGATCAGCAGTCGACTCAGGCGTAATGGAAGGCAAGCCCGCTGCTAACCTCCCCGGTACGCCATCATCGTAATGGCACAGATCGGCAGCTTTTTCGATGAGGGGGATAAACAGATCGGTCTCGTAATTCGACAGCTTCCCCTGCAACACCGCCGTCGTCCGCTCCAGCCCCATGCCTGTATCGACCGAAGGCTTGGGCAGCGGATTGTACTTGCCTGCTGCATCGCGATCGAACTGCATGAACACCAGGTTCCAGATCTCGACGTAGCGTCCGCACTCGCAGGGGAATTTGCAATCGGTGTGTCCCTGCTCGGAGGCGGCCACGCCCATGTCGTAGTAAATTTCGCTGCACGGGCCGCAGGGGCCGGTGTCGCCCATGGCCCAGAAGTTGTCCTTCATGCCCAGGGCGAAGATGCGGTCTTTGGAAACGCCGGTCTCTATCCAGTATTTTTCCGCTTCGTCATCGCGCGCAATTCCCTGCTCGCCCTTGAAGATCGTGCAATAGAGCTTGGACTTATCGATGCCGAACCATTCCTTCGATGTCACCAGTTCCCAGGCATAGGCGATGGCTTTTTTCTTGAAGTAGTCGCCGAAGCTGAAGTTGCCCAGCATCTCAAAGAACGTGTGGTGGCGCTTGGTGAAGCCGACGTTTTCAAGATCGTTGTGCTTGCCGCCCGCGCGGACGCACTTCTGCGAGGTGGTGGCGCGGGTGTAGTCGCGCTTTTCGAGGCCCAGGAACACGTCTTTAAACTGGTTCATCCCGGCATTGGTAAAGAGCAATGTCGGATCGTTGGCAGGAACTAGCGACGACGAATGCACGCGCCGGTGCCCTTTGCTTTCAAAAAAGCGCAGAAAAGTTTCGCGGATTTGAGGGCCAGTGAGCATAGTGAAGTATTGATTTTAGCAAAGAGCGCTTAGCAATGAGCACTCAGCATTCAGCCAGGAAACAGATTGGTAATTGCCAAAATCGGGGAATCGGCAATTGAGATTCTGGCGTTGCTCGAAATGTCGCCAATGGCTCTGGCGTTCGATGATGCAGAATTTCAATTACCCGATTACCAATTTTGGCAATTACCAATCTGTTTCCTGGCTGAATGCTGAGTGCTAATGGCTAACTGCTAATGGCTAATTGCCAACTGCCATTTGCCCCCTCACATCTGATATCCTCACACCCATGGCAGACCGTTCATTCTCCGATGTAGGCGGCACTTCCGGCGGGCTGGGCGAATTCGTGATGGGCTTCGCCATGACCTGCATCGGCGGCTACCTGATCGCCGACCGGGTCAGCGTGGTCGGCTCTTACTGGAATTTCTGGGGCATGAATTCCTTCGGCGTCACGTTGATTCCCATGCTGTTCGGGGTGGGGATTCTTTTCTGGAACGGCCGCAGCAAGATCGGATGGCTGCTCACGGCCGGCGGCGGGCTCTTTATTTTCGCGGGTATCCTGGCCAATATGCGTCTCTACTTTCAGCCGACCAGCCTGATCAACACGCTGATCATGCTCATCCTGCTGGTGGGCGGCCTCGGCCTGATCGCGCGTTCCACCCGCTCACACAAGACGAATACTCCCTCGTAGACAAAACCAAAAGCGCACCACGGAGTCACGGAGAAAAACAGAAAGAAGGTACTTGGTACTTGGTACTGGTTTCAGGAGAATCCGAGTTTTGCCCAATTCACTGAGGGGCGAGATCAGCAGCAAATACCAACTACCGAATACCAAGTACCTTCTTCCTCCGTGCCTCCGTGGTGCGCTTTTGTTTTTCACTTCTGCAATGGCGGCAGGATCTCCGGTTCGCTCGATTGCGACTGCTTTCGGGTCACGTAAAACACTGCCGCAGTCCACGTGGGAAACAGATCCAATACGGGGACGAGTTCCGCGGCCAGCGAAGGCAGGAAGGCCCAATGCCAGCCCAGCAGGCGAACGAGAATGGTTGCGGTGATCAGATCGAGGACCGCATCCGCCGGAGACGCAGCGCCCTCGCTGAAGATCGGGAAGGCGAAGATCTGGATGGCATCCGCAAGCAGCGCTACCAGCCACGCCAGCCGTTGCTGCGGCGTCTTCACGAACTTGAAGAAATCAAACATAGACCCTCAAAAAGAGCATACAACGGTCAGGGCATCGCGTCCCGATCGCTGTCGATGGCCCTCAACGGATCAAGGGTTTTCTCCGTGCCTCAGTATTACTATCCATCAGAATCTTCGCGGATCGCGACGATTTTTCCGCCGCCTCACAACCCCAAAAACCTCTGTTGCCTCTGTTCCTCTGTGTTTCAAAGGTTTTCGTTGCAACTCGTTGCGCTATGTTACTATCCGCCAAAATCTTCGCGGTAGACGGCGATTCCGGGAGCAACGACAACCCAACTCTTATTCGTGTTTATTCGCGTTAATTCGCGGCTAATTGCTTTTGGTTGTGGCTTCGTCACGCCGTGCCCCCGTGGTGTGCTATTGATCTACCAGCCGCAACGGACGCTCCGTCCAGGCAACGTCCCAGTAGCGTCCAAACTTCCGGCCGACTTCCCGGAATACTCCGACCGGCTTGAAACCTAGGCGTTCATGCAGCGCCTGCGATGCGGCATTGGGCAGGGTAAAACCAGCCACGACATCGAACGTCACCGGGCTGTTGATTACATAATGGTTGTAGATCGCAGTGAGGCGGGGAAGGTCAGCAAGACTGGCCGGACGTATGTGAATTTCAGCCATAGCGGATTATGGTTCGCGGTACGGCGGGCCGTCAACGGTGATTGAAGACCTTCTAAGACCGTGAGCTTTAGACATAACAAGTTACGTCTCGCCGTGATTCTTGTTATCTCCCATCGGCTTCGTGCGCGCAAGGCGGCGTTAAGCCCTGTTGCATCCGAGGAACCTTATTCTTTGGAAAGCGCTTGTCTCCGGGGACCTTCCGGCATAAAGTTGTACCCAAAACCATGGCCGACAAGAAAGACGAAAGACAGAACGAGTCCCGCCCGATTACCTTGCTGCTCGCGGCGGTCAAAGATGGCGACAAGGCAGCAGAAGCGCAGCTCATTCCTCTGGTCTATAAAGAATTGCACCGCCTGGCGAGGCACTACATGCGGGGCGAGCGCGAAGGACACACGCTGCAGACCAGCGCCCTGGTCAACGAGGCTTACCTGCGGCTGACCGGCCACCACGAAGTGGATTTTAAAAACCGTGGGCACTTTTTCGCCGTTTCCGCGCAGATCATGCGGCGGATCCTGGTAGACCATGCCCGCTCACGGGACGCTGGGAAACGCGGCAGCGGCGTGGAGAAAATCTCTCTGGAAAACGCGCTCGTCTATACCGACGGTGAATCCTGGCAGGTGATCGCCCTTCATGAAGCCCTCACCAAACTGGAACAATGGGACCCGCGCCAGTGCCGCATTGTGGAGCTGCGTTTCTTCTGCGGACTGGAAGTCGAAGAGACGGCCGAGGTCCTCTCGGTTTCAACCGCCACGGTAAAACGAGACTTTCAGCAGGCCAAAGCCTGGCTGCATGCCGAGTTGAGCAAGACGATTGGGGATTGATACGACCATGATGACCCCGGAGCGCTGGATCCTGCTCAAGGAACTTTTCGCCGCACTGCTTGAGGAGCCCACTGATTCCCGGCCGCGCTTAATCACCGAGCTTTGCCACGGCGACCAGGAACTGCAAGCGGAACTGGAGCGGCTCATTAAGCACAATGATCTGATGGGCGGCTTTCTCGACGGCCCGCGCGCCCCGCAGTCCGCGGATGACGACAATATCCTGAAGGCCGGGGTGATCATCGCCGGCCGCTACCAGGTCGTTGAGCTGCTGGGGCGCGGAGGCATGGGCGAGGTTTATGAGGCACAAGACCAGGAACTTGGGGAACGGACCGCCCTAAAAGTGATTCTGCATGATGCCTCAGTGCATCTCGATCTCATGGAGCGCCTGCGGCGCGAGGTGCAACTGGCGCGCAAGGTCACCCACCCGAACGTATGCCGCGTCTTTGACCTGGGCCATCACCAACAGGCCGGCCAGGACCTCATCTTTCTTTCCATGGAGCTGATCAAAGGCGAGACCCTCACCGCCCGGCTGAAGCGCGAGGGCAAGATCGGCTTCCCCGAGGCCGCGCACATTGCCCGGCAGTTGTGCCAGGCGCTGGGCGCGGCGCACGAGGCCGGCATTCTGCACCGCGACTTCAAATGTGGCAACGTGATGCTCATGGGCAAGGGCGATCAGGTAAGGGCGGTGGTCACCGATTTCGGAATCGCCCGCTGGATTCAGCCCTCGGAGGAGGGCCAAAGCTTCGCCACCAATCCGGGGCTGGTCATGGGTACGCCTACCTACATGTCCCCGGAACAGCTCATGGGCGAAAAGCTGACGGCGGCCAGCGATATTTATGCCCTGGGCCTGGTGCTGTATGAGATGGTCACCGGCATCCGGCCATTTCAAGGCGACTCAAGCTGGACGGAATCACTCCGCAGGCTGTCGGACGATCCGCCGGCGCCGGTGAAGATCTCGCCCGGCCTTGACCCGAGGTGGAACCGCACGGTCGTGCGCTGCCTGCAGCGCAGCCCTGCCCGGCGCTTCACCAACGCGCAGGATGTGGCTGACTCGCTGCAGCGGCGCTTCCAGTATTCATGGAAGGACCTTTCGTGGCCGGCGCGGGCAGCGGTCCTTTGCCTGCTCGCGGCCTTGGTGGTCGCGGCCATTCCCTCCGGCCGCCACGGTGTGCGTTCTCTGGTCTGGCGGCTGATGTCGGCGGGGCGCAATGCCGACGTAGTGCCCGACAATCCTTTTGCGTTGCGCAACCAGGCGCAGATTTATCTAGAGCGCTGGGATATCCCCAGCAATGTGGACCACGCCATCACCTTGTTGAATCGCGCCCTGGAGCTGGACCACGACTATGCACCGGCCTACGCCAGCTTGACCTTCGCTTACTTTGAGAAAAAGCGCCTGAACCCTGATCCGCAGTGGACGAGGCAAGCCGAGCAATCGGCGGCCCACGCCTTGCAATTAAATGGCGACCTGGCTGACGCGCACCTGGCCGCGGGAGTGGCGGCCACGATGGGTGGACGCGCCGGGGAGGCGGAGAAAGAATTCCGCAAAGCTTCGGAGCTGGAACCGAAGAATTCCAAGGCCCATCGCTGGCTGGGTTTTCTATACATGGACGCAGGAAGCTACCAGCAGGCTGAGGACGAATTAGCGCGCTCGCTCGCATTGAATCCCAAAGAGTGGCGTGCCCATATGAGCTTGGGTGTTCTTTATTTAAATACCACCCGTTACCAGGAAGCCGCCACCACCTGGGAACAGGTCAGTAAATCCTTACCCGACAACTTCGTGGTGTTGCAGAACCTGGGCGCCGTCTACCATTTTATGGACCGGGAGGACGATGCCGCCTCGGTCTTTCAGCGGGCGCTGGAGATCGAACCGGACGCCGTCAACTACAGCAACCTGGGTACGCAACGCTACTTCCAGGGACGCTACGAGGATGCGGCCTCGGCCTTTGAAAAAGCCGTTCAGCTCGCAGCCAATAACTACGAACTCTGGGGCAATCTCGCCGATGCCTACCGCTGGGCGCCGGGCCAGAGGGCCAAAGCCAAACCGGTTTACGAGACCGCGGTCCGCCTGGCGCGCGAGGCGCTCGCCGTGACGCCACAGGATATCGACATCCGCAGCAAGCTGGCGCTCTACCTGGTGAAGAACGGAGACCGGTCGACGGCGTTGGCGGAGATCCAGCAGGTTGAACGTGCGGCCAAGAAATCGGCTGCGGTGCTCTTCTACTCGGCGGTCGTGTATGAAATCAGCGGAGATCGCGACCAGGCATTGGCCGTGCTTTCCACGGCAATGAAGGCCGGCTATTCTCTGAAGGAAGTCAGAGCGGAGCCCGAATTGCTAGAGCTCCGCTCCGATGCCCGCTATCAATCCATCCTAGAAGGGCTGCCCGCGAAATAATGCAGGTCAGGTTGTTACGATCATCTGCGGGTCGTCGCCGTACTGGTAGGGTTGCGTGAGTTGGGGGTTGTTGTAGAACCCAAGATTTACATTGAAAGAGTATCCTGGATTCGGAAGTGGATTCTGGACCGGACTTCCTATACCACAGCTGAAGAAGAAGTTGGCGCCATTGCTCATAATAGACCCCTGAGTCATGAAAAAACTAAAGGGCACATTAAAACCACTGTTCGGCATGACAAACGGCGATGGCGTGGCGGCGGTGCTATTCGCCGTCTGCCCAAATGAAACGCAAAGACTAAATGAAGCTAGAGAGCTGGGGCTAGGAGTAGGAGGAGTAACGCTAGAGTTATTCCAACCCGAGCCTGCCACCACCTGAATAAAGCAGGAATCGTTCCCCGCTATCGACATAGAAGGGCTACCATTTAGCGCAATCCAGGCTGTGCTATCTGAAGTGTCGGCGAATGTTGAGACTATAGTATTGGCCACAATCAGATTTGACCAATTTGAAGGAATTACTGCTTGAAACCACTTTCTACTACTAGCAAATCTTCCATGGGCGCTATCAGATGACATCGCGTCAAAGGTTAAATTATACAGATAGACATTCGACATAAAATCTCTCCATCTCTGGCGCTTTGCGGCCAGACGCAGTTTAGTGAGTTGTGCAATTCGAGTGCAGTAGGGCCGGTAATAGTTTTCAGCAGCCACGCGCAGAGATCTTCAGGGGCCACAGGGATTTGAGGTATCTGCTGGGGGGAGCTCTCAGGCTGCCACTAAGTAAGGCGCAAAACAGAACGAGCGCGTATCACGCTTTTAGAAGAAATTGCGTCTTCCCCGGGTGCGTGGGGAAACCGAAGCCCTGAAATGCGGGTGTGATGCGGCCGCAGCCAGGATTTGGCCGCCGATCCCCGCTGATGCGCGCTGGGTCTCCGGCGCTACGCCTGGGCTTCCGCCTGTTCCAGGAAAGCGATGATTTCCCGCATCTCGTGCTTCGTGACCCAGCCTTTGCATAGAAACTCTTCTGCCAGTTGCTTGGGCGTCAAACCCTGCATCTGCCGGGCATGGAGCGGCGCATGGGCTTCAACCAGCAGCCGCACCACGGGCAGATGTCCCATGGAGGCTGCATAGTGCAGCGGGGTATCGCCGTTGACGCCGTGGCGGTCGATGGGCATGCCAACTTCGATCATGAGCCGGACGGCCTCCAGGTGGCCCTGGCCGGCAGCGGAGTTCATGGCCAGTAACTCTTCGTCGCTCAATCCGGCGATGAGGTCCGGCTTTTTGATGAGCGCGGCCTTTGCCTGTGCCGCGTTGGAGGTGGCCAGGGCATAGAGGAAGCGCTGGGTTTCGGTGAGATCGTCCACCGCGCCGCGAGCGGTGATGAGATCGATCACATCTTGCCGTCCACGGAGGGCCGCCATCTGGAAGACGCTCATTCCGCTACGGGTCTGGCCGTTGGGGTCGCCGCCCTTCCGGACGATCAACTGTTGGAATGGGAAAGCATTCAGCCGCCTTAGAGAATGGTGAAGCGCCTGGTCTTCCCACCGGCCCCGGTGGTTTGGATCGGCGCCGTGATCGAGCGTCCATTCGAGGGCGTCGAAGTTGTGGGAATCGCAGAGCCGCAGCAGCACCGTCGCTCGGGAATCGGGGTACAGCCACTGCCATAGCACCTTCAGCGCGGCGATGTCGTGGTGTTCGGGTGCGTGATAGGGGGTCTCGCCGTCATTCGGATCGGCGCCGGAGATCAGCAGCAGTCTGGTCAACTCGGGGTTGTTATAGATTCCAGCAGCACCGTAGATCGCGCGTTCCTCAGATTGCGGGTCTTTAGATTGCAGATCTATGGGATTGCTGAGGAACCGCGGGTTGACCTCAGCGCCGGCCTGAATCAGAAGCTGGGCCGTCTCCAGGAGTGCAGCCTTGCGGGGCGAATCAGCGGCGGCGTAACCGGAGAAGCAGAGATAAAGCATCGGCTCCCACTGGCGATGGCCGGCTTTACGGCGGGCGAGTGCGGGATCGGCATTCAGCATCCTGGTGACGGTTTGAGCGTCACCGTAGACCAGCGCGCAGGAAAAGTCTTCTTCAACGATGGAGGGATCGAGCAGGCGAACGGCCTCAGCGGCCTTCCAATCCGCAGGCGAATGGTGGCCCACGGCGGCAATGCAAGCGGATTCGATGAAGCGGGTTTCGGGGGTGTCGGCACTCAGAGTCATAGAAAACCTGTTGCCGTAGTTTATTCGGTATTTTGGTCTCAGGAAATTACGAATCTTGCCAAATGGGCAGTGGTCGATCAACCGGAAAAACCCACCCCGTAAGGTTCTTCTTTAATCTTGATCTTGTTTTTATCTTGATCTTGTTTCTTGCGCAAATTGAGAGTGGTTAAGCATACCCAAGCTCTTGGTTTCTCTGCGCCCCCTGCGTTCCCCGCGCTCTCTGCGGTTCAATCTTTTGATCTTCCTTTGCGCCCTTAGCGTACTTTGCGGTGGAATCCTTTTTGGTTGACGGTACGTTACGCTGTATTTCCGTGGTGAATTTTGTTTTTTGGTTATTGCTCCCAGCCGGCTTTCCTGGTACAACTTGCGGCGGAAAAACCTACATGTCCTCAACCTCGATGAAACCTACTCCGATCGGTGACGACGGCAGCCCGCTCAGCCGGTTCTTTTCTTCCACCAACATGGTGCTGCTGATGGTCTGCCTCATGTACGGGCTTACGTACATCGACCGGATCAATGTAAACACAGCCGGCACCGGCTTGCAGAAGGACCTCCACCTCAACACGTCTCAACTCGGCTGGGTGTTTTCTGCCTTCGGATGGGCCTACCTGGCCCTGCAGGTCTGGGGCGGATGGATCAGCGACCGATTTGGCGCCCGTCGCGCTCTGACGGTCTGCGGAATCATCTGGGCAGGCGCCACGGTGATGTCGGGGCTCGCAGGTAGCTTTACGATGCTGATCATCGCCCGTGTCATCCTGGGCCTGGGCGAAGGCGCGACCTTCCCCACGGCCACGCGGGCACTGGCGGACTGGTTCCCGGCGGAAAAACGAGGGTTTACCCAGGGCATTACTCACGCCTTCGCGCGCCTGGGCAATTTTTTCACTCCCCCGCTGGTCGCCTGGTTGATGCGCGTCCAATCATGGCGGTTCTCATTCGTGGTGCTGGGCAGCGTCAGCCTGGTGTGGGTCGCGATCTGGTGGTGGTATTTCCGGGATGATCCCGCCACGCACCCTGGCATCACACCCGGCGAACTAGCTGCCATACCGGACTACGCCGCCAGAAGGAAACAATCCAAGGAACCCGTGCCCTGGGGTCCACTTATCAGTCGCATGTGGCCGGTTACTGCTGTCTACTTCTGTTACGGCTGGACCCTGTGGCTCTATCTGACGTGGCTGCCGTCGTTCTTCATGCACGGCTACAAACTGAATCTGAAAAGCTCGGCGATCTTCTCCAGCGGCGTCTTCCTGGCGGGGGTGCTGGGTGACACCGTGGGCGGAATCGTCAGCGACCGCATTTACAAGAAGACCAGAGACAGCAACAAGGCCCGGCGCAATCTGGTGGTGATCGGCTTCCTGATTTCACTGGCTTTTATGGTGCCGGTCCTGCGCTCTCATGATCTCAACCTGGTGGCTATCTGCCTGAGTGCGGCTTTCTTCTTCGCCGAATTTACCATTGGCCCATTCTGGGCCATGCCCATGGATATTGCACCCCGCTACGCAGGCTCAGCCAGCGGCCTGATGAATATCGGTTCGGCGTTGGCTGCTGCCCTATCGCCGCTCGTGGCAGGATATGTCATCCAGCGGACCAACAACTGGGACCTGCCTTTTCTGGGAAGCATCGGCCTGCTTTTTGTGGGAGCGATTGTGGCGTTCTGGATGAAACCGAATGAACCTCTGGAAGTGACGTAGCGCGCTCCGGGCGTGCCTTGCAATTCACGCGGCCTTGCGGCTAAGCTCGTGTGGTTCTAGTACCGGTGACCGATTGAATTGGTAATGCCGCCAAAAAAGCACGATGGTATTTCCGATGTCCCGATTACCCGATGTCCAGATGTCCCGATCTACCAGAATTGCTTTTTCTCCTGGTCATCGTACTGAGGAGTCTCATGGTGCTCATCGATACGCCCCACATCGCGATACCCGCAGGCCTGACGCCCACGCTGCAATTGCTGCTGCGCTGGGTGCATCTCATCGCCGGGATTACCTGGGTCGGCCTTCTATACTTCTTCACCCTGGTGAACACCCCTTTTCTGCAGGAAGTGGAGGGCGCCACCCGTGTGAAGGTTGTCCTACTGCTGATGCCGCGCGCACTGTGGTGGTTTCGCTGGGCTTCGGTAGTGACTGTCTTCGCCGGCATCTGGTACTGGATGATGATCGTCTCCGCCGATGCCCATAACGCGCAGACCAGCGGCGGAAAAGCCATTGGAACATTTTTCGGCCTCTGGACTGTGGCCTTCGCCATCGAGATGGGCCTGCTGATGTCGCCCGCAGAAGCGCTGAAGAAGGGGCCGGTGTTCGGCGTAATCATGGGCGTGGTGGTGGCCGCCACAGCTTGGTTCTATCTCGTCCTCAACGCCCACGGATGGGAGAGCAATCGCCTGCTGGCCATTGGAATTGGCGGCGGGCTGGGCTGGTTCATGCTGCTCAACGTCTGGGGCATCATCTGGCGAGTGCAGAAGAAGCTCATCCGCTGGACGAAAGAGAGCGCCGCCAACGGGACACCCATGCCCGCAGAGGCCGCCAAGCTCGCTCAGCTAAGCCAGCTAGTCTCGCGAACGAATTTCATCCTTTCCTTCCCGATGCTGCTGCTTATGGCCGTGGCCAGTCATTATCCGGTGTTTGGACCGTAACGGAATATAGCCGCTGATTTTCGCAGATGAACGCTGAAGAGAACCGCTGGCTTGATCCCAGAGACAAAGCCGTTAGGCCTTCCCAGCGAGCCCCAGCCCTCAATCGATTGATAACACCGTTGCCTTTTCCCCTCTATGATTCATTGAACAGTGCGCTTAAAACCCTGCGTGGACATACGAAAGGCGGAAACCCGCGATGCTCCAGCTCCGTCCCATTGTTTGGGACGGAGCGGAATTACTGAGCCCAGGACGCCAGTCCTGGGAGAGCGAGATGCAGGATTTCCTCCTCTCTGCCGTAGGCCGCGCGAATTCTACGAAGCGGAAAGAGCGCGCTAATAAATCGTCCGGCCCGGGCAAACAGTCGCTTCATGGCCAGGGAAATCACCAGCAAGCGCGCTGTAACTGCTTAATTCACAGCAAGAATTATCAGGTTGCTTATCAGACTGTTTATCAGGTTGCTTATTGGGATACTAAATGGTATGATTTGTTTGCGTTGAAGGTTGCCCAGAATGACATATGAGTTGTTCCAGAGGACGAATACAAGAGTCGACACGCCGACAATTTCAATCGGCCCTAGCGGCACTATCACCTTCAATGCGCCAGCCGTGAGAACCTTAGTAGCAGCCGAAGTCAAGTCTGTGTTGTTGCTTTGGGACAAAGAGAATCGCAAGCTTGCCATTAAGGCCGCCCGCAAGGGAGACAAAAATGCTTTTGTCGTGTCAATTGTACGAAACAGCTCCGGCAAGCTCAGGGTTAGGTCACTTATACCCCACATTGGCTGGAGCGCGCCGCGACGGGAAAAGATGAATGCGACTTGGGATGCGCGGGAAAAAATGTTTGAGGTAACGCTGCCACTGAAGTGCTTCAAATCAATGCCTTAATGCCGTGCGAGCACTTCAACAAACTTGGCAAGCAGGACAATCCGGGATAAATAGCAAAGTGAAACGACATACGAAAAACTTGTATACAAGCGAGCAGTATGATGATAAGCTGATTTCAGATTCTCCGGTTGCCACCATGGCACAGGTGGCGTGGATCGGTGATTCCTTGGATGTCCTGCGAGGGTTCCCTGCGGCCGTCCAAGGAGATTTGGGCTATGCCCTGGAGCAAGTCCAGCGCGGCCAAATACCTCTGGACAGCAAGCCCATGCGGACAGTCGGTCCGGGGGTATACGAATTACGAGACCAGGACGAGCGCGCATGGTACCGCGTGTTTTATTTGAAAAAGATCGCGAATGTCATTTACGTCTTGCATTGCTTTGAGAAGCGGACGGCGCAAACCGAACAAAAGGACATCGAAGTTGCCAAAGAAAGGCTCAAACGGCTCCGTGAACAACAACGCGCGAAAGAAACACGCCACTCTGATCGCCCACCGGACGAGGGGAAGCGTCCTCGATGAGCTTAATATGAATGAGCAGGAGCGTTTGGAGCTGAAGCTGAAAGCCGACATCCATCAGGACATCGTCAAAATCATCAAGAAGAAGAGATTCACTCCCCGGCAACTCGAGAAGCTCTTTGATATACCACAACCTCGAGTCAGTGAACTGCTCCGAGGGAAACTTTCTCTGCTAAGCGTTTCCAAGCTGCTGTATTATGGCCATCTTCTGGGCGCTCACGCGGATGTAAAACTAAAGCCTTCAGAAGAGGCCGCATGGCAACATGCAGTTTAGGCCCATCAACTCAGGCCGAGCAGCAGGATGGAAGCAGGCCATGTGCCAGATGTTGGTCACGCTAGTGATGTGACCGATTGAATTGGCAATGCCGCCAAAAAAGTGGACTGGCATTTCCGATGTCCCGATTACCCGATGTCCAGATGTCCCGATCTCAAGAATTACTTCCCTACCCGGTCACCGTACTAATCTAATGTCCGGCTGCGAACTCCGCTATCTTCTCCAGTATCTTGTCCAGTTCGGCGCGGTCGAGCAGGCGTCCGTTTAGAACCACCGCCGAAATCTTGCGGGTGTTTCGGATGTCCTGAAGCGGATTGGCATCGAGCAGGACGAGATTGGCGAGCTTGCCTTGGGTGACGCTCCCCAGGTCTTTTTGCAGGCCGAGAAATTTTGCAGGATTGAGCGTTGCGGTCTGCAATGCTTCCATGGGTGAAAGGCCCGCTTCGACCATGTACTCCATCTCCGTGTGCAGACTGAAGCCCGGCAGCACGTCCACGCCCGCGGCGGTATCGGTGCCGGCCAGCAGCGGAACTCCGGCACGCTGCATGGCGCCGATGACTTCCAGCTCTTTTTTCACAAACCGGCGCCGCGCGGAAACTTCATCGGTCGCCAGATCGCTGAGGATACCCTTCGTGAATGCAGGCCAGCTTTTCTTCTGCCATGACTGGGGCGCGTATTTCAATTGGGGATCACGGCTGTAGTCGATGTCATCGATCAGCCATTGCCCCCGCTCCCAGACCAGCGTCGGTACCTGCCAGGTGTGATGGCGCGCGAATTTCGCGATGAGGGCTGAGCACCTTTCCTGATCGTAGGTGTCGAGAAAGCGTTTGGGGCCTTTCGGTCCTTTCAGGAATTCATCCTCGGCCGTGGAGCATCCTTCAAAGACGCCAGTCAGGTGTTCGATGCTCTTCTGGCCGGCAGCGACGGTCTCTGCGGCCCGGACGGCATCCGGAACATGGCCTGCGAGCGTCAGCTTCTGCTTCTTGCATTCATCGGCAACGGCCAGATAGGCATCGTGCTGAATGAAAGACTGCACCTTGATGAAATCCACGCCTTTGGCCTTCAGATCATCGACGGCCTTCCTGCCTTCCTCGGGCGAGGCAATCGACAGCGAACTGGGGAAGCGCGACTTAGGCCCATCGAGCATCGGCCCGGCGATCACCATGCGCGGCCCGATCAGCGTGCCCGTGGAAATTTCCTTGCGCCATTGCAGCAGCGTATCGAGATCGCCGCCCATATCGCGAACGCCGGTTACGCCGTTGGCCACGAACAGCGGCAGCGAGACTTCTTTGCCTCCGGGAATCCAATCGCCAAAGATGACGTGTACGTGCATGTCCCACAAGCCAGGAACCAGGAATTTCCCATGAGCATCCATGATTTGGGCGCCCGCCGGGATTTTCATCCGGGCGGTCTTTCCGATCCTGGCGATGCGGTCGCCCTGGATCAGAACTGACATATCCGGCTGCACCGGCCCGCCGGCCGTGTCAATGATGTTGACGTGGTGAATCACCAGCGCCGGTTGCGCAGGCGCAGCCAGCGCGCAGGCCGTAAGAAGCAGCAGCGAGACGAACAGAGTGAAAGATGATTTCATGCCGGAGATTAGGATAAGGGAAAAGCGTCTTTGCAGCCACAATCAAAACCTTGAACCGCAGAGGACGCAAAGGTACGCAGAGGGCGCAGGGAAAGCCAAAGAGATAAGGGAACGAAAGGAAGACCAAGGATTCAACAGCGCCCCAATTCCCATTCGCGTTCATTCGCGGCCAAATGCCTTTGCCTGCGGCTACAACAGGCTTCGAAATATTTGGGCGCTCTTTTCCAGCGGCAAGGCCTCGGCCCGCACATCGGCGCGCACCCCGGCCTGCTCCAATGCGGCGCGCACCCGCTCTTCCGGATAACTCCTCTTTAGATTATTCACCAGTGTTTTGCGCTTCATCGCGAACGCCGTCTTCAGGAAGCCGATAAACTCTTTCGCCGGCACTCCTAGCTCCTGAAACCGGGGCGCTACCTGTAACCGCACAACGGCCGAATGGACTTTAGGCGGAGGAGAAAACGCCTCCGGCGGCAGCGTGAACAGCTTCTGTGCCTGGGTGTAAAGCTGGGTTGTGGCTGAGAGCAGACCATAGTCCCGCGTCCCCGGACGCGCAGCGATGCGCTCCGCCACTTCGAGCTGCACCATGACCACGATCTGGCTGAACAATTCGTGCAATTCAAAGAGCCGCAGAAGAATATCGGAGGTGATGTAGTACGGCAGATTGCCAATGACGTGGACCTTCCCGGACTCGGCTCTGTCTGGCCGGTTGAGCAGCGCGTGAAAGTCCACGGCCAGTACGTCGGCTTCGAGGACTTCCAGGTTCTTCTGCTCAGCGTATTTCACGCGGAGCCCGGCAACCAGCATCCGGTCCAACTCGATGGCAATGACATGGCCGGCCTTCTGGGCCAGGAGTCCGGTCAGGGCGCCACGGCCCGGGCCGATTTCCACTACGACCGAATGCGAGATGTCACCGAGGGCGTCTACGATCTGTTCAGCCGCGGCGTGGTCGGCCAGAAAGTTCTGCCCCATTTTGGCTTTGGCCATCTTTAAACCTTACCCACCTTGGCTCTTATGGTTCTTATGGTTTCTTGCAAATTGACCCTGCTTCTGTCAGCCATTAAACTCTTCCCGACCAGCTTGATGGAAACACAGATCGTGCCGGACTTCCGGGAGGCCTGTTGAACATCGTCTTTGCTGCATCTGAGTGCGTTCCCTTTTCCAAAACCGGCGGCCTGGCCGATGTTGTGGGCGCGCTGCCGCGGGCGTTGGCCGAACTCGGTCACAACGTCTCGGTCTATCTGCCCCGTTATAAGAACACAAAAAGCAACTCTTTGCGCACCGTGCTGCGCAGCGTCAGCGTGCCCTTCGCTCCCGAGTATCGCTTCTGTGCGGTGCTCGATGGTGGACGCCAGTCTGGCGTCCAATTCTACTTTATCGATTATCCGCCATTCTTTGACCGTGAAGGCCTCTATGGCACGCCCGCGGGCGACTATCCGGACAACGCCGAGCGCTATGCCCTGTTTGCGCGCGCAGTGTTGGAAGCCACCAAGGTCCTGGGCGTTCCGGAAGTCTTTCACTGCCACGACTGGCAGGCGGCCCTGGTCCCCGTTTTGCTGAGGACGGTCTACGCCCATGACCCGGCGTTTCAAGACACAACGACCGTAATGACCATCCATAACGTCGCCTTTCAGGGGATCTTCCCCGCCCGCACCCTGCCGCTGCTGATGCTCCCTGAAGAATTGTTCAGCATCCGCCACATGGAGTTCTGGGGCAAGATCAATTTCCTGAAAGGCGCACTGGTCGCCGCCGACCGCATTACGACCGTGAGCAGGAAGTACAGCGAAGAGATACAGACCCCGGAATTCGGGTCTGGCCTGGAGGGTGTTCTGCGTGGCCGCGCCGGCCAGTTCTGCGGGATCCTCAACGGGGTGGACTATAACGAGTGGAGCCCGGAAAAAGACAAGCTCATTCTCACCCAGTACTCGCTGGGGACCATGGAAAGCAAGCACGGCTGCAAGCGCGACCTGCTGCGGCAGTTAGGATTGGAAGGCGCAAATCCCGAGCTGCCGCTCATCGGTATGATCTCCCGCCTGGCCGAGCAGAAAGGCCTTGACCTGATCGCCGGGATTACGGACGAACTGGCGGGCCTGCCATTGAACATGGCCGTCCTGGGCAGCGGTGAATCGCGGTATGAAGACCTGTTCCGCGATTTAAGCGCCAGGTTTCCTGACAAATTCTGGTTCAGGACCGGATACGACAACGCCATGGCCCACAAGATCGAAGCGGGCGCCGATATGTTTCTCATGCCCTCGCGCTATGAGCCTTGCGGCCTCAACCAGTTGTACAGCCTGAAATACGGCACCGTTCCCATCGTGCGCGCCACCGGCGGGCTCGATGACACGATTGAGAACTGGGACCCGGAGATCGGCCGCGGCACTGGTTTCAAATTCAGCGAATATTCCGGTGAAGAACTGCTGGCTACCCTGCGCCTCGCCCTTTCCGTCTTCAACGACAAGGCCGCCTGGAAGAAGATCATGATGAACGGTATGGTGAAAGATTTTTCGTGGTCCGCTTCCGCCCGCGAGTACGCGAAGTTGTACGAAGGGACGAGGGCCGCAATCAAGAACCTTACCACTGATCCCGCGAGGCGGGACTGATAGAAGAGCTGATCAACACTGACAAGAAGAAACCCTACCGCGGATTTACGCGGATGCACGCGGATTCTCCGCGCTCTCTGCGCACCTCCGCGTCCTCCGCGGTTCAATCTTTTGATCTTCCTTTGCGACCTTAGCGTACTTTGCGGTGGATTCTTTTTGGTTGTGGCTGCGTCACGCCGTGTCTCCGTGGCGGCTTTTGGTTTCTGAGACTGTTTTCGCCAACCGCCGGCGATGTTAAGCTTGGTCATGCAAAACCCTTATGCTTCCTACCTCGGTACCGCAAACCCTCTTGAAGTGATTGGCTTGACTGCCGGCAAACTGGCTGGTCTGGCGCAGAAACTCGGAACGGAACGAACCGGTAAAAGTCCTGCGCCCGGAAAGTGGTCGCCGCGTGAAATTTTCTGCCACCTCGCGGACTGTGAAATGGTATTTGCGTTCCGCCTGCGCCAGACCCTGGCCGAACCGCAACACGTAATTCAACCCTTTGACCAGGATGCTTGGGCGAAAACCTACTCCGCCTACGACTCCCAATCCGCGCTGGCCCTGTTCTCGGCGCTGCGCGGCTGGAACGTGGCCTTGTTGAAGTCCCTGCCCAAGGCCGAACATTCCAAGACGGTCATGCACCCGGAGCGGGGAACGATGACTCTGGCGACGATCTACGAAACCATGGCCGGCCACGACCTGAACCATCTGCTGCAACTCGAAAAAATCGCCCAGCCGTAGAGACGGTGCTCAGCACCGTCTCTGCTCAGCACCGTCTCTGCTCGGCACCGTCTGGGGTTTCGGGATTTCTACATTCCGGCTTCGAGCCTTGCGCGGCTGGCCCGGGCAGGTTCGAAGTTCGGGTCCAGCTCGCAAGCCTCGGTCATGAGCGCCAGAGCTTCCGGGGCATTTCCGAGTCCAACGGCGCACAGTCCCAGGTTATAGCTGGTGGCCGCGGACGGCCCCAGAAACTGCTGAGACGCCCGGAACAGCGGCTGGGCATCGTCGAAGAATCGCAGCTCCAACAGAATCACGCCGCACTGGAAAGCGAAAGCATTGTCGGCAGCGGTCACCGGGAAGTGGTTGGCCCAGGTGTTCATGACGGCGTTGCGTACGTCATGGCGTGCGGCGGCCACATTGCGAAGCTGGCGGGCCAGTACCGGAAACAGCCGCATCAGGGCCACCGGGTCCCAGCGGCTCAGCCGCAGAATCGCCAGTATCTGCGGGACGTTGGTTTCATCCATGTGCGGCTCAAGCCAGCCCAGCAGTGAGAACAGGTCATCGGGAGCGAAGGCCGCCTGCATCTGCCTGTAAGCAGCATGGGTGGCCGGGAACTGGCCACCAGGCCGGCCTTGCAGGAATCCGCAAAGCCACAGACCGGCGTAGTGCTTATCGGGCAGCAGCGCCTCTCCACCCAGCAACTGAAAGTACCGGGCGATGGCATCGAAGTTGACCATCTGTGAAAAACAGTGCCCTGAAGCGTGCATCTCAAACGCGGGCGGTCCCTGAGACAACAGGAGATCTTCCTCATGGATCAGCCCTTTGTCGGCAACCAGCAGCAGCACGCTGCCGGCGGTCAGCGCGCCCAGTTGCCGGCTCGTCCGCAAGGCCTCACAGGGGAACAGGACGGTGGCCGCAGGAAGCCGGGTGCGGTACTGCTCCAGAATGCTGTTCCACGATGCATCCTCATAGTGGCCCGGGGGCACAGTGAAATTCTGAAAAGACTGTTTCATGCCGGATAGGTTTTGTGGCCCTGGATTGCCGCTTTCACCGGTTGTCGTAACCCGCATTTCGGAAATCTGACCGTTTTCGATGAGAAAGGCGTCCTGCGGCAGGCTGTCGAAAACGTAATTGGCGATCACTACCAGAGGTGAGCAGGAAGGTGGACTTCCGCAGAGAAAGGCCGGCCGGAGTTGGCCGCCTGCCTCCAAGACTTCGAATTCGAGAATTCCGCTTTCGACGAACCGGGTGAGGTAATGGTTCGAACGCCAAGCCTGAAGCATGCCTTCCCCGCAATCGGTCATGCAATAACGGACAGATTGCAATGGAAAGCCGCCGGAGGCCATGAGCCGGGAGAGATGAAGGAGAAAGAGATAAGAAAATTTACCGGGACCGGCGCCCAATTCCAAAATGCGAAGCTGGGGCTGCGGGTTGTTTGCATCGTCCCCGGCGGCGCAGTCACGCAGAAAAGCAAAGACGATCTGGGCATAAATTTCTGCGATGAACGGATTGTTGGTGATGAACTGGGGCACCATGTCTTCGCTCCAGGCACGGAGGCCACGCTGAGCGTAGAATTCCCGCTGCCATCGCCAGATGACGGACTGCGATAGCGGGACTCCGCTTTCGAACAGGACGGGGGCTTGGTTGGAAGAAGATGCCATTCGCTGTGGATTTTGTCCGTGGTGCTCATTCTACAGCGATCATGGCGTTCCATGATTTTCGGTCTCCTGAGCACGGCAGGCCGTGAGCGATGGGTCGAAAATGATGCATACATGAGGCGTAGATGATACAGGGGGTGGGGATTGGCGATCTGGTTACTATCCTCGAGAAAAAGCGCTCAATCCGCTCATTTCACTCATGTCGTTGAAACTTAAGGAAAATCTCGTTGCTGATACTGTTGGGGATGAGATCTTCGATCTTCGTGGTGCAACGGCAGCTTGCTACCCATCCTTGAAAAGCGGTTCAGACTGTTGATCCCTGTGGACATAGCCAATCCATTCTTGAGTGTGCCCGCAGGATGGCGAGGCAGTCAAGACTTTGCTTCCGCTTCGATGTCTATCCGCTGTCAGAGTGACAGCAAAAAATGCGGAAAGGGATTGCGTATATGACAAACAGGGCCTGAGAGATTAGCTCTCAGGCCCTTCTACCTACCAAGTAGAACTGTCGTTCTGCCGGTCCGTTACGAACGCGCCGGGAATACTCCCTGCAGGGCGATGATGAATGTCAGGCCGAGAAAGGGTGGCATGTTGTTGTGGGGTTGGTTGCCGCCGGCGATGGACGTGCCGGCCGCGTTCATCGCAACATTGGTCGACGGGTTGGAAGCCGCATAGACATTTCCAAAGCCCTTCTGGCCCGAGGCCCAGGCGTTGCTCACCGGGGTGAGCTGATTGCTGGCGCTAGAGGCCTGCGCGCTGTGGCTATGAGCGGGCATTTCAGTCTGCAGCAGCGTTACGGTCTGCTCCCCAGCGGTTTCCCCCAGATCACGCAGGCTCAGACCGGGGCCTTGGCCGGCTTGCATGGGCGCGCAGCCCTGGAGATTGGGCAAAGCGAAATTACTCTTACCATCGCCCCCGTAGGTGGTGCCCAGCAAGGAAAAGAGCGCCGTGTTCTGGCTGATGGGCATGAGCTGGCCATCGCAGAGGGCCCAGCCCTTGGGAGCGAAGTTTCCTGTAAAAATCCTGACTTCCGCAAGAAATGGATTTGACATAGTTTCTTCTCCCTTTTCAGTTCTGTGAGGGGAATATCCCCTGAAGCGCGATGATGAAGTTGAGCACTAGATAGGGCGACATGTTTTCATGGGCCTGACTGCCTCCCGCCGGCAAAACGCAGGCAGGATTCATTGTCGAATTTCCCGACCCGTCGTAGACCGAGGCATTACCAGTGGCCCACAAGTTTCCTAGTGCGGTAGGGGAGCCGGGTGAACTGGTAGAACCCACCGGCACATGGTTATGCGCCGGTATCTCGGAGATGTTAAGGGTGTGGGTCGTTTCACCACCGAGTTCCCCGAGGGCAATCCCATTCCCGACATGGACTGGGGACCGCCCTTGCAGGTTCGGCAGGCCGAAATTTACTCTTCCGTCGCCGCCGTAGGTGGTTCCCAGGATGGAAAACAACGCCTGGTTTTGATTGATGGGCAGCAACTGCCCGTTGCAGAAGGTCCAGCCCTTGGGAGGGAAATTCCAACTGATAATTTTGATTTCACCCAGAAATGGCTCTGACATCTCTTAATCTCCTTTTGCGGGACTGTAGGCCCGCTCCACGTCGAAACCGAAAAACAGCATTATGTTTGCGACGGAAAAATCCCAAACAGCGAAAGGATGAAGTTAATGACCAGGAACGGAACCATGTTGTCATGCGGTTGCGATCCGCCAGTCGATCCCAATGCTGTCGGCGCCATGGCCACACTGGGAGCCGTGTCAGCGTACAAATTGCTGCCAGCAACGGCCCAGACACCGTTGCCCGGACCAGCTTGACTGCCGGCATTAGGGCTGCACAGCGGCACATGGCTGTGCGCGGGAATCTGGCTGGTGGTCAAGGTGACCGACTCCACGCCTGCAGCTTGACCTAGAACAAAGTTCGGCCCCACATGTACAGGAACGCGGCTCTGAAGGTTGGGGAGCGCGAAGGTATTCTGGCCATCGCCCCCATAGGTGGTTCCGATCAGATTGAACAGGGCGTCGTTTTGGCTGATGGGAATTATTGCGCCATTACAGAACGCCCAGCCAACGGGGGCGAAGTTTCCGGCAAACATCCGGATCTCGCCGATAAATGGACTTGACATTAGTATGCTCCTGGTAGCGTTTTAAACAGCATTCTTACTGCACTGTCAGACTTACCGAACTGGCCGCCGTAAAGCCCGGACTGGCGGCCGTCACCGTTATCGACGAGGCGCCCGCCGGCGTGCCGGGGACCGTGCGCTGCTGCGGCGAAACTCCACAACCGATCATCGCCAGCAGCATGAGCAAAGCCGCCAGGCACAGGGCCAGCTTAACGCGGGTCTTTCTGTTCTTACTTCTTCCAATCGTACCTAAGCCTGCCAGAGCCAGCGCCGGGAACAGCAGCGCAGCATAGAGCGGCGGCTGGCTTCCGCCCCCACCCGGCGCCGGCGCCGGCGGCAGCGTCACTGAGGCGGTGTGGGTGGCGATGGTGGTTACTGTCATCATCACCATGGTCGGGCTCACGCCCAGCGCAGTGTCGATGGTAGCGGGGTTGAAGGTGCAGGCCGACTGCGATGGCAATCCGCTGCAGCTTAAGGTGATTACTCCCAGCGTGGGGTCAGGAGAGTCGACTTTAAGGTTAAACGAAGCCGTGCCGCCCGCGGCCACCGTCACGCTGGCATTCAGGGGCGTGATGATGATCGGCGGTCCAAGGGTCACAGTGTCGGAGCCGGTGTCATTGCCGGTGTTGGTTTCACCTCCGCCGGAAACCGTGACGGTATTGGTGAAGGTGTTCTTAATGTTGATCGGAACATTCACCGTGAGCGTGATCGCCGGATAGCTCGCGCCCGGCGCCAGGACATCACTGCGCGTACAAGTCAGCGTTCCCAGGGTGCAAGCCCAGCCGGTGCCGCTGAGCGCCGTGGGCACGATGGTATTCGCCACATTGGGCAGCGTATCCACTACGGTGACCGTGCCGGTCGTAGGTCCAGCGCCGATGTTGTTGACCGTGATGGTGTAGGTGGCGCCGTTCTGGCCGCGGGAGAACGTTCCGTTGTGGACCTTGGTGATGGTGAGATCGGCCGGCTGCACCGTGAGAGTGGCCGTCGCGGTGTTGCCGGTACCGCCATTGGTCGAGCTCACGGCGCCGGTGGTATTCACGAAGTTCCCGGTGGAACTGGTCCTAACACTCACGGTTACGGTGCAGGTGCTGCCGGTGGCGATGGTCCCACCGGTCAGCGAGACGCTGCTTGATCCGGCTGTTGCGGTAGCGATGCCACCGCACGTGTTGTTCAGGCCATTGGGCGTCGCTATGACCATGCCAGCCGGCAGGTTATCGGTCACCGCCACACCGCTTTCGGCAACAGTATTGGCCATAGGGTTGGCAATGGTTATCGTCAAGGCCGAGATACCGTTGACCGCAATGGGCGTCGGGTTAAACGCCTTGGCGATCATGGGCGCGCCAACCACCACCTGTGGATTGCCGGTGAGCGATCCCGTATTGCCATTAAAGTTAGCATCGCCAGGATAGCTGGTGGTGATCGTGTGACTGCCCGCGGCCAGCGCAGAGGTGGTAAACGCCGCCACACCCCCACTCAGTGTTCCCGTTCCGATGGGGTTGCCGCCATCCAGGAATGTGACTGTGCCTGTTGGAGTCCCTGTTCCCGGCGCCACCGCTGAAACCGTGGCGGTAAATGTCACAGATTGACCGACGGCGGAAGAATTCTGCGATGAAGTCACCACCGTTGCCGTACTGGCTTTGTTCACCACCTGCGGATTGCCGGTCAGCGATCCTGTATTGCCGTTGAAGTTTCCGTCGCCGCCATAGCTGGCGGTAATGGTATGACTGCCGAGGGCCAAGGCAGAAGTGGTGAATGTGGCTACTCCGCCACTCAGCGTGCCCGTCCCAATCGGACTGCCACCATCGAGGAAGGTGACCGTTCCCGTCGGCGTTCCGGCTCCTGGTGCAACCGGGGAAACCGTCGCTGTGAAGGTTACCGGCTGACCAATGAGTGAGGGATTGAGAGACGATGTCACGGCCGTCGTGCTATTGGCCTTATTGACGACCTGTGGATTGCCGGCCAGCGAACCGGTGCTGCCATTGAAGTTGCCGTCGCCGCCATAGCTGGTAGTAACGGTGTGATTGCCTACAGCCAGCGCCGAAGTGGTGAATGTGGCGATCCCTCCACTCAGGGTGCCGGTGCCGATGGGGCTGCCGCCATCCAGGAACGTAACCGTGCCGGTCGCCGTTCCCGCCCCGGGAGCGACGGGTGAAACCGTCGCGGTGAAGGTCACGGACTGACCCAAGACCGAGGGATTCGCGGACGACGTTACAGCGGTCGTCGTATTGGCCTTATTGACGACCTGCGGATTTCCGGTCAGTGATCCGGTGCTGCCATTGAAGTTCCCATCCCCGCCATAGCTGGTGGTGATGGTGTGATTGCCCACGGCCAGCGCCG
>DATMNZ010000037.1:0-22295 GCA_035568495.1 Saccharimonadales bacterium (SeqCode) | reverse complement strand
CATCACGCCCATGGAGAACCGCCCCTGAAGAAGCTCGATCAAAGAATCAATGGCGCCGGAACAATCCTGGCAAATCGACTTCCAGCGCGCCTTGCTGACCGGGGTGACCTTCACAGCCACGCTGTAGATATCGGAGCCGCTCACCAATGCCTTGACCTGCCCGGAAGTAATCTGGAGATCGATCACCGAGCCGTTGCGCACGTAGGTGCGTCCGCGCGGCAGGCGGTTGGAGTAGTCACTGTAGCGTTCGAGATTCTCGCACCATGCCTTGCCCCAGAAGGTCTTGGCGATCGTCCGCCCTTCAATGGTCACCGGCGAAACGGAGTGCCCCTTCTTCTTGAGCTTCTCCATCTTGCGCATGGCTTGCGCCCGCCGCTCCCCCACGGAGACGTACGGTCTCCAGCCCCAGTCGTCGTACATGGATCACGTCTCCTTGAGTGCCGCGTTGATATCCAGCGATACCAGCTTGAGAAGTTCTTCGTCTTTCATTTCGGTTAGCATCATATCGGCGCCGCCTTCCAGCAAATCCTGTGTGAGCTGCCGCTTCGATTCGATCATCTGGTCAATTTTGTCTTCGATGGTTCCCCGGCACACGAACTTGTGTACCAGCACGTTCTTCTTTTGTCCAATGCGGAAGGCGCGGTCGGTGGCCTGGTTCTCAACCGCCGGGTTCCACCATCGGTCGAAATGCACTACGTGAGAGGCAGCGGTGAGATTGAGGCCGGCGCCTCCCGCCTTGAGTGAAAGCACGAAGAATCCCACGGCTTCGTCTTCCTGGAAGCGCTGCACCAGAGACTTGCGCTTCTTCACATCGATCTCCCCATGAAGCACCAGCCCCGGACGCCCAAAGACCGATCCCAGGAAGGCCGCGAGAGGAGCGGTCATCTCGCGGAACTGCGTAAACACCAGAACTTTCTCTTGCCGGGAGGCGATCTCTTCGGCGATGCCGCGCAGGCGCTCCCACTTGCCACTGTCCTCTTCGCTCCAGGCGCCGTCTCCCAGCCACTGGGAAGGGTGATTGCAGATTTGCTTGAAGCGCATCAGGAACGATAGCACCAGGCCCTTACGTTGGATGCCCTCGGCGTTTTCCAATTGCTTGGCCATGTCTTTCACCGACTGATCGTAGAGCGCCGCCTGCTTGCGGCTGAGCTGGCAGAATGCCCGGACCTCAGTCTTATCCGGCAGGTCGGCAATGACCGTCTTGTCGGTTTTCATGCGGCGCAGAATGTACGGACGCACCAGATCGCGCAGGGGAGCGTACGAATTGCCTGGCCTGCCGGCAAGGCCCTTGACGAAGCTGGTGAACTCCTTGGCTGACCCCATCAGCCCCGGGTTGAGAAAATCGAAGATGGACCACAAATCTCCCAGCCGGTTCTCAATGGGGGTGCCGCTGAGCGCGAACCTCGCGCCCGCGTTCAGCTTCTTGACCGCCCGTGTCTGTTTCGCAGCGGGGTTCTTGACGGCTTGTGCTTCATCGAGAACTACCAGCCGCCATGAAGTCTCCGCCATCCACGGGGCGCGGAGCAGCGAGCCATAGCTGGTGATGACCAAGTCCACGCCGTGCAGGCGCTCCGGAGTCAGGGCCTTAAGCTCGGCTGCGGGCAGCGCCGATGGATGCGCGATGAGCGCCTTCAAGCTGGGCGCGAAGCGCTCCATTTCCGCCGCCCAGTTGGCGAGCAGCGAAGCAGGAGCCACCAGCAGGTTGGGCTGCGGCTGGCCGTTCCGCTCGCGTTTGAGCACCAGCAGCAACGCCAATATCTGTATGGTCTTGCCCAATCCCATGTCATCGGCCAGGCAAGCGCCCAGTCCGAGCTTTGCAAGCAGATAGAGCCAGCGGACACCCATCTGCTGGTAGGGACGCAGCACACCTTTCAGCGCATCACCGGGATCGATGTGGGCCAGACCTTCCGGACTTCGAAGTCCTTGAAGGGTCTCGGCGAGCCACGGGCCCGCGGACACATGGGCCCAGCCGGCGCCGTTGGCAGAGTCGCCGTCGGCTGCGCCATCGGTCGCTACATCGGCGCCGGAGAGCAGCCGCATGGCCTCGCCAAAGCGCAGGCCATGTTCGCTGGCTGCGCGTTCCACCTCGCTGAAGTGTTCGATCATGCGGCCCAGACGCTCACGGTCGATCTCCACCCAGCGCCCCCGAACCAGCGCTAGTCCGTCGGATCTTGCGAGTAATTCCCGTATCTCAGCCGCGGTCAGCGTTTCGCCATCAAGCGTGACTTCCATCTGGAAATCGAGAAGAGCATCCACGCCCAGTCCCGATGGCTTTTTGCCTCCTACACTGGCCGTCACCTGCGGGCGTGAAGGCCGGTTGGCCCGCCAGGTCGCGGGCATGCGCACCACCACGCCGGCGCTCTCCAGTTGCGGAACGTCTCTCAGGAACTGCATGGCCGCCTGGGGTGTCCACCGGCAGGGATGGAAGATCTCGCCCGCATCCACTGCGGTCTTCAACCACGGGCAAAGCTCCGCCGCCCGCTGAACGGGAAGCAACAGCGATAACAGACGCTCCTTGTTGGCTGCGCCCGCATACTCGCGTAGCGCCTGACCCAGCGGAAGATGCTGGGCTTTGGCCTGTGCCGAGAGACGGGTGGTGTAGGTCGCGAGAAACGCGAAGGGCGCTTCTTCATCCTTTCGGTTTTCGGCAAGGTTGAAGTGTACGCGGCCCACCAGGTTCCACACGGAATTGCAGCGCTTCAGAAAGTCTTGAACATTGCATTTCGCCTCGGCGCATTGGAGCGCGAAGGCCGTGTCCAATTCCTGCCAGAGAGATTTCAGAACGTCGGCAGCCAGATATTCCGCCCCAGTCATCGGAGGAGCGGCGAGCGCCAGCCATTCCAAGTCCGGCTGGGGCGGAGGAGGAACGTGCGCTTTTGCCAAATCGTCTCCGGCATCCGGCAGTGTGCAGAGCGAAGTCACATAGCGGGCGCCGAGCTCTCGCCAATAAGAGAACGCCGGCGGAATCGCTACCCCGACTTCACTCGCGCCCAGTTGCAGCAGACCATGGCCCGATCCTCGCGCAAATGCAGCCTGCAGACGTTGAGCAAGCTGGAGATCAAGGGCCGGCGCGTCATCCTCAGAGACGAGCGTAAGCCGGCCATGAGGAGTCAGTACCGGGACGAGGCGGGCTGAATCCATGCAGAGAAAGCTACCAGCTTAATTGGCGGGCGGCAACGCCTCGATGTGGGTGCTTTACAGGCTTGAGCTGAGAAACGATGATCTGGCAACGAGGTGATCGAATCAGCCGAGCACGATACACCAGCGCCGGAGGCGCGAAATAGGTTAGCCCAGGCCGGAAGGCCTGGGAAACCGAAGGGAATAGACGAGCCCCGGCAGGGGCGGCAGAGAGAGGTCTTAATTGCTGCGGTTCCGCACCGCTAAGTGCATAGAGTTGGAAATCCCTTCAAAATCATTGCTAGCCAAACGTTTGTCTGGGATCCAAGGCGTAAGTGTGTACGCTCCCTGGTTCATTGGCCAACGATGCTCATCGCAAGCTGGACCTGACTTGGCTCCGCGGTGCGTACCGTCCCCTCATTTAGGCCCGTGGAAGGTGGTGTCGTATGCCGCCCGCGCGCACTGCTTACCATAGGTACATGTCGCAGACACCAAAACACCAACAAAGTTCAAAGTGGGCGATGCACTCGACTTGCGCGGCGCCAGTCCCGCTTCAGCGGGACGGAAGAAAGTAGCCCAGCACGTGCGACTCGGCCACGCGTTCTTTGCGTGGCCGAGTCGCTAAGAACGTGAGCAAGAATCGATTTAGCCAATTCCGGCGGTGATGCAATATGTATCCCGAGGTACCGGCAATCGCTTATATCGAATCGTGGCGCGAAATTTTTGGCTGCAAAATTGCATGAAAACACTCAAATCGATTTTTTCTCACGTTCTAAGTGCTGGGTCAGCAACAGAGGATTCTCCTTCCGCTCTGCCGAAGAGCCTGCCCTGAACGAAGGTGAAGGGCCAGCGCGTATGCCGCAAAGCGGCAGGAGCGCCCTTAAAAAATGCTTTTTGCATGTCTCTGCAAACAATCCAATGGGTGCGTAGCGTGTGGAGAGCGAAGCTGAAGGAGCTTCAGCGGTCCCGGAGTAAGAATAGCGAACGAGGGCTGCGTAGTCGTGCCGCCCAGTCGAAGAAGTCGCTGGGCTTTTAGCCCCTGCCGGCAGTTCACCTCAGTCGAAGAACTCATCCAACGGGCGATTGTCAGCTTGCCCAATCGGGACGAGACTCTGGCCGCCAGCAACAGTGTCTTTGAGCGGGGCCTCGGTTTATTTAGTAGCCCTGAAGATGCGGCTTTGCTGGATGAAGTAGTTTCCATCGCCTACGAAGAGCGCCACCGACCCAGCAAGCAAGAGCCTAGCCGCTGACATGACTGTCAAGGCAATTCTGGACACAGACATCCTGTCTGAGTACCTCAAAGGGCACAACACCGCTGTGATCAGTCATCCTGTGCCGGAGACGATCCAGCGGGCCGTGAGCAGGCTCGGGGAGTACCGGGAGCCGCAGGTAAGTAAATTGATTTTACAAGTGCGAGAGTGACGGAGTTGGCAAATGCACCAGACTTAGGATCGCGTACAGGGCATTGAGCGGTTTGCCGCTGGTTTCAGAAGGCTGCAGAATCAGCGGTTTCGACTCTCAGCGCACAACCGAAACAAGTCGCTCAAACCGGGCACCCGCTACAGTTCTCGCTATAGCGAAGCCACGCCGTGCGACCGCTGATTCAGACTACCTCGCAGTGATTCACTCGCCTTCGGATGAATCATCGTTGCTGCGAACAGAACACCTTGCATATTGACGCCGGTGAATCCTTTCCACTTCTTGGAACAGGGTTTACACCCATCGGTGGGTTGTGGCAAGCTGTTTGCGTGTTACTCGCCATTTTCCTTTGCGTTCTCTTTTACTCATGTTCGCGGAGTTCTGCCCCTTGGAAGACTGCTCTTGCTGTGGCGCTTGGGTTTATAGTGACAGTTACTATACTCATGTTCACGCGATTCGAGAACATGGCTGGAGTCGCGGGAATGTTTGTCGGGGGTACTGCCGGAATAGGCCATATGATGGCCAATAAAAACCCAGTACCGTGGAAGCTGCTACGCTGATCAAGATTGCCGCTCCGAACTGGTCAATGGAGTTACCGAGTGACAAAAACCCCGTTTCGATTAGGAGGCACCCATCGTGGAAGTTCTTGGGGTTGCAATCGTTATTTCGACCATCCTCTTTCTCATCGACAAGAACGGCCAGTGGTCCCACTTCTGGCGGCTTGCCAAACGGGTTGCCATCGGATTGATTGCAATCGCGATTCTCATTTCGGCAGGATTTTATTTCTACCGGCGACACGAGAATGCTCGGCTCGCTTCCGCATGGACTCCTGTAGCCGATCCCAGCATCGCAGCGCCCGCTTCGCCAAGCATGGACTATGACCTCATGGCCCAACAAAATGGAGGAACGACCGTATATACGCTTAAGGCTCTGGCCGCGAAGCACGATGCACTTCTGCTTCCCCCTGGCTCTACACTCGCCCCGCTGTCAGAATCCAGCCCAAAAATGTGGGGCATCACCATTGAACAGGACAATTACTATTTTCGTGATCGCAGCCATGCCGAAGAGTTTGTGCGCGCAGCGGGTCTTGTTCATGCGGTTCACTGAAAGAACCGTTCAGCCGCTTAACCCTCATTTAATTGTGACCTGCTCTTGCGGTTCCGGAAGATGTTCCAAACGCAACCCACTAAACCAACAGCGAGAAGGGCTATGTCAGCAAGCAAATGCCACGCGTGGGACTTCAGCGCAGACACCAATGAGAATACGGGCCTTGGCCGAAGGATAGTTTCGAATTCCCGCATAATATCGAGGTGCGACATCGCGCTGGGAAAGTCAAAAACACGCTTCGCCCCCAAGTCGCTGAAATAAACTTGCCTCTTAGTCACATCCGGTCGAAGCCATTTCTGGAGTATGTCATTAGGGATTTCCACGCTTCTGAGAAGAACATACCCTGGCGGCGGTGGCGGAACGGCTAAATTGGTAGCAGAGCGTGGTCCATGCCTAGCGGCTCTTTGATGCGCCTCCACAAATTGACTGATTACATTGTCATCAGCCTTCCCAAATTCCGAATCATATGTGGCTAATGCTTTCCTCTGATCTGCAATGGCAAGCTTGGCAAAGTTCGGGTCTTGCGCCAAATTAACTACTTGATCGTCAACCGAGTTCACAGCCGCAGTGATCGCAGCAATCGCAGAATCGTATTCAGCAACGGATTCTTTAACAGATTTCCACTCGCCCCAAATGGGCGCTATTGCCATATAAGGTCCGAAGATGGAAATTGAAGCAAACGCGATGAGGCTGAACATACGAATACTTAGGCCGCCAAAAAGCCAAGCAAAGGATATTCCAAGAATGGCGATCCCTGCCGTTTGCTTCACGCTTAGTTCCAAGAAGAGGCTGAAGCCGGTGGCGGCAACGGTAAGGAATAGGCCAGCTTTGTGTCGCCAATTTAGACTGATGCCCTGAATCCCTAACATTGGATATCTCCTCTCTTGATTACAAATCCTTAAACACCTTGCCAAGCGTTACTTTCAGGCCGATGGCCAGCAGTTCGATGTTTCGCAAACACGGTTCCATCTTGCCGTTTTCAATTGACGACAGATACGATTGCTCCATATCGATTCGCCCACACAGTTCAGTTTGAGTGATTTCCTTTTCCCGGCGTAATTGCCGAATCCGCTCACCGAAACGCTTGCAAATATCTCTGGACATTCGTCAAGCATGAGGCTTACCATGTCTTTACTGTTACGTTGTATACGACATATTTTGTATACGACATAAACTTAAGCGGGACGCGCCCGGTGTTGAGACCGGACGCGCCCCTAACCAAAGCACCTACGAAGGAGGCACCTTGGCTGAATCCAAAGTTACCAGAAAATTCAACATTTACCGCCATCTGTATCACATCAATAGCGCCTTTCGGTACTTGGAGACCAATCTCGAAATGCTGCTGGCCAACGAACTTCTTGAGCACGATGGCGCCGACGTGTGGCGAAGCCGTCTGGGAGAGCTCCAGGCCGAAATCAACATGAAACTGACCGGACGCCTGCACCAGCAGGAATCCGGTGAAATCCGGCGCCTCGGCCCGATGGTTGAGGAGTGGGAAGAGGGTGAGATTGCCAAGGCAACGGCCAGAGCACGCAAGAAGAAATCCGTTAGCAAGAAGAGGTAGGCCCTGTTCGAACATTCTGCTGCCACGCTGACAGCGAAACGACAGCAAAGCCTTGATCGGCAGCAATTCTCAAGTCACACTCAAGGGTGGTAAGGCTATGTTCCCAGGGGCAATAGCCGGCAATACCGTTCTTTGACAACTGATGCGAGTGTCAGTTCGGGCTTCGTAACCACGGGGACTAACCGAAGCGAATGGGCGCCCGCGTAGCCATCGATCCAGCTCGACAGCTCGATGGCAAGCGGGCGTCTCGGCCCGGCAAGTGCCCGCTGGGCCGCCGATTGGCCTGCGGAGAAGTGTGTTCAAGAGCAACTCGCTACCACCAACGGCAAGAGGGCGTAGCTTGACGGCCATGGATCGTGCCCATCGGGATGCCATAGTCTTGCCTGCAGCCTGCGCCCCAAATCCGGGGAGGGTAGTAACAAGATCGCTAACCCCCACCCCCTGTATCATCTATGTCTCATGTATGTATCATTCCCGGCCAGTGTTCGTGGCCTGCCGTACTCACGAAATTGAGCGATTGGTTACATCTCCTCGACTGGTACCATGACCGGCAATATTGGTAATGTTGGCGAAGATGCCAGATCGCATTTCCGATCACCAGATCACGCGATCACCGGATCAACCGATCCGCCATGGTTACTGAATCTCCCGGTCACTGTACAAGATGTGCTCACACGAACTTGCATGTGCAACGGAGTTTTCTTTTGGTTTCAATGACTTGAGCAGTTGAGCGGATTGAGCACATTCTTGCAAAGGTGACTGCGGCCCACTCTACGGAACAACAACGTCGCGTAACTTGGCCGTAGCTTTGTCAAATGTTGCGAACGGCAGATGCCCTTCAGCACGGGCCAATTCGAGGGCCAGGCAGTCGGAGAAATCGGCCTTGCATGAAGCATAGAGTTCGAGCGCGGCGTTTACCGTCTGAACGGCCTGAAAAGTAAAGTCCCGGCTGTTGGCGGCCATCTTGAGCATGGCCATGATCTGCGCCTTGGACCAGTGATAGACGGTGGTCAACACCCATACGGTCTCCACCAGCACCACGGTTGACACCCATAGCGGGCGGCGAGCTTCCAAAAAGGCGGTTGCGCGCCCGGTTTGTGCCGGATCATCGGCCACCAGGAGACGCACCAGAACGTTCGTGTCAACCGCGCCCATGCTTGCGCCTCATGGCGGCGGCAATCCCCGCCTTCATATTCTTTACCGTGACCCGCGCGGGGGCCTTGACCGGGCCAGCCGCGGCCACCGCCGCCCGGATATCTGCCAGAGTGTGTGGACGCCCCCCGGATACGATCAGTCGCCCCAGCTCATCCAAACTCCATACCAGGCAATCGCCGGCGTGAACGTCGAGCAATTGACGCACTACTTTGGGGACCGTGAGCTGTTCTTTGCTGGTCAGCGTGCTTTCTGCAAGGGTTCTCATAGATTTTTTCCTTACTTTAGTAAGGAAAATTATACTGAATGTAAGGCAAGCGCGCACCTTGAAGATCAAGCATCCACCCTGCGGCCGGCGTGTCTCCAAGGGCCTGTTAACGGCGGCGATGCGCCAACGCCCGCAGAATGCCGTCCAACACAACGTCGAGGTTCTTACCGACATCCTCCGCCAGAAAGCGCAAGACGAAATACCCGTTTTCCTGAAGTAGAACGTCCTTGCGGCGATCACGCCGATACGCCTCTGAATCGACAAAGTGGTGGCCGCCATCCAACTCAATCGCCAGACGCAGGTCTGCGCAGAGCAGATCTACCTCCATCCGGCCCCAGCCATCGAAAGGGATGGGCAGCTCGGCGTTGAGACGAAATCGTCCTTTGGTTTCGGGTAACGTTTCCAGTCGGCGATACAGAAAGGCTTCGGTTGCGCTGCGCGCCCGATGGACGCCTTCAGCATCCGGCGGCGGGGTTTGGGCAACGTGGACAAAGAGGCTGGCGAGGGGCGTATCCACTCCGTCTCGGATGAGCCTTCTCACACTTGCGGCATACGCATCTTTCCATACGGGATCAACCGGTAATGCCACTTCCACGGGCCATCCTGGTACTGCGCTGGCCGGCAGCAGAATCTTATAGCCGACCGCTTCATAGCCCCGGCAGCGGCGATTGAACATCCGCGCGAGCATCGGTACGTCGAGATCGGCATAGTCATAGACACGCACTTCACGCTTGCCATCGCAGAGGCGATGTAGCCGCCCGACATATTGAGCGATGGTTCCATGCCAGGAAACCGGAAGAGTCAAGAAGAGCGTATCCAAGCGGGCTTCGTCAAATCCTTCACCGGCATAGCGGCCCGTTGCCAGAATCACAGGCTTCCAGCCGGCAGGATTCTCTGCCAGTTGCGCCCTGACGCCCGCAAGTTCCTTCTTGCGCATGCCTCCGCGCAGTACGATCAAGTTATCGATTGACGGCGAGAGCTTTCGTTCCAGCTCGTCAAGATGATCGGTGCGTTCCGTCAGCACGAGAGGAGAGCGTCCCTCGCGAACGGCTGCCAGAACACCTTCACAAATCGAGTTGTTTCGCTGTGCATCGGCAATGAGTTCGGCATAAAGATCGTGGAACTGAATTCTCACATCCGGATTGGCAGCGCGCGCTGGCCGGAAGCCAGTGGGGCATACAAACACACTGTGCTCAAACGGACGCCCGGTAGCCTGCTCCCGGGCATTGACCCGGTGACGCACCGGGCCGCATTGCATCATCACGATCGGATGATGGCCGTCTTTCCGGGTTACGGTCGCTGACAATCCGGTCACGAACTTCGCGGCCGCATGGCGGACCACCTCCTCGAAGCTGCTGGCGGAGAGGTGGTGGCACTCGTCCACGATCACGTATCCATACTCGCTGACCATCTCGTTGACGATTCCCTTCCGCACAAGACTCTGGATGACCGCTACATCGAGCGAGCCGGTCGGCTTTTTCTGTCCGCCTCCGATGCGTCCGATGGCCCGCGCCGGCAGGCCCAGAAAAACCGACAGCCGTTCAATCCACTGTTCCTGCAATTGCCGGCGATGCACCAGGATTAGTGTGTTGACACCGCGTTGGGCGATCAGCCAGGCGGCGACTACCGTCTTGCCAAACGCGGTAGTGGCCGCCAGCACGCCCGTGTCGTGGGCCAGCATGGCTTCGGCCGCGATCTTCTGTTCAGGCCGTAGCTCACCCTGAAATGTCACGCCCAGAGGCCGGCCCATCTGGCGTTCATCGTGGACGCTGCTCTTGATCTTCAACTCAGAGAGAAGTTGGCGAACATCCTCGAAGCAGCCGCGTGGTAGCCCGATCTGACGAGCGTGGTCCCGCGCGCAGGCGATGACCCGCGGCTTGTTGTAGGTCGGCAAACGCATGGCCTGAGCTTTGTAGAATTCCGAATTCTGGAAGGCTGCCAGCCGCACCAACCGATTCCGCAAAGAGGGAGATAGAGCATCCTTGGCGATGTAGATGTCGTTGCCGAGCACCAGATCCAGGCTTTCCGGCAGCGGCCCGAGGACCGGCGTCTTACTTCGGCGCAGCGATGGCGGAAGACTCCATGAAAAATCGCAATCTGCTTCCTCCGCGATGGGTGGCCGCACTCCAAGAATCCGCCCGCGGTCTTCGGCATCACGAACGATGCCCTCCACTTCCGGGCGGCTGATCTTGCTCATCGCCGACAAGAACTTCCACTGATCGGGGTAGGGACAGAGATCGTCGTCGAGAAAAACGCTGTTGCCCATTTCCCGTGGCCGTTTCTGAAGCGGCAAGGCGATCAGATTACCGAAACCACCTTGCGGGAGCGTGTCCTGGTTCGGAAAGAGCCGGTCGTAGGAATCCAGCCCTATATCCGGACGGCGGTCCATGGTTTCCGTGAGAACATGCGAACCTAGTTTGCGGGCCAGCACCGCAGGCACGGACTCGCTGAAAAACAACCAGACGTGTCCTCCACGCCCGGAACGGGACCGCTCCATGGCGGCAGGCAGCTTCATCCGCCGGCAGGTTTCGAGGAATGCTTTTGCATCCTCCTGCCATGTTGATTTGTCAAAATCAGCGGCCAAGAAAAAGCACGTTTCATCCTCAAGCATTGCATATGCACCGAGGACAAAATCTTTGCCATCGTTGTCCTTGCCCGAAAGATGCCAGCGAATCGCTTCGTCATTCACAGGAAGGAACCGGCGGTGCGGACATTCGTTGCACTTGATGCGGGGCTTCTCACAGATTCCCCGGACCCACTCGTTGCCACAAGCGGGAGCATAACCTGACTTGCCGGTCTTCCGGCTTTCGAAGCGGCGAGCGTAAACATCCTGGCGGCCCCGAAAGAGCGTCCGAAACAAAGTGATCTTATCTTCAGGGGAAGAGGAACCGTTGAACGTCATTACCTATACAGATATCGTCCAGAAGGGCAGCGTGTGTCAAGAAGAGATTCTTGAGGCGAGATTCTTGAGGCCCGCTTCTCAGGGTGACAACAAGTAAGGTCGGTCTTCCACCCACGTCCGGGAACCATTCAGAGGCAGTGGTGTCAACAATTTCATGTATCCTACGACCATGGGAGGGGCCCCTTTGCAGAGATGCTTGATCGTCTTTTTCGCCCTATGGGTGCAGTTGCAGGTGCGACCCACGGCCACGGTATCTGGACAAGTCCTGGACCGGGAAGGCGAGCCATTTGCCGGCGTACTGATCACCTATACGAATGCCGGCACATTCGATAGAAACTACCGCTCGGACCCCGGCATGAGAACTGAATCGCCCAGAATGCTTGAGGGAACCGGCCGAGTCTACAAGATCAAGACCAACAGAAAAGGCGCCTTCCTCCTGGTCGGCGTGGACTATGGAGTCTACGACATTGCGATGATCGCCCCTGACGGCAGACTAATCTATTCCGGCCGGAAAACTATTGTCGACAGCTCCGAAGCCAGTTCACAGAATGTTCTTAATGTGGATCTGTCATTGGTAACCAACACCCCGCTGGTTCCGGGAAGCGGGACCAATCTGGCAGGGGGAAAGAAAACCAAAGAACAGCTTGCTTTGATCCATGAGGAGAATGTCCACGCAGTCAAAATCAACCGCTTGATCGCGCAATATCAAAACGCCCTGGCCGTCCAAGACTGGCTGGGTGCAATCGACCTGGTGCAGAAGCTGATTGTCCTGGACCGCAACCGCTGGGAGTTTTATCAGAACCTGGGCAGGCTTCAAATGAACCTAATGGCGTACCAGGAGGCGGCGGTGAGTTTTGGCCGGGGGGTGGAAGTGGCGCAAAAGACGCTGGCGAACCCTTCCGACACCGATCGCGCACTTAGAAGCGTTGGCGAGTTGTTGCTGTCGCAAGCCGACTGTGACGAACGGCTGGAGAAGATCGACGAGGCTGTGGCCCTTTATGAGAAGGCGGCCGCCATCCATCCGCACCCCTTCATGGCGCACTACCGCGCATGTAGCGTTCTCTACAATCACGGCAAGACTGACGCTGCGATTGAAGCATGCACGCGGGCCATAGCGGACGACCCGGCGCAATGGCTGCCTTATCAGGCGCTCGGCGGGATTTTCACAACGGCCAACAAGCCGGAAGATGCTCTCGCGGCCTATGAAAAAGGCATAGCGGCAGCGCAAAATACGCTGGAAGTCAAGTCCGGCGCCGCAACCACGCGGGCCGGCCTGGGCCAAATGCTGAATTCCGAGGGCAACTTGCTGTTGCAGCGAAAGCGATATGATGATGCGATCGTGGCATTCACGAAGGCCACCGGCGTGTCTGCGTTGCCGGCAACGCCATATTTCAACCTGTGCGCGACCTACTACAACCTTAAACGCGCAGACGAAGCCATCGCCGCGTGTGAACAGGCGATTGCGTCGGACCCCACCTTGTCTGACGCGTATTACATCAAGGGCGCGATCCTCTTTGGCCGGGGCCAGATGGCAAACGGAAGGTTTGTGGCGCCTTCAGGGACGCTGGAGTCGCTGAACCAGTACCTGCGTTATGATCCATCGGGACAATATGCGGCGACGGTGACGGACATGATCGACAAACTGAATGGCAGGAATTAAGACGCTTCCTGTCTATCCGGCCAAACCAAAGTAATGACCATGGCCATGGCCTTTCGGGGTATGATTTGCCACTGAGGCTGCAACGACCTTCTAGCCAAGGCCAAGGCTGCCAGCAAATTGATGGAGCATCATGGACGCCCTACAGTTTTCCCCCGTCTCCGATGATGACCGGGTCCCCATTCCAACCCCGCAAGACCGCTATGCGATTCAGTCTGAACTGGGACGCGGCGCCATGGCAGTGGTTTACAAGGCGCATGACCGGCTGATTGGCCGCACGGTCGCGCTCAAGAGCATCCGTCTGGATAGTGGCAATGCCGGCCACAAAGCCCACGCCGACCAACTGCTCATGGAAGCCAAGGCGGCCGGCAGTCTCGACCATCCTAATATTGTCACGATTTACGACATTGTTCTGGACAAGGGCTTTGTCTATCTGAGCATGCAGTTTCTGGAAGGCACGACCCTCAATGAGCTGTTGGAGAACGACCATCTTCCGCCGCTGCCCGAACTGCTTTCCTATGCTGACCAGATCTGCCAGGCGGTGGGATTTGCGCACCAGCGTGGAGTGATTCATCGCGATTTGAAGCCCGCCAACCTCATGCTCACCGGCCAGGGCGTCATCAAGATCCTGGATTTCGGCATTGCCCAGCTTGGCGATCGCGAGCCGCGGCCCGAGGGTGGAATCAGCGGCACCCCCAGTTACATGTCTCCGGAGCAAGCGGCCGGAAAAGAAATGGACCACCGCTCGGACATCTTTTCTCTGGGATCGGTTTTCTATGGGATGTTTACCGGATTCAAGCCATTTACCGGTGAAGTCAACGATGTTCTGCAACAGGTGATGAGCAAAGCGCCGATCAAACCTTCGTCGCTCAAGCCTTCCCTACCCCCGGGAATTGAAGCCATTATCCTGCGGGCCCTGGAAAAGGACCCGCTCAAGCGTTTCCAGGATTGCGGAGCGATGGCCGCAGCATTTCGCCAACAGGCCAAATTGCTGAATGAGGTCCCGCAGATAGCAATCAAACAGCCGAGTGTCTGGCCGGCGCCGGCCACCACCGCCGAAACAACCCATTCCCCGTTGGCCGCTGGCCAGACCGCTGCCCCGCAGACGGTGCATGGCCAGGCGCCGGCAAAACGCCCCAGCGTTGGGGCCAAGTATTGGAAGCTGGGAGCGATGGCCGCCACATGCCTGTTGGTAGCGGGTGCGCTCGCAGCGGTGATACAACGTCGCGCGGCGGCCCCGCATAGCGTTGCGACCAGCCAACCGCCGCAACCAACCGTGGTTCAACCTGCTGTGCTCCTCGAACCGGCAAAGCCCACAATCACAGAAACAACAGAGACAGTAGCCCCGCAGCCGAAGACTGGCAAGGCGCCCAGCACGGCGCGCAAGGTAGTGTCGGCGACGGTGGCCGCCGCCGTTGAAGGCGAACTGGCCATTTCATCGACACCCCCTGGAGCAACCGTGGAAGTTGAGGGCCAATCAGGGCAATCGTGGAAGACTCCGCAGACCATCGCGCATCTGGCGCCGGCAAGCTACAAGGTTACGCTCCGCAAGAGCGGTTACGCTCCCGAGACACGTGTGATCCAAGTCAGCGGAGGCAACCGCGCGTCCTTCGATGTGCAACTTAAGGCGACCCAGGGTTTTCTTTCCGTCACCAGCACTCCGCCAGGGGCCACCATTCTGATTGGCGGAACGGACACGGGTAAGGTCACGCCAGCAGAGTTCATGCTCAATCCCGCAGCCCAACACATCATCCTACGCAAAGAGGGGTACCTGGAAGAACAGACGGAAATCAAACTTACCGCCGGACAGACTGCGAACTATTCTCCCCTCATGCGGGCGGCTGGACGTACCGACAACATCAAGGCCGTGGGCGGCTTTTCCAAGCTGTTCGGAGGCGGCCCCGGCGCAGGCACGGCGCAAATTGAAATCAAGACCCAGCCGAAAGGCGCCCAAGTGGTCATCAACGGCAAACCGCTGGGAAAAATCACGCCGGTGGTCATTCAGGTGGAGATGGGGAACTATGACATCAGCCTGGAAAAAGAAGGCTATAAGCCGGTACACAAGAGCGTGAACGTCTCCACGCAAGGCAAGACGAAGATCGAAGAGACGTTGTCGAAATAAGAAATCAATCCTGGCTCTGCAACTGGTTTTCAGCCAGCCACGCTGAGAAGTCTTCCTCGGCAGCGGTTGGCAGTGCGACACTCCAGATGCCGTTCGTGGCGGCGCGCAGGCCCACTTGGCTATCGCGCGCGCTTCCTTTTTCACCTACCCACACCACCATGAATCGCGCCCGCATGTTGCCGCATTGCAGTCCGACGAGAAAGCCCGGCTCCAGTTCCGCGGTCACTCCATAGAGACGCGCTCCGCTGGTGGCAATGTTGAGGGTCTTCACAGACTGCGAGAACACCCGGCCATGCCGGTCCAGGCCCCAAAGCCGGACAGTAAGCGGCATGGTAACGCGCTGTTCACGTCGCTTGGCCATTGTTCTATGGTAAGGCAGGACAGTCGTTACCACCGCCCGCTTGCTTATCTCAGATAGTAACTTTGGTAATCCTGAAACCGGCCGTTGAAATATACAGAGCGAACTCGCCGCAACTGGAATTGGCCGCGAATTTCCGTTGCTTAACACTGATAGCACCTTGGGATGCGGTCCGCAAGTGGCGACATTTGGGCGGCTTCAGCGATCAAGCCCCGGCCTGGACGTCATTGGAAGGAATCAATTTGGCTGCCGCGAGTTGGTGCAGCAGCTTTCTGAGCTCAGTCCGCGCTGCCGGAGTTCCCACCGTAACCCGAATCAAGCGGTTCAGAGGCGGAGCACCCGGCCTCCGCACGAACACGTCCCGCTCCATCAATGTCTTGAGCAATGAGAGAGCGGCGGCTTCGCTCCCCAAATCCAGGGCGACAAAATTGGCGGATGAAGGAATCGCCCGCAAACCCAGTTCCCGCGCCAGACTGTAGTAATCCTGCCGCCCGTGCTCTACCAGCGCGTGTACCTGCTCGATAAATTCCGGGTCCTCCAGGGAGGCCAGTGCCCCCACCTGCCCGAACAGATTGACCCCAAAGTGGTTCCTCACCTTGTCAAAAGCGGTGACGATCTGCGGCGCTGCGATCGCATAGCCAATGCGCGCACCGGCCATGCCATGGGCCTTAGAGAAAGTGCGCATGCATATCACGCGCGGATCGCCGGCGTCGACCGCCGGCCCGTCCGGCTGGAGCACAAACTCCAAGTAAGCCTCGTCAAGAATCAAGAGGCAGCCGCCGGGCAGCCTATCCAGGAATTCCTTTAGAGATGCAGCGTTATACCATGTGCCCGTTGGATTATCAGGGTTGGCAAGATATACCAGACGCGCATCGACTCGCTGGGCCATCTCGGCCAGCGCCTCCAGATCATTGTGGTCGTTGCGATAGGGAACGTAGTGAATTTTGCCGCCGTAACCGGCGACGTGATAATCAAAGGTGGGATACGCCCCCAGCGAGGTGACCACAGGCGTCCCTGTCTCGACAAAAGTCCTCACCACCAGGCCCAGCAGATCATCGATGCCGCTGCCGACGCTCAGATTCTCCATGCGGAGACCGTGTATGTGGGCCAACTTTTCGCGAAGCAGGAAGCTTTCCGGGTCTCCATACCATGAAATCCGTTTGGCGGCTTCCGCCATCGCTTTACGCGCGCGTGGTGATGCGCCGAAAACGCTCTCGTTAGCGCCCAAGCGCAAACGAAGCGGGCGCCCGCTGTTACGCTCCAACGCCTCCGGCGGCACGAAAGGCACCACCGCCGGCAACGACTCGATAAGCCCTGTAAATCGTGGCTGCTTCATCAGGCCCTCCTCAATTCCCAATCGCCGATTTCCGCCGTCTGGATTCCCATCGCCCATAGAACGTTGCCAGCAAATACATTGAGACGGCAATCACGATGAGACCTAGGGTGGCCCCCATGGTTCCCATGCCCTGTCGTTTCAGGATGCAGAACCGGCCGTAGACGAACTCAATGTGTACCCAGTAGACCATCAGCGAATGTTGCCCGAGGGTGATGAGCGGGCTATTCTTCAGGCCGTTCTCATTCAACCCCCAGCGTAAATAGCACAGCGAGAGGATCGCCAGAAGCACCCCCAGCCTGATCATGAAGTAGTTGGGGCTGCTGTGCCAGAAGTCATAGTAGCGGTAAAGCTGCACGGACGAATGATCGAGCATCCGTCCCAGTATGGCCAGCGCGATGCCGGCCGCCGCCAGCGTTCCCATCAGGCGCCAATCGTTGCGCCGCGCCCACGCGCTCAACAGCAAATAGCCGGCCACGAAACCGGCGAATGTAAATCCCGCCCACGGAAAAATCGGGAACAAGTAGGCCTGTGGAACGCCGGTGTTGTGTACGCCATCGATATACGATTCCAGAGGCCAGGGAAGCCACGTGGGCCGCCATGTGCTCCACATCAAGGGAGTACTCGCCACCAGGAATATCGCCGTAATGGCCGCCGCCAGCGCGGCCCGGAACTGTGTTCCGGCCACCATGCAGAGTACGCCGACCATCATCAACGACACGCCGATCACATTGAGCACATCGACACGCATGAGGTCCAGCCACCAATGGGGCCGGGTAACATCGGGCAGCCACAGCCCGAGATCGACCACCCGGAAAACCAGCGCCAGTCCGAGAATCTCGGCCCCGCGCCGGAAGATACGGGTGGCCGCCTGGCGCGAAACCCGGCCTTCTTCCGAGGACTTCTTGACGATGAGTACGGTGGAAAGACCGGCCAGAAACAAGAAGCTGGGCGCCGCCATCGACGCAATCAGCTCCGTCCAGTGAAAGAACGTAGTGCCGCGAACCGATGGTAACAACCACGAGTCGTAACAATGCCGTTCAAACATGAACAGGCAGGCCAGTCCGCGCATCCAGTCGAATTGGGGAAGGCGGTAGGAGGTTTTTGCGGTTTCAGCCACGGAAATTTGGTCGCCCTCTATTGCGGGACATTTTATGGGAGATTAACAAAAAACCAAACCGAAATTTCATCCCGGAGTCACGGAGCAGCGAAGCCTCAGCCAAAACCTTACCACTGATAAACACTGATAGAAGCATTGATCAACCCTGATGGAAAGAAAGCGACCCTACCGCGGATTTACGCGGATGAACGCGGATTTAAGCTGAACTCTGGCGAAGAAAAAGAACCTCGGGTTAGTTATATATAGAAAAGCAAGACCTTTGAAACACAGCGCAACGCAGGCCACGACCAAGCAGCAGCGACATCCAAATTCCCATTCGTGTTAATTCGCGGCTAAATGCCCTTTCTTCACTTCCCCGCAATCTTGTCCTTATAAACCACTCCGCCTTTCATGACGAACCCGACATCTTCGAGTATCTTTACATCCTGCAGCGGATCGCCATGCACGGCAATGATGTCGGCATATTTCCCGGGCTCAATCGTGCCTACGTCCTTCAAACGTCCAATCAGGTCGGCGGCATTCCAGGTGGCGGCGCGTATGGCCTGCGCCGGGGTCAACCCGAATTTCACCATGTAGAAGAATTGTTTGGCGTTGTCGCCATGCGGATACACGCCGGCATCGGTGCCGAAGGCCATCCGCGCACCGCCTTTCACGGCTCTTTCGAAGTTCTCACGCTGCAGGCGGCCGATCATCTTTTCCTTCTCGACATTCTCTTTTGGAAGGCCGAATTCGATGGCCTTGCCCAGCAGGTAATCGTCGTTGTAGATATCCATCACCAGATAAACGCCCCGCTCTTTAGCCATGCGTATGCCCTCGTCATCGATCAGGCTGGCGTGTTCAATGGAATCGATGCCCGCCAGAATGGCGTTCTTGATGCCCTGGGTACCGTGAGCGTGCGCGGCGATCTTGCGTCCGGCCATGTGGGCCTCGTCCGCGGCAATCTTTAACTCTTCCAGTGTAAACTGGGGCGCGCCCGGACTGTCACCCTTCGACAGCACACCGCCGGTGGCGAGGATCTTGATCACATCCACCCCATACTTCACCTGGGCGCGCACCACGTGGCGCACCTGGTCGGGGCCATCAGCGATGCCGAAGTCGCGCTCTTCCGGAAACATGCTGACGCGGGTCTGCGGAGAGAAATTGTTCAGGTCCCCATGGCCGCCGGTGATCGAGATTCCAGGGCCGCTGGCCACAACTCGCGGGCCGGGGATAAAACCTTCGTTGATCGAATTGCGCAAGTCCACGGCCAGAAAAGGCTCCGAGCCCACGTCACGAACGGTGGTGAAACCTGCTTGCAGCGTAGTGCGCGCATTCAATACCGCGGCAAAAGCCGACTGGAAGGGCGTGTCCTTGAAGCGATAGATTTCATCATAGCGGTCGGCGCGGGAACCCAGATGCGTGTGGCAATCGATCAGGCCCGGCAGCACCGTGGCCTTGGAAAGGTCAATCACGGTTGCCCCCGCGGGTATGTTGACCGATGCCGCAGCAGCCACCGTCTGGATGCGGTCATCCTGCACCACAATCACCACATTCTGGCGCAGGGTCTCGCCGGTCGCGTCAAATAACCGACCAGCCTTGATATAGACGATTTTGGGCGCGGGCTTCGGCGGTTCGGATTGCGAAGACTGGGCCAAGCTTAGGGCCGCAACGAATACGACAAACACAAAGAGAAAATACTTTTTCATTTCTGGCTCCATGATAATTGACCGGTGAGTATAGCGGAACCAAAACCAAAAACCCACCACGGAGACACGGAGAAGAGCAAAACAAAATCAGCCACGAATGAACACGAATGACACGAATTGCAGTAAAAGAAGCCAAGAACTCGAAAGTCTCAAGGCAGATTCTTGTTTGCTTTTGTTTGTTCTTGTCTTTGGTTTTAAATTTGTGTTAATTCGCGTTCATTCGTGGCTGATTTTGTTTCGCTCTTCTCTTTGCCTCCGTGGTAGATCAGACCTTTGCCCTCGGAGCCACCGGCGATGCCGGAGAATCCGCCGTCCGTCCGCCGGCTGCCAGCAATTCCGGAATGATGCCGCCGTTCTCCGGAATCAGGGTTACACGGGCCTTGCTCTCAATGATTTTCTGCAATTCCAGAATGTCGAACATCGCCGCTTCTACTTCAGGATCAGCCGCCACCTGATTCAAAGCATCACCCACGATCCGCGGACGCATGGCCGCGGCCTTCGCAAATTCAACCGCCGCCTGGCGTTCGGCGGTGCTGGTGATGATGCTGACCTGGTTCGCGCCATCCTGCTTGATCGATGAAGTCACCTGGCGCAGCCGGTTCACTACCTTCTCTTCAATCTGCGCAATCATCCGTGTGTCCCGGAAATGTACTTTGCGAATGTACACCGAGCCCAGTTTGTATCCCCACTCGTGGGATTGCGGTGAGACTTCGTCGCGCACCGTCTTGCTCATGGCATGGCGGGTCTGCAACATGTCGGCCAGCTTCATATTGCTGAGGCAGCGCACGGTGGAATTGCCAACGTTGGCCGCCAGCGACCCGCGTGGATCGGCGTTCTTAAACAGGAACGACACGGGATCGCTGATGTACATCTCATACCAGATGCCAATGCCCATGGGCGCGCCTTCTTCCGAGTTTACCGGCTGGCTGCGCTGATACTGCTGGTCCATGCGCATGTCGAGTACGTACACTTTGCCCAGCCAGCGCACCAGCGGCGCCCGCAATCCCAGTTTGAAAAGCAGGAGGTGCAACCCGGGCTCATCGATCACGGCCAGCACCTTGCCGAACAGAACATACACGTTGCAACTGCCCTCGTTGACAACCGCATAGAGACCCATGAAACGCAGCAGCCCAAAGAAGACCGGGAGGACGGCAAAGCTGGCGATAAATGTAGCGGCAGCGGCAATTAGAAAATTCATCGTTTCGTCTCCTGCACCACATGCTGGGCCTGGCCGAAAAGACCCAGCCGGACGTTGCGCACGTAGGCGCGCAGCGCCCCCTCACCGGCGCACTTGAGTTCCGATAATTGGCCGGCCAAGGCCACCAGCGGCTGCACCTCGGCCTGCGCTTTCAGCGTCTCAATCTCTACCGCCCGCTTCGATTGCTCAATCCTCTGGTCGGCGGCGGCCTGGGCCAGACTGACGTCCGAGGAAACCATGTTGTGGGCGGTGTTGATGGCCGCCAGCGCCGATTCAACGTCCGGCGGCGGATCAATTCCGGTAATCAGCGAAGCGTCGAGAACGATGCCGTAACGGGCATCGGAAGAGTTGCACTCGCGCACCATGTGCTCGTTGAGGTCGCGCAAGTTCTTTCTCAGATCGTTGATGGAAATGCCGGCCACGCCGGTGACCGCTGGGACCGCGGGATCAGCCGGGGCCTCGAAGGTGGCGATCCGCTCCCGCAGCACCGAAATAAAATATCCCATGACATGGGCTATCGGAAACTTGACTCCAAACAAATAGGCATACAGATTGCGCTCAGAAACACGATAGCGTATCTGCCCGGTCAATCCGGTATCCAACTGGTCTTTGGTGACCGCGTCCACAATCTTGCCGTTCTGGTTGGCGCTGGGTAGTTCCGGATCGAAGGCCATGTTGGTGGTTTGCGTGGCCACCGATACCTTATAGATTCTCTGCCAGGGCATCTTGAAGTAAGGGCCGCCGGGCATGATCACCCTTACCTGCGGATACATATAACGCTGTTTCTCTTCCGCGTTGAGCGCATCCGCGATAGGAGAGGTGGTAGTGAAAGCCCCGGGAATGCGGTCGGCGCGCCCGAAACTGGTTTTCACCGCCCGCCCGCTCGCTCTGGTTGACCGTGTAAATACCGCCCAGCACGCAACGCGCCAGAAACCAGGCGATAAAACCGAAGAACATTCCAAGCAGAACATCCATGTAGGAAATTCCTCTCTTCTAGTTGAGAACACAGCCATTGTATATCGATTGTGGACCGAGGCGCGAAACTAAGGATGAAATAAAGCGTGAGGAAATATTACTAGCCAGCAATGATTAAGATATGCACGCCGTGACCACAAGAACAATAACTGGGTCAAAAGTTAAACTTTCAGTTCTCGTAACAGTTCAGGTGGGTAACGTGGCAGATTCCTCTGCCGAAAAAGCTGTGCATGCAGGGACGGTGTGTGAGTTAGTGTATGCACAGTGAACACGCGGCCATCTCGACGGTCAACACGTAATAGCAGACAGGTGCTTGGA
>DATMNZ010000036.1:0-2820 GCA_035568495.1 Saccharimonadales bacterium (SeqCode) | reverse complement strand
ATTTTCGATGGCCCAGGCGTACATTTCGCCGGCACCGCCGCCCGCGCCTTCGATCACCGGCTTCTTCGAAAAGCCGTGGCCGATCATGTATTCGTAGGCCACGTCCCAATCCTTTACTAGCGGACCGTCGGCGTTGGTGGTTACCGGAGCGGTGACGATGTGAAAACCCCTGGCCAGCAGTTCTTGATCGACCTTCGCGTCACGAAACACAAAACCCGCCCGGTACACCCAGGGCATGCCTGCTGCGGCGGTGCTTGGCACAATCACCGCGGTGGACGTCGGCGTGCCGCGCACGCTGAATTCGTAGCGGTCGTAGCAGGGAGAAAACAGGGGACCGCGGCAGGTGATGTAGGTATCTTCATCGGGGTAATCTCGGTAAAAACTTTCCACGCTGTAGTAGGCGGTTCTGACGAAGTTGTCGCCGACGAAGGCCGGCGCAGGGACCCTGACCGCCTGTACGCTCTGTTCGATAAAGTCCGCAATCGGCTTGGGGTTGCGGAGGCTATGCGGATGATGGGCGTAGCCTTCCTTGATCATCATGGAGACGCGGCCGCCAAACTGCTGATAGATGGCCTCGATGGCGGAGGCATAGGTGCCGAGGAGCGGATCGAGGGTGCCGCAGACTTGAAGAATAGGCACGTCTGCGCGCGCCAGGGTGCGCAGCCTTTGAAACGCTGGGCGTTCCATGGCGGGATTGTCGGCATAGATGCCAGAGACCTTGCTGGGATTGGCGGTGCACCAGCTATATTCGAATATCCCGCCCCTGCTCATGCCGACGAAGACGGGTTTCTTCGACAATCCGTACTGGTTGGTGAGGAAGGCATACCAGGCATCCCACTCGGATAATGCTCTTGGGGACATGCCGAGCTCATCCATGCGCTCATCCATCGCCAATTCCATTGCTGCCCTTGGCTTTGGGTCGACGGAGATGTAGGCGACGTGAAAACCACGTTTGAGCAGTTCGACTTCGGCCTGGGGCTGGTGATTCCAGTAAACGCCGCGCCAGGACCAGGGGTTGCCGGGAGCCGATTGTTTGGGCACAACCACGACACAACGCAACTGTCCTGGGGCCGAGTTTCCAAGACTGCCGGACTCTTCGCCTGCAGGCGCCTTGAAAGGCGTGATCGCCTGGTTCTGCATATCCATCACGAAGTCGTAACGGTCGAATCCGTGCCAGTCGATCTTGTCGCCCTGGAAGGTCAGGGGAACTTGCAGCGCGCCGACGGCTCCGCTGGATTCTGAAGGGAATCGGCTATCGGGGACCAGAGCTTTCGCCTCAGCGGTGGTGGTCAAGAGAGGGAAAGCGGCGACTCCGGCTCCCATGGCGGCGATGCCTTTGACGAAGGTGCGGCGCCCTGGGGACAACGGCTCGACGACGCTGTTGCTCTGTTGGTCAGAAATCTGCTTCACAGTGACACTCCTGGTTTGATGGGTTGCAGCGAGTCGTGGTCAAGAACGGTTGACCGGTCAATTTTATGCTCCGATACCGGCTCGAAGTTCGCGTTCGAAATCCGCGCAGGCGCGAGGGATCAGCACGCGCGGCCAGAAGTATCAGCGTAAGGCCGGAGGGGGCCGCAAGCCGAGCCGGCGCGGCAGATTTTTTCGGCGATTGTTTATGTGCTTCGCACCGGTTGACTGTGGAAGGCTCTACCCAAGGAATACGGGAGCGCCAGCGTCGTGCACGCCCACTTTCAGCGCTGGCAGCAAGGACCTGCTTGGGATAACAAACTATTTACACGAAATCTAGTACAAGTGGCTTGGTCTGGCACGAATAACGGAGCGATCCTTCAGCCCCAGAAGACAGGGATAGGATTCACTTCACCGAGGCAGATCAGAGTACTCATCATCCCCAAGGCACTCACCGAAGCCGATTATCACCCAGAAGTCGGCCAGTGGGGCGAAATCTACGAAGATCCCGCAGGATCAGGTTCGAGCCCAATCCGGTCATTAACAGCGTTGTGGAAGCGCTGTTTGCATCCGAGGTATCGCTCAGTTGTTTGAACAGAGATATGGCCCAGCAGGAATTGTATTTGCTCCAGTTCCCCACCTGCCTGATGGCAAAGACGGGCACAGGTGCGACGGAGGTCATGGGGCGCCAAAGCTGGAATCTCACAGATCTTTGCTTTCTCCCTCACCACGCCCCAGATGACCTTCGGGCTGAAGCCGCAACCCCAGACTCGACCAGCTTTGTTGATTGACCGGAGCAGAATGCCATCCGGGATCCCGGCGGCCGCCATCCATGCGTCGATTCCAGCCTTGACCCAGTCCGGAATCGGGATGGTGCGTATATGGCCGCCCTTGCCAATGAGATCGGCAATGACCCAGTGCTCCTCTCTTTGCTGAATATGTTCAACTCTCAAAGCGGTTAGTTCGGCGCGCCGCAGACCGCAGCCCAAAAGAATGGCAAGGGTAGCGTAGTCGCGCTTGCCGCGAAGGCTGGTAATGTCTACTGTCCGCAGAAGACGCTGACCCTGCTCAGCGGAAAGCCAATTGCCTACAGGCATACCCAATCGTTTGGCACCCTTCACGCGGCGGATACCTGCCGCCAGATCGGCGCTCAGGAGCCCGCAATCAGCTGCTTCATAAGCAAGTCTACGGACTGCCGCCAGCCGCAAATTGATGGTCGTGGATGCATAATGCTGCTGTTCGAGTGAGATCCTGTACCGGGTGACTACGGTCTTGTTGAAGGCTAACCTCGGTTCCGAACAGTACCACTCGATGAATTCTCTGATCGCATGGTCGTAGGTCCTCTGAGAACTCGGTGAGGTCAGGCTGTTCAGAACGGCAGACTTCGACTGCTCGAGATCTGGGAGCTTGAGG
>DATMNZ010000035.1:0-10694 GCA_035568495.1 Saccharimonadales bacterium (SeqCode) | reverse complement strand
CGCCATGCACGAGATTTAGAGTGCAGCCCATGATCTGCACCTCGCCGGCTTGGTTGCGGATCAAGGATACGATGGCCCTTATCCGATCATGGGCTGCACTCTAAATCTCGTGCATGGCGAAGATCTGGCCTGGCAAGAGCGCAAGGGAACATCATTCATCATGACGCCCAAATACTGCGGCTACGATGTGTGGTACGAAAAGCTGTTGCGGCCTGGGCAGCGGGAAAAGCGCGGGCAGGCCAGCGACGGATACCGCCTTACGAAGGATTACGCCTACCCCGATGGCGGCGTTTATATCGGGACGGCCATGGCCATCTCCGGGGCCGCCGTCAGCCCGAACATGGGATATCACTCGTCGCCGGCCCTGGCTTTTCTTATGACCGTGTTCAATGTCCGCCTGGGGCAATGGATGGGCAATCCCCGGGACCAGAAATGCTGGCGCAAGCCCGCTCCTCGAATCGGCTTGGGTTACCTGCTCACCGAACTCTTCGGCCTCACCGGCGATCACAGCCGCTATGTTTACCTTTCTGATGGGGGCCATTTTGAAAACCTGGGAATCTATGAACTGGTGAAGCGCCGCTGCCGCCTCATTCTGGCGGTTGACGCCGCCGAAGACAAAGACCTGAGTTTTGACGATCTGGCCTCCGCGGTCCGCAAGTGCCGCTCTGACATGGGCATCGACATTGAGATCAAGACGGACAAGCTGCACAAAGTGGGTAAGACCGGGTTTAGCCCCTGGCACTGCGCCATAGGCCTGATCAAATACTGCAACAGCGACCCGCCCATTGATAATCTGCCGGCCGGGTCAGACAAAACCGTCAAAGACGGAATACTGGTGTACGTCAAGCCTTCGCTGACCAACGACGAGCCTGCTGATGTGCTGAACTACAAGCGTATGCATCCGGTGTTTCCCCATGAGCCGACCGTGGACGAGTGGTTTTCTGAATCGCAGTTTGAGAGCTATCGCGCTCTCGGTCAGCACGTCATTCGGACTCTGTTCTGCGGAGGTGGTTTGTCGAAAGACCTAAGCACAATAGACATAGATGACCTGATCCGATGTCTCCAGCGCGATTGGAACGACCCGGAGACGATCAATCTTTAAAATTCCGGCCATGTCTGTAAGCCGGCGTAACCTACTTCGCATCGGAACGCTGACGAGTACCGTGACCGTGTGGAACGGTAACACCATCCATAGATGGGTGCCCCACCCTTCGCGCTTTTTGCGAAGGGTGGGACGCAACGTAGTCCGAGTCAGTTGTGTAACAATCACACAGTCACGGTACTATCCTTACGCGTTCTTCCTTCATCACGGGATGCGCCGTTCGCGTATGACACTAGGAGTGACGACACCAGGAATATGACTATCGTCGCCATGATTGCCGTTCCTCTCAGCCTGGGGGCCCTGGCCGCTATCCAGGCGCTGCTGGCCCGGCGCGACCGTCTTCGCTTCCCACCGCCGGGGCGCATCGTCGAAGGCCTGCACGTGCGCGCGCTGGGCGCTGGAACGCCGGCCATCGTCTTCGAATCTGGAATTGCCGCTTCGTGCCTGAGCTGGAACGTGATTCAAACCCAGCTTGCGGCGGTGGGCGCGACTTATAGCTATGATCGCTCCGGCTACGGTTGGAGCGCCGCCGGCAACGGCGGTTGTTCTCTGGAGAAGATCACCCGCGACCTTCACGGCCTGCTGGACGCATTGCATGTCCCACGTCCCTTCCTCTTCATTGGCCACTCTTTCGGCGGATTCATCGCGCGCTACTACGTTCATCGTTATCCGGAGGAGGTTGCCGGTCTGGTGCTGGTGGATCCGGTCACGCCCGAAGAGTGGCAAAGTCCCAGCCTGGCCCAGCGCCGGCGGCTGCGGCGCGCCATCTTCTTCACACGGGCTGCGGGCGTACTGGCCTGTTTCGGAATGGTCCGTCTGGGGCTGTGGGTGCTGCTGCGCCGTGGGAATGGGAATCCTGGTCCGCTGCTGGGGTTAAGCGATACTATGCGCCGGGTCGCGGCAGAGGTGGGAAAGCTGGCCCGCCCGGCGGATTCTGCGCGTCTGGCAGTTGAAGGCAGTTTAGGAACGAGCGCAACCACGGGCGCACCCGCGCCGGCGGTCTTCGATGTAGTCAGCCGTCTACGCGCGCGCTGGAGCGTCCCAGGATTCTTCTGGACGATGGCGAGTTACATCAGCGCTCTGCCAACCTGCGCCGCCCAGGTCGCGAGTTGCGCTCTGCCCGCCCACTTGCCGCTGACGGTGCTCTCCGGCGCCCATCAGCCGCCGGAGCGTCTGGCCGAGCACGCCGCCATCTCGACCCGCCACCTGATCGCCGGCGCAAGCGCCCACTGGATACATCTCGATCAGCCTGACTTGGTGATCGAGGCTATTCACGAAGTGGCCGGCAGGGTGGCCGGTCTAACGTGACCGGTTGAATTGGTGATGTCGCTGAGGAAAGTAGACTGGTATTTCCGATGTCCAGATGTCCCGATCTACCAGAGTTACTTTGTCGCGTGATTATGGTACTAGGGGAGTCGAGAAGATTACGGATGGGTGGCGTTTCACTTTGTAAAGGGCGATTACTGACGTTGGGATAGTTAGAATCCGCAGCTTTCTACCGTCTTGGAATCGACTGCGCCTCTCTTCTTTGACCGTTTCTAATCTTCTTTTCGTCTGAATTACCTCCGTAATGATTGTACTTCTTCAGAAATCGGCTAGACTAGCTGCAAATACTAAGTTTCATCTAGGGAAGCTATATGAAGAAACGTGAGACAAGAATTTGCATGGAGCTCCTGGTGCAGGTTTGGGGTATGGACGTCAATGGCAAAGTTTTCAAGACCCCGGCGCGCACGGTCAACGTCACGCCCCTTGGCGCGCGCATTGCTGGCATTAAGACCGAATTGCATCGGGGGTCCGTCATTGGCGTTGCCTGCGGGAACAGCCAGGCGCGCTTTCGCGTGACCTGGATTGGCCACGCCGGGACGGTGACCGCAGGCCACATCGGCGTCCAATGTATGGAACCCGGAAAATATATCTGGGGTGTCGCCCTCAAGCGCAATCTGGAACAGGACCAGGTCAGCGCCTAGCTGTCGTCAGACTCCTGTTCGTCAGAACATTCCTGCGCATTGCACCGTACCAGCGTATGAATGCTAAAATATCCGCATTATGCTGAAGCATTTTCGCTGGAGTGAAGTTGAAAACGAGAAGCTGAATCCACTGATCGACCGGCAGATGATCACCGGCGAGAACCTGATGCTGGCCCGTATCGTGCTGAAAAAAGGAAGCGTGGTGCCGGAGCACAGCCACATCAACGAACAACTCACCTACATTGTCGAAGGGGCCCTCAAGTTTTGGATCGATGGCAAGGAAATCGTCGTCCGGGCGGGTGAAGTGCTCTGCATTCCCCCGAATTTGCCCCACAAAGCCGAGGCCATCGAAGACACAGTTGACTTCGACGTGTTTTATCCCCCGCGCCAGGATTGGCTGGACAAAACCGATTCCTATTTGCGGGAGCCGGCGTCAGCAAGCAAATAGCGACGCCATCACGTTTCAGACGGATCCAGCACGGTGAGCGATGGGAACAGCCTGTGATAGAAGCCGCGGTCCCGCGAAAGCAGTCTTGTGGCCTGGATCTGTGCGTGGGCGCCAATCATGAAGTCCGCCAGGATGCGGGTCCTTTGGCCGCCCTGTTGCCGGTAGGTTCGCCATGCGCGGCTGGCCTGAAAACTTGTTTCCCGGCTGAAGGATTGCACTCGAATCTCGCTGCTTTCGAGAAAATCGTCGCATTCCTGGCGGGCGTTGAAATGCATGCACAACTCCGCGTAGACCAGATCGCAAACCACCAGCGAACCTGAACTGGCAGAGTCCTCTACAGCTTCGATCGCACCCTCACAGAAGAGTTGATTGGGGACAAGAATATCCAGAAGGACGTTCGTATCGATCGCCGTAATCATCGTCCGCGCACGTCGTCGATGAACTTGTCCACTGATTTGTACCCCAGCTTTTTAAAGTTCCGCCGGCAGTATCCCTTCCACTTTTGAAGATTGAGCTTTCGCGGGGCCTTCTTCAACTGGATCGCTCCCTTGAAGACCACAAATTCGACTTCGGTTTCAGGAGCAAGCCCAAACTCGTCGCGGATCTCTTTGGGAATTGTGACCTGGCCGCGTTCTCCTATTTTCATACTTTAGAGTATGCATCATAAATCCAATTCTGTAAACGCTGGAGATCTCCGGCGCGCTTCATTATTTCAAATGCGAATCAAACCAGTGACGCACCCTCTCGATCCGGTCCCGCAGGTGCTCAGGGTCGGCCAGGCGGTGGCCTTCATGGGCATAGACGACGAACTCGGTTTCCACACCCAGCTTCTTGAGCGCGTGCCAGAATTCATAAGACTGCGGCGTAGGGCACTCTCCGTCACTATCGCCCACCAGCACCAAAGTGGGCGTTTTGACATTCTTAATGAACGTGATCGGAGAGCTCTTCGCGTACACCGCGGGGTCGTCATAGACGGAAGCGCCAAAGAATGGAATCATCCATTGGTCGATCTGGTTCTCGCCGTAATAGCTCTGCAGGTTCGCCAGGCCCGCGCCGGCCGCGGCTGCGGCGAAGCGGCTGCTCTGGGTGACGCCCCACATGGTGATATATCCACCGTAGCTCCAGCCGGTGAGGCCCAGGCGGTGTTCGTCCACGGGAACTTCTTTTAGTACCTGGTCCACGCCGGTGAGTATGTCGCGCCAGTCACCGTAGCCGAAGTCTTTCACATTGGCGCGGGTGAAGGCTTCGCCTGCGCCATAACTGCCGCGCGGGTTGGGCATGAAGACAAAATATCCGGCGCCCGCCAGCGCCACGCCAAAGCTGTGCGGGCCAGGCCACGAAGAATTGGCCATGGAACTGGGGCCGCCATGCACCTGCACTACCATCGGATACTTCTTCGCCGGGTCGAACTCTCGCGGGTAGAGCAGCCAGCCCTGCAGATGGACGCCCTCGTTTTCCCAGTGAAGGCTTCGGCCTTCGCCCCATTGGGGCTTCAGGCCGGCATTCCGGGCAGTAATCTGCTGGAAGCCGCCGATGGGACCGGCCCACACTTCCGGAGGGTGGTTGAACGACTCACGAATGGCCGCAGCGGTGACGCCGTCCGCCGCCAGTGACACGGATGCACCCTCGTCGACCGTGATGTGATCTTCGGTCCTCCAGAGCGTTTTGATTTCCAGGCTGCCGGCATCCACGGTCGCAAGGCCGATGCCGCCATCGATGGACTCGGCAAAGACTACTTTCCGTCCGTCATGGCTCCATGCCAGCCAGCTTGGCGACGCCTGGATTTCCGGCGTAAGGTTTCTGGCCTCACCGCCCGTTGAAGGAATCAGAAAGATGTCCCCACCGATTGCGCCTTCATCGCTCATCAGCCCGCCGATAAAAGCGATGGATTTTCCATCCGGCGACCATGCCGGATTCGCAATCTGCAGTGGGGGACGATGAATCGAAGTCATCGGTCCGCCACCGGCGTCGAGGGTATAAATCTGTGCGATGTACCAGTTGTTGTCGCCATTGCCGTGGGCCGCTGTGACCACGAATCGCCGGCCGTCCGGCGACCAGTCAAATTCGTAGACATACATATCGGCTGGCGAAATCTGGCGCAGCTTGCCGGTAGTTACATCCACCAGTGTCAGGCGTTGTTCGGTGACCGTGTCTTTGATGACGCCGGTTTGAACGGTCTCAGCCGCCAGCGGTCCGGCGGCGCGATCGGCATTTTCAATGAAGAGCACCGCAACCGTTTTGCCGTCGGGTGACCAGCCCGGGTGAGAGAGAAAGCCTTTCACCTTGGTCAGCTTGCGGGCGGCGCCCGTCGCCACATCAGCCACATAGAGCTGTGGGCCGCTCTTGTCTGTAGTGGAAATAAAGGCCAGCCCGCGGCTATCCGGAGACCACGCCACCGAACCCTCTGCATAAAAGGCCGTTGCACTGGCGGCGGAGATGCGTCTGGGCAAGGCTCCCGGTTTCACTTCACCAACGTAAATCGCGGATTTTCCGGAAGGCATGCCGCCCTTGTCCGTAAGGGATTCCACCCAGGCGACCTTCTGGCCATTCGGAGCGATGGCAGCCTGATCAAAGCGCTTCGCGGCAAACAACGTCCTGACCAGATCGCCGGAAGGGGAAGTCTTGCTTTGGGCCAGGGCGCAAGAGGCGCCGAGTATCGTAATCAGAAATGCGCGAATGAATTTAATCATGGGATGTTCTTCTCCGTAGTACTCTCTTCGAGCTTCTCTTTTCGTCCGCAGATTTCAGCCCAAAATCCGCGTTCATCCGCGCAAATCCGCGGTAGGGTTTCCTTTCTTTCCATCTGTGTCGATCCGTGCTTCTATCAGTGTTTATCAGTGGTAAGGTTTTGGTCGTGGCCGGACGAGCTACACCTTCACGAAGTCGATATACCCGTGCTGAACGTCAACGCTCACCAGTTTTGCGCGGATCTTGTCGCCCACGTCCATCCCTTCATGGCCGCGCGCCAGAATGCCTTCCACGTGCGGCTTCAGCACCCGGACGAACGTGCCCTTGGGGGTCACGCCGGTTACGATGGCGTCAAAGACCTCGCCGGTCCGGCCGCTTACGGCCAGGGCAGCGATCTGCTTGGAAACTTTGCGTTCCACCTTGCGCGCGGCATCTTCCTTCAAGGTGCAGTTGCGGGCCAGGGCCGCAAGTTGATCGTCGGAGTAAGGAGGTTTCTGTTTCGTGAGTACGGCCTTGATGAGCCGCTGGGTGAGCAGGTCGGCGAAGCGCCGGTTGGGCGCCGTGGAGTGCGTGTAGTTTTGCACCGCCAGGCCGAAGTGTCCTTGCTCAGGGTCGCCCGGACGTTGCAGCACGTATTCACCCGGCCCCATGAGCTTGACTACAGAAAGGGAAACGTCAGGGAAGTGGACGGGATCGGCGGCCTTACGGCGTGTCAGGAAATCGTTCAAAGCCTTGGAGTCGGCCTGTGCAGGAAGTTTTTCTCCCATCTGGGCGGCCAGCGCTACAATCCGCTCCCAGCGCTCCGGTGTCTTTACCACGCGCCGGATTGAGGATGCGTTGTTCTTTTCGAGCATACGCGCCACGGACTCGTTGGCGGCGATCATGAAATCTTCAATCAGTTCGGTGGCCCGGTTCTTTTCCTGGCGGACGATGTCCACGACTTCATCCTTTTGCATGATGGGATGGGTCTCAGTGTTTTCGATATTGAGCGCTCCATGCTGGAAGCGGGCGTTCTTCAGGGATTGCGCAATCTCATCCTGCAGTTTGAGCTGGGCTTGCAGCGCCGTTGAGGCCGCTACCTTTTCCGGCGCCGGCGCCCGGCCCTCAAGCCAGGCGCCAACCGAGGGGTAGGCAAGTTGGGCGCGGTTGCGCACCAGCGCGCGGTAAATATCGCAGGTCTTCACGCAGCCATCGCTGCCGGAAGTGAACTCAATGACCAGGCACAACTTGTTGTCTACTTCCAGAAGAGAGGAAGTGGCGGTCGATAGCTCTTCGGGCAGCATGTGAAAATTCCGTACGCCCGTATAGACCGTGGTGGTCTCACGGGAGGCGTGCTGATCAATAGCGGTATTTTGGGCGACGAAGACATCGACATCGGCGACGCCTACCAGCACACGGGCGTCACCATTGGCCAAGCGCTCGGCATACTCAATCTGGTCGAGATCTTTGGATGTGTCATTGTCAATCGACGACCATAGGAGAGCAGTCAAGTCGCGAATGCCGTCACCGGCAGCGACCGGTGGCGGCTGGCTCTTCAGCCCTGCAAGCTGCTGCTGTACTTCCGGCGGGAAATCCGGCTGGAAGCCGTTCTCAAGCATGGCCTGTCTGGCAGCGGCCTGGAGGTCGATATGGGGCGAGTAGGGTCGGTTCATATATGAAGACTTAAAATTTTAAATTTCAAATCCAGAGATACCTTTCATTGATTCTATCGGATGGTCCTGAAGTTTCCTTCCGTGCGTTCCGCGGCCAGACGCACCACCTGGCGAGACTCTCTCGCCGGCCGGTGGAGCTCATAGTCGAGATAGTCGAGCAGTACGGCCCTCGCATCGCGATATCCCTGGATGATGACCGGCCGCAGCGTATCGCCGTCGAAATCAAGCGCCATGGCGGGCAGCGGTTTTTCCGGGGCGATGTTGAAGGCTTTGATGTAACGATAGCGCTGGTTGCCCATCTGCAATTCAATCTGCTCGGGGCGCACGCCCATTTCTGCGGCGTAGATGGAACAGAACCGGTTCAGGTTTTCAAGCATGATGATATCGGACTTGAAGTTCCTGGAGATCAGAATGTCCACGGCATGGACTCCGACATCGAGGAAGGTCTTGACCATCCCCGTATCGTCGTCCCCAGCCATGGGTGTGACCATGATCAGAAACAGCACATCGGCGCCCAAGCGGATGGCGGGACGAATGGGCTGGTTGGTGACGATGCCGCCATCCGTCCACAGGCGGTCATCCATGGGCACGGCTTCGTAGGCGAAGGTATAAGCGGAAGAGGCGACGGCGGCCTGCACCAAGTCGGGCGGGCATTCGACTTCCTCCCGGATGAAATCAGGTTCCACGTCCGGGTCACCCAGCAGGACTTCGACCGGCACGTTGGAAAAAAAACGGGCCGAGCCACGATGCAGGTCAGTGGCGGTCATGATGACACGTATCGGCGACGCCCGCAGTTCGGGCTCGGGGATGCGGGCGCGCAAAAACTTGGTGCGCTCAAAATTAGCAAACAGACCGGTGCGCAGGGGTAAGCGCAGAAAGCGGTGACTGAGATTGCTCAGGGGCGATCGCAGCAGGCGATAAAGCCCAACGGCCAGGGCGATGAAAAGGACCACCGGCAGCGGTGCGCTGAGTTCGTAATAACCGCGTCCCCCGCCAGGGACGGGAAAATGGATGTGGGTGAACCCGAGAAACAAGACCACGAAGCCCCACACCAAAAGGTTGGCGCCCAGTGACCGCCATGCCTTGCCGTGGTCCGGCACCCAGTGGCGGCCGCGCAGCAGGTTCAAGGCCACGTAACCGATATACGACAGGCCATCGGCGAACAGTAGAATCGAAACACCGGCTGCGCCCAGGGCGAACCACGTTAGTTTGGGGTGGTGGGGATGCAAGGTGATTCCGCTCTCGTTCATCCATTGCCAGAAAAAATTGCCAATCCCCGCGGAAGCGGCCACCAGTCCGGCCAATAGAAACATATACTTTGACCAGTCAATCCCTAGCATTGACGGCGTAAGTTCGAGCCATGAATCCACCAGCGATTCGGCGTTTCCAACCGTGGTGTTGCTGTGCGAGGCGAAGCCCGCCGCATTGATGCTGCCGATCGAGGTAGCGGCGACGATATGGGTGGGTATCTTAGCGTCCTGGAAGGCCATGAGCACTCCGGCCTCATAGGCCCCGCGCGCCCCGCCGCCCGAAAGCACTGCGCCAATACGGGAGGTGAAGCGGACCGGCGTAGGATGGGCCGCGATCTGCCGCCGGAATTCATCGCGCAGGCCATGAAGCTCGGCCATTTGCGGGTCGCGATTCTGTAGGGCGGGATCGGCCATGGGCTTGCCGACAGCATAAACTACTTTCATCACGGACTGCAGGGAATTGTCACAGAGCGACGTAGCCGCAACCAAAACCCTTCACCGCAGAGGACACAAGGAACGATGTCATCCCGAAGCCCGTCAGGAGCGCGCGCTTTCTTCAGCGCGCGAGTAGGGCTGAGGGACCTTGTGGCTCGTTGAGGTTGCATGGAACTTGGCGTCGACGTACCACACTAATCCAGATTTTCTTCGTCTTCCAGTTCCCCGCTCCCTGCGCTGGCTTCGCCTCCCATCTTGACTGTGATGGGCAGGCCTGCAAATAGAGTGCTGGCGCCATGCTCGGCTGCGATCTTATTGAAGCCCGCCACGTCGCCGGCCAGCAGGTCGTTGATCTCTTTCAGATGGTCCTTGAGTTGTTTACCCAACTCCGCGGCCTCTTCTATGACCTGGCTCTTGGGCGCTTCACCATAGGGCTGCATGACTTCACGCATGATTCCCTGAAGATTGTCGTGGAAGCGCTGCAGGTGGTGGATATTGTCCTGGCCGCCCGGCTGTATTTCAGTGTTAAACAGTGAGCTTTGCAGACTGGTAACCTTCTTGTCCAAGGACCGAGCTGCTTCCATCACCGGTTTGTACGAGACGTTTTCCTGCTCATCGCTATTGCTACCGACGATTTCCTGCAGGCTGGCGATCTGTTTGTGCAGGTTCGCCAGCCGGTTGAGTCCTTCGTTCATGGCTGAAACCTGGTCGCGCAGCTCCAACGCCATCTTGTGTTGGGCCGCCTGGGCGCCGGGGTCGAACCTGAACCGGGGATCATTCTCCAGGGTCACGGTTTGGGTCTCGGTTTTGCCGTTCACGGTAATTGCGGCCTTGTAGGTTCCGGGCAGCGCCAGCGGGCCGGTGTTGGGGTCGAAGAAGAAATCTTCCTCGTCCCTTTCCGGCGGTGGCGGCAGGAAGGTAAGCCGTTTCGGTCCGTCGTAGCGCATGTTCCAGACTGCGCGGTTCACGCCCGCCCTGGCCGGGCCGTACATCGTGTGGACTGCTTTCCCTGAAGCGTCGCTGATGGTGATCTTGACCGGGGTCTGGCTCTTCCGGCGCTGCTCGGGAGTGGCCTTGATTTCCGCCGGCAGCGTGTACGTGAGCACCGCGCCGCTGGGTGGATTCGGCGCCACATATCCGCCCGAGGTGAAG
>DATMNZ010000034.1:0-31613 GCA_035568495.1 Saccharimonadales bacterium (SeqCode) | reverse complement strand
GAAATGTTGGCTATTCAAAGATCACCCGCAGCGTCTCGGTGTTTCGTGTACCCAAAGAAGACGACCCATTATTTTAGGCTTTCGATCTCACCAAGCTCATGGGCTTCTTCGCCTCAAATGCACCCGTGGACACTGATAAATTGATAAATGCCCTTCTGTGAAGCGAATATGAATTATGCCGCTCAGTGGCCATTGCGGGCGATATCGAAGAGCCACGGGGTTAGCCTGATCTGCGCAATTACTTTGCGCGCCAGCGATTGAAATCCCAATTCTAAACAGGCCAGGGTGGCCCACAGATGACCCAAGCTGACGGTGCAGTCAACGGATTCTGCACAATCGAAAGCCGGAAAGTCGTACCCCGTCAGGTCGCTTCAACGTGAAAAGCACTGCACGAGTCTATACGGGGTTACGCCTCAGTTTTTGCAGTCGCTCTGACAGTTCAGTGACAGCAAAGTCTTGACCGGCAGCCATTCTGTGATCACACTAAAGAATGAAATGGCTCCGGCCCCAGGGCTAGCAGCCGGCAGCACCGCTCTTTGAGAATTGAATGACCGATAAGGCTGGCGCCATACAAGCATTCGGCGCTCGGGTCATGGTCTGCCCGAGCGCCAACTTGCAGAAAGAGCTCTCCGTTGCGCAACGAAAATCTCATGGCAACGGGCATCCGCAACGAGTTTTTATCGAGTTTTCAATGGCTTGCGCGGATGTGCGGATTGAGGCCTGATTTTTGTAAAGTCATATTCATCGCCATGGGTTGTGATAAAGCGTATTCGGCGCAAGATTGCAACCATGAGCAGCTTCCCAGCAGGACTAATGAGACAATGATACGGTGGTCTCGACTCCGGCCAATCCGGTCCTTGAACGCATGCGCTTGGAGAAGCGCCGGGTGGCGTTGCATTCCTTGCTGGCCGCGCTGGGCGTAACGGCCCTCAAGCTCTTAGTAGGGCTTTCCACGCACAGTCTGGGGATACTCTCTGAGGCTGCTCATTCCGGTCTCGATCTGGTGGCCTCCATGATCACGCTACTCTCCGTGCGGGTCTCCGATAAACCTGCCGACGCCGAGCACCAGTATGGACACGGCAAGGTAGAGAACTTTTCCGCCTTCCTTGAGACCGGGTTGCTGCTGCTGGCGTGTGTCTGGATCGTGTGGGAGGCGTCACGCCGCCTGGCGGGACATCACGCTGTCCACATCGAACCTACCTTGGTTGCCTTCGGCGTCATGGTGCTGTCGATGATTGTGGATTGGTGGCGCTCGCGGGAGCTGCGGAAGATTGCCAGGAAATATGACAGCCAGGCGCTGGAAGCCGACGCCCTGCACTTCAGCACCGACATTTTTTCAAGCGCCGTGGTCACACTGGGATTGGCCCTGGTGTGGCTGAACCATTCCTGGGGCAATGTTTGGCTATTGCGGGCCGATTCCATCGCCGCCCTAGTGGTTTCCGTGATCATCGTGTGGGTGAGCTGGCGCCTGGCGCGGCAGACCATTGACGCCCTGTTGGACGCCGCTCCGGTGGGTCTTCGTGCCCGCATAGTCGATGAGGTGTTGACGATCAACGGTGTCATTGAGGTGGAACGCGTCCGCATCCGGCGTTCGGGTAATCGCTACTTTGCCGACCTGGCCGTGGGACTGGCCCGCAACGTTACCTTCCAGCGGTCGGGGCAGGTGGTGGCCGACATCTCCGGGCGGGTCCGCGGGATTCTTCCGGACGCCGATGTGGTCATCCATCCGGTGCCGCGCGAGACCGCCAGCGAGAATATCTTTGATCGCATCCGCGCGGTGGCGGCCCGCAACAATTACAGCGTACACGACGTGAGCGTCCAGGACCTGGGCGGACACCTGCACGTGGAGCAGCATCTGGAACTGGATGAAACCCTCAGCCTGAAGGAGGCCCATGAACTGGTCACCCAGATGGAATCCCAGATGCGCAGCGAAGTCCCGGAAATTTCAGCCATCCTCACGCACATAGAGAGTGAACCGGCCACCATTGAGCCGGGCCGCAAGGTCGAACAGGATGCCGCTTTGGCCGACCGCCTTAAGCCGATACTGCTGGAATTTGCGGAAGTCCTGGACATGCACGACGTGGAAATCAAACGTGTGCGGGAGAAGGTCTACATGTCCTGCCATTGCACGATGTCGGATGGGTTGCCGCTTTCGCGCGTACATGACATATCCACGGCCCTGGAGATTCGTTTTAAGCAGGAAGCCCCGGAGCTTTTCCGGGTGCTGATCCATCCTGAACCGCAGACCGACAACCGGAGATAGGGTTTAGCGTGACGGGGTTCTGCAAGATCGGAGATCGGGACATCGGAAAGTGCCCATGGGACGGGTGTAATAAAATGTAACGCGATAGAGATTCCAGGAATCTATTGTCGTAATATCGGGTGGCCGCGTGAAAACGGTTCGATCTGACGTACGAAGGTTTCCAGATTTGATCATCGTCGAAAAAGGACAAGACATGGCACAGAAGAAGATTGTGGTTTACAGCCAGCCTGGCTGACCGCCGTGCGATACGGCGAAAGCCTTCCTCGCGGAGCGGGGAGTTGAGTTCGAAGTGAAGGATGTCAGCGCCGATCAGCAGGCGGTTTTTGAGCTGGTCAGAACATATAACAGCCGCTCGACCCCCACCATCGTGGTTGGCGATGAGGTCATGATCGGTTTTGATCCCACTCGATTGGACGCCATGCTTGCCGGCTGAAGATCTCGAGGCTGGACTGAAGATCGATGGCCCCGCGGCGCGGACGGCGGTTTCTCATCCGTGGCGGGGCTATTTCTATGTAGCCGCCGCGACCCTTTGCTGGGGCACCGCCGCCACCGTCAGTAAGGGCCTTTTCCAGGGCCGCTTGTTTCCCGGCCAGCCGATGATTTCACCCCTGGTCCTGGCCCAGACACGGACCTCCTTTGCCGTCCTGATGCTGCTTCCGTATCTGCTGCTGCGGAATCCGTCCGCGTTGCGGATGCCCCACCGCGATTTTGCGCTTTGCCTGCTCACAGGCACACTGGGCCTGGCAGGCTCCAATTTCTTCTATTACTGGGCCATGCAGAGGACCACCGTGGCCGTCGCCATTACCTTGCAGTACACGGCCCCGGTGTGGGTCCTGCTGGCGATGGTGGCCCGCGGCCGGCAACGCGCCACCCGCTGGCACGTGAGCGCGGTCATTCTCGCCATCACGGGCACCGCCCTGACGATCGGCCTGTTTCATTCCGGAATCAGACTCAGCTCTTCGGGTGTAGCCGCCGCCATGATAGCTTCGTTTTCCTTTGCCTTTTACAACATCGTCGGACAGGAACTGGTGGGGCGATATCCGGCCCTGCCCGTGATGGCCTACGCGCTGCTGGGCGCCGTCCTTCTATGGATATGCGTGAATCCGCCGGCGCGTTTGCTTGCCGCCCATTACTCCTCCGGCCAGTGGATGTTCCTGGTGGGCTTTGCCTTGCTGGCCACGCTGATGCCGTACAGTTTTTATTTCCATGGCCTGAAATATCTGGATCCGACGCGGGCCGTCGTCACCGGCTGTCTGGAGCCGGTGTTCGCTATCTTGCTGGCCATGACCTTCGTACACGAAGGACTTGCGGGCCTGCAGGTTGTGGGGATTCTGGCAGTGTTGGCCGCTACTGTGCTCGTGCAGACGCAGCCAAAAGCATGACGGGAGGCCCTTGAGGACCGCCCCCGCCTTCCCGTGTGATTGTTGCCGATCAATCAGAGAGTTTAGCGTCCCACCCTTCGCAAATAGCGCGAAGGATGGGGCGACCATCGGCTGGGACCCATTAAAAAATGATTATGTCGAGAATATGGTTGCCACCTTGCACGATGAGCACGCGGTTTCCGAAGATGATGCGCTCGTAATCACGGGGCAGGCGAGGCAGGCGCGCGTTGCAGGAGGATGGCAAGGAACGCAGCTTCTTCGCTTGTCCCGGCGGAAGGGAGCCGCCGCGGGCCAGCTTTTTCTGGATTCCGGGAGGCAGACTCTCGAAGTCATAGCCGGAGAGGCATCCATTCAGAACATCACGGTCTCGTTCGGTAAAGATATAACGGTCGTCGTGGTGCGAGCCCCGCTGGCGGTCGTCGTCATCATCTTCATCTTCGTCGTCATCGTGGGAGCGATGCCGGCCAGCGTGGTAGTCATCACCGCGTGGGCGGCGCCGATCATCGGAGTCATCGGGACTAGAATAGTCGCCGGGAGCGGAGCGGGTGTCAGAGGTCCGAATCGGCGGGCCGCCGCTCACGAATCCCAGCACGGCTTCGGATTCGACCGAAGCGGGCTTTCTTCCAGTGGCTGCGGCTGTTGCAGTTCCTGCACCGGCTCCGACGCCTGCGCCAATCGCCGCGCCTTTTCCGCCGCCTGCGATTCCCCCAATGATTGCGCCGGCTGCTGTGCCTCCGCCGATCTTGGTCAGGTTGTTCTTGGTGTGAGAGGCGCCTCGGATGACAAATGGCTGCGATGAAATACTGGTGTTATTGATTGAAACAATCATGAGTTCGAGCACGCCAGGGCCGCTCAGCCGCCCTGACTTCGTCACGGACGTTATCTTGCCGGTGACGGTTGCGCCCCGGGGAAACACAGTGGATCCGTTTGCGGCCACCGGCTGGAAAAGAGTGCCGGTGAACCTAGCGCCTGGCTGGGAAGTTTCGCTCGACAGGTTCTCATTGATCCGGACATTGATCGGCGTGCCATCCGGCAGATTCGGCGGCCCCGATGGGCGTCGTTGCGCTTGCATAGAAGCCCCGAATAGCAACACTGTGCAAACCGTGAGCAGTGCTCTTGCAACCTGATTCATCATTACGTATCCTCTGCTAAATGCTAAACAGCCGATTTCCGGGTCTCGTTGAGGAAAGAATCCCTAGATAGACTTTATGTTGCCTGCCGCCTTGCGGGCAATGGATGTATCTTGACCAACAGTGCATGTACTCCAGATCGGCCCGCGCAGATTTGAAAAATCTTATCGGCGCTCTGTTGGATGGAAGCTCCGTGAGTCCGTGGCCGGGCGTAACCGGCATTTGCCATCGCAAAGCAATATGATTCAGTATCGCGCACTCTATTTGATTGGAGAATGAGAAAAATGAAACGTCTATTTGCAACGTTCGCCGCATTGGTAATCGCTCTCGCCTTTTCCCCCGTAGCTTCAGCGCAACGCGGACATGGCGGAGGAAAACCAGCAACTACCGGTCTGGAGCACGCCGAAACAAAGGCCAATTTTCACGGAGAACGTGGGATTGAGAATGCCGAATCGAAGCATGACAAACATAAGGACGATCGAGATAGAGATAACGACCGGGACAAAAAGAAACACAAGAAGCACCACAAAAAGCATCGGTCCTAGGACGATTAGTGGGAGCTTGAGTCATCGTCTTGGTGGGGCACCCATCCCTGGTGGGGGCCCCCGTTCCTCTGGCAGCGTCTCGCGTAAGCCTCGAAAGAATGCCTAGAAACTAGAAATAAGAAGTCTGGTTGACCCACTGCACGCGCTGGACTGTGGTGGTAACCCCTGCCGAGAATATTCCGCCGGCTGTTACCGTGGTGGAAGGGAACCACGGTGGAGCGAAGTTCTGCGAGAAGCGGCGGTCAAAGTACACGTTACGGGTGGTGGCCCCGATGCTTTTGATGCTGTTCTGAATTCGCCCGCCGACGATATTCAGGGTGTTGATGCTGTTGCCGGTATTCACCAAGCCTCCCGTCCCGTTCTGGGAGATGGTAGCCAGGGAAGCATCGATTTGCAGGTTCCCGTTGGACTGCTGATTGTTGAGTTGAATGTCGCCGGTGGCAGTGAAGATCCCCAGCACCTGTCCCAGGTTGTTGGCCGGAATCAACGTGTCAGCCGGAGTTCCTTGAATCTGGTTCTGGGTCATGGTGACCGGCTCAGTCTTGTAAAGAATGTCGCCGGTGATGGCCACGTTGTTGGCCGCCGTGATGGAGAGCGCGGTGTGGTCTTGAATGGCGGCCACCGCCTGGCCGGGACCGGAGAGGGACGTAATGCTCCCGTTGACATAGAGCATCGCGGCATTGCCGGTGATTTGCCCGGTGGCCGGATCACGCTGCTGCGGCACTCCCTTGATATTCAGCGTGGCGCCGCCGGAAATCATCTGCGTCGATCCGGCGCCGCCGTTGGCGGTAGGGTCGATGTTGATCGTAGTGATGGTGGAACCCTGGGTGATGGTATAGACCTGAGTCGATGCGCCGCTGGCGGTCAGGGTCACGCTGGCGTTGCCTTCGACGTAGATGCCGCCTCCTGCGAAGGTAGGATTGTTGCCGCCGGCATTGACCGTATACGGCAGGTAGACTCCGGTGTTGGCGCCGGCGCTCGGGTACTTGACCTGGTTGACGTTCAGCAGATAAGTGTTCAGATCGGAATTGGTGACGGCGGTATTGGTTGAGCCCATTCCATCGAGCACCGCGCGCTTCTGGTTGTAGTCGTTCAGCGGCAGCGGAATCGATGGCTGGCCGCGATTGAATCCCGATTGAAAGTTAGGCGAGATGGTGGTCGAGCCTTTCTTGTCTGAGTTTCCGGCGATCTGGTCGCAGGCGCCCTTGAATTGATAACCGGCTTGAGAGCTGGCGCTGCCCACAGTGTCGGTGAAGATGTAACTGCCGGAGCTCCCGAAATTCCACGCGCCGTTGGTGAACACCGGGCCGGAGATCGTGCCGGGGACCAGGGTAGAGCCGTCGCAGATGGTGTATTTATCAATGAACATGCCCCAGGCGGCGAAGCTGGTGGTGGTGCCGGCTGGAACCAGCAGGGCATTCACTATCAAGCTGCCTTTGTCTCTGAGCTGGGCGGTCTGTGCTCCCTGCGCTTGCCCCAGCGCCATGAGCGTGTAGTTGTAAATATATTGATAGCCGGTCACTGCGCCCGAAGGCGCGGCGCAGGTTGATCCGACGTTGCCGCCGGTCACCGTGCAGTTCGCCAGAGATAAGGTGGCCGAGGCGATCTTGAACTTTTCCGGCCAGGAGTTGACTGCCTGTCCCTCTCCCGCGCCGGTAACCGGCTGGTAGGACTGGCCATAATTCGAGGTGATGTAGTTCTGGACTGTGCTATCGGTGCCCGGCGGAATCGGCTGGGTGGTATTGGTGAAGGTCGCCGGGATGGCCCCTAGAATCTGGTTTACCATCGTCTGCCGCGCGATGTTGAGGCCGGAATCGGCGCCGTAAAACGATCCGCGGAAGTTGCGGTAGTATCCGTTGATCAGCAAGTCTGACCGGACGGAAAGCACCATGGCCAGGCTCAGCCCGGTGAGCAGCAGCAACAGCAGCAGCGTGGTAAGCAAGGCAACGCCGCGCTGCCGATGGCGCGTACGCAAGCTGAAACTCTTCGATGACCGTGCTGTGTTTTTTTGCATATTGAACTCCTGAATCATTGGTTCATGCTCAGATTCCTGGGATTGATCACTACAGAGACCGCTTCCACCCTGTAGGGCCCCTGGTCGAAAGTGTTCCGTTGCTGATTGACCCAGTCAGCGGTGGTCCGCCCTATCACTGAGACCCGCACGGCGCGGACCAAGGCGAAGTCGTAGCCGTAGCTTGAAGAATCAAAGTTGTAAGCAGCGTCGGTGGCGCCGTTCCAGATCGACGCGCCGGCCTTAAAGCCGATGATTTGTTCGGAAATCACGGTGCTGACGCCGGCCTGCTTGCGCACGAGTTTGGGGTTGGTGTTGTCGGTGGAGTCCACGCTGTATGTAATCGGCGAAAGCTTGAGGACCCAGTCGCCGGTGCAGAACTGTTCGCCCAGTTTGTTGGCGTCCCCGGACTGGGTAATGAGGAGCGGGTCAGTGACGCTGGTGTTGGTCCCACCGGTACCCGTGGGGTTATGTTGAAGCTGTACCTTGCCGCCCGTCACTGAGCCATCTTTGGTGAGGATGGTGGTCGTCATCTGCGATCCGTCGCTCTTGACCAGCAGCAACTGGTCACCGGCGTGAAAGCTGGCCGCCAATTGGGCGAGGGTGGTAGCGCCGACCGGTGAGGTGAACAGTGTGGAAGCGGTAGTGCTCACGCAGTTGGCGCCGTTTCCGGAAGGCGTCGAGGGGGGCGTGCTTTCATCGGTGACGATGATGTTGAGTGTATCGAAACAGCCGGCGCCATAGGTGAAAGTCGCCGCGTTGTAGCAATCGGCGCCCGGCGCGCTGTTGGCGATGGTAATTCCGATGGGCCAGGCCGGAATGTTGACGCCCTGATAGTAGCCGGTGCCTGCGTTGACCGCATCAATCTGCATCTGGGCCACGGCGTTGCGCATGGCCATGTTCAAGCCGGCCTGGTTCTGCTGGCTGCTGACCAGCGGAATGTGGGCACGCACTAGGCTGACGGCCGCGCCGCTAATGACGAGAAACACCGCCATGGCCACCAGCAGTTCCACCAGTGTAAAGCCACGATGGCCGGCCGGCTTCCGCCGCCCCGGTCGTGCTTTCCGAGTGTGCATGAGTCCTCCAATGGTCATGGGCGCACCATGCTCGCCTGAAATGGCGGCAGCTTCGTGCTGTTCAGCCAGGAAACAACCACCGTCATTCGCCGTGCGCCGTGCACAGGCTTGTCCTTCTCGATGATCCAGCGGCGTTTGAATATCAGCAAATCAGAGCCGCTTGGAGCCGTGGTGGAATTGGTAACTACTACTTGTCCGTTGGGTGAATGGGTCGTGGTGGTGTAAACGATGTTGCCGGACGAGTTGGTACTGGTGACGGTCTCAATGATGGTCCCGTTGCCGGCGGAAATCAGCACCTCGTCGAAGTAGTCGATCATCTCTGTGACCGCGCCCACGGTAACGGTCTGCGAGATGTCGGCCGTCAGGCTGCCGGCGGTAGTGCCCGTGGGCACCGCAATCGCAGGATCGTTGACGGGCCAGTGGTTCAGGTCCTCGAGCTTCTCTGAGGCCAGCAGGGCCTCGTTGCTCAGATAGCGCGACTGGCTGGAACTGAAGTTCATCTGGCTCATGAGCGCGGCGGAGCCCAGCAGGCCCACCGTCAGGATGACCATGGCCACCATGGTCTCAATGAGCGTGAGCCCCCGCTGGCCATACTGGCTGCCGCAGGCGGTTGCCGGGTCCTTACGGAGTGACTTTGATGTTGCCATAGCTCGATACCTGGACCGTTTCTGTGTTTCCATAATATGAAACCTGCAATGTAGTCGTTCCAGTGGTGGCAATTACCAGACCGCTGGGGCGAAACTGTAGAGTGGTATCCTGATCGATGGTTGCCACAACCGATGATCCGGAAAGCGGAACCGCTCCGCCAACATTGGTGAAAGTATTGGTGTTCGCCGGGTCGCTTTGCACCTGGTAGGTGGAATTGGCTTTGCTGAAGACCACGGCGAACGGATATCCCGAAGAGATGGCCTGGTAGCGTGAAGTCTGGATCACGCCCTGAACGGACGAAGCCGCCGAACGCAAGCGATAAAGTTGCACGCTCGACTGGATTGAGGGCACCGCGATGGCCGCCACAATCGACATGATGGCCAGCACAATCACCAGTTCAATGATGCTGAAACCGCGCGGGCGCCGTTGATGTTTGCCGGGCTTTGTTCTTGCCTGGGTTCCTGCCTTGGTTCTTGCCATGAGTCCGTGCCTCCGCCTTCCGGTAGCGCATCGCGATACCGGTCGTGAATGTGTTTACAATCCCAGATTGCTCTCTCGAGGCAATACGAATCGTCCTCGCTTAAGGAGACTGGGGGGGCACACAATGGGTCCTGGCTTTTGGGGAGAAGGGACCTATGTAAAGATTGAGGGACGAGAACAAACGCCCCTTCCGAACGACATTCTAATGTGGAGGGAAGGAACTGCTTACTTTTCCTGTTTGCGCCCCTCATCACCTGGTTGCATCTGAAACGAAGGTACCTAGAATGACTGGGCTTGTCAATTAATGAGTGGTTTCTAATATTAAACTTTAGTAACCAATGCATGGCCAATTCAAGCGCTAAGGCATTCGCTGCGTTTTGGATGCGTCCGTAAGAGCTCTATGCTGTATTGAACTAAATAAAGACAGGTCGGGTTTCCCCGTATCTTTGTGAATGCCGAAACGCCATTTTTTGTTTTCCGGAAAGTCGGAAGCAGGAATCCGCGCAATGGCCGAACGGTCGTGACATCAAGCAAAGGCGGCCTCAGAGAGGCCGCCTTTCGTTCCGTCCGAATAGACTTTAGTGCGGAGTAAAGTCCTGGCGATAGCTCAGATTATCGACATCGCGGAACATGGGTGTTCCGGGGGGTAGATTCTGGGGCTGCGTGAACAGCGGATCGAAGGCGTAATTACGCACGGGCGGATGATACACCGTATCACCGCAGCACTTGAACGTTCCCGTCGCGTAGGTTGAGTAATAGAGGCTCACCATTGAGCCCTTGTAGAACAAGTTCTTGCCCGTCCAGGTTTCGAGGAAGCGCAGGAAGTTGTGTACGCCGCCGTCGGTGCCGAATCCGTATGCGCCCGAGGCCGAGCCGGTCTGCGTATACGCGGGCGCCGGAAACACGATGTTCTTGCCTGCGGCGATGGCCACGCGGTAATGAGTATCCACTGCCGGACGGTTGACGGGACCGGTGCCCGAGCCAGAGGGGAACTGCAAGCTGACGCGGTCGATCCAGTTGTTCGACAGCAAGGTAACTGCATCGGCAATGATGGCCGCGGCGGAATGCGCAGGTTCTGCGGCCGCAGGATTGGCCCAGGTCGGGTCCGCGGCGCTGGTGTTGTAGTCGCCGAGAACGTAGACCGGATTCTCCGAGGCCACAGTGAATCCGCCGGTGCCATCAGGTTTGGTGGGCAGGTTGCCGAGAGAGCCATTGACGAGTTTCAGGACGTGGCGCGCTCCGCTGACGGCGTTCTTGCGTCCGACGGTGAGACAGTTGGCGAGCCGGGCGGGGCCGTAGGGGGTCAGCGTACCGGCGCTGGCGCCGGTGTTGACGTTGAATCCGGCCCCCAGGTTCCACGCCCCAAAATTATCGAGCACGCCGTTGTTGTTTACGTCTTCAGGAGAGCGCGTCTTGCCCGGGGCCGCCGGTTCCAGTGCCCGATCGGCGATTCCCGCGGCTGAGGCTGCGTTGATGACATCTTCCAGGCCGGAATCGCCGGTCTTTAGACCGGCGGCGTTGGGGTTGGGTTGCATGCCGCGGCGGTCAGAGAAATACAGGATGTAGCCATTGTCTTTGTTGGAGACCGCGTTAGCGCCGCTGGCGCCGATGGCCCCGCCCAGCCAGCGTTTCAGATTGTTCACATCGAGCTCTACGGCATTCATAATGCCGTTGACGGTGCAGCCGGCCTGCACCACATCACGGGCTTCGCCTTCACGGGCATCATAGAAGTTGATGGGATACCAGTTGTTGCGAGTAATGCTGCCAGGAACGGCGCTGCTGCCAAAGAACGGCTGGTTGGTGACCAGGTCGGGCGGCACATCCGCCGGACGATCGGTCGTGCCACATCCCGCGGTGACGCAATGCGCCTTGAAAGGATCGAGCACTCCATTGGCGTTGCGGTCAGCAGGCTGTTGCAAAAGCAGAATGGCATTGGGGTTTACGTCATTGGGTGCGGCCGCAACCGGGGGATTCAGATTGCGGGCAAAGCCCAGCGTCAGCCACTCACGGGTGACCGGGAAGTAGTTGCCAGCGGCATCGCGGTACTCCACGCGCAGATACCCATCGAGCAGGTTCCAGGTGGTAGGAGCGCCGGCAGCGATGATCGGAGCTCCAGCGGGCACCAGGGTGGCATGCCCGGCGGGCGGGGCCGCAGGGGCCACAGGCCAGTCGGGGGGGAGCGGGGTTGAAGTTGCCGTGGTCCATGTGCTGGGATCGGCCACCGCGGCTGAAGTTGTGCCTTCGGCAAACAGAGTGGTAAAGAGTGCTCCAACGGGAGGGGCAGGTAGTGCTCCCGGCACCGAGGTCGGTACGCCGTTGCGGTAGTCCTGGCCGCCGGCATTGAGGACGTTGGCGAGGCGGATGTTTTCAGGATCGTTGGCGCCGCCTGTTAATTCGGCGGGATCATCCACCAGCAATACACGGATTTCCGCCTGATTGTATAGCCGTGCCTGGGAGATGGCCGAAGTGGCGGGCTCGCCCGGCGGGGGCCTGCGTATGATCTCGAAAGGTTGGGGTTGCGCGCCGTTGCCGGCCGCGCCCGGGTTGGTAAACGGGAGTGAAAGACGGATGGCGCCCGTTCCTCCGGGCTTCCCGAAGTTCCCGTCGACAATCCAGCCGTTGTACGCGCCTTTAGAAACGTTAGACCATTGCGGGTTCTGGCCGCTGTTGGGGCCTCTAGTGACGCTGCTTTCGTTGAGCCCGATGGCACGGCAAGTCGGCCCGGGTGGCCCGGCAGGCATGGCATTGCAACCGCCGGCGGCCGTCAGAATAAAGGCGCTACCGGTGTTGCTGTAGGTATTCGAATCCAGGCCATTGGGCAAAACCGATCGAATCACGTTGCCATAGGCGGTAACCTTGTCGTGAAAGCTCATGGTTGCGCCCGTAAAAACCCCAACGTAGAGGTCGCCGTTGGTGTGAATGCGACCTTTAAAATCAAGATTGGGGCTGTTAAAGAAGCCCAGGTCGCTATCGGAGAAGACGCCAAACTGGAACACCGGGACCAGCGCCATCTCCACGTTCCGCATCATCGTGACTTGGGCATTGAAGCCGGTTTGGGCCGTTACCCTCAGTTCGACCGGAATCAACTGGGCATACAAGCCTTGATTGGCGCCTGAGGAAATCAGCCCGAATCTCGAAACCAGCTTTCCGTTGGCGTCCACGCCGGGTATAAAGCTGTATTCGGGATAGGAAAGGGCCGCTGTGCCCACCGGCGCGAGGTTTTGCAGACTGGTGATGTCTTGTGGCAGCGGGGCCTGGATCTTGGAAAACGAAGCGGCCAGGTCGGCGGTCATCTTTTCAATGGCGCCTTCCGCCGCGTGGTAGGCAATATTGTTCTGCACGTCAAATCCGCCAACCTTGGTTTCGGTATGCACGGCCAGCAACAGGGCAACGGAAACCGCCGTAAGCAGCAGGAGCAGCAACAGGCACATGATCAGGGCGAACCCCCGGGCGTTCCTGCGTCCGGACCTTCCGCGACGGCCGGCATGCCTCGGCGCCGCAATGATCTGTGTGATTTCCATGGGTGTCCTCCGGGACTCGATTACTGGCAACGGTCTTTTATTGATAACGGTCTTTAAAGCTCATGTTGCGTACGCTCACTTCGGTCTGCAGATCAATGTTCTGGTAACCCTTGAGGCCGCGAGTGGAGCTGCGAGCGATCAAGTGCAAGCCTACCTTCTGGATTAAGTTGGGAGAGATAGGGGGAGCGAGGGAAGCGCCGCCATCGGGCAGGGCGGCCACCAGATTTCCGTTGTTGTCATAAGCGTCATAGACAAAGCGCAGATCGACAACGTTTTCCGCAACCGGGGCCGGTGTTTGGCCGTTGACTTGACGCATCAGGCGGGGAGTGCCGGGGCCGGCCCCACTGGGGTCAGGCAGCACGGCGAGAAAATAGCTGATGACGAAGACGCGCGTGGCGGTGGTCTGGGCGCCGCCTAGCAGTTGTTGCAGATCGCCGCCGGTGGCGGCCACCTGATTGAAGAGCAACACGTCCTTGTCGTTGAACTTGGCGTCATAAATGTTGCCGTTTGCGGTTACATTCTGCGTTAGTTCGCCGATGGCTTGACCCTGCGTGTTTTGAAACAGCACCAGATCGCCGGTTGTGAGTCCCACAGACGCGTCGTTGACGGGTGTGGGCAGCGGGGCGGGAGCCGGGTTGGGCAAGGTAAATGTAACATCGGTAGCCGAAGGGCCGTTCAGCGTTATGTTGTATGCGCCGAGGGGCAATGCGGTGTCGGCATATACGACCGTCACCACGTCGGTCGGCCCGCTGGCTGCATTGATGGTGGGGCCCTTGCCCGCGCCCGGAATGAGCCAGTAGAGGTGATCGTTGGGCAGGGGAATGCCCACCGGGGCCGCCGCGGGCAGATAGCAAGCGGTCTGGTCGCAACCAATCTTGGCCGAAAAGGTCCTCGGACCAGTGGGCGTGGCGATGCCGCCCACCGGCAGGCCCGCGCCGGCCAGGGAAATATCTTTGAGCATGAGGTTTTCGGCGGCCCGCAGGTCTTCCTGCATCTGGGCCCGCTGCGATACCACTACGGAGGCTTCCATGCCGTTACGGAACAGAGTTATACCAGCGCCTACGACGACCAGCCCGACCGCCAGGGCGATAAGCAACTCCAGCAGACTGAAACCTGCCTTCCAATTTCTGTGTAAACGCTTCATCGTGGGCTCCCCCTTAGCGGTATTGGGATATGTATCCCGTTATGGTGTACGTGCGGGTTGATCTCAAAGGGGGGACAACATACCGGACCGTCACGGTTAGGGTGCGCAGTGCATCGGTGCCGGGCACCGGCTGAATCAAGATGCTGCGCTGGAAGTTGGTGAGAGGAACCACTTGATCGTCGGCGGTGCCGAGAACTCCGTCGGGGCCGGCCAAGGTCATCACCTTGGGGGCGGCCAGCGCATCGTCGGCAGTCCCAAGAATTCCGTCAACTCCGGCCTGTTTGATGGTCTGGAAGCCCGTCACAAAGACGCCGTCAGGAACGGTTCCGGAGCCGATATTCTGGATCTGCAGCCACGTCAGTTCGGAGGAGTTGCGCGCGGTAAACACATTCTCGAGGGCTTCCGAGGCAAGCTGTTTGGCCAGCAAATCCTGTTGCGAACTGTGTGTGGTGGCCATGGCGACCCCGAAGACGCTGAGTACGCCGATTAATCCGATGGTGAGGATAACGGCGGCGATGAGCATCTCGAGCAAGCTGAATCCGCTGGCCGGACTTGGCCGCCGCCCCGCATTGCGGCTGGTTTTCATAGCTGCCCCCAATAAAGCCTGTTGGTATTTGTCCGCAACAGTTGCCATCCACGGACGCGTCCGGTGATGCCGAAAACCGTGGTTGCCCGTGAACTCATCAGCTCGCCTGGGCGCGCGATGTAGACCACACCGTTGTTCAGCCTTCCATTGACGTCCCGGGCCGAGCCGTCAGGGTAAAAGTAAACGGCGTTGATGCCTCCGGGGCCGGCGCCAATGTCGAAATCAATCGCAAAAGCGCCTGTGCCGAACCCATCGGGGGTGGTGAGGGCCGTGGAAGGAATGCCCACCTCATTGGAAAACGCAACGTCGGAAGGCAATGTAGTTGTTTGCACTACGATTCCGGTCGCCGATTGGGTGACCGTGATCGTTCCCGGAGCGGTGAACGTCACAAGGTAAACGCGGCGCTCAGCCTCAGCTCTTTCCCGGGCCAGCGCCAGGGTGGTCAGGGTGGCCGTTTCGGCGGTATTCACATGCACCGAGCGCAGTGCAGGCGCAACATTAAACACGCCAATGGACGCCACTATCAGGATAATACTAACCACAATGAGAAGTTCAAACAGGCTAAATCCGAGTTCTTGCCGTTTAATTTCCATAAATCGTTTGATTTCCACAAAGCCTCAAGGCCATCTCGCCAGAGATTATTCGGCGCGTTGCAAGTTCAGTGGGTGACATTACCTTTTGAGCACAACAGGAGTCAACCTCGTTCTGCCAAAAGCCAGCACCATTAGGCCGTTATCATTCTCGTCCAGACAGACCGGGTACGAAATGCCAATTTCTCGCCTCATGAAAGCGATCACTAAGGATTTCCCGAATGACAAAGCACTTTCACATTAGAATACCCTAATTGGCTGTGGTTTGGCGGGTTGAATTGGAAGCGGTATTTTAGGACATGCATGCCGGTGGGTGGTATCGCGTTACGAAAGGCCAGTCGCTCTTTTTTACTTGCGAGTATAATCCAAACATGAGTTCTCTCAGAATGGTTGCCGTATTTCTCCTGTGCATGAGCGTGTCCGTCGTGGCGGGCCAGAAGTCAGCTTCTCTGGAATTTCTGGTGGTGAAAGACGCCGACGGCAAGCCGGTGCGCAATGCTGAAATCGTCCTCCATCCGGTGGACAAACACGGCAAACAAAAGGCGGAAGGGTTGGAAATCAAGACCCACGAAGACGGTAAAGCGCAAATCGGAGGCATTCCATTCGGCAAGTTGAGGGTGCAGGTGATTTGTCCAGGCTACCGGACTTTTGGAGCGGACTATACGGTGGGCGGGCCACAGATGGAAATCACCATCAAACTGCAAAAACCTTCGGAACAATACAGCATCTACAAGTGAGGCCCACACGGGACTTGCCAGTACGGTGAGCAGGAGACTTAGGAGCCATCGCGGATCGGGACATCTGGACATCGGGTAATCGGGACATCGGAACTGCACAGGCCGCTGTCCAGTGTGTTCCGATTATCAGATTACTTTTTCTTCTGGTCACCGTACCAGGCAGGCCTCTTGCCGCGGCAGGTGTTTTCCGCCCGTACCCAACGGCCTCAGGGCCTGCGAATCGGCCAGCAGTTGAATTGTTTCCTTGACAGAATCGCTCTGGGATGTCATTTCTAGTAGCTTTGCATTCTGCGGCCCGGATTTTGGGGAGAGGAAGAACGATTGAACGTCAAGGTTTTCTTTCACAACAAGTGTTTTGATGGCACGGCCTCGGCCGCGCTTTTTTCGCGCTTCTATCGCGAACGCATCAACCCGGCCGCCCAATTCGAGTTCAGCGGCCTGCTGCATCGCGCGGGGGCGCTTTTCCGTGAAGAGGACTTTAACGGCGACGAGAACGCCATCGTCGATTTCAAGTATTCGCCGTCGCCCCGCATCACATGGTGGTTCGACCATCACCAGAGCGCTTTTCTCACGCCCGAGGATGCCGAGCATTACCGCCGGGGCAGCCAGGCGCAGAAGTTTTTCGATCCGGAGTTCAAGTCCTGCACCAAGTTCCTGGCGCACATCGCGGCGGAGAAATTCGGTTTCGATCCGCAGCCGGTGGCCGAGCTGATTGCATGGGCCGACATCATCGACGGCGCCCAGTTTAGCAGCGCCGCCATGGCCGTCGAGCTGGCCGAGCCCGCGCTGCAACTCACGATGGCGATTGAATCGACCAACGATCCGGCCTTTCTTCCGCGGCTGATTCCGTTGCTGGTCAGCGGTCCGCTCGCGCAGGTCATTCAGGAGCCCTTTGTCGCTTCGCTGATTCCACCTCTGCTCGAACGCCATCGCAATTCCATCGGCATTCTGCGCGAGCGCTCCGAATGCCGGCAGGGGACCATTTACTTCGATATTTCAGATCAAGACCTGGAAGGCTATAACAAGTTCATCCCTTACTATCTTCACCCGGAAGCGGTCTACAGTATTGGATTGAGCAGCAGCAGTTTTCGCGTCAAGGTGGCGGTCGGCTCGAATCCGTGGACGAAGAAGCAGAACATGGTCAACCTGGCAAAAATCTGCGAGCGCTATGGCGGCGGAGGGCATGCCCGCGTGGGCGCCATTTCATTTCCGCCGGACCGAGCCGTGGATGCCCGGAAAGCGGCCGCGGAAATTGTGCAGGAACTGAGGGCTGCGGAAGCCGGATAGGGAGATAGGGAATTAGCTGCAGGCCCGACTCATTGCAGCACTTCGTGGAGCGGGCGCCAGTGTGCCCGTCGCCATGTTTATGCCCACAAAGCACCAAATGGAAGTGCCGCGATTTTGTATATGGAAATAAGAGGCCCGGCGCCACAGATCATACTGCGCATTCAGGAAGCACTGGCGGCAGAAGGGAAAGATCCCAGATCACGATGCGGCGGAAGAGTAGATCCTTCTCAGTTTTGGATGTGTTTCGATGATTGCACTTTGGCGGTGCAGTAGCATAAGCTATCATTATATATTGGAGGCGCTTATGTTTCATTCTCTTTCCGGGAAGTTTCTTGCCATAGCTCTATTCCTTTCTTGTAGCTTGGCGCTGGCCGCCGGACAGAAACCCGAAGCGCCTCCGGCGCCCCAGACAGCGCGCCAGGCATTGATTGAAATGCTCAAGGGTGGCGCCAGCGGATGGAGCAAGCATCTGACCGTGGAACTTAAACAGCAAATCGACGAGCAGACAAAGGCCAAGGACTTGCGTGGAGGTTATCTGGCGGTCATGTCGCCATTCACTTCCATAGGACTGCAGAAGGGCACGGAAATCTTCAGCGATGGGCCGGTTTTGCTTTCAGTGCAGGAACCCAACAGCAGCGAAAAGATTGAAGTGCGCATCGACAGTGAGGACCCTCATGGCGACCAGGAAGATATCCAGATCTCCATCCACCTGTTTCGCGATGGCCAGGAGAAGAACATTCCGTTTTTTTCCGGTATTACCGTGGGCCTGAAGAAGCAGAAGGAGATATGGCGGCTGAACGAGATCTCTGCGCCGGTGAAACTGGCGGTCGGCGATCCTCAATTTTTTGAAGACCTTGCCGGCTTGAATGGCCCTTCCGCGAAGCAGGAAGCTTCTTCCGGTTCGGCGCCCCCGGTGCGGGAAGAGCGCCCGCCGTTGGGAATTATCCCGGTCATGAACTATCTCGCGTATGCCGAGAGTAGTTACGCTGGACAGCATCCCGAAGCCGGGTTTACCTGTAGTCTGTCAGACCTTGTGGGACCACTGAGCGAAAGCTCGGCCCTGGATCGGCTGATCGATCCCTCCATTGCCGGCGGCAGCTACAATGGCTATCGCTTTTCTATTACCGGATGCGGCTCCCGGCCCTCGGAAACGTTCCACATTGTGGCTGAACCTGACCACACCGGCCCCGCGACCACGGCTTTCTGTGTCAATTCCACGCATGTCGTGCGTTCCTCCGACGATGGACGGGGCGCCACCTGCCTGGCTGCGGGCGTCGTGACTCATCGGCCCCAAACTTCCATCGATTGATGTGACGGGTGGAAGATTTGGCCGGTGGAATTGGCCCGGATGGCTGGAGTGGCGGCGGCTGGTTTTTAAAAGACGAAAAAATGTAAACTTGCTCTGACAGTCTATTGTGGTGCGTGGTTGTCTGGTGGTGAAGGCTTCCCGCCCCCTGTCTTCCGGTTGGATGGGTCTTCCATGGTACGGCTTTCGGTCCGCTGTTTTGGGCAAGTGAGAGTACCGCAACCGGGGACAGCAACTCGTCAGGTTGTTGCTATGAGTTTGCGAGTCTTAATTTGCGGCGAAGAACACGTTGCGCAGCAGTGGTTGCGCGAACTACCCGCCGATGTTGTCTTCCGCGTTTCCAGCTCACGGGCGGAGTTCGAACAGGCCCTGCAGGAAAGCTGGGACGTGGTCCTGAGCAGCTACCGGATAGATGATTTCGGTGTACTCGATGCTTTGGAGGTCCTGCGGCGTAAAGACCCCGCCACGCCCCTGGTCGTGGTTGCCGGAGCCATCGGCGCACAGGCCGGCTCCGAGTGCATACGGGCAGGGGCCGCCGTCTTGGTAGGCGAAGAGGACTTGCGGAGGCTTCAGCCTGCCATGGAAGAGGCGGTCCGGGAAGCCCAGGAACGGAATGCCCGGGTGGAAGCCGAACGGGAACGCTTCCTCGAAATGGCGAGTCACCGGGCCACGCTGCAGCGCAGCCTGGCGGGCTTCTATCTCAGCACCATCGGCGGTAAATTACTCGACTGCAATGTTGCCTTCGCCAGGATCTTTGGCTTTGAATCGGCCGCTGAAATACGGACGCGATCGACCCTGAGTCTCTACCTGTCGCCCGCCGACCGCGACGCTTTTCTCGCCCGGATCAAGGCGCACCGTCAGGTCTCGAACCTCGTGACCCCCATGCTGCATCGCGATGGTTCAACCATATGGATACTCGAAAACACAACGTTCATCGAGCCCGAAGATGGTGGCGAAGCCCGTATGGAAGGCACCATCATGGACATTACCAGCCGCAAGCAGGCGGAGGATGAAGAGGAACGGTTACGCAGCCAACTGCTAAGGATCGCGTGTGAGTGGATCGGCACTTTTGACGCGGTCACCCAGCCGCTGGTGCTGCTGGACCCTAAATTCAACATCGTCCGGCTCAACCGCGCATTCAAAGAAGCCGCGGGCATGGCTTCGTTCCAGGAGTGTGCCGGTAAGCCACTGAGCGCCGTTTCCACCGGCGAACCCTGGCATTCGTCGGTGTTCTTTGCCCGGGAAGTGGCGGCCGGCCGTGCCGGCATACGCAAGGTGCAGGGCGCAGACGGCATGATATGGGAAATCGACGGCGCAATTTTCCCGGGGACGGCGGAGAACGACCCGCGCATCATTCTTACTTTCCGCGATATTACAGAACGGGTGCAGGCGGAAGAAGGTCTTGCTCTTTTGAATGCCACACTCGAAGGCAAAGTCCGGGGGCGCACGCGCGAGCTGGCGCAGGCGAATGCGGAGCTTTCCCTCCGCAACCGGCAAGTGGAGCGGTCGAACCGCATGAAGAGCGTGTTTCTGGCCAACATGAGCCACGAGCTGCGCACGCCGTTGAACGCCATCATCGGGTTTACGGAGCTGCTGCGCGAGCAGCTCGCCGGTCCGCTCAACGACAAGCAGAGAGACTATCTGGGCCATGTGTTCAAGGCGTCAAAACATCTGCTGGGCCTTATCAATGACGTGCTTGACCTGGCCAAGATCGAAGCCGGCCAGATCACACTGAACCCTGAATCCATCGACCTGCCATCTTTCCTGGCCGATGTGAAGAACCTCATTGCGCCTATGACCGCCGGAAAAGGGCTCATCTGCGAGGCGGAATGTGAGCCCGGCCTGGTGCTCTACACCGATGCGGCCCGGCTGCGCCAGATACTGTTGAATCTGGCCGGTAATGCGGTGAAGTTTACGCCTGCGAGCGGTCGCATGAAGATCAGCGCCCAGCGCGATGGCGCTTACATTACGATCAGTGTGCTCGATTCCGGGGTCGGCATAGCCGTGGAGGAACAGGAGGCGGTATTCGAGGAATTCTTCCGGGCCACCTTGGGGGCAGGCATTTCCTCAGAGGGCGCCGGACTCGGGTTGCCGATGGTGAAACGGCTGGTGGAGCGGATGGGCGGTAGCGTGAAGATGCGCAGCGCGCCCCAGCAAGGCAGCGAATTCTCGTTTACCGTTCCGTTGCGACACGACACGACTGGAGTTACCCATTGAGCAGAAAGGTCTTGGTCGTGGAAGACAATCAGGCGAGCTGTGAACTGCTGGTGGAGGCGCTCAGCAGCCTCGAATGTGAAGTCCGGGCGGTGCGTGACGGCGCCGCCGCTCTGCAAGAGGTCCTCTCTTTTAGGCCCAAAGTCGTCCTGATGGATATCCAGCTACCGCTGATGGATGGCGTTTCCGTACTACGCGCCATCCGCCGCGATCCTTCGCTGCAGAGCGTGCGCATCATTGCGGTTACCGCCTATGCCATGCAAGGTGATCGTGAAAGGTTCCTGGACCAGGGCTTCGATGGATACCTGGGCAAGCCGTATGAGGTTGCCACGATGATCAATGAGGTCAGGAAGGCCCTGGATGCCGCCTAGTTCCTCCGTAGAACCGGCCGTGCGAGTCATGATCGTGGACGACGATCCCCAGAGCCTGGCCCTGAACGCCGCCGCGATTGAAGGGTGCGGCCTGGAAATCATCACCATCGACCACCCGGAAGAGGCCCTGCGGCGCGCCCGGAAAGAGCGGCCCTCCATCGCTTTACTGGACCTGCGCATGCCCTCCATGAACGGCATTGAGCTCATGGAGCACCTGACCGCCTTGGACCCGAATATCGACGTGATTCTGATTACCGCCCACTATTCCGCCGAGTCGGCGGTAGAAGCGGTCCACAAAGGCGCATGCGATTACTTCGACAAACCCATCTCGGTGCAGCGGCTTCGCGACCGGGTACACAAGCTGGCCGAAGACGCCCGCCAGCGGCTGCAGCGCGCGGAAATCGAACGCGCCTCGATCGATATCTATCAGTTCGAAAACATGATCGGACGCAGCGCCGCCATGCTCGATGTATTCGTGCAATTACGGCGGATTGCTCCTCATTTCCGCACCATCCTGGTTTCGGGGCCAACCGGTTCCGGCAAGGAACTGGTGGCCAAGGCCCTGCACCAGTTGAGTCCGGCGGCGCGCGGAAGTTTTGTGGCCTGCAACTGTTCTGCGATTGTCGAGTCACTGTTCGAGAGTGAACTGTTTGGCTACGTCAAAGGCGCATTCACCGGGGCCAACAACGATAAGATAGGGCTCTTTGAATATGCCAACAACGGCACCATCTTCCTGGATGAAATCGGCGACATGCCGCTCAACACCCAGGCCAAGCTGTTGCGCGTGCTGCAAATGCAGGAAATCTTGAGGGTCGGCTCGACTACGCCACGCAAGATCAATGTGCGCGCCATCGCCGCCACCAACCACGACCTGAAAGCCATGGTCGCTGAAAAACTGTTTCGCGAAGACCTCTATTACCGGCTGGCGGCCATCGAGGTGCGCTTGCCGTCACTCAAAGACCGCATGGAAGACCTGCCGCTGCTCACGCGCTATTTTCTCGGAAAGTACAGCCAGGAGTACCACAAGACCGTGAGCTTTATTTCGCGCCGCGCTGAGGCCATGCTCTCCCGTTATGCCTGGCCCGGCAATATCCGCCAGTTGGAGAGCGCCATTGCTCACGCCTGCATGATGGCCGAGAGTGCGACCGTCGACGTGCAGGATTTTCAGGAGGAATTACGCAGCTCGGGACCAGTGGATCTCTCCAGTGTCCAAACCGAGGTCATGTCGATGGAGAAAATGCAGCGGGTGTATGCCCGCAGCGTGGTTGCCAAGGTGGGCGGCAACAAATCGCGGGCCGCCGATGTTCTTGGGATCAGCCGGGTCACACTCTACAAGCTGCTGGCCGGCCCCGATGGGACCGGCGAGTCTTGATTTCGGGGGGCGCCCGCAGCCGATGCGTAGACACGTAACTTGTTACGTCTAAAAGCTTACGCTCTTTGAATGTCACTTTTGGCGAAAGATGAATCCGGCACAAATCTTTTTCCTCGGCATTTTTTAAGATCGCCGGCTTTTGGGACGTAACAAGTTACTCGTCATGGTGGCAGCAATCAAGCCTTTGCCACTTACTTGATCTTCTTCATCTTGATCGCCTTCATGCCGGCCGCAAACACCTGCGGGCGGTCATTGTTGTATTGCGTCTTGGCGAGTTCCTCGATGAGATCGACGGTGCGCCGGGGAAGCCGGTAGGTCATGCGCGCCATTTCCTCCGGGTGCGGACTAGGCGCAGGGGGCGGATCCATGCGGATGAGAAGCTCCATGGCCACCTGCAGAACCCGCCCGTTCGACCGGTATTCGGGCGCGGCCTTCTTGATTTCCTCCAGAACGGCGGCCGGCAGCGTGTATCTCCGCGACACGTCCACTGGGCCAGGCTTGGCCGGCTTTTTGCGCCTCTTGCCCTTGGGGCGCTCCCAGGGCTTGGCAGGTTTCTTGGCTGGTTTCATCGATACAACTCCCCCGGTCCCGCAACGATAGCGCCCTGACATAGCGGCATGTCGCCAGGCAAAAACCAGTCTAACACACTGATGTGTCGCATCGCGAGACGGAAAAGTCGCGGGCATTCACGCAATTAGAGAATTCTAATTTTACTCTTCCAGAACGGCCCTGAAGGGCTATGCTTCTGCCTGTGACCCGGCAGCTTACTCTAGGGCGGTGTCCTCCGAAAACTGCACGCCTCGGGGAAGTTTCCGCCAATACCAAACTCACAAGGAGAAAAGCATGAAAAATACCATATGCAAGATTGTCCTGGCTCTATTGACGCTGGCTGCCTACGGTGCTGCGCCAGTTCCAGCCGGCGCCGACGGCGTGCCCGCCCCGGCGTGTTGGCCTAACCCTTGTCAGCCGCAGTAGACCATGCCAGTTCCACCGAAATCTGCAACCCCCCTTTAAGGGGGCGTTTCCCAACACCACAAGACTCACACAAAGGAGACAACCATGAAAAAGACCATTCTCAGAATCATCCTGGCTACGTTGATTGCATGCAGTTGTGCGACCATGCTGGCGGCCGTGGATACGACACCACTCCCGGCATGCTGGCCTAACCCTTGTCAACCACAGTAGTGACCGTGTTCAGTTCTCCCCAAGACCTACAACACCGCGGGGGAATCTCGTTAATCTCAACGCCACAAAACTTATCACAAGGAGAAAAAGTATGAAGAAGAAGACCATATGCAAGATTGTCCTGGCCATATTGACTCTGGCTGCCTACAGTGCTACGCCAGTTCCAGCCGGCGCCGACACCGTGCCCGCGCCGATGTGCTGGCCTAACCCTTGTCAACCGCAGTAGTCTTGTTTGCTGTGAGTGGCTGGTTTAATCTGGCCACTCACAAATATGAGCAAAAGTGACTTATTGCTGAGCTTCGTTGGACCGATCTTGGCAATCTGCCTGGCGACCACTTTGCTCGTCCGCAAAATTTACCGCGAATTTCCATTTTTTTTCTTGTACATCGGCGCCTCAATACCGATCAGTATTATCCGGGTGTTCGTTATCGGCAACTACCAACTGTTTTTCATGGTTTATTGGGGAACAGAGGTCCTTTATACCCTTTTGGCGCTCTTGACGCTCCATGAGGTCTTCCGCACGGTCTTTGCGGCATTTTACGAGAACCGGTGGTTCTGGCTGTTTTTTCCGTGCGCGGTGACCGCCATTTCCGGAATGGCCATTGTCTATCGCTTTGGAAGTCCGCCGGTGCAGGCCAATCGGGTAATAAGTCTGATCGTTTCACTGGGAATGGCCGTGAACCTAGTGCAGGCGGCGATCTTTATACTTTTCTTCGGGCTGCTCTGGTGGAATGGAATCCGCTGGCGCAACTATCCCACGGGCATCGTGCTGGGTTTCGCCGCGATCGCCGTCGTTCTCCTTGGCGCGAATTGGGCGCGTTCTGAATTTGGAACAAAATTTAATACTCTGCGCAGCTATGCGCCGGCCGTGGCATATATAGTCGCCGTGGCCTTATGGCTGGAGACATTCTTGCGTCCGCCTGAGCCGGAGCCGAAATGGACCCATGAGATCACGCCGGAGCAGATGCTGGAACAAGTCCAGCAGTACACCAGGATCGTTGAAAGGCTCTTAGGAAGAAGAAAATGATAACTGGATGGATCGTGGCGTTGGTAATGGTTGTCTGCGCGCGGACCGCATGGCGGAGGTTCTATCGCTTCCCCGATCGCACCGAGCATGACGTAGTCTCATATTTGATGTTGATCGACCTGGGCGAGTTGAGCGACCTTGTGGACACGCTGATGGAAGAGCGGCTGCGCTACGAACTGCCGCCCCGGGAGTTCCGCCAAGCGCAACTGAAGCGCCTGCGTTTGTTGCAGGAGTATACGCGCTGGATGCGGCGCAATGCCGACATCCTGCAAGAGTGGGGCGAGTACGGCTTTCACCGCCGGTTGCATGCCGCTGAAGACGGCATACGGTCGGGCAGCCTGCAACTGATCGAAGCCTCCCGGCACTTCCGCCATGGGGCGCGCGCCATCCAGTTGCGGCTGCACATCCTGTTCATCCGCATGAATCTTTTTCCTTCCCGGCCCGTTCCCCTGCTTGCGCCGGCCCGGCACATCGACGAAACATTTGACCTGCTGTTCGCATATCAATCGCTGCGGATCGCCGCGGAGTACCTGAGCCGCGCCTATGGCGAAGATTGCTACGAGAATCTGGCTCAAGTGCTGTAGCTCTCGCTGCGGCAGGAATTTAATGCCTGGGAACCGCGCGCAGTAGGAACCGGCTGCGCTCTTTGGCGGTGAGCAGCCGCTCGACTTCGAGCAGCCTTTCAGGAGAGCATTCGATGGGAGTATCGAGGGCGCCGATGCCGGGAAAGTGTTCCTGGGCCCGGCGCAGCTTGCGCGCGATGGCTTCAGCGTCCTTGAAGGCCACCTTCTGCTTGGCAAGGCACTCCAGGGACTCTTCATAGCTCAGTTCGAACGCCGAAAACGGTTGCTTTTCGGCAAAGCAGCGCACGGCCCGGTGGATGCCGTCGAGCAAAATGAGACCTCCAAAGCGCCTTGTGAATATCCCCGGCGCGGCCGGGTCAACGTGTCCAAGGTGATCGAGGTCAAATTCATTCATGCCCAGCAGGATTCGGAGCGCATCGGGGGCGATGGCGGCGGCCGGCCTGCCGTCGGCCGCTTTTTCCCTGGCCCGGTCGAGCCTGAAGATATAGGTGTCGAGTTCATCCAGGAAATGGTACACCTCCACCATTCCAGGCTGCCGCCTGGATTGGCAAATGGCGCACTTATGACTCGTCCTGGACTGGCGTGGTTTCTTATTTCTTGTCAATCGGCAACGGGCCCTTTCTGCGCCCAATCCCGCCTCGGCTCCATGGTACACGCCAATATGTCATGTGGCAAGCACACAGCAATATGTGGGTGCTTAACAGTCTTGGGGGAAGAGTCCCAGATCGATGGACTGGCGGCGTTGCATCTCGACAAGCAGGGACCGTACCTGTCGCTCAGGGGATTCAGAATGTGTTGTTGCCTGCTGTAGAGAGACACGGGGCACTAAAGTGCGAGCAGGGGCTAAAAGCCCAGTCGCTTCTACAATTTAACGGCACGACTACGCCGCCCATCGTTCGCTCCGCTCGCTCCGGGCGGCTCAAGTCGTGCCCTGATACCTGCGATGGCTAAAGCCGACAGCTCATTGGCAAAGATTGCATTCTCGCCTGCCTCTCATCGCTTCTCGGCGCAGTTCCCCTAAAACGGTCAAGCACCCGGAGCCAGACCGCGTCCTTGTTTAAAGCCTGTACAGTCTGTATCGAATGCTTACAGACCCTTCACCGGGAAGCGGGTCATCCCGATCTCAGATAGATGAAAACAATAAGGCCCCCCGGTTTGATTCTGGCAGCACGATTGCACACCAACAGGGAATGGTATTGTGAATCACTACCGCCAGGAATGGATACAATGTAGGTTGTGTTACGGGGGCTAGGCCTACCGAAAACCACTTATCTACGTTAGTGATATGCTAGTGACGATCTGATGGTCTACGGTCCGATGCCCGGTATTCATGAGAGTATGGGATTGCCGATTTGAGACGGTCTTGAGTGCGCACTTTAGCTCCAATGACGTCCGGCGCATTCACCCCAGAAGCGCCTTCTAGCAGTGGGGCTCCCCGCGAGGCCCTGCAGCCTCATGGGGAAGGCCAGCCATGGGGCGTCTGGGCGAGGCGCTCGGTCTTCGCTTTTTTTGCTCTCCACATCGTTTTTCTGCTCCTTTGGACAGGCCCCGGACGGGCCCCAACTTCCTGCCTGCTGCTGCTTTGCATCAGCCTGGGATCAACCGCAGTCTGCTTTTACAATGCCCGCCTCGCGCCCGTCCGCAGCCGCTTCTGGAAGCTCACCGGCGCCAGCTTCCTGCTGTGGAGCGTTTCACTGGCGGTCTCCATTGTCTATGAAGATGTGCTGCATATTTCCATCAACTCCTGGTGGCTGGGCAATCTACTGGCCTTGGTGGCGCCCGCGCCTCTGCTGTTGGCAGTCGATGATAGCGCTGAAACCCGGCGTATCCGTTTCGTGGACGTGCTGCATGTGGTCACCGTCTCGGTGGCGGTCTATCTCTGTTTCATTTTTATTCCGTGGAGAAATCTGGGCGATAGCGCCGAGTTCGGCTTGCGGGTGTGGAAGGTTTCCCTGATTCGGGATGCAGTCATGACGCTGCTGCTCCTGGGACGGCTTTTGCGCGACCGGGAGTGGCCCTCGTCAGGTGCGGTGGCGGCCTACCTGTTTGCTTTCGGCGCCGGAGAGAGTGTCTATCTCTACTACCACGCTCAGGGAAGACTGCATTCCGGCGCCCTGGCCGATATGGTTTGGAGCGTGCCGTTCGTCCTGGCTGTGCTGATTTCCAGACGGGAGCATGGGTGGAAGACTCTCCCGAGGCGCGGGCGCAAGGGAGCAGTGCTTTATGGGGCCGTGATCTTGCATGCCGTACTGATATCGGCGTTGCTGTTTTCTATCGCCACCTTCACAGGCACACAATTGCGGGTTGCCCAGGCCGGCCTGGCGCTTTCATTTCTTATGTTCGCTATCCGCATCGTGCGGATTCATCGTGTGCTTGCCGAAACCATCGAGCAAATGCAGTCCCTGAATCAGGGACTGGAGACGCGAGTGCAAGAACGCACCCGGCAGTTGCAGATGGCCAACCGCAAATTGCAACTCCAGAACACCAAGATCTCACGCTTGGTGGCGTTCAAAAGGCGGTTTATGGCCAATGTCAGCCATGAATTCCGCACTCCCTTGAATGCCGTGATCGGCTTTTCCAGCTTGTTGCTCCAGGGCAGCGGCCATGATGCCGGCAAGCGGCGCCAGTATCTTGAGCATGTGCGCAGATCGGCGATCGATCTTTCCTGGCTGGTCAATGATGTGCTTGACTACGTTGATCTCGACACCGGCGATGCCCGGCTTTCGCTCGTGCCCGTGGAGTTGAGAAATCTGTGCCGCACGGTCGTTACGGGCATGGAGCCGGTGCTCGATGAAAAGCAGTTGCAGATTGACTGCCAGATCGCGGAAGTCCGGGTGATGGCGGATGAAGCCAGGTTACGCCAGGTGGTGCTCAATCTCCTGAAGACCGCCATTCAATTCACGCCTCCGCACGGGACCATCCGGCTCTTCGTGGATGAACGCCCTGGGCAAGCTGAAATCAGGATTTGCGATGGCGGTCACGGCATTCCCCTGGAGCGTATGGAAGAAGTCTTCGGAGAGTTTTCCCAGCTTGGCCCCGACCGGGAAATGCAAATGGCCGGCCCCGGCTTGCGCCTCGCTCTGGCAAGAAAGCTGGTCGAAATGCACGGCGGCAGCATTCATGTGGAAAGCGGCTTCGGTCAGGGTGCGTCGTTCATCTTCAGCCTTCCGGCCACCTCCTGCTGACCCCCACAACCGTTACGCCTCAGAGTGTCCCATCTCGAAAACGATTGAGGACCATTTAGGGTTGGCAAGAGTTGGCGCATGGTCTGCGGATGCTCCTGAAAGGGCGATTACGAGCGCCGGCTTTTAGACGTAACAAAGTTACGTCTCTGCATCGGGTGTCGTGCTGCGTTATTTCTCCGGGGTTTTGCCGCCTCCGTCGTTGGCTTGCACGCGCTTTAAACCGTCTTGGGCGTATTCGTCGTTGGGGTCGAGGGCCAGGGCGTGTTTGTAGGCGTTGAGGGCCTTCTCGGGCTGCCGTGTGTTCTCATAGGCGTAGCCCAGCATGCTGAAGGATTCAGCCGAAGTCTGGCCGCTGGTTGTGTCGCGTTCCAGAAGCTCAATGGCTGAGGGCAGATCAACGTTGATGAAAGCGCCCCGTACGGCAAACATACGGGCATCGTGTCCGTGGACTTTGACCAGTTCGCGTCCGGCGGCGAAGAGCAGCAGGGCGGCCACACTGAGAATTACGGAGCGCGCTATGGTGTTCGCGGTCTTGGATGCGCTGAAGAAGCTGGCCAGGGGCAACCCGATGATCAGGCCGGAAATGAATCCGCCGAGATGGCACATGTTATCGGTGTTTCCGCCCTGGCCTAGAAGGAAATTAACTCCGACAAAGAAGGCCAGGCTTCCGAACAGAGACTTCTTGGCGCCCTCTGAAAGCATCAGATCGCCAAACTTGATGCCTACCAGCAGGGCGCCGGCCAGCCCAAAGATAGCGCCCGAGGCCCCTACTGTATTGCGCGCCGGTTCGTAGTTCAGGCTGAGCAGGTTGCCGCCCACCGCTGTCAGAAGATAGATGAGCACCGTAGAGACGCGTCCGAAAAGGCGTTCGCATAACTTGCCCAGGCTGAACAGGCACCACATATTGAAGCCGATGTGCCAGATGCCGGCATGTAAAAAGCCGGCGGTTAGCAGCCGCCAATACTCGCCGCTCAGTGTTAGCGGGCCGCGGTTGCCGCCCCACGCTGACAGCCAGTCGCCCGTGAATCCCGTGAGATAAGCGGCGATATTGACCGCCATGAGGGTGACGGTGGCCGGATAATCGCGCATGGTCCCGGTTGAGATCCCGCGGCTTGCGCGCGAGGTGGCCTTGCCGGCGCACTTATCGCAAAGTACCGGGGCTACGCCCTCGTCATTGACTTGCAGTTCGGAGCCGCATCTAAAACATGTAGGCATAGTGAATTACAGGATAACAAAAGCCAGTGGGGAATCGGGGGATTGGGTGATCTGGCGATCGGGACATCGGATAATCGGGACATCGGAAGATCTGCAACTCAGCAATCCGCAAGACTGGGCCCGCATCTATCTTGGATTCTCGACCTTGGATTCTCGACCTTGGATTCTCGACAACCCTTGCTGATTATTTCTTCTGCCTATCCAGAGACAGGGCGCTCTTTGCTTCAGTGTCGGCGTCGCCGTTCCTGCCCATCTGCCGGTAGACGATCGCCAGTTGCTGGTGGGGCCTCGCATCCTTCGGGTCAAGTTCGATGGCTTTCTTGAGCGCCGTTTCTGCTTCCGTGAGGCTGCCGGTCATCCGCAGGGCTTCTCCGAAATAGCGGAAGTCTTCGGATTCCCAGGTTATCTTGCCGGCCATCTTCTTGAATAAAGCCACGGCCTGGTCCGGATGTCCCTGCCCCAAGAGGGTAGCCGCCATATTCACCTGCACCCATGGAAAATCCGGCTGGAGAGTGAGTGCGTATTGGTATTCCGTCATGGCTTCGCTGTAGCGGTGAGCGCCGGCCAAGGCATAGCCCAGCGCTCCGTGAATCTGAGGGTCCTTGGGCCGCAGGGCGACCGCCTTTTGAAAATGGGGGATGGCGGCGGTGTAGTCTGCCGACTGCTGCAGGACCTCTCCTTCATATATCTCAAGATCCAGAGCTTTGGCCTTGACCAGAAGCGGAAACATAGCTGCCAGGGCCACGGACAAGCCTGCCGCGGCGATGACCTGCCGTGTTCGGCGTTCTTCCATCGGCGCCGAGTACGAGTGCGCGAAGAAGAACCCCAGGACGAGCCCCGTGAGTAGCCCTCCTAAATGCGCCATATTATTGATCCGCCATGCGAGCCCGATAATCAGGTTCATGACGGCGAAGCGCACCACCCAGCCCAGAATGCCCTTGACCCGCGTCTTGGGCAGGTCCAGCTTCGCGAAGTAAAAGAAAGAAATCAAGACGCCGGCGATCCCGAAGATTGCGCCCGAGGCCCCTGCGCCGTTCCGTATGGGGCTCCACCACAGACTGAGCAAGGACGCGCCGACGGCGGTGACGATGTAGACCAGCACCGTCGTCAGCTTGCCCAATAGACGTTCCAGCGGCTGGGCGAGCGCCAGCAGGCACCACATGTTGAGCGCCAGGTGAATGATGCCGATGTGGACGAAGGCCGAAGTCACGCTGCGCCAGTACTGGCCACCCAATGTGAGAGGACCGTTGTCTGAGCCCCAGCGGGTAAGGTGCTCAGAGCTTGGCAACATGAATGAGACCCCGGTACCCACCATCACTGCGAAGACGGCCACATTGATGGCCACCAGAAAATGGGTTGCGGTCAGCCATGCCGGGCCGGAGTCTGCTGCTGGAGGAAGATCGTCCCATAGACGTGGACGGCGCGGCGCTGTCTCCTGGCGTGTGAGTTCAGTCTCGGTTTGCGCGCGGCAGTCATTGCACAAAGGGGAGTTGTCGCCAAAACTGAAGGCGGGCAGGGGTGTGCCGCATTTGAGGCAGTTTGCCAAGGTGAGATCCTACCTCATTGTAAGGCTTCCCAGACGGTAGAGACGGTGCTCCGCACCGTCTCCTGGAGTTTCTACATTTTCGGGATGCTAGTCCATTGGAAGAAGTCCCGCAGGGACGAGTGATCACTCCACGTACGCAAAAGGTACTTTTGAATTTGAGCGCAGGGTGGAGTATCTCCGATGATACTCTTGCAATTTGTTGTTTTCT
>DATMNZ010000033.1:0-40582 GCA_035568495.1 Saccharimonadales bacterium (SeqCode) | reverse complement strand
TACCCGAAAAACACTCCGTTCCGATGGCCTTCATCGCCAAACCTCCCGCAGATCGTTTGCTCAGGGTGGTATATCTCGTACACAACTATGCGATCAATAGCGTAGTCCCGGTATATTCAGAAGGTGATAACCATGGAGGGCGGCATACAGGAAATAGCGGGTCGCTTCTCGGAAAAGGACATAGGAACTCTACGAATCTGCCTGCCAAGCTTGATCATTGGACCTCGAAATCTGAAGGCATTACCCCCGTAACTTGTGGCCATATCTGCAACAGAGGAAACTGTCACCCACAATTAAGTATCGGCATCCGCCAGAAACTCCCAGATGAACGCGCTCACTGCAATTCCGGCAAGCTACGACTATCGCCTGGTCACGCTCTCGGTCATCATCGCGATTTTTGCCTCGTACGTGGCGCTCGACCTCGCGGGGCGCGTCAGCGCCACCCAGGGCTTTGCGCGGCTCAACTGGCTGGTCGGCGGCGCCACCGCCATGGGGACTGGCATATGGTCGATGCACTACACCGGCATGCTGGCCTTCCGGCTGCCCGTGCGCGTCTACTATCACGTTCCCACCGTCATACTGTCTCTGCTGGCCGCTATCTTCGCCTCGTTGGTGGCCTTGTACATCGTCAGCCGTCCGCGCATGACGGCGCTTCACGTGATTGCCGGCAGTCTCCTGATGGGCACCGGCATCGCCACCATGCATTACACGGGCATGGCCGCCATGCGCTTGCCGGCGATGCATCATTACCATCCGGGGTTGTGGCTGTTATCGGTGCTGTTGGCCATTGTGATTGCTCTGGCCGCTCTGTGGCTCACATCCTACTTCCGCGACGAAACCCAGGGCCGCCTGCTTAAGATTGCGATATCGATCGTGATGGGTCTCGCCATCCCGGTCATGCACTACACCGGCATGGCCTCGGTCAGCTATGTGCAGATGAATGAAACGCCCGATCTGTCGCAAGCCGTTGACATATCGGTCCTCGCAAATTCCGCGATTATCATCATCACGCTGGTCGTCCTCACCTCGAGTCTTTTGACTTCCTTGGTCGATCGCCGTTTCTCCGCGCAAGCTCTGGCGCTCGCGCACAGCGAACACCGCTATCAGTTGCTGTTCGAGAGTAATCCGCACCCCACGTTCGTGTTCGATCTGGAAACACGGCGTTTCCTCGCGGTCAATCAGGCTGCCATCGGCAAGTACGGATTCTCAGAGCCAGACTTCCTGTCAAGAGAAATGACGGCAATCCAATCGGCTGGGGTCTTGCGCACTCTGCTTGCCACGGAAACGCCCGCCGCAGCTATCGAGGCCCGCCATTTCCGCAAAGATGGCACGGCCTTCGATGTGGAACTCTCGCTGCGCACCATCACCTGGACCGGCAAGCCTGCCGGCCTGCTGCTGGCCAGCGACATTACCGAGCGTAAACGCACCGACCAGATGGAGGCAGACCGGCGCGGGTTCCTGGAGAGCATCACCCAGAACCAGCCGCTGGAAGTCAGCATGGAACAACTCGTGCTGATCATGGAAAACCAGATTCCTGGCGCATTATGCTCCGCGCTACTGTTGAAACCCGGCAACTTCTGCCATGTGATCGCCAGCACCCTAAGTAAGGATGCGCTCATGGGACTGGAAGGCCTCAAGCTGGATGAAATCGCCGCCAATCTCGGGGCCGGCTGCGACTGGCGCGAGATGGCTTTTGTCGACGATCTTCTTGACGATTGCTCCAATCGGGAATTGCGGGCCTGGGCCAACGCCTTAGACCTCAGGTCCTCATGGCTGGCCCCGGTTGTTGACGCCGCCGAAGTGCTCGTCGGCCTGATCGTAGTGTTTTTTCGTGAGGTGCGGCGGCCACTGTCACAGGACCGCAATCGTCTCAAGATGGCCACGGGTATGGCCTCGATCGCGATTGAGCACAGCCGTCTGACCGACCGGCTTTCTTATCAGGCCCAACATGACGCCCTGACCGGATTGCCGAACCGCTTCCTGCTTGCGGACCGCCTGCAACAGGCCATCGCCTACGCCAATCGCCATCAATCATGCCTGGCAATCCTGCTGCTTGATCTGGACGGCTTCAAATACATCAACGATAGTCTCGGACACCAAGCCGGCGATCAAGTGCTCGTCGAGGTCGCGGCCCGCCTGCGTTCGGTGATTCGCCAGACCGACACCCTCGCCCGCATCGGCGGCGATGAGTTCTGTCTGGTTTTCAGCGATGTCCATAAGACCGGTGACGCTCTGCGGATCGCCCAAACCTGCCTCGACAGTTTGCGCCAGCCGATTCTCATCGCCGAACGCGATTATTCCATCAGCGCCAGCATCGGCATCAGTTGCTACCCCGAACACGGCGCCGAGCCTGAAGTCTTGCAGCAACACGCCGATACCGCGATGTACCATGCCAAGTTCAACGGCAAGAACGGGTTCCAGCTCTTCACTCCGGAAATCAACGCCCACCTGCGCGAACGCCTGCAACTAATGGGCGACCTGCGTCAGGCGCTGAACCAGGGCCAGTTCCATCTGGAGTATCAGCCGCAATTTCTCGCCAACGGAGAGCTGGCGGGCTTCGAAGCGCTCTTGCGCTGGGACCATCCCGAGCACGGCGCCATCTCGCCGAGCAAGTTCATTCCCATCGCGGAAGAGACCGGATCGATTGTCCCCATCGGCAAATGGGTGCTGGACCAAGCCTGCCGCCAACTCGCCCAGTGGCGCACAGCCGGATACACCCAGTTGCGGATGTCGGTCAATGTCTCCACCCTGCAGTTCGAGCGCCAGGACTGGCTACAGACAATCTCCGATGCCCTGCAGCAAAACCAACTGCCGCCCTCTTCCCTGGAACTCGAACTGACCGAGAGCGTGGTCATGAAGAACTCTGAACATGCCGCCGAGCGCCTTGCGCAATTGCGCACCCTGGGAATCAGCTCCGCAATCGATGACTTCGGCACCGGATACTCTTCTCTCAAATATCTTCAAGACCTTCCGATTGATACAGTAAAAATAGACCAGTCCTTCGTGCGCAACCTGGATACCTCTGCCAATGGCGACTCAGGCAATGGCGCCATCGTCCGGGCCATCGTAACCCTGGCGCGCCAGCTAGGCTTGCGGGTAGTGGCCGAAGGCGTTGAGACCAAGGAAGAACTAGCGTTACTGCGCCATCTGGGCTGCGACCTGATGCAGGGATTCCTGTTCTCCAGGCCGATGACCGTCACAGCCTGCGATATTTTTCTACAACAAGCCTTTTCGACTTCCGCTGAGAGGCTTTGACTCCTTTCACTTTTAAGAAAGAGAGATCTGCAAACAGATCGACGCTCCAGCGCCGGAGAGCCTGCCCTGAGCTTGCCGAAGGGCGCGAAATAGTTTAGCCCAGTCCGTGGCGCTCCGTCCCGCGTTCCTCGCGGGACGGAGCGCCTAAGGGCTGGGTTAAGGTGCAGGAAGAACCACTTCCTTACGCCGTAGGCGAGCGCGCAGCGAAGCGTAGCGCTCTTGAAGAATGCTCTCAATCTCTTTGGCAACGGATGAACGGGGCATCATGAGCGCGCCAGTGCATCCGCTGTCAGAACGACATTGATTCTTGATTCTCCGGGTTTGGAAAGCGCCCGTCTGGCCCGGGTCCCCCTTTAGGGGAATAACTTAGCGGTAGTTACTGAAACTGCTCCGGCGTGGGAGCAGTCAATCCACTTCTACTTTTTCAAAACCCAGCCCCAGCAGCAGGCTGGTTACGGCGGTTCGCGCGTTCTGGCGCGCCGTGTTCATGATCCCGCCGGCCAACGCCTCCTGCAGCAACTGACGCTCTGCTTCCTGGCGGACCTGTGTCTCCAGGTTGGGATCGACGCGCACCAGAATTCCAGTGTCGCGCGAATAGACGCGCGTTCGCGCATTGTCCACACGGGTCATCAGCACTTGAGGATTGGGTAGATGCACATGCACCGCCTTCCCCTGGATCTTGATGTCACCGCTTCCCAGGCGGGCGAAGTCGATCCCCGCCACCACTTGACCGTGTACCAGCATGAGGATGCGGTCGCCGGCTAGAAAATCGGGAAGCACCGGATTTTCCCTCTCTCCCGTGATGATCTTATCCATGCTGTAGACCACTGTCTCAAGGCGCTGCAGGCTCTGTATGCGCTCCACCACGCTGCCCTCACTGGCGATGTGCGTGCTTCGTCCGCTCAACAGCGACCATAGCACTGCCAACGGGCCGGATTTGACTCGCGCCGCCAACAAAGTAAGCATCAGGGCGATGATCACGCCAAACAGCAGTCCGGTGAGCGTACCGGAACGCCGAGGTCTCGGAGCAAGCTGGGATGAAGTTTCAGACATAGTCCCTATTGTAAGTGGGGAATCACGGCGCCGCTTTACAGTATCTCTTCCTTCTTCGTTGTTTGCCGCCGCGAACCCTTCTCATTCCTGTCCGCTTATTTGCGCAAAGTGGCGCGTGTTAAGGGTCACCATACACTCCCTTTGTCATCGTGAGGTGACCCGCGAAGCGGGGAGCCGAACGACCTATGCACTGAGGCCGGCGCGTGCGGAACGGTAACGGCCCTTCCAGAGATCGGTATAGATGGGTGCCCCATCCTTCGCGCTTTTTGCGAAGGGTGGGACGCGATGCTTCATTCCTCGCGCAGATTTTTCTCAGGGATACCCATTTCTCTGCGCCCCTCTGCGTCCTCTGCGGTGGAAGCTGGAAAGCGTACGGCCCGAAAATGAGACTTACATGATACATACGCGATACAGGGGGTGGGGGTTGGCAACCTGGTTACTATCCTTTGAAGGCCCTGCAAACAATGTGCTCAATCCGCTCATCTGCTCAAGTCATTCAAATTTAGAGGCAATTCCGTTGCATATCGCGTTTCAGGTGAGCATTTTCATCGTAACTTTCATTGTAACTATGGTCAACGATGATGGCCTGTGAGCCTGCATTGGGGCACACGCCCCCTCTTCGCATCGGGCGAGAAGTCAGCGATTGAGCGAAGCACGGTTAGCTCGCCCCAGATGGATGACAGACGAGGCCGTGGCACCCCGCCTGCCATTCGTCCCACGTACCACGACGGTGCCGGTTTGGGCGCCGGTTGCAGCATCAAGCGTAGCGCGTCCCACCCTTCGCAAAAAGCGCGAAGGGTGGGGCACCCATCGGTCCATCGATCCATTGGTCAATACCCGTCACTTTATTCATCGGTCACGGTACTTGCCGCCGGCACGCAGACGTTTATTAGCTCCTGCGCTATCAGCTTGATGCCCGGCTGATACAGCTATTCAGTTTTCAAAGAACCCGATATTCCAGAGGCCCCTGAGGACCCCAATCATTCCAATCACGAGTGTGAACCAAAGAAGGTGGACGAGTCAGTTTTTGATGTCGTTCGGCTGTCAGAGTGGCAGCATTTTTTCGCTTTTTCCTTGCTTGATTCCACAATAACTGTTATAACAAGACTGTATAAAAACGGGCACGATCAGTGCATCTAACACCGACCGCGCCCTGACCATATACGCCTCGACGAAAGGCAGACATGGCTGCTATTGAAGTTATACGCTCCGTCTTCGGGACGCAACCTCCGCAGGTTTGCGCTCGCGCTCTAACCCCAACCCTCCGCCGTACATCAATAATTCACATCCACATTTCTCCCGCTGAAGATCCTGCGCAGAAAGCAGGCTGTCAGTGAAATCTCCACAAAAACGAAAACGAAGAAAGACGCTACCCATCGCCTCCGGAAGCCGGCGGATGAAATTCTCCCAGGTCAAAGGCAAAACCCTGGAAGAAGTGGATTTCTCCAGCCGGGCTGAAGACCACTCCATCACGCTCGTTTTCCAGGATCAAACCGCGCTGCGCTTGGACCTTGAACCCGGGTTTACTATGTTCGCCGATTATGAAGATCGCAAGACCGGGGACGTACGGGTGATCCGGCGGTGGACGGGTGTTCGGAGTTGGATGTTCCGGGAGTAACGATCTTGAGGGGCTTCAGGGGGCCCCGATTGAAATCGCCGCAGTGTCCTTGGAAGTGAGAAACTTGAGGCCCCGTCCTCGTCTTTGGGACGGGCGCAGTTTACCGCAAGGCCGGAGGATCGCCCTTTAGGAACTCTTTGGCAACGATACACAAGCAAGAGATAGTGAGCGGTGAAGGTACGGAGCCAGAAGCCGGCCCCCGTAGCATTGAATGGCGCGGAAATAATCGCCTAGTTCAGGACCCTGTCGGAGAGAAAAGTTCTTGAACGAAGAATCGATCACTTACAGAGATCCTGTGTCCCGTAAGTTGTTGATTCTTCGTTTGGGAAATTCTATCTCCGACAGGCTCTCAGCCTGGTCCCTTTTCTTGGCCCCTTTTCTTCTTTCCCTTTCCCAAAATTTCGGTACTGTGCGAGGACCATGTGGGCACTATGCCGACACCGTTCGTCTGCATTGACCTGCTGAGAGACCATGTCGATCTCAACCTGCTTCCGATGGTCGACGATGGGGGGCGCGCCGTTTGACCCGATATCAGCTTTCTAATAATCGGAAAGCCGTTGTAAGATTGAAATTGGTGGAAAAACCAACGGACCTGCCTATGCCTGCGGCTTCAATTTCACCGAAATTGTCCAGCCTATCATGCTGATTCTAAGCAGCTTATGCGCTTTCCCTGTTAGAATACTGCTTGGACAGGAGTCGAAAATCGACAGAATGAGGCCAATTTGCATATGATTCCGACCGTGGAAAATCTGATCGACGCCTCAGTCGAGAGCACCGGGGCACCAACAAAACCGCCGCCGTCGGCTCAAGCTCACACGGACGATGCCGTTCATCGCTGGTATCGGTTGAGACTTGGTTTTTCCGATCATCTCGTTGCGAGCCTTCTCGAAGAAATGACGGTTAAGACGGATCAAGTTGTTCTCGATCCTTTTTGCGGAGCCGGAACGACATTAGTTGAATGTAAAAAGCGTGGAATCAGATCAGTCGGAGTAGACGCAAACCCTTCAAGCTGTTTCGCCGCCGGAGTAAAAACAAACTGGAATTTATCCCGACAGAGAGTCCAAGATCTTCTTGAGGAATTAGAATCGCGCTTCTACACCCAGAGGCTTGATACAAAGGGCCTCATCGAGGATCCGACAATATGCTATTTAAAAAAGGCCGGCTTGCTAAAAAGGGGTTGGATATGTGATCAACCGCTATTAGAGGCGGTTGCACTCAAGAGAAATATCCTGCGGCTTAAGACGAGTCGAGCATATCGAGATTTCCTGACGCTCGCACTGCTCTCGGAGATTATTGAAGGTGCGGCTAATATCAAATTTGGGCCAGAACTATATTGTGGTCCTAAGCGAGGCAATGCCGAAGTTTTTGAAGGTTTTGTGGACCGAGTTTTTTCCATGCTCGATGATATCGACGTTATCGGAGCCTGCAAGGCCGATGCAACTATTTACCAAGGAGATTCCCGAGATTTATCTCTTGTCATGAGTTCGAAGGTCCATGCGATCATTTGCTCGCCGCCATATCCTGCGGAGCATGACTACACAAGAAACAGTCGGCTCGAGTTGGCATTCTTAGAAGAGGTTGGGCACAGAGGAGATCTTCAGCGAATTAAAAAAACAATGCTTAGGTGCCACACCAAAGGAATATACGCACAGGACACCGATGAGACATTTCTGGGCTCCCACCCTATGCTCACTAGGATAGTACAAGAAATCGAGAAACGTGCCGTTGCAAAGACTCATGGCTTTGCGCGTCTTTATGGAAGAGTCGTGAAAGAATATTTCGGAGGTATGGTCAGACACTTGATGTCGGCTCATGACGTGCTTTTAGAGGGCGGGAAATGCGCTTATGTGGTGGGAGACCAGTCCGCATATTTGCAGGTTCCAATCCCAACCGCCGAAATCTTGGCCGCACTGGCGGTGCCGATCGGCTTCACTTGTTTGGGAATTCGCAAATGGCGAACGCGGTGGTCTTCGACAACAAAGAAGGCTATCGCAGAAAATATACTTCTGCTGCAGAAGCAGGGGGCAAAGCCTTACCCGTGCTGAGGGACGAGAACAATGGCCAACCAAATCAGAGTTCACGAAAAAGCTTTGGCTCACCTCACGCGAGGCCTCTATCGAAGCCCTGCAAGCGCGTTGAGAGAGTTGATTAGCAATGCTTGGGACGCAAACGCAAAAACAATAAGAATTAGTACAAACTATCCTGAATTCTTTCAGCTATCTGTGCAGGATGATGGCGTTGGTTTTACAGCCGACCAGTTTGAAGAGATGATGAGCGGTGGAATAGGCAATAGTCAAAAGCGTCCAACAAATCTGACACTTATTAATGGCAGGCAAGTCATCGGTCGTCTGGGAATTGGTATGCTCGGTATTGCGCAGATTTGTGGCAGTTTTACTATTACATCGAAAACTAAAAATGGTCGTGGCTTCAAAGCGCGGATACGACTTTATGATTTAATTAAACCCCGCTTGGATCGCAACGATCCCGAGCTTGTATCCTCAACCGACAATTACGTTGAAGTGAATGTTGGTGAATATGAAATGCTTCCTTTTGAGCCGAGCAAAAATGACCAGGGAACCTTTATTCTTGCAGATGACCTCCACCCTACTTTTATTCGTGCATTTCAGGAAAGCCTAAATGCGCCCAAATATAAAGACCCGCCCCTCGTTTGGCAGAAAGCCCTAAAGATTGCCAGTGGTGTGCATTCGCTCCAAGAACTTGGAGATTATTGGCGCCTTCTATGGGAACTGGCGGCCTGTTGTCCGATCCCCTATACGGCGCCAGATGCAGTGCCCAATGGCGTTGTGCGAAAAGAGCAAGACCGGCTTGAGAGTTATGATTTTCGTGTCATCGTTGATGGCATTCAGCTATCAAAACCAGTATATCTCAGGGGTAATAAGGAAGGCTATACCACTGATTTAGTAAAAGACCAAACGCACATTGTTTATGGAAAACCGTTGAGATTCCACGGCTATATTGCTGTGCAAGAAGGATTACAACTTCGTCCAGATGAACTCCGAGGTTTATTGATACGCATCAAAGACGTTGCGATTGGATATTATGATGGATCCTTAATTGACTATCGATTCAATGAGGGGCCGCGCGCAAACTGGATCACCGGCGAGATCTTTGTACAAGAAGGCCTTGAGGACGCGCTCAATATCGACCGCGATAGCTTCAATCGATTTCATCCGGAATTTCGAGCGCTTCAGAAGTTTATCCATGAAAAACTTCAGGGAACTCTTTTCCCCGCAGTTTATAAGAAAATCGACGTCCGCTCTGAGCGAAAGAAGAAAGAGCGCGAGGGCGAACGGGAATCGCATCTGACTAGCGTACTTTCCGAGTCAACCGAAACGCGGGTCGAACTTCGTCATGCAAGGACAGACGGCGCAGGAATGAATGTTGAGGTGGAAGAAACCTCAAGAGGTCTCAGGGTAACGTTGCCCGCACCAAGCGAACTGCGGACAAAGCGATCAAACAAACCGTTGGCGTCCGCAATCCTTGCTATTTTTGAGGTTGCGATGCAAGAAAAGTCCAAAGAGAAACAGAAAGAGAGATTCAGACACTTGCTGCTGGATCTTCTTGCGAAATGGTGAGATTTGAAGTCCGACGATTATTTTGAGTTCGAGAACTGCCCACTGAAGCATTTTGTGCGTATCCATGGTTGGCTTCCAGCAGGACGCCGAAGACTGAAGCATTTACAGTCACAAAGGAAAAGCCGCCGCTTGCGATATTTCACGTTTTGTGCGGCAGGGGCGATCGATGTACTCATGCTTGATATCGCGAATATCGTTCGCCGATCTACAAGCGGGAAATTCGATAGTGTTGTATTTTTCGATAAGAATCCAGAAGCAGTCAATGAGACTCAGAAAAACATACCGGGGTCGAATGGCTTCCCCGCTGACTTCACTTCGCTAGTGCTAGCGACTGATCCGGAAGAAGATAACCTTCTTGATGCTGCCGCCGTCGATGAGTGGAATGTTTCCGAGCCTGATACTCGAGAAAACCGTTTGAAGCAAAATTTGCTTCGACAACGTCGAAGGTTCATGGGCCTTTTTCCTTTTGACATCGTGAATTTGGATCTTGAGGAATATTTGCTTAAACCCAAGGAAGACTTTCCGGGGCGTGTACTTCAGGCGGTCCGCAAAATATTACGGTGGCAGCAGCGGTCTCTTGACGACGGAACCGGTTTGTCAGAGTGGTCTCTGATGTATACGACGCAAATTGGGCCGCCAAATCTTACTGAAAGGTATCTGGCATTATTGGGGTCTGCAATATCAAAGAATCTCAATAAATTTCCCGATTTGCGACAGACTTTCGTCGGGCGAACGGGCGTAAGCGATGCTGCATCTTTGCTGGAAAACAGTTTTGAAGAGTTCTTCCGTATAGCGCTACCGAAGCTCTTGGTTGGAGAGATTTTGGCACACGACTGGTATGTCAATCCGGATCATGGTGTCCAAATATACGAATTTGACCGACCATCCAAGTCCGGGCCGTACAAGATGCTTCACTTGGTGATCGACATAAAGAGACAAGATCCGCCGAACCACAAACGTGGGACTTTTGACGAGCCAGATGGAGTAGAGGAGGCATATGCGGTGGTGGTTAATAGAATATTTTCGGAGAAAGAAATGATTGTTCGGCCAGATAGCGGAGAAGTCGAAAAGCTGGAAAAGAGCCTCGATAAAATTCGGGCTCGACGACGCAAATATCGCGGTGACATCGCGTAGAAATGAGAAGGTATCCGCGATGACGATCATGCTTAGAGAGGTTTGCCCGTTGTGCTCGCCAAGCGGTCAAGCGTCGCCAGATCCTTTTCCAGTTCCACAACGGTGTAGTCGTAGACCTGATGTCGTTGCAGAAAAGAATCTACCTGCATGCGGGTGCCGAATCCCATAAGCTGGCGCACCTGTTCCATGGTGAGCTTGCCCGCCCGGTATGACTCGACGGCGAAATCTTCAAGCAGAACGCGGGCCGGGTCAGCGTCGGGTGAAATGACCTGCCGAGCCAATTCATCCGGGATTTCAATCGTGATGCGCATGGCCAGAGTTTACTACGAAGCAGCAGCCATGACCTCCGTACCGAATGAGCATTGGATAGATTCAGCATTCGGACGGTTCACCACACTCTATCCTGATTGCCGGGGGCCGCTGAGCGCGTCCGCGCGCTCAAGGTAGATGTCGTTGAGCTGCTGGCGCGCATGCCGAGACGGCGCGCCACCCGGCCCACTTCCTCTTCACTGAACGACGGCTTCACCTCCCGGCAGCAGTCGGCGCAGGCCGTTCAGTCGATTCCTGCAGATTCTCGATGCAGGTCACAGCATTGCGTTGTCATCGTGGTGACACCCAAAGAGCAGCGGAGCAGGTCCCTCCCAGCTACTCGCGCGCTGATGAAAGCGCGCGCTCCTGACGCCGGTCGGGATGACAGCCGGGTAGGAGCTTAGAAATGGGCGCCGCGCAGCAATCAGGGTTGCTGTATGGCAAACGCTGAAAACGCGGGAGTTGCGCGTTTCCGGTTGCGGCATAGCAATTTGGGTCGCCGCAAGGAGACTCATGACAGGTTATCATCGGCATCATGGCTAAGCCCGTGATGGGAGTAATCCTAGAATTCCCGAAAGAATTTGAAACGTTTGCCTCTGTTTCTTCACTACTCATTGAGAGCTTAAAACAACGACAACCACAAACGAAAGGACCGAATATGAAAATCAAATACCTGGCAACCTTAGCGGCCCTGATTGGCAGCTTTTTGCTCGCAACGCCGGGAGTCAATGCCTATCAGAAGAAAGACAATCAAAAAATTGACGGCGCCAAGGAAGCCAAAGAAGCAGCAGACAGAGTGCAGCAGCAACAAGGAACAAGCAACTATGAGGTGAAGAAGAGCCACGATGACCATATCAAGGCCACCGAGAAGGCCGCCGCGCAAGCGGAAAAAGACAAGGGGAAGAAGAATAAGTAGCCGGTTGTGGAATGTCTCCGAGCGGTTTCTGTTGGCCACCAAGCCAGAACTGAAATGGCCTGCACGCGACACCCGGGCCATTCAGTAGAGCCGGGCCGGTAATCTCCATTAGGTCATCCAATTCGCCAGCGTCATATGTGTGTACGTGTCTCGTCACCCAATCTGAGCTGCTCCGGGAATATGTGTTCTCGGGACGGCTCTAGTTTTTATCAGCGGCAAATCAGCGGCGAATTCTCTTATTTGGGTTCGATGACTCTTAGTCCGCTTATTTGAGTAAAGTGGCGCCTATTGAATGTGGCCACGTCGCTGTCCCGTTCCAACGCCGTGGCTCCGACGATGAGGTCGTAGAAGCCAATCATCCTGCCGGCAGATTCCAAGTCAGCCCAGATGCGCGCATGCTCATACGAGGGTCTTGCGGGCAGTTCGCAAATCGCGATGCCAGGCTTTTGCTTCACTCGCCGGCAACTCGCTCTTGGCCAGCGCTTCAGCCAGGTCGCGACCCAAACAGACCCTTTCATGGTCCGGCGCGAGGCGGGCAAATCGTAAACCGTTCTTGAGCAGCACAAACGTCACGTTCTGATAGTGGGCGCGGTTGACGCAATCGGCAAAATTCCGCGATGCTTCCGTGACGCTAATGACCTTTTCTTTCATAAAATCAGATTATCAGATCCATCCTTAAATCATCCTTAAATCTCAATATCTGCGCCGATTGCGCCGCGAGAATCCCAGGGATTTCTTCAGGTGCTCCATCACCTCGTACACGATAGGGCAGGTCAATGTTCGCTCAACCATCCCCATGAGTCGGAAAACGAACTCCGGCTTATACAAGTAAGGATATCCGCTGCAATCGCCAGGGCGATCCTCATAGACGCTGCACAGGTTATTCTTCAGAAAAGGACATGGGGTTGTACGTGTCTGCCATGGATTATCGCTGAGCGCGTCCGCGCGCTCGAGGTAGATGTCGATGAACTGCTGGCGCTCCATGCCGAGACGGCGCGCCACCCGGTCAACTTCCTCTTCGCTGAAAGACGGCTTCACCTCCCGGCAGCAGTTGGCGCAAGCCGTGCAGTCGATTCCTGCCCACACACGCCGTGTCGTCTCAAAGACGAGCTCGTCAATCTGGTCCGGCTCCAGATTGCATCGCATCTTCAGGAACTCGCGGAACTTCCAGTTTTCGTCCTCTTTGCTCTGTGCAAGCGTACGGATTTGGACAAGGTCGAAGGCCATATCCCCCTCCTCTGTTGACGACGCCAGCATTCCGGCGTCAACCAGGGAAGATAGCACGGCTACTGAGCTTGCGGAAGAATGAAGAATGCCGGTCACAACTGTCAAAGAGGACGGCTTCAGCCGCCCGTGAAGCGCTATGAAGAACCGGGCTTTAGCCGCAGTTTAGCGGATGCAGTCTTTCATGAGCCTGTGAAGGAAGCCCTTGTGTTTATTTAAAGGAGGAAGCTCAGATCTTCTCGACGGATCGGGGAGTTAAACCGTGGCTGAAGCCACTCATCCTCCTATTCCTTTACGGGCGGCTGAAGCCGCCCTCTTTGACAGTTATGCCGGCATTTTTCCGCAAACTCAACTGCCGAGAAGAGGAGCTCGACTTCATTGACGGCCACCATTCTGACTTGAGCTCGCAATTGCAAGACAAGTTCTTGTCGGCAGTCACATCGGCAGCATTGGGACAGCATAATTTCATGGCGGCCTCACAATCGGTAATAATCCAGGCAGGCCCTCAGGCGTCAAACGGAAACCGTTCTTTGACATTTCGAAATGACTTGCGGCCTGCATCCCTTGGGATTTTCAGTCGAGGTGTGCCCAGGAAAAGGGCTGGGGCAGATAGATAAGGACTCCCACCCCCTCGTATCCAAAAAGCTACCGAAAAGTCACCCGTGGAGGCATTCACCAATCGAAACTGTCTCAAAGAGAGACTCCAACGGCAGTCTTTGAGGGTGAAACGAACTCCAGCTTATAGAGATAAGGCGAATTTGCAACCATAATCTGACAGCATTTCGCCAGCATTTCTTGACATCCGGAATCCCGCAAGTCACACTCGAAATGTGAAGACTGCAACCACGGCGAACGGCACGGCCCACGGGCCATCTCTCTGCTGCTGTCTTAGGGAGCTGCATTCTGGACAGGTTGGCGCTGCCTGCGATCTGCCCGCAGGCCCATGGGTGAGGTCCGACGCAAAGCAGGGCGCCGCAAGACTGGTGATGATCGTCCGTTGCGCAACGAAATTATCATCCGCAACGTCATCCGCAACGAGATTTTCGCGAATTTTCAACGACTTGCGCGGATGTGCGGATTGGACCTGAACTTGGTCGCCTGAACTAATATCCTGACCAGGAAATAAAGTATGGAACCGAAGAAAACGATGCGCCGTTCCGATCACCGGATCGCCAGATCACCCGATCCGCTCGGCAATGCAGCCAAGAAAAAGCAGGCTGGCATCTTCCGATGTCCCGATTACCCGATGTCCCGATGTCCCGATCTACTTCATGGTTCTCGCTCGATTGCACCCACCCGAATGGCTCACGTACACTGAACGGTTTCGCGCGGGCCTGGAAATCGCCCGAGTGCGCGGAAAGAGGAAGCTTAATGCCACAACCCCCGGAACCTGTGACCCGCCTGCTGGCGGAGGCGCTTGCGTCCGCCACTTACCAGCAGATGCCTCCGGAAGTGATCGAAGATTCACGGCGCTCCATCCTCGATTGGCTGGGCTCCGTCCTTGCCGGCTCATTGGAGCCCCCTGCGCGGCTGGCCCAGCGCATTGTGGCCGGCCTGGGTAGATCGGAGGAAGCCACGGTTTTCGGCGCCGGGAATGCCTCTGCCGCTGGGGCTGCGCTGGCCAATGGCGTGGCCTCGCATATTCTTGAGCTCGACGACGTGCATAAGGGATCCACACTGCACGGGGCGGCGCCCATCATTCCGGCCGCTCTGGCGGTGGCCGAGCGCGAACATGCCAGCGGCCGCGCCTTCCTTTTGGCCGTTACCCTGGGATACGACGCTGCGCTGCGCATCGGCGAGGCTGTGAATCCCAGCCACTATCGTTTCTGGCATCCGACCGGGACGGCCGCCACTTTCGGCGCAGCCGTGGCTGCTGGTTCCCTCATGAAGCTAAACGCGGCGCAGATGCTCGATGCGCTGGGCAGCGCCGGCACACAGGCTTCCGGGCTCTGGGAATTCAATGCCGATGGCGCCATGAGCAAGCACCTTCACGCCGGCAAGGCGGCTTTCAACGGAGTCCTGGCCGCCGACCTGGCTAGGGTTGGTTTCACCGGAGCAACTCGTATTCTCGAAGGTGAGCGCGGATTCTTTCGCGCCACGAGTTCCAGTCACGATGCTTCCCGTATTACCGACGGCCTCGCCCGCCGCTGGAAGATCAGCGAGAACTGCTTCAAGATGCACTCCTGCTGCGGACACACCCATACCGCCATCGACCTCGCGCTGGACCTGCGAGCGGCGCAGAAATGGACCGGCGTCGAAGCGTTGGAGAAGGCGGCGAAGATTCACATCCAGACCTATGGCCCAGGCTATGAGATCGTCAGCAATTGCCACCCGCGATCGCCGTATCAGGCCAAGTTCAGCATTGCTTACTGCGTGGCCGCAGCATTACTCGAAGGCCAGGTAGGTCTGGAGCAATTCCCCGCTGAACGCTTGAGTCAGGAAGGTGTGCGCCACGCGGGTATCGCAGCGCTCCTCGCTCGCACGCATGTGACCGTGGAGCCGGACCTCACGGCGAAGTATCCAGCGGCGTGGCCGGCGCGCCTGACGGTCACGCTCAAAGATGGCGCGCTATGGAATGGGAGCAGCGATTACCCGCGAGGCAACCCGGAGAATCCTGTGTCGACCGCCGCGCTCGAAGAGAAGTTCCGCGCCCTGGTGTCGCCACGTTTGGGTGCGGCCGCCGCTCAGCGCGCACTGGCCAACGTAAAAGCTCTCGACACCTGCGCTGACATGACCGATACTTTCTCTGGCCTCACCCCAACATCATGAAGAGTATGAATCCACGTTCCAGCGAATTCCACGAGTACCGCCAGGCGGTGCGCGAGCTATGCAGCCAGTTCAACAGCCAGTACTGGCAAAAGGTGGAAGAGCATGCTGCCTATCCGGAAGAGTTCGTCAAGGCCCTGACCGCCGCCGGATGGCTGGCAGCGCTCATCCCCACCGAATACGGCGGCGGCGGATTGGGCATCAGCGAGGCCGCGGTGGTGCTCGAAGAGATCAATCTCTCGGGAGCCAACTCCGGGGCCTGCCATGCGCAGATGTACATCATGGGCACGCTTCTGCGCCATGGCTCAAAAGAACAAAAGCAGCAATACCTGCCAAAGATCGCCACCGGTGAATTGCGCCTGCAATCGTTTGCGGTCACCGAACCCACTACCGGGACCGACACCACCAAGATCAAGACCGTCGCGGTCAAGAAGGGCGACCGCTACGTCGTCAACGGCCAGAAGGTGTGGATTTCCCGCGTGCAGCATTCCGACCTGATGTTGCTGCTGGCCCGCACTACGCCCTTGCCCGAGGTCAAACGAAAGTCGGAAGGGCTCTCGGTGTTTCTGGTCGATCTGCGCGACGCCCAACAGAAGGGCCTGACCTTGAACCCGATTCGCAATATGGTCAACCACGAGACCAATGAGGTCTTCTTCGACAACTTTGAGGTCCCCGCTGAAAACCTGATTGGGGAAGAGGGCAAGGGATTCCGTTACATTCTCGACAGCATGAACGCCGAACGCATCCTGATCGCCGCCGAGTGCATCGGCGACGGATATTGGTTTATCGAGAAGGCCCGGAACTACGCTCGCGAGCGCATCGTCTTCGACCGCCCCATCGGGCAGAACCAGGGCATACAGTTCCCCATGGCCCGCAGTTATGCCAACCTGCGGGCGGCAGACCTGATGCGCTACGAAGCCGCGCGGCTCTATGACGCGGGCGAAGCCTGTGGAGGCGAGGCCAACATGGCGAAGCTGCTGGCCGCCGATGCCTCGTGGGAGGCCGCCAACATGTGCCTGCAAACCTTTGGCGGCTTTGGGTTCGCCGCTGAATACGACGTGGAACGCAAGTTCCGGGAAACCCGCCTCTACCAGGTTGCTCCGATCTCTACGAACCTTATCCTTTCCTATATCGGCGAACACCTGCTCGAGATGCCACGGTCGTTCTAACTTGAAGGTGGAGCCAACCATGAATGACAATTCTCCTCTTCCTTTAACCGGCATTCGCGTCGTGGCCCTGGAGCAGGCCGTCTCGGCGCCGTTTTGCTCGCGCCAGCTTGCCGATCTGGGAGCGGACGTCATCAAGGTGGAGCGCCCCGACGGCGGCGACACGGCCCGTGGCTACGACTCGGCCATCAAGGGAATATCGGCGTACTTCGCCTGGCTCAACCGGGGCAAGCGCAGCATCGTTCTCGACCTGAAACAGCCGCACGGCCTGCATGTCTGCTCCCGGCTGCTGGCACGCGCGGATATCTTTATCCATAACCTGGTGCCGGGCGCGGTGGAGCGTATGGGCTTCGGCTACGAGCCACTCGCTCAGCTTCACCCACGGCTGATCTGGTGCGGCATCTCCGGTTACGGACCCGATGGTCCTTACCGCGAGAAGCGTGCCTACGACATGCTGGTGCAGGCGGAAGCAGGAGTTGTCAGTCTCACCGGCAGCCCCGGCGCTCCCGCCAAGGTCGGCATTTCCATGGCGGATATCTCTTCCGGTCTCTACGGCCATTCATCGATTCTGGCGGCGCTGCTGCAACGGGAGCGCACCGGCAAAGGCGACCGCATTGACATCTCCATGCTGGAATGCCTGACCGAGTGGATGATGCCACCACTTTATGTCTGGCTGGGCGCGGGAGCGGTACTGGCGCGCGCGGGCATGCGTCACAACATGATCGTCCCCTACGGCGCCTATGCCTGCGCGGATGGCGCAGTGATGTTCGCAATCCAGCATGACCGCGAGTGGCAAAGCTTCTGCAACCATGTGCTGGCCATGCCCGGTCTGGCCGCGGACCCGCGCTTCGCCACCAATGCCAATCGCTTGCAGAACCGCGTTGAGCTTGAGTCCCTGATGGAGGACCATTTCGCGCGGCACACACGGGTCGAAGTGCAGAGCTGGCTCGAACAAGCCGGCATTCCCACCGGCATGGTGAACGATGTGCCAACCGTGGCCACGCACCCACAACTGGCGGCGCGTGGCCGCTGGGTTGAGGTCGATTCGCCGGCCGGCGCGATCCCGGCGCTGTTGCCGCCCCACAACCTGCAGAACGCCCCACCGCAGATGGGGGCAGTGCCGGCACTCGGTGAACACACCAGGGAAATTCTGGCAGAGCTGGGCATAGAAGGAGCTGAAGGATGAAGCGTCACCCGGTGAATGAAGTCCCTATCCGGCTGGAGCGCAGCATGTTGTTTGTTCCCGCTGCACGCTGGCCGATGGTCGAGAAGGCCGCCGCCAGCGATGCCGATGCCATATGCCTCGACCTTGAGGATTCGGTCGTCAACGAAGAGAAGGCCGCCGCTCGCGCGAATGCGATTCGAGCTTTCAAAGAGCTTGATTTCGGGCCCCGGCTGCGAATGCTGCGCATCAACGGCCTCGATACGCCATTCGCCTACCGCGATCTCATCGAAGTGGTGGAAGCTGCCGGCGACCACATGGATTTAGTCATGCTTCCCAAGGCGAATTCGCGCGAAGACGTCGCCTTTGTCGATACCCTGCTCACACAGATCGAGATGCATCGTGGATTTACGCGGCGCATCGGCATCGAGGCGCAGATTGAGACCGCCGCGGGCTTTCTGGCCGCGCGCGAGATCGGCGCGGCCTCCGCGCGCCTCGAAACGCTGGTCTTCGGACCGGGCGACTACTCGGCTTCCATGCATATGCCGTCCTCGGCCATCGGTGAATTCAACGCGCATGACGATTTGTATCCGGGGCATCGCTGGCATGCCGTCATGCACGCGGTGGTGGCCTCGGCGCGCGCTCACGGCCTGCGCTGCCTCGATGGCCCTTACTCGGGCTTCAAGGATGCAGAAGGCTTTGCGCGTTCCTGTCGCATCGCGCGCGCCATGGGCTTTGACGGCAAGCAGTGTATTCATCCCGGCCAGATCGCCAAGGTAAACTCGATATTCAGCCCTAGCCCGGAAGAGGCCGCGTGGGCGCAGGAGGTGATCGGCGCTTACGAGCAAGCGCTGGCCTCGGGCAGCGGGGTCTTCAGCCTCCACGGAAAGATGATCGACGCCGCCAGCCTGCGCATGGCCCAGGTGGTCGTCACCCAGCACCGCCTTGGTCATCGAATATTGGGTCAACGAAAACAAAGTTAGCAATCATCGGAGAAAAAACATGAGTGAATCACGACCCGCAAGCGGCCGTTGTTTTGAAGACTTTCAAGCCGGCATGATCATCCGCCATCCTCTGGGACGGACGGTGACCGCCACCGACAACACATGGTTCACCCTGCTCACGATGAATACCAATCCCATCCACTTTGACGCGCAATATGCCGCGCAGACCGAGTTTGTCAAGCCCTTGATGAATTCGACCTTCACCTTGGCGGTGATTACCGGGCTCTCGGTCGCCGATGTCTCGCAGAACGCCGTCAATCTCGGTTGGGATGAAGTCCGCATGCCGGCGCCTTTATTCGAAGGCGATACGATCTATGCGCAGACAGAAGTGTTGAGCGCGCGCGAGTCGAAATCCAGGCCGAATATGGGGCTGGTGGAAATCAAGACCGTGGGCTTTAAACAGGATGGCGTCATCGTGATGGAGTTCCGGCGAACGATTCTCGTTTATAAACGCGGGCACACGCCGCAGATGCCGTCGCCGCAACCAAGAGTTGGCCGCTGATTTCCGCTGATGAGCGCTGATGAAAACCCAGGAACGGGAATCGCGCGAAGGATCACCAGCGGGTAATGACATCACTTCCTTTTTTGGCTTTTCTCTGCGTACCTCCGCGCTCTCTCGGTTTAATCTTTTGATCTTCCTTCGCGCCCTTGGCGTACTTTGCGGTGGATCCTTTTTGGTTGTGGCTACGTCACGCTGTCCCTCTGCTACTATATTCTGCAAGTGAACTCTATTGGCGCCAATGTTGTGCGCATCGAGGCGGAAGCCTTGCGGGCGCTGGCGGACCGCATTGCCGGCCCGATGGCCGCGGACTTCACCACCGCCCTTGATCTGCTCTTCTCCTGCCAGGGCCGAGTAATCGTCACCGGGATGGGCAAGAGCGGCATCATTGCCCGCAAGATCGCTGCCACTCTGAGTTCCACGGGAACTCCGGCGCACTATCTCCATCCTGCGGACGCCGTCCATGGCGATCTAGGCATGCTGGTCAAAGGCGACGTGGTCGTGGCCCTTTCCTACAGCGGTGAGACCGAAGAAATCCTGCGCCTACTGGCTACTATCCGGCGGGTTGGAATCAAGCTCATCACCATTACCGGGGACAGTCTATACATCAACGGCAAAGCCAAACGTTCCACGCTGGCGCAATCGGCGGATTGCGCCCTGGATTGCTCCATCGCGCGTGAAGCCTGCTCCATGGGACTGGCGCCCACGGCTTCCACCACGGCCATGCTGGCGCTGGGCGATGCCCTGGCGGTGGCCCTGGCCGAAAAGCGAGGATTCAAAGAAGAAGACTTCGCCGATCTGCATCCCGGCGGCAAGCTGGGCAAGAAGCTGGCCCGTGTCTCACAGCTCATGCACGGCGGCGACGCGCTTCCCAAGGTCTCACCCCAAACCGCCATGGCCGACGTAATCTACGAAATGTCACGCAAGGGACTGGGCATCACCACGGTAGTCGATGGCCGAAAGCTGATCGGCGTCATCAGCGATGGCGACCTGCGCCGTCTGCTCGAACACCAGAAAGACGTACTGCACTTGACGGCCGGCGACTGCGTGACGATCAACCCCAAGACCATCCGCAGCGACGAATTCGCCATCAGCGCCCTGAACATAATGGAAGAAAAGAAAATCACTTCGCTGATAGCGGTAGACGCCGAAGGACAAGTCGAAGGCGTGATCCATCTGCATGATTTATGGGGGATGGAGATGGTGTGAAGGAAGCAATTGGCAAATAGCAATTGGCAATTAGCAAATAGCACTCAGCACTCAGCATTCAGCCGGGAAGCGGATTGGTAATTGCCAAAATTGGCAATCGGGCAATTGGTAAGTACCAATCGGTTTCCCCGGCTGAATGCTGAGTGCTGAGTGCTATTTACCAATTGCTATTTGCTAATTGCTATTTGCTAATTGCCATTTGCTGACTGCTGTTATACTTCAAAAAACGCCACTTCCGAATCCTTACGGAAAGGTCCGTTAGCCCATGTCGGCCAAAGCGCTTCGTAATGTTGACGGCGAAACCGCGATGCCCACACCCAACGAAGATTTCCCGGCCCTGGAAGAAAAGATCTATCGAGCTATCGAGCAGCTTAAGGCGGCGCGGGCGGCCAAGTCCGTGGCCGAGCGCAGCGCGGCGCGGCTGCGGGAGCAGCTCGACCACCGCACCGAAGAGATCAATAGCCTGCGCACCGAGGCCATCGCCCTGCGCAAAGAGCGTGAGGAAGTCCGTATCCGGGTAGAGAAACTGTTGAAGCAGATCGACCAGATGACCGTGGAGGATTAAAGTACTAAGAAATTCCTTTGACCTGCCCGCAATCAGCAAGATAATGGAGAAAGCGTCCGTTATTTATTTTCTGCTCCAGGGAGAACAGATTGGCTACCGACACAACGTTCGAACCTCCAGTGAAAGTTGAAATCTACGATCAGTCCTATAACCTGCGGGGGACTGATGCTGAGTACATCCAAAAGCTGGCTGAGTATGTCGACGGAAAAATGCGGAGTGTAGCTGAGAAGACCTCTACCATCGACTCGTTGCGCCTGGCCGTCCTCGCCGCCCTGAATATCGCCGACGAATTCCATCTGCTGCGAAAGAAATATGACACCCTGGCCGCCGACTATCGCCAGCGCACCGGAGTTCTGTCAGGCGCGTTGGACGAAGTGCTTGACGAGGGGCGAAAGATCGGGTGAGGGGGAGCAATTGGCAAATAGCTGTTAGCTGTTAGCTGTTAGCCATTAGCCTTTAGCCTTTAGCCTTCAGCTTTTTGCAGTTGGCCTTTTGCCCGTTCGAAATCAGCGTTGGTGCTTCCGTTCATTATTAGGGGTTCCGTTGGGGTTTCCGCTCATTCTGCCGGTCAACTCTTCGTTCCTCATTGTATTTATTGTTCCTAATTCGTGTTGATTCGTGTAATTCGTGGCTGCTTTTGCTTTTTCTGTTTGCCGGCGATCCAGCCCTTGCCAAGCTTGCCGCTTTTCATTAGCATCGTTCCTGATAACCGGCCTGCAAAGCAGGTGCGGCGGTAACCGTTTATTGAACCAACATTCAATGAACCGGGGACTCGACTCGTATACACGGCTCGGTGTGCAGTGTTCCGCCAGTACGGAAATGCCTAAAGAGCTGCGGCGGGTTCCCACACGTCTCAGGACGGGTTCAAAGCGGCCCGCTCAGCACGGCCCCGTGGGTCGGTTGTTTCTTGAATTGCCATAAATGCCAAAATTGCCAAAATTGGTAATTTAAAAACCACCGTCGGCTTGAAAATTTTGGCAATTACAAATTTTGGCAATTTTGGCAATCTCTTCCTGTGTCTCACCCCATCCACTCTTTCGTAGTTCCCGCCGGCGATTCCGGCAAACGCCTTGACCAATGGCTGTCGGGGCAACTGCCTGATCTGAGCCGCGTCCGCATTCAGCAGTTGATTGAACAGGAAAAGGTCTCAGTCAACGGCCATACGGCCAAGCCTTCTGCCCGGCTGCGCGGGGGTGAACAAATTGAAGTTACCGGCGCGGTGGAACGGCCTCCGCTCAAGGCCTTTCCCGAGGACATTCCGCTGGACGTCGTCTACGAGGATGAGAGTCTGGTGGTCATTAACAAGCCGGCGGGCATGATGGCCCATGCCGGTTCCGGGAAGGGCGAAGAGGGCAACCGGGGTACGCTGGTGAATGCCCTGCTGTACCGCTTCCAATCGCTTTCACAACTGGGAGGCGAGTTGCGCCCCGGCATTGTCCACCGTCTCGATAAGGAAACCAGCGGGTTGCTGGTTGTGGCCAAGACCGATAACGCCCACCGCCGGCTGGCGGAACAGTTTTCCCAGCGGGAGGTGAAGAAGACCTACAACGCGCTGGTCCATGGTTGGATGGCGCAGCAGCAAGGAACGATCAACAGCGAGATCGGCCGGGACACGATACGCCGCACGCGCATGACTACCCGCACTTCCCGCCGTTCCGGTGCGCGCACGGCTGTCACCCATTGGAAGGTCTTGAAAAACATCGAGGGACCCTGGGGCAAGTTCTCGCTCCTGGAAGTCCGGATTGAGACGGGCAGGACGCACCAGATCCGCGTACATCTTGCGTCCCTGGGGCATCCGGTGGCCGGGGACACGCTCTACGGCGCGCCACGCTCCATGCAAGGCGCCCAGGCTGGTACGGCATCCACTGCGCTGGCGCGAAACTTCCTGCATGCCGCCGTGCTGCAGTTCACACACCCACTCACCGGCCAGGTACTATCGTTTGAGCGGCCTCTGCCGCCGGAATTGGTACAATTCCTGCGCCAGATTGAAGGAATGCCGAATTCCGGGTGAAGAATTATAATGATGCCGATGAAGAGCTCAGCCATCGCCGCAGTCCTGCTTCTGCTCGGTAGTCTCTGCCAGGCGCAGACCACTCCTCCGCAACAGCCCCCGGCGCCGCCGGCTTCCACCGACACGCCCGGTGACGACGGTGTGGTGGGGACGATCAAGAAACGCGTCGACCAGGTCAACGTGGTTTTTACGGTCACCGACAAGCACGGCAGGTTTGTGAAGGAACTTACGCAGCAGCAATTTACGATTCTCGACAATAACAAGCCGCCGGCAAAGATCGAGAACTTCGAGGCCCAGACCAACCTGCCCCTGCAAGTCGGCCTGCTCATCGATGCCAGCAATTCCATACGCGACAGGTTCTTGTTCGAGCAGCAGGCGGCGGTGGAATTTCTGCAGCAGATTGTCCGTCCCCAGTCAGACCGGGCCTTTGTGCTGGCCTTTGACGAACTGCCCACCATTACACAGGATTTCACCAATGATATCGACAAGCTGACCAGGGGCGTGCGCGTCATCCGTCCCGGCGGTGGCACCGCCATGTTTGACGCCATTTTTTATGCGTGCCGCGACAAGTTGCTCAAGGAGAAGAACTCCGGTCCGGTGCGCCGGGCGATCATTCTGGTTTCCGACGGAGACGACAACCAGAGCCGCGTGCTGCACCAGGAAGCCATCGAGATGGCCCAGCGCGCCGAGGTCATCATCTACGCCATCAGCACGAACCTCAGCAACATTAAGGACAAAGGCGACAAGGACCTGCAGATCCTGGCCGACGCCACCGGAGGACGCGCCTTCTTCCCTTTCAAACTTCACGACCTCTCCGACGCCTTCAAAGAAATTCAGGGTGAATTGCGCAGCCAGTACTCAGTTTCCTATAAGCCCGAAGCCCTGCTGGCCAATGGCCAGTTCCGGTCCATTTCGATCGCCGCCGACAACAAAAAACTCAAGGTAAGAGCTAGGAAAGGATACTTTGCGCCAAAAGAATGAGAAAAAAGATTGGTAATCGGGTAATTTGTAATCGGGTAATTTGAAAACCGGAGACTTCGCGCCATTTGGTTTTCAAATTACCCGATTACAAATTACCCGATTATCAATCTTAGTTCGTTAACGCGTAATACCCCTTCCTGGCCTGCACCTTAAGTCCATCCTTCGACTTGATTTCGATCTTGCGGAAGCTGCCGTCGTGCTTGCTATCATCGGATGAATATCCGAGACTGTACTGGCTGCGCAGCTCGGCTGAAATCTGGCGGAAGGCATCGCCAATCTTGTCGGGGCGTTGAATGCTGATCAGGCGTCCGCCGGTTTGCTCGGCGAGCTGGCCCATGTCGCGCGCATTGGAACCATACTGCGGATCGCTCAACAGCAGCACATAGCAGATAGCGTCGGCCTTTTGCGCGGCTTCGATGGCGTCCCGCAACTTGAGACGGCTGCCAACATCTTCTCCGTCGGTCAGGATGACCATGGCTTTACGCCCAACCTGCTGCTGCAGGATCTCGTGGGCGCTCAGATAAACGCCATCAAACAGCAAAGTTCCTTTGGGATGAGAAATGGGGACCGGGCCCTGGCCGAGACCGGGAATGCCGCCGCTTCCACCACCGACGTTGATGCGGGCCTTGTCGAGACCGGCGCGCAGCAGGCGGATGTCGGAGGTCAGGTCCTGCAGCAGATCGACGCTGATATCGAAGCTGATGACAAAGGCCAGGTCTTTTTCCCCGACCACCTGGCGAAGGAAATCGGCGGCCACCACCTTTTCCTCGGGTAGCATGCGCTGCATGCTGCCGCTGCTGTCGATGAGCAGGCCCAGGGTGAGCGGCAGGTCGGTTTCAGCGGCGAAATACTTGATTGTCTGCGGCCGGCCGTTCTCAAAGATCTCGAACGTATCTTTGGCAAGGTTGGGGACCAGGGCGCCATGCCGGTCTTTCACGCTGAAATAGACATTGATCAGGTTGACGTTCTTGCGGATCGTAATTTCGCCCTGCTGGCTTCCAGCCTGTTGCTGGCTGCCGGGAACCCCGGTCTGGGCATACCCGCAGGCAGAAACCAGCAGCGCAAGCATGACCACGCAAATGGCGCGAACTCTCATAGATCGACCGCCTCTCTGTGCTAGTGTTTAATATCTATTGTATTTGTTTTCAATTGGGGCGTTGAACGCATCTAATGCTTTAGTAGGAGGGCGAATGCTGGGTATTTGGTTGTTTGGATTGGTGTCTGGATTACGAAAATTAACGATTTTCCTGGCCCTGGCAGGGCTGGCCTGCGCGGCCCAGGAGATTCCTGACGCACCCACGCCAAAGACTCCCTTACCTTCCGGCACTCCTTTTCCCGCAGGTTCTCCGCCGGCGCCGAAAAACTCACGCCCGGAAGGCCCGCCGCCGGAGGCAACGGGAACCCCCGCGGACAAACCGACAACGCCCCGGCCCCTCCCGAATCCGGGGGATGTGGCCTCCAGCCGTGACGACCTGTTTACGCTGACGGTGAATGTATCGTTCGTGCAGGTGCCGGTCACCGTGAAAGACAGTTTCGGCCGCCTGGTGGAAGGGCTCGCGCCCCATGATTTCACCGTTTACGAAGATGGCGTGCCCCAGAAGTTGAGTTTTTTTTCCAGCGATCCGTTCCCGCTGTCGGCAGCGGTGGTGGTCGACTCCAATCTGCCGGCCTCCACGATGAAGAAGGTCAACGAGACGCTGCCGGGCCTGATTTCAGCTTTCAGCCAGTTTGACGAGGTAGCGCTCTATCGCTACGGTTCCAACGTACAGCAGGTTTCAAACTTCGTGAGCGCCAGCGAAGTGCCGACGGAGTCGCTGAACCGCCTCAAGCGCACCGGCAGACAGGGCGGCGCTCCGGTTACCGGCGGCCCCTTGAGCCAGCAAGGCACCACGGTCAACGGACGCCCGGTAGATCCCAGCCTGCCACAGGTTTCCACATCGCCTGTACCGCAGGAAACGAACGTTCTCAATGACGCAGTTCTGCGCGCCGCCCTGGACCTCAGCCGGCGAGACAAGGGCGAGCAGGGTGTGCGGCGGCGCATCATCTTCCTGATCAGCAATGGACGCGAATACGGCAGCAGCGCCCACTATGAAGACGTTCGCCGTGTTCTGCTTTCCCAGAACATCACGGTATATGCGCTGGGCGTCGATACCGCCGCGCTGCCCATCTATGACAAACTGAACCGGGTGCGGCTGCCGGGCTTCGGGCGGGGCGATGCCCTGCCGAGATACGTCTCGGATACGGGCGGCGAAATGTTCGCCGAACTCGACCGCCAGTCGATTGATTCCGCGTACGGAAAGATCACCGAGGTCGCCCGCAACCAGTACACCCTGGGCTATAGCACTAGGGCTACGCCGTCCTCGTCCTACCGGACCATTGACGTGCGTGTTCACCGGCCCAACCTGACGGTACAGGCCAAGGAGGGCTACTTCCCCCTGCCGCCCCAACGGCACTAACCCACTCAGGTCGGCCAAACTCAGGTCCCGCCAAAGGCCGCCGGCCGGTACGCCGTTACCGGAGGCACCTCAGATTTCACGGCCAAATGTGATATAAAACAGTTATCCAGAAGAAAAGCTCAGGACCACCGCCTGAGACGACTGCCGAGCATTATTCGAACGTGAGGAATTCTATTGAGTTTTATCAACTTCGCGGCCCGGGAAATTAATTGCAAAATTGTCTATTACGGCGCCGGTCTGGGCGGTAAGACGACGAATCTGCAGTTTATTTTCGACAAGACGGCCGATAAGCAAAAGGGCAAGATGATCTCTCTGGCCACGGAGACCGATCGTACCCTCTTTTTCGATTTTCTTCCTCTCGATCTGGGCACAGTGCGCGGATTTAAGACGCGCTTTCATTTGTATACGGTCCCCGGCCAGGTGTTCTATGACGCCAGCCGCAAGCTGATCCTGCGGGGCGTGGATGGCGTGGTTTTCGTGGCTGATTCACAGGAAGAGCGCATGGACGCCAATATCGAAGCCCTCGAAAACCTTCACGATAACCTCAAAGAACACGGCTACGATTTCGCCAAAATACCCTATGTGCTGCAACTGAATAAGCGGGACCTGCCCAACACGCTGCCCATCGAGACCCTGAAGCAGGAGCTGCTGCGCAAGGGCGAGCAGGTTTTTGAGGCCGTAGCCTTCCAGGGTAAAGGCGTTTTTGAGACCCTGCGGGAAGTCGCCCGCCAGGTACTGGTCGAGCTCAAGAAGGGCTAGTACTCTCTCCGTGTGAATTGGTAGTGCCGCCAAAGAAAGCAGGCTGGCATTTCCGATTGCCCGATGTCCCGATCCCACCAGAATTACTCTTTTCACCTGGTCACGGTATGGGACTCATAAGTTACTTCCGGCCTGCCCGTAAAAACATGTACTTCTGGAACCTCCGGAGTTCTCCGCTAACACCTGGGGCGGTGCTACCATGGATGGCAAGACCCCCAGGAAATGAGCCTACGGAAATGCCAGCCAGGAAGTATCGCAGTACCACCTCAATTGCCATTGTGATCGCGCTGTTGTTTTTTGGTTCCCTGATTTTCAGCCGTCACCTTCAAGTGTCGTCGCAGACGCCGGCGCCGGCCAGTGTGCCGAAATCTCAGGCCGCAGTTCCCGCGCGCCAGCTTCCTTTGGGCACGATCGTGTATGCGCCCAAAGCGGCCACCACCGCCCTGGCAGTCGCCCGCAAATATCTGGATGAATCGACATACATGACGGTCGCCGAATTCGAAGCGGCCATCCGCCAGGCCAATGAAGGCAAGGCATCGTTCAAAAAAGACCAGGAGGTGCTGGTCCCAGGCGTTGAGGCGCAGCCGGTGGTGGAAAAAATCCGGCCGTTCCCCAAAGACGGTGAAGTACGGGCCGTCTATCTGACCGGCACCATGGCCGGAAGCTGGCGAGGCATAGAGTTGATTCGCCGCTGGAAACGCGCGGGCGGCAACGCCGTGGTCTTCGACGTAAAGGACAGCGACGGCTCCATCAATATTCCGTTCGAGCATCCGCTGGCGCCGCAACGCAAATACCATGCGATTGGGAACCTGCCTAAGTTCGTACGCTACGTGCATTCGCTCGATATGCACGCCATCGCCCGGGTAGCGCTTTTCCGCGACGACCAGATCGCAAAGAACCACGGCGCGTTGGCCGTGAAGTCACGCAGCCTGCACGCGCCCTGGCGGGAAAACGGCAAGCTGGTTTGGAGCGACCCTTCACAGCCGGAAGTGCAGAATTACAATCTGGCCCTGGCAAAATACGTGGCCCATTCGGGCGCCGATGAAATTCAGTTTGATTACGTGCGCTTCCCCGCCGAAGGCAACCAGAAAGATGCCGAGTTTGTCTTTCAGAAAGACCCCAAGATGCATCGGGACGACGTGATTGCCGGGTTCCTCAAGCGCGCGTATGAGGAACTGCATCCCCTGGGCGTGCTGGTGTCTCTCGATGTTTTTGGCGTGATGGCCTGGCAACGCCCTGTGGACCTCAGCCATACCGGACAGGACATCGTGAAGATGGCGAAGTATTGTGACGTGCTCTCGCCCATGATTTATCCTTCGCACTTCTTCGGCATGGACAACTACGACCACCCAGGAGACGCGCCTGAGCATTTCATCAGCACTTCCATGGACCGCTTTCAAAAGGTCACTGCAGGCTCGGGCGTCGTGCTGCGGCCATGGCTGCAGGCCTTTCGCTGGCGCACCAAGACATATTCATCCGAGTACATCCTGAAGCAGGTGGGCGCATCGAAGCAACACGGCGGGACCGGGTTCCTCTTCTGGAATGCCGCCAATGACTACTCCAAGCCTCTAGCGGCCATGCCGGTGATGCTGGCCAAACCCGATTTGTACCTTTTAACGCCCACGCCCGTGACCACTTCCCGGCGTGACGTAGCCACGACTAAAGGCAATACTGCTACTAATTAACGCGAATGCTAACCCCAAAAAAACTTCACCGCAGAGGACGCAGAGGGCCGCAGGAAAGAACGAAGAAAAAATAGTGTCATCCCGTCTTTATTGAATAGCACTGCAATTTGTGCAAAGGGGCGACGGGAGAGCGAAAAAACCTCGTGAAGCCATGAGCAAGCGCGAATGCCGCTCCCACTCATCGGTAAATCGACAATCGCAAGGATTGACCCGGCCAAATTCGGGCTATAATAGCCTGTCATGGGTTGGGATTTTGCCCGTCTTGGGCCCAGGACATCAAGGCGGACCGTCAATCTTTCTACCGTGAGGAGCTTCCTCGTATGGCGATTCAAGCGACCGAGAAAATCTGGCACAACGGGAAGCTGATTCCCTGGAATGACGCCAAAATTCACATCATGTCCCATGTGGTGAATTACGGCTCTTCCGTATTTGAAGGCATTCGTTGCTATGCTCCGGGCGGCACGCCTGCGATTTTCCGGCTGCAAGAACATTTGCAGCGGCTCACGGACTCGGCCAAGATCTACCGTATGGAAGCCGGCTTCACGCATGACCAGTTACGCGAGGGGGCGCTCTCCTTGATCGCCGCCAACGGAATCTGGCCGTGCTACATGCGTCCGGTCATCATGCGCGGATACGGCGAGGCGGGCGTCAATCCCTTCAACTCGCCCATCGACGTCTACATGGTGAATTATCCGTGGGGCAAGTATCTGGGGCACGGCAGCCCCACCGAAGGCGTGGAAGCCTGCGTTTCTTCCTGGTCGCGCATCGCCCCCAACACCATGCCCGCAATGTCGAAGGCCGGCGCGAATTACATGAATTCTCAGCTCATTAAGATGGAAGCCGTCATCAATGGATACGTGGAAGGCATTGCGCTCGACACACACGGCTATGTCAGCGAAGCTTCGGGAGCGAACATCTTCCTCGTCCGCGGGGGCAAGCTGATTACCCCGCCCTTGGGCAACTCCATACTGCCGGGTATTACCCGCGATGCCGTACTGAAACTGGCTGAAGACATCGGGGTCCCGGTGGTGGAACAGGTCGTTCCCCGCGAAATGCTCTACATCGCCGACGAAGTCTTCTTCTGCGGCACCGCTTCAGAAATTACTCCTATCGGCTCCGTCGATAAGATCAAGATCGGCAACGGCAGCGCCGGCCCCGTCACCATGGCCTTGCAACACGAATTCTTTGGAATCGTGAATGGCACGATGCCGGACCGGCATGACTGGTTTACGAAGGTCCCGGTGAGGGCGCAGGTCAAGCAGGCGGTGGGGGCTTAGAAACGTCTGACCCGTTTTGGAGCGGGTACGCGAGCTGACCAATGTGAACAAACCTCCCTGGAATGCCGCATTGGGGGGAATTGATCGTCCGCCTCTGTCACCGAATCGCGCGGCTGGCCCTTGCAAATCGAGCCTTCTTTTGACGATTGTGTATGTTATAATATAACATACATTAATGATCAAAGTTGCTGATGAAATCTGGCTGGCTACATCGCTGCTCCACCGGGAGAATCCCGGACGGCAGGATTTTTCTGTCATTGAAATTGTCGAGCGGGTAATGAGTGCGGGGCTGGAGGGAAAATACAGGCCGGGACTTCAGGTGCATGCATCAACCCACTGTGTCGCCACCAAGTCGCCCAACCCGGCACGCCATCGGATGTTATCTGAAACGGGACGCGGTCGCCGCAGACTGTTTCGTCCAGGCGACAAGTTTCACTGTGACAGGAGCAGTGGCAAGACGCATCCTGACCCCAAAGATATTCCCCAAAAGTATCGTTATCTGCTCGACTGGTACGAGCACGATTATGTCGAGCACAAAAATGGGGCCAGCGCGCTTCCCCCAGGAGGCTCACCAGCCGCCCTGCTCAAGATGGCTGGGAGTATCTCAAAACAAGATCTCAAACGGATGAAGACTGCCATTGAAGAAGGCTGTGAAAGGATCGATGCTGATGAATGGCAGCTTCCTGCTCGACACTAATATTGTGATTGGCATCCTAGAGGGAGACGCTGCTATTACCGGGCGGCTTTACCCTCAAATGCGGCTGTACTTGCCATCCATTGTTATGGGCGAATTGTATTTTGGAGCCTACCGCTCAGGCCGCGTCCATCACAACCTCGAGCGTCTCACTATGTTGAGCAAGGCATACCCGCTTTTGCCCTGTGATCTTGGAACCGCGGAAACTTATGGAAAGCTGAAGGACGAATTGCGCAAGAAAGGCAGGCCGGTTCCGGACAATGATATCTGGATCGCGGCGGTCTCCCAACGGCAACGGCTGACTTTGATCACGCGCGATCAACACTTCCGGGAGTTTGATTCTTTGTCTGCTGACATCTGGTGAGTGTGTATCTTTTAGATGGATTCATGGTGTAACGTCAACTCACAAGATCTCTCGCGCCTACTCGCGCGCTCCTGACGGCACTTGATGACACGCGCTTTCTTCTTCGTTCCACTCCCCTTGATTACGTTCTTTGGGATTCATTTCGAAGGTGGTACGCTTAATCTGGCCGGCCACAGAACGGCCCATCTGGATGTCGGCCGGAGGCACCCGGCACAAAAACACCCCCCAGCCATCACAACATGAGGACTATTGCCATGCTGTGACATCCGTAACATTGTAGCCGGGACCTCTGGACTCTTAAACTTAGAGACGCGCCACCAAAGGCATTGGGCACGAATGAACACGAATTTAACGCGAATGAGAATTGGGGCCGCAGGGGAAAGCATCGCCGGGAAGTTGTCTTTCCCTTGGGTATATTTCCTTGGATGTCATTTCGCTCCGCTGGCTGTATAGTTACAGATAAGGTAGCTGCCCATCATGAGAATTGCGCTGACCGCATGGCCGTGATAAGAGATGAGCTGCAGCCAGTGATCGTGTACGTGCAGTGACGATTCCCGCGGAATAAAAACTCCGCCCCAGATTGTGCTGTTGGAACCAGCCGCGCGAGGCGCGCTGGAAAAATGAAAACGAGCCGAACATGCATATAGACGATCTGCTTCGAATTGCGATGGAGCGCAAGGCTTCCGACCTTCACCTCAAAGTGGGCAACTATCCGCACGTGCGCGTGGATGGCGAACTGGCGCCACTGACCGATCAGCCGCGCATCTCCGCCGAAGACATGCTGAACATGGCCTTCAGCATGATGTCGAACCGCCAGAAGCAGAAGTTCAAGGAATCCGCCGAGCTCGATATGGCCTACGGCGTGGCCGGCCTGGGACGTTTCCGCGTCAACGTATTCCAGCAGCGCGGCAACGTGGGACTGGTGCTGCGCGTGATCCCGACTAAAATCCGCGCGTTGGAAGAACTTTATCTCCCCAAGGTCATCGAACACATCTGCGAAGAGGCGCGCGGCTTGGTGCTGGTGACCGGGGTCACCGGCTCGGGCAAGTCAACCACGCTGGCCGCCATGCTCGACCGCATCAATTCCACCCGTCCGGAACACATCATCACCATCGAAGACCCGATTGAATTCCTGCATCGCGACAAGAAGGGCTTTGTGAACCAGCGGGAAGTGGAAGTCGATACGCCGTCGTTCGCTTCCGCGTTGCGCGCCAGTCTCCGCCAGGACCCGGATGTGATTCTGGTGGGCGAAATGCGCGACTTGGAAACCATCTCCACGGCGCTGCACGCGGCGGAAACCGGCCACATGGTTTTTTCCACGCTGCATACGCTCGACGCGGTCGAAACCATCAACCGTGTCATCGCCGTCTTCCCGCCCCCGGAGCAAAAACAGATCCGCATGCAACTGGCGGCCACGGTGCGCGCGGTCATCAGCCAACGGCTGGTCAAACGCGCCGACGGCACGGGCCGCGTTCCGGCCTGTGAAATCCTGATCTCAACGGCCTTTGTCCGGGAGTGCATTATGACCCCGGAAAAGACCCGTCTGGTCCACGAAGCCATCGCCGCCGGCACTTCACAATACGGCATGCAGACGTTCGACCAGTCGCTCTACGACCTGTATTCGCAGGGGCTGGTTACGTATGAAACCGCACTCGAAAACGCCAGCAACCCCGACGACTTCAAGCTCAAGGTCCAGGGTATCGCGTCCACGGGCGACGCCTCCCGCGAACAGATGGAGCAAGTGGGTTTCAACACTGGCAGGATCTAGTACAGCGACCGGGAAATTGAGTCATCATCGCGGACCGAGGAATCGAGACATCGGAACTGGGCCTGCTTTTCGCCGTCAGTACTGACTTTCCCGGTCTCGACACTAGATTTCTGTTCTTTAGATCGGCCTCAAGACCGGCACCAGCACTCGATCATCATGGCCTTCGCCAAACGGCAGATCACCGACGAAGACTCTCTCTACGACTACGCCGTAGGAGCGCTGGGGCGCAGGATGCGGACTGTGGCCGAGTTGAAGCGTCTGCTCCGCGGACGTGTTCCCAGGGACGAAATTGGCAACACCCTGGTGGAACTGGTTGTCCTGCGCCTCAAGCAGCAAAAGTATTTGAACGACTCCCAGTACGCCGCCTCGTACTCGGCCCTGCGGCGCGACAATGAAAAGTTTGGGCCACGGCGCGTGGTGACCGACCTGAAGGTCAAGGGTGTCCATGCAAGCGTGATCGAAAAAGCCATCGACGAAGCTTATTCCGGGACGGACGAAATGGAGATGGCGCAGGCCTTTCTGCGCCGCAAACGGACGAAGCCGCCTTCCAACGACCGCGAAGCCGCAAAGATCTTTCGCGCCCTCATGCGCGCCGGATACAACACCCGCATCGCCATGACGATCCTCAAGACGTGGAAAGTGGAAGACGAGGTGCTGACCGCCCTGCAGGAAGAAGCGTCGGCGGACCCGGAGAAAGAATGATTTCACCTCTGGAGACGGAGCGACGTAACCGCAACCAAAACCCTTGAAACGCAGAGGAAGCAGAGGTTTTTAGGGTTGTGAGGCGACTCCAAGAGTCGTCGCGGACCGCAGAGGTTCTGATGATATAGAGCGGATACTCTCTTTCTCGCGTTACATCATCACGATCGCGGTCTGCTTCGATTCTCGGGAGCGCCTCAGAACCGTACCTAAAAACCCCTGCTTCCTCTGTTCCTCCGTGTTTCAAAGGTTTTGGTCCTTCTCCGTGACTCCGTGGTGCGCTCTTGCTTTTAATCCCCAACCCCCGGATAGAACGCCGCCACCACCCAGAAGCTGGCGAAGCCATGTTCATGTCCTGGTTTGAAACAGACTCCGATGATCATGCGCTTCAGTTTGCGGTCACGGGCGCTTCGTTTCATGCCGTCGGGCAGCTTATCGGGAGAAGACACAGTGAAGGCCACCAGATCAGAAACCCCCTGCAATTTGCGGATGAGGACCTCCGGGTTCGGTTCACCGGAGCAGGCCGCGTCATGCAGCCGTTTATCGTTCTCAATTTCCAGTTGATCCAGGCGCTCGGCTTTGCGAAGCCTATTGAAGGTAGCCACAACCCCATCGCGGAACTGCGCCTCGGTATACACGGGCAGAGCGTGGGCAAAATTCTGGGCCACATAAAGCTCACCGCCTCCGGGTACGATCGCAATGCCAATAGAGTTGTAGTCGGGGTTCAGAATATTTTCCCGGTGGTGCGGGCTCTTCATCAGCCCGGCATGGGAGGATTCCACCGTAGGCGCGAAAGCCACATTTTCCGCGGCCGCGTTGAAACGCAGCCCGGTGGCCGCCACCCGGCTGGTCAGCTCAGGTTCCCCTGGGAACTGGTGCGACAGTTCCTCATGCTTTACCAGTAACAGTGCGTGGGCCCGCGCCGATTCCGCCAGATGCGGGTCCCACAGGAACTTTTGCAGTCCGGCGGCCTCACGCTCACGGTTGACCAAGTCCAGAAACTTGCGCTGGTCCGGCGCGAGCGCAGCCTGAGCGGCGGCCATCGCCGGCAACAGGCCCAACAAAAGAACGGCAAGAAGCAAAGCTCTGTGTGTCATCGGGAATGAATTCCGCTGGATATCTTTCCAGTTTAGTGCCTGAACGCCCTTCTTGTCCTCCCAAAAGGGCGTCTTCAAAATACCGACTGACCCTGGACTTCCGGTGAGAAGCCCGAATGACAAGAGAGATCACACCGCCGAGCACGATACCGAATGCCAAAAAGCTCCAGATCATGCTATCGTGCGACCAAAGGACATCGGGAAACCGGTCATTCGAGGTTAATAGCCGACCGCCCAAGTTTCCCATTTCTAATCTCCATCCCGGCGCTAGCCGGCCTATCTGCGAGTTAAGCGGAAAACAAAAGCAATTGCACCGGCTCCTACAAGGCTCATTAGCACAAAGATCCTCAATGCCGGAACGGCCCTCAGGATGAAAGCCGCACTGATGCCGGGTTTAGGCATGCTGGTGCCGGAAGGCCGTGCAGAGTCTTTGATCATGACAACTTCACTCCCGCGCTATAAGCCGCTTTCTGCGGTGGTTCCACCGCAGGCTTCACGCCCGGCGACTAATACCGGACCGGTTAAATTGGTAAGGCAGCCAAAGAAAGCAGACCGGCATTTCCGATGTCCCGATGTCCCGATCCGCCACGACCACGGCCCATCCCGCTCACTGTACTACGCTCCCTTGTGCGCCGATTTCAGCTCGCTGAGAATCCGGTTGACCTCATCTTCTTTTTCCAGTTGGGCCAGCCGGTCTTCAATGCTCTCGGTCTTGGCGACATGGCCGGTGGCTTCGCCCATGGCCTCGGTATGCATGACCTTGGTTTTGAGACGGTCAAAGGTCGACGCGTGGATGGGATCGCCGGCCTTGGCTTGGGCTTCGGCTGCTTTGCTGGCGATACGGGCGCGGCGGTGCTGGGCGATCAATGCCTCGCTCTTGGCGCGCGTCTCGGCCAGCTTGTGCTGCAATTCGCGGAGCACGGTCTTAAGCGTCTCGGCCTGCCCTCTCTGGTCGGCCGCCTGCTGGCCGAGGCTGGTGGCCAGGCCCTTGTACTGCAAAGACCGTTCAATGGCCGCGCGCGCCAGGTCATCCTGCTTCTTGGCCACCGCCAGTTCCGCCTTGCGGCCCCATTCGGCAATCCGCTCTTCGTTTTCCTTGAGTTTTTTTTCCAAAAGATGCTGGTCGGCCAAGGCGATGGCTACTTGGGTCTTGACCTGTAGCAACTGGTTTTCCATGTCGAGAATCACCTGCTTGATCATCTTCTCAGGGTGCTCGGCTTTTTCAACCAAGTCATTTAGATTTGCGCGGATGAGTGTCGAAACCCGTTCCAATAAAGACATACTGCCTCCAAAATTTACTATCTTCTCCGAGACTGCGCGGCGGGGCCTTACGGCCACACCGCGCATCTCCGTGACTACTTCTTGCTCGTGCCGGCGTCGGCATCGACGACGGCGAGTTTTCCGGTTTCCGCGCCGATCATCTTCACCTTGGCCAGTAAATCGGACATCTTCATGCCGGAGAGCGCTTCGAACAGGGCCGGCACCTGGGCGGCGATTTCGGTCATGTCGCCTGTGATCTTGCTGATGCCCGAAGACGTGCCGTTGCCGGTGGAGACAATGGTGATCTTGTCCACGTTGGCCAGGGGTTGGGCCATGGCCCTGACAACCTCGGGAAGGCTGGTGATCAGCTTATCGACCACCGCCGCCTGGTTCCATTCCTGGTAGGCCACGGCCTTCACATTCATGGCCCGTGCTTCGGCATCGCCCTTCTTGAAGATGATGTCGGCCTCGGCTTCACCCTGCATACGAGTCGCCTGCGCCAGACCATCGGCTTCGGCGATGCGCCGCTGTCTCTCCGCCTCGGCGATGTTGACCACGCGCTGCCGTTCGATTTCCGCCCCTTTGAGCACCGTGGCAATCAGTTCTTTTTCGTGACGCAGGATTTCCGCTTCCTGCACTTTGATCTGCTGCTCTTTCTCTATCTGCTGGACTTTCACCTGCTCGGCCACCACCTGCTGCTGGGTAATGTTCTGCTGGAGTTCATAGGCTTTGTCGGCCTGGGCCTGCTGCCGTTTGATCAGTTCGGCATACTGCGCTTTTTTGACCTCCAGGTCGCGCTGCGCTTCGGCCTGCTTGGCCTGGGAGAGGGTCTCGGCCAGCACCCGTGCCTGGTCTGCCTGGGCTGTGGCCACCGCGGCATCCCGCTGGGCTTCGGCCCGCTTGATCTTCGTATTGCGGTCCGCTTCGGCAGCGGCCACGTCGGCGTCGCTTTTAATGCGCGCCACGTCCGGACGCCCCATGTTGGTGATGTACTCGTTCTTGTCCTTCACTTCCTTGATGGTGAAGGAAATCACCTCCAGCCCCATCTTGCTCATATCAGAGGTGCAGACCGAGCGCATGCGATCGCCCATCATCTCCGGCTCTTTTACGATCTGCTCCACGGTCAACTGCCCGATGATGCCGCGCAGATGGCCTTCCATCACCAGCCGGATCAAAGACTCCCGTTGCGCCGGCGTCTTGGTCAAAAACTGCTCCGCCGCGGTCTTGACCGAGGTCTCATCGGACTTCACCTTGATCTGGGCCACCGCTTCCACGCTGACCGCTACGCCTTGTTTGGTATAGAGGTCCTGCTGCGGCGCCACGTCAAAGCTCATGAGTTCCAGGGACAGCACGCGAAAGCTTTCGACCATGGGAAAAACGACCCGCCCGCCGCCCTTCACCACTTTGGTGCCGCGAAAGCCGTAGACCAGTAGCGCCTCGTGCGGGCCAACTTTACGGTATAAGCGGGCAAAGGTGGCCATGACAAACATCACCACCAGCACACACAAAACCACTATGATGGCTATTGTTGAGAATCCGAATTCGCCAAGCTTCATTGTGATTCTTTCCTCTCCTCATTCAGAATGCCGATACTGCCGGCCAGCTCTTCCCACCGGCGGACGTAAGCTACACCGCCTTCATATCGGGTAACCACTACCTCTTCTCCTTGATGGATCGCACTGCCTTCTTCAATGCGCGCGGCACACGCCCGCCGCGTTCCCTGTTGCTCGAACAGAATCTCGCCCATGCCCTCTTCACGAATGACACCGCTCACCGTCCCCAGAACGCCCACCATTTCAAAATCGTCAGGATCCAGGGTAAAGTCGCGGGCCATCAGGAATTTGGCGACAAATAAAAAGACGGTCCCCGCGCCGCTTAACCCGGAAATTGACGATACAGCCAGCCCCGCCACCACACCCATATGGGAATGGGTCAGCAGATAACCGGCCCCGCCAAACCAGGCGAGAAACACCGCTATCGTCATAGGGTTAATCAAGGAAAAATGGTCGCCCCGATGTGTGGTCCGCGCACTCGAACCATGGGCGGCGCCGTGGGCGCTTGGAGCGCCAGTCCCGCCGCCATGGGCAGCGCCGTGGCCGCCAAAGTGAAAATGGCTGTGTCCGGGAAAGTGCAAATGCAGATGGGTCGTGCCGCTGAGAAATGAAACTGCAGCGAATACAGACCCGGCGATGAAACAGATGAGATAAAAAGTTTCGAGAGTCATCTAGGCCTCGGTTAGCTGCGGCATGTTCTTCTCCGAATGCGGCCGCAACACATGTAAAAGGCGCTCCACCAGTTGGGGCGTTTCCAGAATCGCGTCGAGCAACGTCAGGCAGCGCCGTGAATCTTCATGCTTGGCTACGTTGAGCAGCGCGCGACCCACCGCGGGATCGTGACGGAAACGTTCCGCCCCCTGGATCAGCCACAGATCGAGCGTGTCTTCGAGCGCTCCCACGTCGGAGAGCAACTCGGTATGAAAGCCCTCGGGATCGTCCACGAGGTAGCCGGGATGGACTTTGAAGAACCGGGACAGCAGCAACCGGGTCTTGTTAGTAAGGTGCGGCCGCGCTCCATTTTCAATCTGCGAGAGATACGACTGGCTGATCTTCTCGCTCAGCTCTTTGCGGACCGCCGTCACCACTTCCTGCTGGGTCAGGTCACGATTGAGCCCGCGCAGGTTGCCTTCGACCAATCGCAAGTACCGTAATTTTTCGCCAAGTGTCATATAGCAATATGTAATATATATATTTCAATTTGCAATATGTGTCAAGGGAAATCGAAATCGATTTCATCACACCAGTAAGTCTTTACTTTTTAATCATTTATGGGAGGTTATGACGGAAGGACCTCGTTCGGGAAGGTTGCAACGCCACCCCGGAGTGCGGAAGCTGAGCGACCATGGCCCGCAATTTGCGCGTTGCTGGCCTGAGCTTTGGCAACCCTCGAACGCGGCGGAGCCGGTTCCTCAGGCCACGCCCGCGCTAAAACCGCGCGTGCGTGGCCATTCGGAATGACAAAAGGGGAGAGAGTTCGTGTAGCGCGGCTTCCATTGGTATTCAGGGTCTCTTATCTTCTGCCTTCTCTTTGACAGAGAGCCCTGCGGCGCTCTGGGGCACATTGACGCGTGCATTGGCCGTACCGATCAGGCCGGTGCGAATGTCAGTGGCGAGATTTCGTGCTTCATGTTCTTGACGATCTTTTTCAGCACTTGAGGGTCGCTGGTGAAATCCTGCAGCAGGGTCAGCTTCGACCCCAGGGCATACACCGCCACCGGCTGGCCTTCCGGCAGCGATGAAAAGGAACAACGCCAGCTTCGCCAGAATTGACAGCGCACGGAATGAGTTCACAGTGAGATCCTCCTGGTTGCATATAACTGAGCTATCAGGCTTTCAGGATGCAGAAGCCCTCAACTGGACCGCCTGAAATGTGTTCTCTTTTGGGCAATGCCTCCTAATACCCGTGCGTCTATTGATTTGCAGGAACAGGCACCGGCGGAAGCTGGGCAGGCGGGGGGATGGCCGTTCCGGCATCGGCCTTGGTGTTGTCATTTGGATGGGTCAGCGCCATGATCGTATGCACGAGATCGATGCCGAAACCGATGCGATATGTATCGCGGTTGCTGGGTGCGGTGACGATGGTGACATTGGGGTCAGAGCCTGCGATGTCGGGCCGGGACTTGAGCAGCAACGGAGTGATGTTGTTTGACCGGCCGAAATGTGTCTGGGCGGTGCCGAAGAGGTAAAGGGCGGCGAGCGCGCCCCGTTTGTCCTGGGAACGGTTAAAAAAAGGCAATGGATAAAAGGCCTCGGTTCGCAACACCATTCCGTGGAACCGGCCGCCGGTGACCAACTCGTTCTGGCCAAGCGCGACGGACAGCATGGCGGGGGCGACAGTCAAAGGCGTCCGCGCATATTTATCCAAATAGGTAGTGGCCAGACGCAGGCCCATCAGGTACTGGCGGAAGAAGTTGTCGCGGTCGGGAGAGACAAAGCCGATGAACTGGCTGGTCACGCCCGGGAAGTTGCGGTCGAAGCTGGGGCGCTGGGGTGTGCCCG
>DATMNZ010000032.1:0-36369 GCA_035568495.1 Saccharimonadales bacterium (SeqCode) | reverse complement strand
TGCAAACACGAGACTTACTTGGCTGGAGACCGGCTAAAAAACTGGAATCTGCGATTTCGTGACGAACTTGGGTTAGCATCGCTCCCGCCACCGTGCCTCTTAAATCCGCAAGGGGGAACCTTATTTATTAACACAGTAGTACTAGGCGCTTTTCGCAAAATATCCCCAAGCCGGTGATAATCGTCTTGGTCTACGATTTCATCTGTCCGGTGTTCATAGAAATAAAATGTCTTCAGCAATTCCTCACTCTCGGGGTCTTCCAGATCGAGTTCGCGATTCCCACATTCTGTTTGCAAACACTCACTATTGAATTGAGCGAGCTCTGCAAGGAGGATTGAATGTTCATGCACCTCAGTCCAATCACCGAGGACCTGCTCCATTTCGCCTTTAAGACCTTGTGCGGGGAACCGGTATGAAAAGAATTCACGGGCCATCTGAGCTTTGGAACACATGATAGCGTGTCGCTCCGACAGCTGAGTGGAAATGGACTTCAACTCCCCCGTCACAACGTTGTGTATCTTTGAATGGTTGGCTCTTAGTAGCTCGCCGTGATTCCATGTAACGTGCGGTATTTCAAACAAAAAGGCCCGAGCGGCATTTAGCAAGCCGTAATAAGAGAGATAAGGCTCGACAATCCGCACTCCTCGGACCGCGCAATAATCAAGAGACGACATCATCACCGTGGCTCCCAGAAGCATCTTTAGAGACAAGTAAGGTCTGAGGACCCACTCAGCCGTACCCACAGCATCTTGAGGGAAGCGCTTGAACTTCTCTCGGACTCGTTGAGAGTATGCATTTAGCTCAGACGTTCCGATATCCAGAAGCTTCGAATATTCGAAGCCACTCTCGCAGCCGGTAATCAGTTTGATTTCGCTCATATCTCAACGCAGCCGAAACTCTGCAATCAAGGGATCTCGGCCAGCGAGTAGCCCTTCCAAATGGCTCTCGGGCCACATTTCAATTCGAAGCGCCCGGTCGCTTTGATTGTGATTCTCGATTGCGCCAACAGCATCGGCGCTGAAGCGACCGCTGGTGGCGATTACCAACACGTCAACTCTCGGCGGCGTCCACAATGTCATTTGTTCTTTCAAGGCAGCAACGTCGGCAGGAGAAATGCTCCTTTTCAACCAGTGCTTGCACTGAATGATTACTCGACTGCGCATCACGCCGCCTAAAGGATCGTTTATCACTCGTATTACAGAGAGGTCGCGTCCGCGATCCGGTGCATTTGTGCTCATTAGCCACGCGGGGTTTTCGTACCCGGGGGCAGCACTAATTAGCGCGAAGATCAGGCGCTCAAAGCCCTCGTTGTCCAAAGACTTCCATTTCAATCTTGTTGCTACTGTCCCGGTGGGTCTTGTCGCCGCCAGTGCTCCAATATCCTCAACCTCAACAGGAATCGGCTCATTTTCATTGTAGAGTCCTTTGGTCAGGCCACTCTTCACAGCTGGCCAATCCATTTGGAGAATGTCTAGGAGATCCTGCACCATGCCGAATTTCAGGTGCCGCGAAAGATCCCTCCAGCGTGAGGGCCGGGGAAGTGCGCTCCCTAGGAGCATCTCAATCTCTTGTATCTGACGAACCAAATCCTCCCATTCCTCTCCAGTAACCTTCTCATTTACCGGAATATCAGGTGAGATGGTTTTCTCTAACGAATGAATCGTTTCGTCCACACGAGATATCAGATCAGCCATCACAGTGCGGATCATTTGCCGCCGTTTCTTGTTTAGCCGATGGCGATAGTCTGCAAGTTCCCGGCCAGGAGCCTCGATCATGTCTTCAACCGCCACTTCTGCAGAAATTTCCCCGACCTCCTTGGCGTCGAGTCTGCTCTGTGCAATAGCGTTTAGTTCCATTGGTTCACTATCTGGTTTCCACCCGTCTATTTTCGGCAATGCTTTAAGCACGTCCTGATAGGCGCGAGCCCGTTCATCGTAAGCCGGATCGGTTCCAAAACAGAATCCGTCGGGTGTCAGCTTCTCAATCTCCGCCCACAAACGTTCCAGCTTTGCGAGGTTCGCTTCCGTGCCTTCGAATTGGCGCAGAGCGGCATTGATGTCACTTCCCTTGCTGGTCCGGGGCAATGGAACCTCCTATACGAAATATCAATCCTAGATGTTATTATAGCGATACGAAACAGAGCGTTTCATGAGTTTAAAGTTCCGGCTTCTCCCGGATTCATGGCCGTCGCTGTACGGAGATAGTTACTATGAAGGAAAGGCTCTCTAGATATTGATTCTCGTGCCGTTTCATAGCACATTGATGGGAGTCAAGCCTATCTCGCAGCAGCGGGCACGGCTAAGCGTTACCGTTTGCCCATTTTCCCTTCCATATCCATAACCCATGGCTAGATCCAGTGCTGGATCGTACACTGCATCTGGTTGTCCGTGGTTAACTGGGAGAGGACGATTTCGATGCTATGAGATCGGTCTGCCATGGGTGGCGGACAAAATAGCGGCCGCCCCACGTCTGATGGGGCGGCCTGACTGGTCAAATACTTGAGGTTTGCTCAGTGCATCGACTGGCGGCTGGTTCCCGGTGTAACAGTCAGGGGACCAGTAAGCTGGAAGGCCACACTGGCTTCGGGCTTCAAAACAATCTGTTGGCCCTTGGTGGCGGCGGATACGCCGGTTCCGGCGCCCGCGCCCGCGGCTGCGCCGATGGCTGCGCCTTTACCCCCGCCAAAGATTCCGCCCAGTACGGCTCCGACGGCCGCACCGCCGCCGACTTTGGCGGCCGTAGCCTTGCCCCGGCCACTGCCGGCCTTGGTCCATTGGCCGGTCTGGATGGAATACGAACGTCCATTCATTACCAGTTTGGTCAGTTCCAGCGTGAGCACCGATTGCCCGGCAAAACGGCCGGCGGACCTGACTTCCACAACCCGGCCCTCTACGTCGGCGGTTGTAGGAATGACCGTCTGATCATCGACGGTGACGGGCGAAGCAATGGATCCGTGGAACGTATCGCCGATCTGTGCCTTTTCTGAGCTGACTTCTTCATTGACACGGATGTTCAACTGCGTTCCCGAGGGAATCGTAACGCGCTGCGGCGCAGGAGGAGCCGTATTGCGGGCCACCTCGTCGCCTCCATTCGAAGACGGCGCTGGGTTGCGCCGTTGACCGTTGTCCGCGGATGATCCACGGGCGCCAGAGTTGTTGCGGCCATGGCTGGGCGCCGGACGGTATGCCGGAGGCGGATCGTTCGCAGCCATGCTGTCGGGCTGAGAGGCCGGCAGGTTGGCAGCCGTCGCTGGTCCGACTTGCAGATTGTTGACCACCGTCTTGACCCCGTCGGCAAGCGCGGCATCGTTGGCGGCCGCGGAACGCGCCATGTCGCTGCTTACGCTTCCCGAAAGGGTCACCACGCCGCCATTGGCGCTGATGGAAATCTGTTTGTCGGGAATATTGGAATCAGCCAGGATTCTAGTCTGAATGTCAGAGGCAATCTGGGCGTCTGACTTGCTTCCCAACCCTATTTTCGAGCAGCCCAACGCGAACAGCGTCAGCGAAAGCAGGGCTGCACAGAGAAGTTTCTTCGTCATTTTCATGTCCATGTCTGCTCCTGTTATGAATGGCGTATCTGGTTAGATGCAAACCGGGCCTAAATCGTCTGCATCGCCTCCAGTGATTGCTCACAGGACGCAAGTGGCTATATTCATTCTAACCCCGTCTGCGGGCGAAAGACTCGGCAACCGGGCGGTTAAAAGGCCCTGAACTTACGGAGATACGGGTCCTGTACCCCCCGGTGCCACTGTCGAGGACCGCTCAAAACAGGAGGACCACTCAAACAGATAGATAGGCCCGGATGCCTTCACGGAAACCCGCCGGCTGCACAGAGAAAACCTGCATCATGGGCTGCGGATCACAGGTTGATCCCTCACGCAGCATTTTCAACTGGCCCACGGTCACGGGCGGCGAAGGCAGCACCGCCTGCGCCAGAGATGCCATGGCAAACATGATGGGCAAAGGCACATGGAAGGCGGGCTTGCGTATCCCGGCAACGGCGGCGATCTCTCTTAGTATTTCATTGAGCGTCAGTTCCTCGGCGCCCCCGAGATCAATGCTCCGGCCGGTGGCCCCGGCGGTGGTGAGCGCACGGGCAAAGCATGTGGTCACATCGTCGATCGCGACCGGACGGAACTTCGGCCGGCCATCACCGGGTACTGGGCGAATGAAGATCGCCTTGCGCATGATGTCGAGCATCTGGATCACAAAACCGGCTCCTGGCCCGAAGATCAGGGAAGGCCGCAGAATGCAGAAGGGCATGCCGCTTTGCCGGACCGCCTCTTCCGCCTTCCATTTGCTGGTCTGGTATTCGGACACGCCATCGGCGCGCGCGCCCAAGGCTGACATCTGCACAAAGCGCCCGATGTGGTTTCTCTTCGCCGCTTCCACCACGTTGCGCGTGCCCTGGTGATGCACCTGCTCGAAGGTGGCGCCCCGGGATTCAGCAATGATGCCCACCAGATGAATGACTGCCTCGCAACCCTTCATCCCCTCATCGAGTCCTGTGCCTTCGATTACATCGCCGGATACGGCTTCAACCTGCGCCGAAACAGGCAGGCTGGCCTTAGACGGATTGCGGACCAGGGCGCGGACCGTGTGTCCGGTGGAAATCAACCGCGTGAGCAGATGGCTGCCTACGAAACCGGTGGCTCCGGTGAGAAAGACTTTCATTCCTCGATTTTATAGCAACCAAAAGGCTTCACCACGGAGAGCCACGGAGAGCCACGGAGAACGAGATCGGGTATTTGGTGTTTGGTACTTGGTATTCGGTACTTGGTACCACCTATTTGGCTGCTTGGAGAGACCACGAGCCTTACCAGATTTGGCAATGCCGCGATCAGCCACAAATACCAACTACCGATTGCCAAGTACCTGTTCTTTGTTTTTCTCCGTGCCTCCGTGGTGGATTTTTGATTTTGGTTGCACCCGCGAAATGTGATAAAACTCCTGATTCTTTGTATGGCATTGAGTATTGCGCGCGGCGTCTACAACCCGGAAAAAGACAGGTTTCAATTCTACGTGGCCTTCAAGCCGGGGCTCGACCCGACCGCCACGGAGCGGGCCGTGGAATCTTCGTTCCTTACGGAAGTAGCGCTGTCGCTGACGGAAACCGGTGAACTCGCCGACCTGGCCTTCGAGCTGCCTCTTCCCTGCCGGGACCGGGACACTCTGCTGTATCTGGCAAAGACGGATTCCGCCACGATCGTCGACCAACGGGTCTTCGTCACCGTACCGGGGCTCAGCGGCGATGCTGTGATCGAATCGACTGCCATCCTCGAACTGGACGGTGCGGGTAGAATTATCGGTGTTGAGATAGATTGAAAGAGATTGCCAATATTGCCAGAATTTGAAAACCAGACAGGCTCTGCCCCGATCAGTTCTTCAATCATGGCAATACTGGCAATCATGGCAATTCTGACAATTCGCGGAATCATGGCAATCCCTTCCACAGGATTTGTGTTGGCTGGCGGCAAAAGTTCCCGCATGGGGACTAACAAAGCTTTGCTGGAATTGGAAGGCTTGACACTGGCGGCGCGCACGCACGATTTGCTGGCGGAAGTCTGCCCGCGGGTTGTGATTCTCGGCGCGCCGGCGATCTACGGACATCTGGGCGAATGCTTCCCGGATGTTTACAGCGGTTGCGGGCCGCTGGCGGGTATCCATGTGGCGCTCTTGAATTCGCAGACCAGGCTCAACCTCGTTACCGCTGTCGATACGCCGTTCCTGTCGGTGGCATTCCTGGCGTTCTTGCTGGAGCAGGCCGCCGGGTCAGCGGCCGCGGTTACGGCGCCGGAAATCGCCGGATTCGTTCAGCCTCTGTGCGCGGTGTATACACCCACCTTCCTGCCGGTGGCCGAGGCCGCGCTCCAGGACGGCCGCTACAAGATCACTCCGCTGTTCTCCGAGGTCGAATCCCAGGTATTGTCCGCGCAGCAACTGGGACGATTTGCGCCGGACACCGGGATGTTCGACAATCTGAATACGCCGGAAGATTACGCCAAGGCGAGGAAGCGCTTTTCCGGCGGCGAATAAGAATGTAATTGCTTTCAAGGTCGCCTTATGGTGCAACGCTGAAACACCGGGTCCCTCGCGCCTACTCGCGCGCTGAAGAAAGCGCGCGCTCCCAACGGCGCTCGGGATGACAATGTGTTTTGATTTATGTGTTGAATGATTCACTGCGCGCAGGCAGGCAAACATGAGCCACCACGATGACCATCATCCCGGCCCTTATGTTGAATTCAGTCACGTCTCCAAGGCGTTCGGCAGCCATAGCGTGCTTGACGATGTGAGTTTCAGCGTCATGCCGGGTGAGACGTTGTGCATTCTGGGGCGCAGCGGCGTGGGCAAATCGGTTTCATTGCAGCACATCATGGGCTTTCTCAAGGCGGACGCCGGAGAAATCGTTGTGGCCCGCGAGAACATTACCGGCTACAGCGAATCCCAACTGGAGCGTATCCGCAAGAAGGTGACGATGGTCTTCCAGAATGGCGCGCTCTTCGATTCGCTTACCGTGGGCGAGAATGTGGCTTTTCCGCTGCGCGAGCGCCGCGACCTGGCGGAGGAACAGATTTTTCAGATCGTCGATGGCCTGCTCGACATGGTGGGTGTGGGCGCGATGCGCGATTTGTTGCCCTCCGGCCTTTCCACCGGCATGAAGCGCAGCGTGGCCATTGCCCGCGCCCTTTCCGCCCAGCCGGAATGCATACTCTATGACGAACCCACCACCATGGTGGACCCGCTGATGGCCACCCTTCTGGGCGACCTGATTCAGAAGCTCAAGCACCAGCTCAAGCTCACCAGCATCGTGGTGACCCATGATATGCGGCTGGCCAAGAAACTCGCCGACCGGATTGTCTTTCTGCATGAAGCGCGGGCCATCTTCTTCGGGACCGTGGCGGAGATGGAACAGTCCCAGGATGAGGTGGTGCGCCAATTCCTGGAACTGGACAGGCTGATCGTACCCGGCGCAGATGAGCTGCCGGGAAGCTCTATGCATACTTAGTTCGCCGCTGATTTGCGCTGATGAACGCTGATAAAAACAATAGCCGGCGGGATACCGTAACAGCGGAACCATCCTGGAAGATGCCCACACCCTTGTGGCACAGTGCGTGGGTCAAAGCAACTGCGCCGGCATGAACTCTCAGAAGCCCTTTTTGACCAATTCCTCCACCGTGAGCCGGCTTCCCTGTTTCCGCTCCATCAGCTTTTGCGCATATTTGGCGAGGACATCCACTTCGATGTTGACCGGGCCTCCAGGCATTAGCGCAGGCAAATTCGTTGCCTGGTAGGTGTGAGGAATGATGGCAATTTCCAGCTTCGTGGCGCTGATGCTGGCCACGGTCAGGCTGATGCCTTCGACCGTGATCGAGCCTTGCGGAACAACATAGCGCGCCAGATCTTGGGAAAGCTCCACCACCAGCCGCCAGTCTTCACGTCCTTTGATCTTTTCAAGGGCCGTAAGTTTTGCGACGCCATCCACATGCCCTTGCACCACATGGCCACCCATACGGTCCTGTGGGCGGACCGGCAATTCCAGGTTTACCCGGCTGCCCTTTTCTAGACTTCCCAGAGAGGTCCGCTGCATGGTTTCTTCCGCGAGATCGGCGGAGAACCACCGTCGTCCGAGGCCGACTGCGGTCAGGCACACGCCGCTTACAGCCACGCTGTCACCCTGCCTTAAGCTCGCGGGAATTTCACCGGCGTTGATCGTGATGCGGAACTTGCCTGACACCTTGCGCAAAGATGTGACCTGGCCGGTTTCCTGAATCAGTCCGGTAAACATTTAGTGTTCCCCCGCAGGGGCTGGGCCGGAAGCCTCAGACATCTCATAAGGATCGCGCAGATAGCCTTCCACTGCGAAGTCCTCAGCAAAGCGATGGATGGTGATGTCGCGCACCCGTGCGGCGTCAGCCATATTCTTGAAACCCAGGCCGCCGGCAAATGGGACCGCTCCCGTGCCCGCAAGAATTCTGGGCGCATAATAGAGAAAAACTTTGTCCGCGATGCCGGAAACGAGCGCAGTCCAGTTCACCAGAGCGCCGCCTTCGATGAGCAGGCTGGTGATTTCCATCTGGCCCAGCCGGTTAACGACAACCAGCAGATCAGGACGGCCACCGCCAGTCCCCAGCGAAACCTGTTCCACGCGGATGCCACGCGCTTCGAGAGCCCGTTTCTTCTTCTCTTCGGCAAAAGAACAGAACACCAGCACATCATTCGACTGCACGGTCTTGACCAGGCGGCAGTCGAGAGGAAGGCGCAGGCGGGAATCGAGCACCACGCGCAACAGAGGACGGCGCCGCGGCATCCCGGTGCGGTCGGTCAGCAGAGGATCATCGCTAATGATCGTACCCACGCCCACCATGATCGAATCGGACTCATGGCGCAGCACCTGAACATGGGAACGCGCTTCGGCGCTGGTGATCCAACTGGAAACGGAGCTGTCTGCGCCGGAGCCCATAACTTTGCCGGAAGCAGGCGGCGCGATCTTGCCATCGAGGGTCATGCCCGACTTGATGGTGACCAGCGGCTGGCGATGGCGAATATAGCGGGCGAAGGACTCATTCAGCTTCCGGGCTTCGGCCTGCATCAAACCAATCTCAACATTGATCCCGGCTGTACGCAGCTTGGCAATGCTCTTACCGGCCACCAGCGGATTAGGATCGGCCATGGCCGCCACCACCCGCTTCACGCCGGCCGCGATCACGGCGTCGGCACAGGGTCCGGTACGGCCCTGATGAAAGCACGGTTCGAGGTTGAGATAGAGAGTGGCGCCACGCGCTCTATCACCTGCGCGTTCCAGCGCCAGGGCCTCGGCGTGCTTGACCCCTTCAAACGCATGAAATCCAGAACCCACAACTTCCCCCTGGGAATTGACAATTACGGCCCCCACGCGCGGATTGGGTGAAGCCAGAGATGTGCCCTGGCGGGCAAGCTCCATAGCCTGGGCCATGAATTGGCGGTCCTGGTCGGAAAAACTCATCTGAGTGTAAACAGGGAATCGGCAAAGCTCTCGGCGTTGAAGACCAGCAGGTCACCGGCCTGCTCGCCGACGCCCACATAACGGACCGGCAGACCCAGTTCCTGCGAGATGGCCACCACCACACCGCCTTTGGCGGTGCCGTCGAGCTTGGTCAGCACAATTCCCGTGACCCCTGCGAACTGGGTGAACTGCCGGGCCTGCTGCAGACCATTCTGCCCGGTCGTCGCGTCCATCACCAGAAGGACCTCATGGGGTGAACCGGGGATGATCCGCTGCGCGGTGCGTTTCATTTTTTCAAGTTCGGCCATCAGGTTGGCTTTGGTGTGCAACCGGCCGGCGGTATCGACGATCACCACGCCGGTCTTGCGGGCGGTGGCGGCTGAGAGGGCGTCATACAGCACAGCCGCCGGGTCCCCACCGGGCTTGGTCTTGATGACGTCGACTCCGGTGCGTGTGCCCCAGATTTCCAACTGCTCAATGGCGGCAGCGCGAAATGTGTCCGCGGCGCACAGCAGCACGCTCTTGCCCTCGCCGCGCAGGAGGTGCGCCAGCTTGCCGATGGATGTGGTCTTGCCCGTGCCATTCACACCCACCACCATGATGACTTCCGGTTCGCCGGCCGTGGGCTTCGTGGATCGCGGCGGCGTAGAGTTCAGGATTTCAAGCACCTGCTCTTTGATCAATCGCTTGAGTTCGTCCACGTCTTTGATCTGTTTGCGATCGGCCCGTTCCCGCAGCTTGCCGAGAATCTGCTGGGTGGTCGCAGCACCCAGATCGGCGGTCATGAGGATGCCTTCCAGATCGTCGAGCGTGCCCCGGTCGATGCTCTTGGTGAAAGCCGTGATCTGGTCGATCTTTTCACTCAGGCTGTCACGCGTACGCGTGACAGCCTGCTTCATCTTCTCGAAAAATGAGGGCGCAGTCTTCGTCATCAGGAGCTTTGATTATAAAGGCACGTTCACCACGGAGGCACGGAGAGATGCAGGAAACGGGTAGTTGGCCATTGGTATTTGGTATTTGCCCGGGATTCTGAATTCGTGGATGTGGTAAGGATCGCCGGTATTCATCGGCAAATACTAAGTACTGAATACCAAATACCGAAGGCCGGTTTCGTGCAGCCGCCGGGGTGTGTTTCCTAGATACTGACGACGCCGGCAGCAGTCGCCTGTTCGGCGGAAACAGTAGCGGCACGATGCAGCCGAAGCTTGCCCATTTCAAACACGCGGGTCATGGCCGCCACCACGTGCGGATCGAATTTCGTGGCGGCCAGCGAATTGATGATGCGGATCACATATTCGGGGTCCATGGCCGCCTGATAAGGACGATTGGTGGTCATGGCGTCAAAGGTGTCGGCCACCATGATAATGCGGGGCATCAACGGCAACTGGTCGCCTTTCAGGCCGAAAGGATACCCACGCCCATCCAGGGACTCGTGATGCAGTTCGATTCCCGGCAGCATCTCGCGCAACATTTCGACCGGCCGAAGAATCGCCGCACCCTTGGTGGTGTGGGTCTTCATGATCTCGAATTCTTCCGGGGTCAGCGCGCCCGGCTTCTTCAGGATGCGGTCTTCAATGCCGATCTTGCCTACGTCATGAAGCTGGGCGGAGATCCGTATCTTTTCGATGTCTTCCGCGCCCAGGCCCAACTCGGTGGCGATGATGACCGAATAGCGGGTCACACGGTCGGAATGGCCCTTGGTGTAGGGATCTTTTTCGTCGACCGCGCCGGCCAGCATCTGAATCGAGCTGAGGAACAGCGTCTTATTTTCTTCGGCAGCTTTGCGCAGGTCGAAGACAAACTGCTCCAGGTCGTCGGTCATGGAATTAAAGGTCTGTGCAAGTTCGCCGATCTCAGTCAGGCTCTTCACGTGGACGCGCTGGGTGAAATCGCCACCGGCGATGGCGCGGCTCGATTCCGTCAACACCTGCAGCGGCGTGGTCAGCCGCCGGGCAAAGAAGACCGCTATCAGGATACTGATCCCAATGGCCAGCATCGCGAAGGAGACGCCGGTACGCTGCATCTCGATAGCATCGCGGTAAGCGTCGGTCCGGGGCTTCTGCGCGACCACCGCCCAACCCAGACCGGGAACCGGGTCATACGTGCCCAGCATGGGTGTCTGGTTCTTGCCTTCCCCAAGCATGAATTCCTTGGTCACGGTGAGCCGGGCATTGCTGCTCTGCTCCACAAAGATCTTGACCATTTCATTGTTGCGCATGTCGAGGCCGGTCGCAAACTTGGGGTTCGCAGAGGCCACGAGGCGGCCGCTGTGGTCGACCACGAAGGTTTCAAGTCCCTGGCTTTTTGCGTCTTTGAGCTTCTTGACCACATAACGCAGGTCAACGATCAGTTCCAGCGTTCCCAAATAGGTGGCGCCATTTTTCACCACGGGACTGGCCATGACCATGACGGTGCGGTAGTCTTTGGCGTTGCCGATGGAAACCGGATCGCCCGAGTAACTGCGGCCATCCTGGGCGGCGGCCATACCGCGCTCCAATTCTTTCTTCAGGAAGTCATCGGCCAGTTCATTCTGCCCGGCGTAGCTGGCGTGACCTTGCCGGTTGGCAAGCACGGCAAAGGGAACGATCGAATCCGGCTGGTCCGTGGAATTCTTGAGCAGGTTCTTGACTTCCGGATCTTCCACGCGGTTGCCTTCCAGGTCACCGCCGCTGATGGCCTGCACCGAATAGGTGAGGTTGGAAAGCATGGATTGAACGCTTCTCTGACGCTGGGAAATATCCTGGGCCAGTGTGCTGGTGACCGTGTTCTGCATCAGCCGCTCGTTGCGGGTGAGGGCTTCACGGTTCATTTGCAACACTTTGGCGGCGTAGAAATAAAGCGGAATCACCCCCACAGCGACCAGCACCAGGAGGACGAGGTAAAGAATCGGGATTCTGGATGGAAGAGGTATCCGCATAGTACAAGAATACCGAATTCTAATATGGTTGTTGTTCAACTCCATTCATAAACGCATTATTTCCCTGATTACGGAAGTACCGTGGGACGGCGCGAAATCCCGGATCCCGGGCCATTCCATCCAGATCAGTAGCGGTCTTCCACCTTGCCGGGCCGGGTCATGAGTTCCCGGATAGCGTCGCGCGGCGATTTTCCGTCATGCAGGATGGCGTACATCTGTTCCGTAATGGGCATCTCAACACCGTATTTTTGGGCCAGTCCGATGGCGGCGTTGGTGGTGAGCACACCCTCGGCGACCATGCCGTGCATTCCGGCAATGATCTGGGAAAGCTGCTGGCCTTGACCCAGGGCCACGCCCACGCTGCGATTGCGCGATAACCCGCCGGTGCAGGTCAGCACCAGGTCGCCCATACCGGCCAATCCTGACATGGTTTGGGGCTGGGCGCCGCAGGCCGCCGCCAGCCGGGTGATTTCCGCCAGGCCGCGGGTAACCACGGCGGCGATGGAATTATGGCCAAGCTTCAGGCCATCGCAAACGCCCGCGGCAATGGCGATCACGTTCTTGAGCGATCCGCCTAGTTCGACGCCCACCAGGTCGTCATTCATGTAAATCCGGAACCCCGGATCGCTGAATTCCTTCTGCACAATGCCGGCCAGGGCGAGATCGGCGGAGGCGACGGTCAGGGCCGTGGGGTCGCCCCGTGCCACTTCTTTGGCAAATGTCGGGCCGCTCATGGCGGAAATCTTCGGCACAAAGCCGCACAGCCGGCCCACCACTTCGTGGATGACCTCACTCATGCGCAGCAGTGTGTCATTCTCCACGCCTTTGGTAGCGCTCACGAACAACATTTGCGGCAGCAGCCACTGCGCCATGTGTTCAAACACGCGGCGGCAGTGATGCGAAGGCATCACGCTGACCACCATCTGCGCGCCGGCCAGCGCTTCTTGCAGACTGTTGGTGGGTGTCACGGTCGCGGGTACGGTAAAGCCGGGCAGAAACTGTGCGTTAATGTGGTTTTTAAGCAGGCCCTCGCAGACCTCTTTTTCAAATGCCCACAGGCGTACTTCATGGTCGCCACGCCGGCCAGCCACCATGGCCAGGGCCGTACCCCATGATCCGGCGCCAATGACGGCGATGCGGCTCATGCGGGGCTACCCGGCAGAGAAGGCTTCGAGCTGCCGAAACGGCTCTCATTGCCCGCCAGCAGCCGCCGTATGTTCTGATGGTGCTTGATCACGATGAACCCGCAGATGGCCCAGATCGGCAGCAAAGTCTGCCATCCCGGATGGTTGAGCCAATGCACGCCAATCGGAAAAGAAATCGCAGCCAGAATTGAGGCCAGGGAGACGTACCGGGTGGCCAGCACCACAACGATAAAGATGGCGACCGTGATCAGCAACGCCCTGGGAAAAACCAAAGCGAACGCGCCCATGGCGGTAGCGACGCCCTTGCCGCCCTGGAAGCGCAACCAGACGGGAAACATGTGCCCGAGTACGGAGGCAGCCGCACCCGCGGAGATCAAATAGATCGCAGCCGGACACGAAGTGGCGGTGGGGCAGAGATCGTCCTTAAAGGCCAGGAACATGGCCAGCAGCACGGCGAGCATGCCTTTCGCGGCATCGAGAAGAAGCGTGGCCATACCCAGTCCGCGGGCGGAACGGGCGACGTTCGTGGCCCCGATGTTGCCGCTGCCCGACAGACGGATATCTTCTCCACGGAAGACTTTCACCAGCAGGTAGCCAAAGGGAACCGACCCCAGCAGGTAGCCGGCGGCCGCTACGATGACATAAATGATCATTCCGGAATATCCAGTGCAATGAAAATACGCATGTTTACATAAGCTTGCGCCGCACCATGTCGAGCGCCTGTTGTGTGGCGTACATCCGGATACGGTCGCGGTCACCGGGGAAGCGGCGTTCCACGACTTCCGTGCCATTTTCGTCGCACAGGCCGACATAGACGAGTCCAACGGGCTTCTGCTCGGTGCCGCCGCCGGGGCCGGCCACGCCGGTAATTCCGATTCCCAGCGAAGCTGTGCAGCGCGTACGAATGCCTTCGGCCAGCGCGCCGGCCACTTGCCCGCTCACCGCGCCATGTTCGGCAATCAGCAGCGGAGGCACACCGGCAAGATCGGACTTAAGGGAGTTGTCGTAGACCACCGCCCCGCCCAGAAAGTAGCGCGAACTGCCCGCCACCGATGTGATCCTTTGGGCGAGCATTCCGCCGGTGCAGGATTCGGCCACCGCCAAAGTTGCGTCGCGCATCTGCAGATAGTAGCCGACGATCTGTTCCAGGCTTTCGCCTTGGGCGGAAAACACCGCTTCTTCAAATTCGTCTTCGAGTTTAGAGGCGAGCGTATCCACCGCCTTCTGCGCCTTCTCTTCAGATTCCGCCTGGGAACGCAGGTGAAACTGCACTTCGCCGGCCCCGGCGAGCACCGTGGTCTGCACATCTTGATGCTGCTTGTAAATCGCGGCGGCGCGCTTGTCGGCTGAGGATTCACCGATCATGGCGATGCGCAGAACGCGGGTGGCGATGCTGCGCGCCGGGACCATCGGGCGCAGGCGTTCCATGCAGTCCTTCTCAAACATGGGCAGGATTTCATGCGGAGGCCCAGGCAGCAGCATGGCGATCTTCTGCTTGCCTTTGTATTCGGTGCGCAGAAATTGTCCGGGGGCGGTGCCGCGCGGGTTATTGATGGCTTCCGCTCCGGCGATTACGTCGGCCTGCTGCAAATTGTTATCGGCCATCTTCCAGCCGTGGGCAGCGAAACGCGCGCGCAACTCTTCCGCGATCTTGTCATCGCGCCGCAGTTCGAGGCCCAGAGCTTCCGCGACCGCTTCGCGGGTCAAGTCGTCTTCGGTGGGGCCGAGGCCGCCCATGAAGATCACGATATCCGCGCGCCCAAAGGCGATGCGGGCGGCGTTCACCAGATCGGACCGGCGGTCGCCGACGATCGACTTAAAATCCAGTTCCACGCCCAGATCGTTCAGATGGGTGGTCAGGGCGAGGGAGTTCGTATCCTGCCGGAAAGGGGTCAGGAGTTCGGAGCCGATAGCGATGATCTCTGCGTTCACGTATGAGCAGTTTAAATGAGAGGCAGGGCTGGAATGTTCCAGGAGAGGTGAAAAATTGCGCCGGTGGTGGCCAGTACCGCGCCCCCAGTGCGGGTGAGGGCCAGTCCGACGAGATTGTGCCCAGCAATCGCCAGCGCCGCCCGGCCGTCGGGTGTGATTTTGACGATGCCCCGCTTACCGGCCAGAGACGCCGCCACGTAGAGATTGCCGGCGGCGTCAAAAGCCAGGCCCTGCGGACGGCCGAGACCGCGATAAAAAGTCGTTACCGAGCCATTGGTATCCACGCTATAGACGGCATCGAAGCTGGAAGTTGTTGGTCCGGTTACATATAGGGTACCGGCCGGCGAGAAGGCCAGATGGTAGGCGGATACGCTGGGTTCCAGCGTGGCAAAGACAAAAATCTGGCGGTCGCGGGCGATCCTCCAAATCGTGCCGCTGCGATCGCCCACGTAAAGGTTCTGGTGATGATCGAAAGCGATACCGGTGGCCACTCCCAGGCCCTCGGCGTAGGTGCTCATGGTCCCGTTGGGGGCGACCCGGTAGACGGTGCCGTCATAACGGGAGGAAACATACATCTGGCCATCACCGTCGAAAGCGATGCCGGTGGGATTCATCAGGTCTGAGATAAAAGGCTTGGCCGCGTAATTGGTGTCAATCTTATAGATGGAAACCGGCACCTTTTGTCCACGGGCGCCGGAAAAGGTCACATAGATATTGCCTTCCGGGTCGAGCGCCGGATTGGCCACCGGGTGAAAGTTTTCGGCGATCATCTCGGCGATCTTGACTTCACGCCCGTTGCTGGCGTGTCCGTTGGCTTGAACGACCACTTGGCCGGAGTGCGCACCAAAAGGTACGCGCGCAATGACAAAGTCGTCAGAGCTCACCACAATGGAGCCTGCCATGCCGTCGAAGCTCACCACCGGACGGGTCAGTTTGGGGGGCTTGAGGGCCTTGCCCATGATCCTGACTTCGCCGCCAGGCAGAGAATAGGCAGGTTCGATGGAATCGATGTAAGGATTGCCATCTGCATTCTTGCGGCCGAGAAGAGCGTCGGAGATTCCCATGAATTGTTTTGTGCTAACGAAACATTAGATGCAGCCAAAGCTGAAGCAGGAGTACAGCATAAAGGCCCGCGCCTACATCATCCATCATAATCCCTGTGCCCTCGGGCAGCGATTCCAGCCGCCTTAGAGGAAAGGGTTTTACGATATCGAACCCCCGGAAGAGTATAAAACTCGCCAACAGGTATTTCCAAGTGAGCGGTGTGCCGATGAGCGCGATCATCTGTCCGGCGACCTCGTCGATGACCACGAATCCCGGGTCCTCACGCCCGCTTTCACGGGCCACCACCGTAGAAGGCGGAATCCCCGCCAGGGTGATGGCCACCGCGGCCATGATCGCCACTGGAAGCAACCATGCCGGGGCGAGGGTGCGGCCCACAGCCCACCAGCACAATACCGTGATGGCGGAAGCGTAGGTTCCCGGTCCGGGCCGCAGAAATCCAACCCCGAAAAAAGTGGCGACCAGCCAGGAAAAACGCGATTGAGACTTTGTGCTGTCTGGGGCAACGGTCATGATCTCTCGTGGCAATCCGGATCAGTGGTCTGGTCTTCGTCCTGGCGTCCGGTCGCAGAGTCCCCGTACCGTTGATTCATGCTTCTCTCGGGCCGCCGGGTATTGCTCTCTTCCCGGCGCATATTTTCGATTTGCTCAGGATCATTAACAGGCGTCGAGATCACGTAACCTCCGCTCGCCCACTTGCCCAGGTCGATGAGCCGGCAACGTCCGCTGCAAAACGGAAAATCTTCTTCACCGGCCAGCACCAGCTTGCGGCATGTAGGACAACGCAAAGATTGAACAGACTTCCCGTGCATAGATTGCCTTCAGAGAATGCGGGCCACCAGATCGTAATCGTGGGCCTCTGTGATCTCGCAACGATAGAACTCGCCGGCCGTCAGGCACTCATGTTCGCCAAAGTCGTTGATAAACAGTTGACCGTCAATTTCCGGGGCATGCATCTCGGTCCGGCCTTCCCACAGTAACTCGGTTTCTTCCGAGGGGCCGAGCGCCAGCACATCGAACTGCCGGCCCACCATGCGGGCCTTGCTTTTGCGGCTGATGCGTTTCTGCAACTGCATCAGTTTCCGGCGGCGGCGCTCGATCTCCCGCGCGGGAACTTTGTGGTCGAGCCGATAGGCTTCCGAGCCTTCCTCGTCGGAATAGGCGAAAACCCCCAGCCAGTCAAATTGAGCGGCGGTGACAAACTGGCATAGCTCTTCAAAGTCTTTTTCCGTTTCACCGGGAAAGCCCACGATGAAGGAAGTCCGCAGGGTGAGGTTGGGCACAGTGCGCCGCATCTTTTCCACGGACTTCAGAAAAATCTCAGCTCCCGCGCCGCGCTTCATGCGTTTGAGCACCCCGGCGGAAGCGTGTTGCAGCGGGACGTCCATGTAAGAACAGATCTTGTCACTGGAAGCGATGGTATTGAGGAGGCGTCCGGTGATCTTGTTGGGATAGGCGTAGAGGAACCGCACCCAGCGCAGATCTTTGATTTCGGCCAACCGCTGTAACAACAGCGCCAGCCCGTCTTTCAGGCCAAGGTCTTCGCCATAGCAAGTGGTGTCTTGCCCGATCAGCGTGATTTCCTTGACCCCGGAGCCGGCCAGCCGCTCCGCCTCAGCCACCACGGATTCAAAGTGGCGGGAACGGAACTTGCCGCGAAGCTGCGGAATGATGCAAAACCCGCAAGGATGATCGCAGCCTTCCGCGATCTTGATATAGGCCGACGCCCGCGGCGTGGAAAGCACCCGCGGCGTGTTCTCGTCATACAGATAGTTCGGCAGGCTGGCGATGGCGCCATCCCACTCGACGCGCGAGAAGCGGCCTTTCTCGTGGCGCGCTTCGCCTTCCGCCCGGCCCCGTACACCAGACTTCAAAGACTGGCTCGCGGAACTCGAGTTGAGGATCACAAAGGGCGACTGGCCTGTGGCCGCCTGCGGTGTGATGCCCGCAGCCGCCAGAATCTGTTCCAGCTCGCCAGTGCCGACTACCGCATCCACTTCGGGAATGTTCTTCTGGATCTCATTGCGGTAGCGCTCGACCATGCAGCCGGCCACCACCAGCTTCTGGGCTTTACCGTTGATCTTGTGCTGCGCCATTTCGAGAATGGTGTTCACGGATTCCTGCTTGGCCGTGTCGATAAACGAGCAGGTATTCACCACGATCACGTCGGCATCTTCCGCCCGCGCCGTAATCTGTGCGCCTCCGCTTTGGAGCAGCCCCATCATGACCTCGCTATCCACAAGGTTCTTGGGACAGCCGAGGCTCACGAAGCCGACTTTCACCGCTCTGGATGCGGGTTCGGAGGGCTTCGCCGGCGTCACACTTGTGAGAGTTTCAACGGGCATAGGGCTCGTTTCATTGTAGCAGGGGGAAGTCTGGTGTTTTTGCGGGTACAGTCAAAGTAGGACGACATAGCGTGGAGTAGCCACAACCAAGAGCAATCAGCCGCGAATTAACGCGAATCAACACGAATAAGAGCTGGGCTGTCGTCGCTTCCCGGAATCTTCGTGGGCGGCACTGCTGTTTCAGTTTACACCTAGGAAGTGGCAGCGTTCTGGCAGCACTCTGGCGGCGCTACAAACGCGCAAGGTCTTGCTGGATGCGGGTCAGGATTTTGTCCAAGGGAATTTGTCCACGATAATAAAGTGGAGCGGTCTTTGCGTATTCCGTCTCGAATTGGTTGCGGATGTTTTTGTCTTCGATGGTAAAGGCCCCACTCTCTGCGATGTTTTGGTCTAAAGACTTGAAGCGCTTCCTTTTGTGCGCCAAGTATTCCGGTGTGCCGATGAATTCCTGAACGGCTTCTACATCAAGAAGTTGGTGGATATCGTAGTAATGTCTCAGGAAATTCGGCGAGACTTTTCCCGTCCCTTTGAATTGCCCGTATTTTCTGACTACGGCCTGGACCTTTTCGACAAACGTGTATTCGGGGTTATAGCAGGGGATTCTGAGGGCGCGGTTGTCCGCGTATTGAAGTTTCTTGGCGTCAGCGAACTGTACGACCCAGGAAGAGATTGTAACGGCCTGGTTCGGAGTCGTCTGATCAAAACCGACTTCTAAGAGAATCCCGTCCTTAAGGCCGGGGACCGGGCCGAAAAGGGTTTCGTAGTGTAGCCTGAGACCGGCATTCCTGAGTGTTTCGTCGTCGTAGGTCGTATCCCTTTCGACTGCGGTGATTCCTGGGACCTTGATTTTGGCACGCAGCCTCTCGAAAAACTGCCGTCGAGACTCGACGTGCTGGGGCTTCTCGTGATTTGGATTCGTGTCGACCGGTAGTTCGTCGAAGGGCTCGATGCGAATATCGATGTCTTCGGAAAAACGATGAATCACACCGAAGCCCTTGGAAAGCGAAGTGCCGCCTTTGAGATCAAACGTTAAGCTAAGTTGCTTGAGCCCAAAGATGGCATGCATGATCCAGTAGTCTTTTTCCACCAGGGCCGGATCATGAATCTTTTCGCTGTCTGCAACGGTCTCAATCAGCGCTTTGAAATCGCCCCTCTCGTGCAGAAAAGACTCAGCCGGCATGTTGCAACATCTCCTGGAATTTTTTCTGCGTCGAGTATTTGCCGTAGAGAGAAACCGCTCGTGAAAGCTTTCTCGGATCCATCTCTTTGGCCCTTTCACGCACGCGAGAAAAAACAGCTTCTTGGTCCTCCGCGAGGCCGCCCAGTTCGTTCACGAGATCGACCAGCAAGAACTCCGGGGAGAGCTGCTTTGGGATGTTCAGCCGGCGTTCGAAAGTAACCATTCGATTGCCGAGCGGAAATGTTCCATGCCGTTTTTGATTGTAGACAACCCGTTTGTTGTAAAGCTGAGTTGTCCCAAGTCCCAACTGGTTGTAGGCATTCGGCGAGGTAACGACAAAACGATCAGTGCGCAAGAAGGCCCTCACGAGTTCGTGCTCGTCCGCAGGAGCCTCCCCAAATTCAAATTTTCGAGGGCAGTAGTACAAGCCGGTACGAAGCTTCTGGAGGGTCCCGTCGAGAGTAAGTTCTTTGAGGTGTCGATCGAGACTACGGGACCAGCGCAGAAGGTCTTCTCTGCGGTACACACGTCCAGGACGAAGATGCCGTTTCAGGAGCTCCAACGTGCTCGTCCGCATTTTTCCTGATTCCTCCACACTCTCAAATTACTATCGCCGAGATCGAAGTATGTCAATATAATTAATAAAATATCATGTATAATAGCATATAACATTTGTGTTATCTGTGTTTTAAGGTAGATGTTGTTTTAAAAGTAGGAGCCGGCCCAGCGGGCGCTTTCGTGCTGTCGTTTTACTAAAAACGCATGATTCTCATTTTTATTCTTTGGGCGCGAAATAGCCCCTTCTCGCTCGCACTTTGAGCCCTTTGTCCTTGGTCACAATATGAATTGGACGGAACTGCCCATTGGCAATGAGGTCAGCCGGCTTGTACGCCAAAGCGTATTGGCTGCGAAGTTCACCCTCGACTTGACCAAAAGCATCCGGCAAATCTTGTACCTTGGCAGGGAAAAACGCGCGTCCGCCGGTGGCTTCGGCCAGAGCTCGCAGGTTCTTGCTGCCTGAATCGCGAATGCCGTTCAAATCCGTGCTAACGGCATACACGATCACCTCGGCCCGCTGGGCCATCTCGATTGCTTCTTTCGGCAGGACCCGGCTCTGGGTGTCGTCTCCGTCGGAGATCAAGATGATCGCCCTCCTGACCGGCCCCGTGGTTTTTTCTTGCATGAGTTTGTCACGGCAAGCGTAGAAGACAGAGTCCCACAGGGCCGTGCCGCCACCGGGGCGGATCTTCTTCAGCCCCCGGCTGAGCAAATCCACATCGTTCGTGAAATCTTGGGTCACATCCCACACTTCATCAAACCCGAGCACAAAGGCCCTATCTGTTGTGCTGCGAATGATCGCATGCAGAAACTCAATGGCCGCCTGTTGCTCAAAACTGAAACGTTCGCGAATGGAATTGCTCGCATCGATAAGCAGGCCCACGCGGAGCGGCAAATTCGTTTGCGGTTCGAATTTAAGTACCTGCTTGGGAGGCCTGTTGTTATCCAGTATCCTAAACTCATCCAGCGTCAGGTCTTTGACAAACCTGCCCCGTTTGTCCGTTACGGTGAGGACCAGACTTACTTCTTCGACGCGTGTCCGAAACACCTGAAGCGGGGCTGCTTCATCGCTTTTGGAGACGCCTGGGGCAGTGGCCGGCTGTGATGGCTGAGGCGCGGGCACGGTTGTCTGCCCTTGAACGAGGCAGCACATCTGCAAGCAGAAAACAAGGGCAGCAAGGGTTCGCATTGGCGCATTATAAGGGAAGGTTCAAGCGAGGAAGGGCCGATGGTTCATCGCGGATCGGTTGATCTGGTGATCTGGTGATCGGGTGATCGGAAATGCCAGCCTGCTTTTTTGGGCGGCACTACGAGGATGTGAGATCGTATTCCCGATTCCCAGATCACCCGATCACCAGATCACCCGGTCACCAGATCTACGAAGATTGCTTAATCTCCCGGTCGCTACACTAGAATGGTCTCTGCCTCCCAGGGAAACCCATGGCAATTAAGGCCACAATTTACAAAGCCGAGCTGCAGATCAACGATATGGACCGCCAGTATTACGCGGGGCATGAGCTAACTCTGGCCCAACACCCTTCCGAAACCGACGAGCGCCTGATGGTGCGGCTGCTGGCGTTCGCGCTGCACGCGCATGAGCGTCTGGAATTCGGGCGCGGCCTGAGCACGGACGACGAGCCCGACTTGTGGCGCAAGTCGCTGACGGGCGAAATTGAGCAGTGGATCGACGTTGGCCAGCCCGACGAACAGCGGATCCGTAAAGCCTGCGGACGCGCGCGCCAGGTCATCGTCATCAGCTACAGCGGACGCGCCTCCGATACTTGGTGGGAGAAGATCGCAACCAACCTTGCTCGCTCAAAAAACCTCACGGTGATCAACATTCCCGCGGCTGCCGCGCAAGCGCTTACGAACCTGGCCGATCGCAACATGCAATTGCAGTGCCTGATTCAGGACGGCCAGACGCAATGGATGAGCGCGAACGGCAGCATAACAGTCGAACCGATGCTGCGCATGGCGCCTCATCGCGCGTCTTAAAAATTCTTGGGAATTGGAGGCATCGCAGAGTCGCTGGAGCCGGGCCAGTCGTTTCTGCCACGCCACCGGTGCTAATCGTGTGTCAACCCAAAAAACGGCAGTTAGAACACAGCGTAACTTGGTCTCAAGCAAGATTAGCCGCTGATTTTCGCAGATGAACGCTGATGAAAACCATTGGCCGCGGGCCGCGCGAATGGTCAGATTTGAACGTCCTTTTCAACTGCTCTGCTCTGCCAACAATTCATTGAAGCAACAGCCGTTTTTAGGATCAGGCGTTTTTAGGGTCAGGCGTTTTGGCGACCCGCTCTGATGTGGAAATTGTCGACTATCATTGAGGTGGCTTAAATATGTCTCGACGTAACGCTTCTTTTCCGGCCTCTCGTGGTTTTTCTCCAGTGCCTGTGCATCCTGGCGAGCACCTTCGCGAGGACTTCATGCGGCCACTTGGTCTCTCTGTCAATGCACTGGCGCTGGCCCTGCGAGTCCCGGCAACGCGCATTCTGGCGATCGTCAATCAGAAGCGCCGGATATCACCCGATACCGCACTCCGGCTCGCACGTTATTTCAAGATGTCACCGGAGTTCTGGCTCAATCTCCAGACCCACTACGAACTAGCGCTGGCCGAGCGCGAATCGCTCGCCGCAATCACGCGGGAGGTCCTTCCGCGAGAACCACTTGACGGTATCAAAACAATTGCAGAGCGTCCAACGCTGGCGGAGATGCGGGAGCGTTTACATCAACGCAAGCCGGTTAGAGCGCATCTCGATACTGCTCGTTTGGTGCGAGAAGAGCGCAAGGCGCGATGATCGTCCTGGATGCGTCTGCCGCAGTGGAGTGTCTTCTTCAGACGTCTGCCGGGCAGCGCATCGAGAAACGGATATATTCTCTTGCAACGCGACGGCACGACCGAGATCCCGGATGAAGGCCGCTCAAATATCGCCGGGGTGGATCTTGCGCCGGGAACCGTGGTAGACGCGAAGAACAGTAACCGTCTTGCTCGTTTCATTGATTTCGAAGATGATCCTGTGCGAGTGAAAAATATGGTGCCGCAACTCGACGGCAAAGTCCTCAACTTCTGGGATGAGAGTGCAGCGGCTAGGCATGGCCTCAAGGGAAAAGATCGCAGAAAGCAGAAAGAAGCCCCCGGAACCAGCGTTCAGCAGAGTCCGGCTCCTTGTTGACTTCACGAATAAAGCGGACGTAGTCCTCCGCGTCGTCCAGGGCGGAGTCGGTGATCTTAACGTGATAGGCCAAGTTTGGTTCTAAGGGCCTCAAGAGCGGAGCGTGCGTCGTGGACGCGGCCTTCCTTGACGTCTCTCAATCCCTGGTGGATGGCCTCTACAGCTTCCAGGCGGTCAAGACGCTCCAGCATATTCTGATACGAACGCGCATCCTGCACCACCAGTTCTGCTTTGCCGTTGACGGTGAGCACTACCGGCCGTTTTGTCTTTTTCATTTGCTTCACCATCTCGACGGTTTTGCGCTTGAATTCCGTGAGGGGGTGGATATCTTCGCTTAAGTTGACCATAAAGCACCGCACATTTAAAGCATCTTTGTAGATGCTAACAAGGAGTGTCTCGATTGTCAAAAGGTCTGCCGATGAGCGATTTTGTGGAATTGCGTAATCTTTAGATAGGCATCGCTGCCGGAGCAAAACGCTATCTGATGAGGCGTAGAGGAATCACAAGGCGGCAGCTTGGCGTGAGGGACATCGATAATGATTGCGTGGGGAAATGTTCTGAATTGCGCGGAATAATTGCGCAGTTCAAGCCGTCCCCTTCTCACTAGATTGCGGCACTCATCGCTGTCTCTTGACCTGCCTGAACGCCCGCTTCTGATCTTGAGCACCGTGAAAGATGTGAAGTATGTCCGTTCGGCGGCCTGTCTTACGATAGTAGATAAGGTATTTGCCTGCCGGGAAGCATTTCACTCCAGGGGCTATGTCTTCCGCCGATCGTCCCGCGCCGGGGTGTTCGCCGAGGAGCCAGAAACGATCCGTGATGCTGTCGAGCAGGCGGTCGGCAACGTTTAGGCCCGCCCGTTCTGCCCAGTAGAGAAAAATTCCATCGAGGTCGCGCTCCGCGTCCTTTGAAACCCGATAGCGCATTAGTCGCCGGAGCCGGACTTCGGAAGCAGCTTGCGGCCCCTGGCCTTCACTTCATCAGCCAGCTTTTTGAGCCCGCGCCGTCCGTGATATTCATGGTATTCGCCACGCTCCAGTGATTCGAGGCTCGCGCGAACACGCAGGCGGATACTTGCAAGTTGCTGCTCGTTGAGATCAGCCAAAATATCTTCGGCGCTGGGGCTGGCCAGCCGCAGGTCGCGGGCATCGTCTTCCTCCATGCGCCGCAACGCGTCGCGCACCACCTCGCTTGCATTGTTGTAACGCCCGCTTTTCACCTTCCTGCGCACAAAGCCAGCAAGATGATCGGTGATTGACACATTCATCTGGTCCATTGCTCAGTGTCCTTTCCCTGTTCGTCGACATTATCTGGGAACACTCTTGCATGTCAATCTTTGATATTCTGCCTTTGATATTCTGCCTCCCGCTATCTCGTGGACGGTACGGACCACAAAAGGAACGAGCGCGTATGGGGCATTGTGGGCGCGCACAAACAGGCGGCCGCTCGGACCAAAACGCTATCTGATGAGGCGTAGTGGAATCACAAGGCGGCAACTCTGAGGTGAGGGACGTCGATAATGATTTCGTGGAAAAATGTTCTGAATCGCGCGGAATAATTGCGCAGTTCAGGCCGTCCCCCTTCTCCTCCTCTGGGACGATTATGCACAAGCGCACAAGCGAAAGAAACAATTTGCTGTTGAAGTGGCAGCGTTCTGACAGCAGTTTGGCGGCGCGACAGATGGCCGAAGCGCCGAAGCCGAGTACGCTGGTGAAAACCGTTCTGCCCCAAGTGCTCGGCGGGGCTCGCCCGCGCGTTTGCAGTACTGTGCATCTACCCGCCTGTTAGTGCCTTCGTCGTCTGTAAAGGTTGAGGAACGCCCCGTCCCAGCTCTCCCCCCGCTTTCCCCACCCGCTTTCCCCACCCTTGTGGATTGTGATGTAGTGTGTTACGCTACACAATACGAGGAGACGCCGATGAGCGAACCGATCCACCCTGGCTTCTATATCCGGGCACAGGTTATACCGCCAATGATGCCCGTCAAAGAGGCCGCCAAACTGCTGGGTGTGGGCCGGCCAGCCCTCTCAAACTTGCTGAATGGGAATGCGGCTCTCTCGCCTGAGATGGCGGCCCGGCTCGAAAAGGCGTTCGGCGTTGACCAGCAGAAACTTCTCAAACTGCAGGGCGAGTTTGAGCAGTATCAGCAGCGGGCATCATCTCAGAAAATCGCCGTTGGCACCTACGTGCCCTCCTTTTGCAAGATTACAGCGAGAGATCTCGAACAATGGGTCGACGGTAATCTGGAGGCGCGCTCGCACCTCCCAGTCCTCCTGCGAAAGCTGGTCAGTTCAACCGGTCAGGAACTCTCGCTCGTCGACTTTCCCGGCTACGACAATGCCGAGAAAAAGGGTTGGGACGGCCGCGTAGATGCGAGTGCCGCAACTCCCTGGATACCGATCGGAAAATCCGGATGGGAATTCGGTTGCAATGAAGACTCCAAGCAAAAGGCTGACAGCGACTACGCGGCGCGTGTTAAAGCCATTCCGGCGGCCGAGCGATCAGAGATGAATTTCGTCTTTGTGACCCCGAGGAACTGGAATGGAAAAACCAAGTGGGTCAAAGCTAAACAGGCTCTTGGCGCTTGGAAATCTGTCAGGGCATATGATGCGAGCGACCTCGAACAGTGGCTCGAACAATCGTTACAAGCTCAGGGCTGGTTGTCGGAGAAAATGGGCTCTCCGTCCGAGGGTATGCACTCTCTGGACGAGCAGTGGCGCGCATGGGCGTCCGTTACTGACCCGGAATTGTCGAAGGAACTCTTTGCGCCGTCGGTGGAACACTTCAAGGCGACGGTGAAGAACTGGATCGAGAATCCACCATCGTCCCCGCTCATCGTCTGTGGCGATTCAAAGCTCGAAGCTCTGGCCTTCCTTTACTGCATGTTTGAAGACCAGGAGCCAGCGATCAAGAACGCTAAGGACCGATTCCTCGTGTTTTCGTCGGCAAAAGTGCTTCGGAAACTGACCACGGCTTCGCCGGCGTTCTTTCCGATTGTTTTTACCGACGAGGTGGAACGCGAACTCGGAGGGGTATACAAGAACCAGTACACCATAATCGTCCGGCCAAGGAATACAGTCGAGCCCGAACCCACCATAGTCCTTGACCTCCTGAGATATGAACCATTCCAGAAAGCACTAAAGGCGATGGGCATCAATGATCATCTCAAGATCGACGACCTTGCGCGCGAGTCCGGATACTCACCTACCATCCTGCGTCGCCGCCTGGCGAAAGCTCCCGCGATCCGTACCCCTGAATGGGCACAGGACAACGCCGCGATCCGCAGATTGATACCGATGATGCTCGTCGGAGCTTGTCATATGCAGTCTAAGGGTGACTGCGAGATAATGTCCGTCCTTGCCGGCAAGTCATGCGATGAGATTGAAAAGGATGTGACGGAGCTCCTGAAGTTTGATGATCCACCCGTTTGGTCTGCCGGGAAGTTTCGAGGAGTGGCGTCCAAGATTGATGCGTTCTTTGCGGTGCAGGGAGCCGTAACTCAGAAAGACCTCGAGGAATTTTTCTTTGCCGCGGAGATCGTTCTGTCCGAAAAAGATCCAGCTCTGGAACTTCCCGAGGATAAAAGAGCCTTCGCAAATCTCTATGGCAAATCCCGCGAGCATTCAGGCGCTCTTCGGGATGGCATCTGTGAAACACTTGTTCTTCTTGCTGTCCATGGCAATGGCCTCTTCTCAAAACGATCAGGCGTGGATGTCCGGGCCCACGTGGATATGCTCATTCAGCGCCTCTTGACACCGCTCACGCCCGAAAAACTTCTCTCACAGACTGATAATCTTCCTCTTTATGCCGAAGCAGCCCCCAGGAAATTCCTCCGGATCATTGAAGACGATCTCAAATCACCGGAACCGCAGGTCTACTCTTTGATGAAGCCTGCAGATACCGGTATTTTTGGCCACTGCCCGAGAACCGGGTTACTGTGGGCACTGGAAAACCTTGCTTGGAGTGCTGACCAACTCCCCCATGTTTCGTTGATCCTCGCCAAACTAGCGGAAAGGAAGATCAATGACAATTGGGCCAACAAGCCGGACAACAGCCTTCAGGCGATATTTCGTTCGTGGGTGCCCCAAACTGCTGCGCCGCTGGAGGATCGCAAGAAGGCACTTGAGGTTCTTGCATTGAAATATCCTGCAATCGGATGGGGAGTTTGCGTTGCGCAGCTTGCGCCGGGCCATCGTATCGGCCATTACAGCTATAGACCCAGGTGGCGCAGCGATGCTTCCGGAGCGGGACATCCGGTGACCTGGGATGAAATGAACCAATTCGCGCGCAAGGCGCTTGATCTCGCTCTGGCATGGCCGTCTCACGATGAAAAGACGCTCGGCGATCTCGTCGAGAGTCTGCAGGATCTGCCGGAGGAAGATCAGGAGACTATCTGGAACCTCGTGGACAAGTGGGCGGCAACGGAACCCGACGAAAACTGCAAAGCAGCCTTGCGAGAGCGCATTCGTCGTTTCGCCTTTTTGAGGCGCAGCGCCAAGCAGGGTATGACGGCTGCAACTAAAGACCGCGCTCGCAGAGCATATGATGTCCTGACGCCGACCGACTTTGTTAACAGAAATCTATGGCTTTTCGAGCAGCAATGGGTGGAGGAATCCTTCGATGAGTTGGAGGAAGCAGACTTGGACTACCAGGAGCGTGAGGAAAGAATCCGAGGTCTTCGGATTGCCGCCCTCCAGGAAATTTGGGAGGCCCAGGGTTTTAAAGGACTCAAGACACTTCTGTCGAAGAGCGGTGCTGCATCTACAATCGGCGGGCATATGGCCGAAGGCGTGATTGCCCCTTCCGAGGCCACCAGCTTTCTGGCGGAGTGCCTGAATGATGAAGGCCAAGGTCTCGTGGGCAAGTTTGACGAGGCGATACGTGGGTTTCTTTTGAAGCTCGATGCCGGTGCTCGGGGCAACATCACACAGCAATTGGCAAAGGTCCTGCCTGCGCCTTTGCTCTGCCGCTTGCTTAAATGTTCCCCGTTCCAGCACGACACCTGGGAGCATGTCGACACGCTAGGACACGCTATTCGCGAGCAATATTGGCGCGAGGTCCACCCAAACTGGTTGATGAAGGACTCCCCTGATCTCAACGAGGTGATCGACCGCCTCCTTGAGTCGCACCGACCGCTAGCAGGCTTTTTTGCTGTTCAAGCTGCTATCGAAGAGGTGGAGACATCGCGCCTAAAGCGTCTTCTTCAGGAAGTTGGAACTTGCGGCTCCGAGGCACCCGGAACCCATCCTCAGCATGCGCACTATCTCTCCAAGGCACTTAACGCTTTGCAGAAACGTGTCGGGGTAAGTGAAGATGAGATGGCGCGCCTCGAGTTCCTGTTTGTTTCGGAACTCGAACATACAAGTCATCGCATCCCAAACCTCGAAAAGCAGATTGGCAGCTCGCCAGCGCTCTTTGTCCAGGCGCTGGCTCTCATTTATCCGCGCCAAGACGGCGGAGAGGACCCGCCCGAATGGGTGGTGAATGGTGATGGACAAAGGTCGGCGGTTGGAACGGCAGCACATCGGTTGCTGGAGAACGTCAAACGTATTCCGGGTACTGACGATGCCGGCAAAATCGACGAGAAAGCACTGCGCGATTGGATCAAGGAAGCTCAGTCCCTTTGCATTAAGCACGGACGCGCGGAGATCGGCGACCGGCGAATCGGACAGCTCCTGTCTGCTCCGACAATCGGTGCGGATGGTATTTGGCCCAGCGAACAAGTTCGCAATGTGCTGGAAGAATGCGGCACTGCTCATATCGCGACTGGGGTTCAAATTGGGGTGTACAACGCCAGGGGAGCTCATTTTCGCGGCGAAGGCGGAGGGGAGGAACGGGAATTAGCAGAAAAATACAGAAACTGGTCCCGGAAGCTCGCGTTCGAGTATCCGTATGTGGCCAATCTGGTCGAGGGCATTGCTGAGACATATGAGCGACAGGCGGCGAGGGAGGATTCAGAGGCTGTAGTTCGGAGGCGACTCGGACATTGAAAGTAGAATTGATCGATTGGATTATAGCAACACCATGCGGTAGCTACCAAAATGTGCGAGCAGAACGCTCTGTGATTAAGTTGTTGAGAAGATGGTAGCGCTAACGGGATTTGTTATTGGACCCGATTCGACTTTGATGTTGCGAATCGTATTGCGGTCCGCACTCACGTTCACTTAACGGGAACGGGCAGCCGGCGAATCCTGATTCCATTTTCGGTTACAGAAACCATTGCCCTATTCAGCAGGTTATCGCCGGAAACTCGCAATACGCTGACCAGCAGCCGGGCGAGATCCTCTCCGCGCAGGCCTTCGATTCGAATACGAATTACCGAGGGTCCGGTAAGTCCGGAACTTGCAAGGAGCGCGTGGAAGTCGGAGCAGCGGCGAATGCCAGCGACTGCCGGATATCTTCGTCCTCAAGCTCCGGGTACTCGCGCTTCAGCTCAGCCCGGTCGGGATAGGCGGCCAGCGCCCCGAGCACACGGCGAACGGTAAGGCGAAGGTCACGAATGCAGGGCTCCCCGTTCATCCGGGCAATATCGGTTGTGATTCGATCGAAGTGTTCCATCCTGGCGCTCCTTATCGCATCCGCTGCTAGGTACATCGATGCGACAACGCCCTGATAATTGCATCCAAAACTCCATCCAGGCGCTTGCCGGTATCTTCGCACAGAAACCTTTAAGTATCTTCGCTACGCAGGGCGGAAGCTGAAGCCCGGTGACGTGCAGGTCGCCATGTCGGGCAAAACCATCGAGATCATCAATACCGCCGCTGAAGGCTGGTGCTACCGATGGCCCGCACCACGCCCGTATGCTCAGATGCACTCACCTGATCGACGCCGCGGCCCTGACGGGCGCCATCGGCATAGCCCGCCGCCAGAGTGCTATCAGAATGCTGCCACTTCAACAGCAAAAGTTCTTTTCTCTTGGGCGCTTGTGCATAATCGTCCCAGGGCGCTCAGGTGCCGGTTTGGTAACAGATCCTTGAAAACTGAAACAGCAGATGCCGCGTTCTCCGTCCAACTGGGGCCAGGACGCCGGTGTGCCTCCAGCCTGCAATTCTTGCTCGCCCCGCATGGCTGGAGGCCGACTCTGCGAATCTGGGATAGATAGTGACCATGTCATTAATAATCCCTACCCCTGTATCACGTTTGTATCACCTATGCCTCATTTCCGGCCCTGGGACGGATCGCAAAACCATCTCAATGAATCTCCGAAGTTCGGCCCCCTGTTGTGCGCTGGCTCGATTGCCCGAACTGCCCTCAACGTCGCGCAACAAAAACCGCATGAGCAACGGTATCCGCAACGACTTTTTTCTTTGGATTTCAAAGACATGCACGGGAACGCAGATTGAAGGCATGTTTTTCATGTTTTTCACTTCCGCAATCGCCTATACAAAGTTCGTGCTCGTTTTTTACCTCCTTGTATACGGCTTTTATCCTGCTTTTATTCCGGTCGACTTCGCTTCTCGGCTGAGCGTAACCCCCGATGCGTCATGAGAATAGCTGGAAAATGCCCGACTTAAAGAAAGCAAGCCCAGGGAATTTCAGGCATGTATCCTGCTTTTATGGCAGTGGTGATGGCGCGCCGTTGATCTGTCCCAGCGGCGCACAGAAACTCGGCCCGCAGATCACCGGGCCTGCGCGTCGGCCCTACGGGCGCAAGGAAGGGCATATTTCGCTTGCTACCTATCCCGCGGAACGGGGCTAGGCGCATCGTTTGATCGGCAGTACCGATTCTCTTGGACTGTATTGGCGCTAAATAAATTCTGCGAGCCACGGCGGTAAGCAGCGCCGAGCGCCAACTTACTCCGCCCGCAGCGCTTGCACGGCATCAACCCTGGCAGCGCGAGCCGCAGGGAGGGCTGATGCGATCACGGCGGCCGCAAGAATTACCGCAGCGGACGCAATCAAAAGCGATGCCCCTGGAAGCTGTACTTGGGCCACGTAGGTACCAATGGCGCGTTCCAAGACGAGGCCAACCAGGAAACCTGCAGTTACGCCCAGGCCCGCGATGACAATCCCTTCCAGGAGGACCTTGGTGAGAATGCTTCGTGGTTGGGCGCCCAGGGCCAGACGGATTCCGAACTCGCGCGTACGTCCGTTTACGGAAAAAGCGAGCACGCCCGCTACTCCAACGATGGAGATCAGCAGCGCCAGGGTCGCGAATCCGCCGAACACGATGGCATTGAGCCGGTCGGGCGTCAGCACTTCCGCGCGAATGTCATCCAGGGTGCTGGCCCGCTCGACCGGCTGGTCTCCCGCTATCTCATGCACGGTGCGGATGACGGAAGGAACGAGCGCGTAGGGATCGTTGTGGGCGCGGACGAACAGGCGGCCGTTCCAGCCTTCCTGCTCGGAGGGCTGGTACACCGTCATGGCCGGCGATGGGATGATGTTTTCATCGTCTACGTCGGGCACTACGCCGATAATGCGCCGGGGCTCGGTGCTGATGCCGATGAACTTCATCACGCCGTCGGTCCACTGCAAGTGGCGGTCCATGGCATTTTGTCCGGGAAATAATTGACGCGCGACGCTCTGGCTGACGATGACCACGCGTTCGGCGCCCTCGCGGTCGGTCGCCCGGAAATCGCGGCCTTCCACCAGCGGCACCCCGAGGGTCTCGAAGAATCCTGGCGATACCGAGCGGAAGCGCGCGCGCGGATCATCCTGGCCGTTCTCGCGTTTTGCGCCTTCCAGAGCGAAGGAGAAGCTGATGTTCAAGGAACGGCCATCACGCCAGGGAACGCTAAAGCCTGACGAGACGTGTTCAACACCCGGCAGTGTGCTGACCCGGCGCTGTGCCTCACGGTAAAACTCGCGCACCTGCTCGGGAGTGCGTCCATAGGACATCACCGGCAGATTCACCGCTAGAACGTGCGCGGTTTCAAAAGGCGGCTGGGTCTTTTCCAACTCGAGCAGGGTGCGCAGCAGCGCGCCCGCTCCGGCCAGCAGCAGAAATGAAGCCGTGATTTGCGTGACCGCAAAGATGCGAAGGCGCCGGCCGCTTCCGCTGCTTACACGAGAGCTGCCGCTCGACAGCCCCAGACCTCTTGAAGTATCGGCGGAGGGCAGACGCGGAACAAAAGCCAGGAAAATGGCGGCGACCAGCGCCAGCGCGACCCCAATCCAAACCAGGCTGGAATCGAGCGTGAGATCGAGCGCGCGCACGGAGAAGCGTGACGCATAGCGGGAGAGCACCGAGACCATCGGAGCGGCAATCATGAGTCCCGCTAACGCGCCGCTGCCGCATAGCACCAGACTTTCCGCCAACAGTAAACGCCGGAGCGCGCCCGCGGTTGCTCCCACGGCCGAGCGTACGGCCAGCTCGGATTCACGTCGCACCGTCCGGGCGAGTACAAGGTTGGCAACGTTCAAACTGGCAATCACAAACAACAAACCGGACGCCGCCAACAGTACCCATAAGATGGTCCGGGCGCGGGCATTGATCTGGTCGTGCATGCGTGTCACATCGATCTTGTAGTGGTCGGCGGCCTTGTAAGTTTCCGGATGGGCGGAGACCATCGCCGCATATACCGTGCGGAGTTCGGCCCGCGCGGTCTCGAGATTCGCGCCGGGGGCCAGACGCCCGAACACCTCGGTCATGCGATGCTCGCGGCCGGTCACCATGGTGGCCGACAGGTGGTGTGGGCTGGTGACCACGTTGGCGATCATTTCGGTTTCCACGGGATAGGGCACGGATGGCTCCAGGACCCCAACAATGACGGCGGAACGCGTGCCATCGAAGCTCCCGAGCCTGAGCGTTTTCCCAATCACGCCGCGGTCAGAGTGCAACGAACCGCTCCAGTATCGATACGTGAGTACGGCCGCGCCTTCGGCGTTGGGGCCATCGTCGCCGGAATTCAGGAGGCGTCCAAGGACCGGGCGCAAGCCCATCACCTCGAAGTAGTTGCCATCCACAACGCCGGCGCGGATCTCGCGGGGCTCGCCCATCCCGACCATGGTGAAATCAACCGCTGAAAAGGTGCCAACTTCGTTGATGGACTTCAGTCCGCTACCGACGTCCTTGATTTCCGGGACAGAGAAGGTTGCATTCTCGACACCGATACCCGGTGCGCTCTGGCGGACGTAGAGCAGGCGATCTTCATCGCGATTCGCCAGCGGACGGAGAAGCACACCGCGGACAACACTGAAGATGGCCGCGTTCGCGCCGATACCGAGAGCCAGGGTGACGGCCACGGTGATCCACAAGGCGCGAACCCGCGCTAAAGAACGTACCGCAATTTTCAGATCGCGAAAGAATGGCATGTTTTTACTCCGTCGGGGCGTATGGGCGGGCCGAAAAGAGCGTCGATCTATACCCTGCAGGCTGACAGAAAAATCAACCTGGCTCCCCAGATTCTAGCTCATAGAGCATCCGCCAGATTCGGTCGGTTTCACCGCGCTCCACAACCTGCAATGGTGTCGAGCCATCAAAGGCGGGATTCGGTTCTTTCAGCCATGGGCCAATGCTCTCACCCGCAATGAGTTTTTCCAGCTCATCAAACAACCGGCCAAGCTCCGCCAGCCGCCGCTCGGTCGAGGCGCTGGGCTTCCGCCCCTGCGCCCAATGAGCAACAGCGCGCGGGGAAAACCCTGTTAAGCGTGTGAAGGTATCTTGGTTGACACAGTAGGAATCGCAGAATCCCTTTACGTCGAGCCCGCGCAGCCTTCCTGCTGTTTGCACTGTGGTCAAGAACCTGTGGGCTTTGGAGCGGGCAAGGCCATGCCTGCTGCCCCGCTTGATGGGCATTGTTCCTATGGACTGGCTCATCTTCTTCATGTTCAAAGTCTAATCTTATTTTTTGGCATTATGGAAGCATAAGTTCATGCACTTTTGCATACTATCGTTTCCGAAGCCACCGTTCCAATTCTTCCCGGCCAAGGATTTCCACCTTTCCCGAGGGAACGGATTCAGGGAAATAAACCAAGTTGACACCGCCTGGCACCCGCACCGATGGCGCGAGAAGTGCCTCGGCGCCCACATCGTGGGCGGCCCGGCCAAAAGCCTGGCTCTGGGATTCGTGCCCAGCATCATTGACCTTTCTCCAGTCCTCCGCCAGCAATTCTTGAAGGTGAAGCCAAGGCTGTTTCCGGATGCCTTGCGGGTTCGTCAAATCAATCACCCTGTCGAGCCTAAGCCGAACCCCGACGACGGCTCGAGGCCGCACATCTGCCAGAGGAAGTTTGTAGTAAGTAAAACTGGCGTTGCTTTCGTCCAAGGCGGCACCCTGTGTAGTGGACAAATTTGCAGCCGGAAACGTCCCTGCGGACGACCATCGGCCTCCGAATTTGAAGCTGCCCTTGCCGTCGAGCAATTTGATGACGCGAGCAAACTCCAGCGGCGCGGCTCGAAAAGCGATGTTATGCCACTTGGAAAAAGGGCGCTTCGTCCTTTTGAGCCACGCGACAAAAATCTCGTATTGCGGATTGGGTATTGATTTCACAGATTGCGCAATTGTATTGTGCAATTATGGTACGGGCAAAAACGCTCGACGCTGTTCGAGGAGACAGAGAAATGAAGATTCGGTCATGGTATTTGAAAACCCCACAGACAATCGCGCTCACGCTCATCTGTGGATTCGTCCTGAGCTTTGCCATCCAGCCGGCCTTTGCCGTGGGAACGCTCACGCTGGAGGCGACCTTCACGGGATCTTCGGTGGCCAACGGATGGGTGAAGGTGGAGCGCTACTTCGACAGCGATCCGAACTTTCCGGTTGCCGATTATCCGCCGGATGGCCGCGGCGATCAGGGTGGCCAGCGTCTTACATTCTTTGGAAATGTGGCCGAACCGGCCATGAGCCGCTTCCTGCTGTATTACGCTCCCGGATGGAATACCAACACCCGCACAGTCCCGGTGCTTTTGGTCCACGGCTCGAACGACAACGCCGATCATGCCTGGGCCAATCCCAACGAGTTTGGCGGCGGCATATGCGGGGCCAATACCTGTCCGGGGACGGGCATGATGCAGTTTCTCAGCGGCAATAGCTTCAAGGTTTTTGCCATCAACTTTCCCCACAAGCAGGGCGACAATCTTCTACACGCACAGCTTATCTATGACGCCATTCAGCGCGTCAAGGCAGTGACGGGCGCCGCCCAGGTCGACGTAGTGGCCTGGAGCGCGGGAGCGTTCGCCGCCCGCCTGTACGTATCGAGCGTCAAGCCGGCGTGGGGCAAGGCCTATGGCGGCGACGTGCGTAAGGTGGTGCTGGTGGGCAATCCCAATGCCGGTCTGGATTACGACTTCCGCCACGGATGGACCTTTAACTTTGGGATCTTTCCGGAGTGCGGCGGCGTAGTCAATGGTCCTTCTCCCCACACAGAAATGGTTTGTACGGGGCTGTTGCGCAACCATCCTGAGCTCTCGATCTACACCACCAGCACAGGCAACTTCTTTCCCGGACAAAAACAGCTACTGGCGCGCTGGGACAACGTCTTTTCTCTCCCGGCCAATGAGCAGGATTGGCAGACCACCTATTATGGCGGGACCGGGTTCTATACCATCGGCTCGGGCATTCAGAACGCCATGAATCAAGGATCGCTGGTGGCCACCATGAGAAGCGCCGGCATTCCTTCTTCGGTAACCACATATCTGCTGGCGGGCGGCGCCAACACCATACCAATGATTCACAACGAGCACACCGGCCCCAGTGACGGCATCCTCTTCATCGCCAGCGCCACCGATACCGGAGGGATCGGCAAAGTAGGAGGAGTCACGACGCTCAACGGCGACAACCATCTGCAACTGGGGTGGGAGTCGAGCGCTGTGCAGCAGGTGATGAATTGGCTGTTGCAATAAATCTTTTTCCTGAGAACCGGCCTTCGGGGAACGGGAGCCGGCGAATGGCAACAATAAAAAAGAACGCCGGGTTTCACCGAGAAGCGTATAATCTGGCGCAAACGCTCGACCTGGAGGAGAATTCCATGCGGATACCAGGAACGGTTTGTGTGGCGGCGATCATCTTGGGCGGAATCGCCCTTACGGCGGAAGCGCAACAAAAGACCTCTACAACGCAGAACGGCGTTGAACAACCGGGCAAACCCGGTGAAAAAAAGCCGCAGAAGACTCAGCCCGTCCCCAATA
>DATMNZ010000031.1:0-7556 GCA_035568495.1 Saccharimonadales bacterium (SeqCode) | reverse complement strand
GATAATCGCCCTTGTTGTCGGAAGTTGCGGTGCGCTTGAGACCCTTCTGCACCTCGGTTGCGGTTACAGTCGCGTTGGCAGCCACCGCGCCCGATTGGTCGGTGACAGTCCCGGTGATGTTACCGGCGGCGCCCACACCTTGCCCATAGATCGGGCCCACTGTCAGCAAGAACCAAGCAGCCATGGCCGCCAGTATCTTGATTCCCTTCATAGATAGTTCCTCCTCGTGAATGTTGGGGTGTATAACCCCCGGTGCTCAGCCAAATGATTACCCTCCTCCGGTGTCATTTTGCGCATTTCGTTTGGCGGCCTCTTTAAGACTGGAGAACAGCGCCTTGGGGAGCCTATAGGCATCTAACATGCCAAATTGTGGTGTAGATTTTGGTCTTTTAGTTTGAATAAGTTATGGGGATATTAGGGCGCCGGACGAATCCCAAGGTCTTGTGCGCACCAATTTTTTGTGGCAAAATCCCAATCCTTTGGGATTGCTTTGTAAGGTAGACCTGCATGAATTTTGAAAGATTTCAGTCGATTACCACGGCGGTCGCTCAAGAGCGGTCCGTCAAGACCGTTCTGAAGATGATTGTGGATGGCTTGGCCGCTCAACCGGATGTCGCCATCGTGAGAATGTTGATGGTAGATCGGGGTGACATTTGCGCTCGATGCCTGGTGCGTGATCATTGTCCGGACCAGACAAGGTGTCTCCACTTAGTTGCCACTGGAGGGCATCCGAGCAAAGGCACCGCGGAGGACTGGAACATCTCCCGTGAATATCCCCGTGTGCCCTTTGGCGCATTTAACTCAGGCGTCGTAGGCGCTGAAAAGGAACCTATCCTCATCAACGACGCGGCGCGCACCCGCGAGTGGGTCCCCGATAGCGTCAAGGAGTGGGCGGTCCGGGCGGGCTTCCAGAGCTTTGCCGGCCTGCCGCTGGTCTTCCGCGGAGAACTGCTGGGGGTATTCACCGTTTACTGTTGCGCGCCGATTTCCGACACCGAGTACCGATGGCTGCGCGCGTTGGCCGACCACGCCGCCATTGCCGTGGCCAACGCCCGCGCGTTTGAAGAAATCGGCGCTCTGCGGGAACAGCTAGAACTTCAGAACGCTTATCTGCGCGAAGAGGTAAAGGCGCATTATGGAAACGGAGAGATGGTCGGCCAGAGCGAGGCATTTAAGCAGATCGTCCGGCAAATCGAAGTGGTCGCGCCGACGGATGCCAGTGTCCTGCTGCTGGGCGAAACCGGGACCGGCAAAGAATTGATTGCCCGCGCCATTCACGAAAGCAGTTTGCGCCGCCGGCGCCCGCTGATCAAAGTCAACTGCGCGTCGATACCCCTGGAGCTGTTTGAAAGCGAGTTCTTTGGCCATACCAAAGGCGCGTTCACAGGCGCGGTGCGCGATCGTGTGGGGCGTTTTCAACTGGCCGACGGCGGCACCATTTTCCTGGATGAAGTAGGCGAGTTGCGGCCCGAATCGCAGAGCAAGCTCTTAAACGTGTTGCAGGAAGGCGAATTTGAACGTATCGGTGAAGACCATACACGCCGCGTGAATGTGCGCGTGATCGCCGCCACCAATCGCGATCTCAAGCAGGAAATGGCTGCCGGACGCTTCCGCCAGGACCTTTATTATCGTTTGAATACTTTCCCGATCGAAGTGCCGCCGCTGCGTGCGCGGCTGGATGACATTTCGCTGCTAGTCGAACATGCCTTCGGACAAGCGCGCCGCCGGATGAATCTGAAAATTGCGGATTTGACCGCCCAGCAGGTCGCGCAACTGCAGGGCTACGACTGGCCGGGTAATATCCGCGAGTTGCACAACGTGCTGGAGAGGGCGGTGATCATCTCTGAGGGAGGGCCGCTGCGACTGGATCTTTTGTTAGGCAACAGGCCGGCCACCAATCCGCCGGTTCGAATTCCCGGCCCGCAGATGTCTGAGTCGTCTTCCTTTCTGACTCAGGACTTTATGACCCAAGGCTTTATGACTCAGGAAGAGATCAAGAGGCGCGAGCGCGAGAACATCCTACTGGCCCTGGAACGCACCGGCTGGAAGATCTACGGACGTGGAGGAGCAGCCGAGTTGCTCGGACTCAAGCCCAACACGCTGGCCGCGCGCTTGACCGCCATGGGCATTCGAAGGCCGAGTTCGGGGCGTCCGGCTTAGAAGATGGGTGCCCCAGCCTTCGTGTTCTTTGCGAAGGGTGGGACGCGATGCATTCGAGGATCCGGTAAAACAATCGGAACAACTGTCAAAGCGGGCGGCTTCAGCCGCCCGCGGAGCACTATGAAGGACCCGGCTTTAGCCGCGGTTTAGCGGGTGTGGTCTTTCATGATCCTGTGAAGGAATCCCTTGTGTTTAAAGGAGGAAACTCAGATCTTCTCGAACGGATTAGGGAGTTAACCCGTGGCTGAAGCCACTCATTTTCCTGTTCCTTCACGGGCGGCTGAAGCCGCCCGCTTTGACAGTTGTTCCGGCATTCTTCCGCAAGCTCTTCCAGCCGTGCCCTGATACCTGCAGCGGCTAAAGCCAAAGTAAGTGACATTAGGCTGAAGCCTCACGTTCTCCAGTTCCTTACGGGCGGCTGAAGCCGCCTTCTGGTACGGCTGCTCCGGCATTTTTCCGCACGCTCCGAAGCCGTCCTCTTGACGGTGCATTTAACATTCATCCGCGCATTCGCTCACCGTTTTCTCATCCTGTTATTTCTCGATGCTTCTTCCGGCGGCCCGCCCGGTCAATATACATCCGCCCAGAAACGTTCCTTCCAGGGAGCCTTTGCCGTGAATCCCGCCGCCGCCGAAGCCTGCGGCTTCACCCACCGCGTAGAGGCCGGGAATGGGCTGGCCGTCGGTAGAGCGCAGGACACGGCATTGCAAATCGGTCTGGATGCCGCCCAGACTTTTGCGGGCGAGAATGAATTCACGGATAGCAATCAGCGGCCGTGCCTTCGGATCAAGGACCGGCTGGAAGTTGCAGGTGCGAATGCGGTCGCCACGATAAGCGCGGAAGTTGGCGATGCGTCGCAGTTGGTCGTCATTATGGAAGGCCGGCCCGCGCGCGATCATCTCATCCCATGTGCGGAGGGTTGCCTCCATGCGCGGACGATCAAGCCGATGGCCATAAAGGCCCTTCTCGTCCATTCGCTCCATGAGCTGGTCGAGCGTATCGGCGGCCACGATGTCATCGGGACATTCCCTTATCAGCCGCTGGACTAATTCTTTGTTGCCGAACACCGCGCTCTTCGCCAGCGCACGACGGTCTTTGTAGCGAAAGGCAGTCATGTAATCGCAGCCGGAAACCGCCAATTCACGAATGGCAATCTTCCAGTTCATCACCTGCCAGGAATACTGGCCGGGCTGGCGTAGCACGCTTTCGACCAGATGGCGCGTGTCGCCATAGACCGGCATAGGGCCGGGGTTCATGATGCGTTCGCCGCGGGCGTTGAGCCACAGGGCGGAGCGCGGCGGCACCAGGCTGAGTCCGTCGTCGGGGCGGCGCTTCGCGGGATGGTGTATGCCGGCGGCATAGTGCCAGTGCAAGTCGAGATGGGTCACGGCGCCGCCGATCGAGGCGACGCGCTCGTGCAGCATACCGTCGCCGAAGTCGTGCGCGCCATTCAGCAGTTTCTGCGGCGGATCGCCCCAGGGCTTGTACCAGTTGGCCCGCAGGCGGCTGAGGTCGCCGCCGCAGATGCCACCGGAAGCGATCACAACATGCTCGGCCGAAATCTGGACTTCGTCTCCGGAATTCATGGCCCTTCCGCGCACGCCCGTGACCCGGCCATTGGCCGTCTCCATGGCCGAAATCTCGGTATCAAAAAGCAATTCCAGATTTTTACGTTGAGGATGGGCCTCCAGGGCCTGAAGAAGGCGCTCGATGATTTCGTAGCCGGTGCCCCATGTGATGTGCCATCTCGGAACGGTATTGCCGGGGCCATAGATGCCGCGTTCCGCCCAGTTGACCAGCGGCAGGAATTTCACCTGTTTGCTGTCGAGAAATTCAAAGATATATTCGCGCGAATTCTCGCAATAGAAACGGCCCCAGCGGCGCGGCCAGTCGTCGTTGGCGCCGTAGCCGGCCACGCTCAGCCAGTCGCTCCAGGCCAGTTCGGATGAATCTTTGATCTTCAGGCGGCGCTGGTGGGGCGTATCGATCATGTGTACGCCGCCAAAGGACTGCTTGGCCAGTCCACCGAAGTTCTCCCGTTTGTCCTTATCGATGAGCAGAACGCGGCGGCCACGATCCAGCAGGTCGTATGCAGTGACCAGCCCCGCCAGCCCGCCGCCTACGATGGCGATGTCAGTTTTGTAATCTTTGGTGGCCATGAGCGGAATAAAGTTTAGCAGAGCGCGTGACGCTGCTACGGTTGCTCCCAGCCGCCGCCGAGCGATCGGTAGAGCTGGACTAGGGCGTCCAACTCGTTCAATTGCGCCTGCGCCAGATTGAGCTGGGCGGAAAAATAATTGGTCTGGTTGGTCAGCACCTCCAGGTAGCTTGCTGCCCCGCCTTTGTAGCGGATATCCGACAGATGGGACGCATCCTGGGCTGCATTGGTGAGAAGTTGTTGCTGCTGGCGAAACTCCTGGTTCTTCTCGTAAGCAACGAGTGAGTCAGAAACGTCTCGAAACGCCTGCTGGATGGTCTGCCGGTAAAACAGCACCGCTTCTTCTTTTTGCGCCTCGGTCAGCTTCACGGCCGAGCGGGTCCGCCCTCCATTGAAGATCGGTTGCATCAGGGAACCGCCCAGGCTGAATAATCCTGCCGGTCCACTGAACAGGCTGGTGAGCGCCGCACTCTGGAAGCCTGCGTCTCCGGTCAGTGTAATTTGCGGAAAATAGGCCGCCTTGGCGACTCCTATCTGCGCGTTGAACGCCACCATCTGTTGTTCGGCCTGGCGGATATCGGGGCGCCGCTCCAGCAGCGACGATGGCAGCCCGGCCGGCACCTGGGGCGCGTGCGGCTGCTCGGTCAGTTTCAATCCGCGCAGCACCGGCTCGGGATTCGATCCCACCAGCGTGCTGATGAGGTTCTCCTGCTGCGCGATGCGACGCTCAAGGTTCGGCGCCTGCTCGCCGGCGGTATACACCAGTTGTTCCGCCTGCCTTACGTCGAGCATTGAAATTGAACCGCGGTCGGCGAGTAGCTGCGTCAGCTTAAGCGAGTCTTGCCGCGAAGCCAGGGTCTCTTTTGAAATCTCCAGTTCAAGATCGAGCTCTCGCAGTTGAAAATATGCCGTGGCCACATTGCTGACCAGTGTGCTGATGACCTGCCGCCGGGCCCATTCGCTGGCCAGCAGGTTGGCCCGTGACGCTTCTGTGGCCCTGCGGAACTTGCCCCAGAAATCAAGCTCCCATGCTGCCGACAGCGTCAATTGTTCAGCGCTCCCATTGGTCGCCACCGGCAGCCGGGGTACTGCCGGATTGCGCTGGACATTGTCGAAGGCCCCGGCGCTGGCGTGGGGAAACTGATTGGAACGGACAATCCCCAGTTGTGCCTGGGCCTCAAGGATACGGGCCGCCGCGATGCGCACGTCGTAGTTGTGTTCGATGGCGGTGCGCTCCAGTTGCTGGAGTTGCGGGTCCTGAAAGATCTCCCACCATTTCTGGTCGGCGAGTGACGCAACATCCGTGTGGCCCGCGTTTTCCAGTTCAATGCCTCGATGGGCCGCAGGAAGATCGACGGCCGGACGCTGGTAGCGTGGCCCTACCGTACATCCCGTAATCGCAAGAGCGAGCAAAGCCGTAGTGGCAAGTATTTTCATGGCAGTCCTAGAGTTTTGGTAATGCCGCAAAAAAAGCAGGCTGGCATTTCCGATGTCCCGATGTCCCGATTACGCGATGTCCCGATCTAGTCACTGTCCTAGTCATCTGCCCCGCTCGGCGCCGGATGAGGCATGGCTGGCGCCGGCGTGGGTGAACCGCCGCGCAAACGTGCCGCGATCTTTTCCACAACCACAAAGAGCATGGGAAGAATAAAGATGGCGATGCAGGTTGCGGCGAGCATGCCCGTGATCACCACCGTCCCCAGAATGCGCCGCCCCACAGCGCCCGAACCGGAGGCGGTCCACAGCGGCACGCAACCCAGAATAAAGGCGAACGAGGTCATAAGAATGGGCCGCAAGCGGAGCTTGGCGCCCTCCAGGGCAGCCTCGGCCAGATCTTTGCCTTTTTCATGCTCAATCTTGGCGAACTCAACAATCAGGATGGCGTTCTTGGCAGAAAGCCCGATCAGCATGATCAGCCCGATTTGCGCGTACACATCGAGGTCGAGATGACGGAGCTGCAATCCAAGAAAGGCCCCAAAGACCGCCACCGGCACCGACAACAGGACCGAGAACGGCAATGCCCAGCTTTCATAGAGCGCGGCCAGAATCAGAAACACCAGTAGAATTGACAGCGCAAAAATTCCGCCGGCCGTGCCCGCGGCCTTTCTTTCCTGGTACGACAGATCGGCCCAGTCATACCCGATATCGGTGGGAAGCGTGTCTTTGGCCACCGCTTCCAGCGCGTCCATGGCCTGGCCGGAGCTATAGCCGGGAGCAGCGCTGCCCAGCACCTGCGCGGCGCGATAGAGGTTGAAACGGTTGGTGTATTCGGCCCCGGTCGTAGGCTGGATGGTCACCACCGATGAAAGTGGCACCATGCCGCCTTTGCTGCTGCGCACATAGTACTGTCCGATCTTGTCGGTGTTGGCGCGGTCTGCTCCGTCGGCCTCGACAAACACCTTCCATTGCCGTCCAAAGCGGTTGAACTGGTTCACGAACAGGCCGCCGAGAAATGCCTGCATGGTCTGGTAGACATCGCCGACCGCGACGCCCTGCTTCAGCACCTTGTCACGGTCTACATTGGCATAGATCTGGGGGATGTTGGTTGCGAAAGAAGCGTTGACGCCCGTGAGTTCAGGACGTTTTCTGGCCGCCGCCAAAAACTTCTTGAGGTTCTGGTCAAGATAATCGATGGATCCGCCACTGCGGTCCTGAAGCCAGAAGGAAAATCCGCCGGCCGATCCAAGTCCCGGGATGGCAGGAGGCATAAAGCCGAAAGCGTTGGCCTCGGGCACATCGGAAGCCAGCCGTTTGTTGAGCCTTTCCAGGATCTGCCTTGCTTCCAGTCCGCTGGAGCGCCGGTCGTCCCAAGGCTTGAGCGCGACGAAGAAGAAACCGTTATACGAGGAGGATACGCGCGTGAGAAGGCTGAAGCCCGCTACGCGGCTCACGTATTGCACCCCCTCGGTCTTGGACAGAATCCCTTCAATCTTCTGGCACACCTGGTCGGTGCGCGCCAGGGACGCCGCCGGAGGGAGTTGGGCATTCAGCAGGAAATATCCATAATCTTCTTCAGGAAGAAAGCTGGTTGGCAGCTTGCGGCCCAGCAGGCCGTCAATGCATACAAAGCCGGCCAATATCAGCACGCCGGCCACTGCCTTGCGAATCAGGATGTGGCTCGCGTTGCCGTATCCCCTGGTTACCTTGGCAAACCCCCGGTTGAAGGCCGCAAAGGACCGCGCCAGCGGCGAATTCGATTTCTTTCGAGGGCGCAGGAGCATGGCGGCCAGAGCGGGCG
>DATMNZ010000030.1:0-28228 GCA_035568495.1 Saccharimonadales bacterium (SeqCode) | reverse complement strand
CTTCATTCTCTTCAAGATCTTCGCCCCAAACGCGGCGGATAATCCCTCTGACATATACGGCGACGTTTGATTCACTCTGCTTGGGCTGACCAGTGATGGACCTCGGCCAGCTGTTGTTGCTGCCTTTCAGGACACTGCCATCATGCTTGAGCACCAAGGCCATGTCCTCGGAGCCCACAAAATCTTCGCGGAACTCCTTGGGATGGACATCGTCCTGGTCTTCGTCGTAGTCGAAGTCCCCATCAAAGCTGATCGCGATTTCTGTCGAGGAACGAATTCGATCCTCCAACTCGCTACAGTTCAACCAATCCGAGCCCCATTTCACGATCTTAAGGTCGCCAATCTCGCCGCCGCATTCTAGAACCACTTCCGCTGAGCGCGCTTGGCGCACCTCGTCTCTTACCGATCCTGAGATCATTTCGGCTTGTTTCGATGCCCACTGCGCAAGCGCCTCCTTTGTGGCGAGCGGATTGGCGGTGTCACGGGCAGCGGTCAAGGCCTCACCAAGCAAAATGCCCTGCAGATTGTAGACTCTCACAGCTCGAAGACCTGAGATGGTTACCCAGCCGCCGTCCGCTAACCATGAGTGCTCCGAAGGTGCGATGAAAGCCCGCCCAAACACTTGGCCATTGGAGCCTACTACCGGTTGCATCAGTGTTCGGTCCGACTTGGGAGGGCCAAGTTCAGGGGGTTTTGCCATCTCGTTCAACCGGGTCACAAGATCGAAGTCACTGATCTTCAACCAGTCACCCGGACGCGAAATCGGTTGCATTCCGTTTTCGGTGAGGATTTCGATCGCGACATCAAGATTGGGAGCTATGGCACCCACGAGTTGAGCGAGGGACGTTGTTTGCTTGGAGTGCGAGTTGGTGCAGAGAAGGCCGCCCGGTTGTAAGGGCTGCTCTTTCAGCAACACCTCAACGCGGGTACCCCCATCGATTGGCACCGGATTTCCAACCATGGGGGACAGGATTGGCTTGCCGCTTGTACCACCGCGAAACTCTAAGAGTCTGCCCGTCTCCTGGCCTTTATCGCAGCGCCGCGAGTAGACACGAACGACTGGCCCAAGCATGAACACCGAAAAAAAACCTATTCCAAAGCGACCGATGGCGTGCATGCCGGCTGCCAAGAGACCAGGGAATTCTTCCATTGCCAAGGAGGACCGCCAAAAAGACGTGCCGAAATCCAAGAGCGGGCCCGTAAGCACCTGCTCTGACATACCTATACCGTTGTCCTCGACGATGAGCCAGACGTGCTCGGAATCTGAATGAAGACCAATCGTGATAAGGCCCCAATCTGAAGGGCGCTTTTGGAACTTGCGTCTAGCCTGTACTGCATCAGCAGCATTCTGAATCAATTCGCGAAGAGCGACTGCGGGGTTATTGCCGTAGAGCTTCGACCCGCCAAGATTTTCAACCATACGTGGAACATCCGAGACTTGAAGGCGTGCATCGACGGGGCGCCACCCGCGAGTCTCCACAGATCTAGCAAGGACTTCCGGCGAGCCCACCCCCTTAACTCGTCTAGCCTTCAAGATCTCACGGCCACGGTTCTGCAAGAACAGATCGACATCTCGAAGTTCGCGATCGACAGCATTCAAAGTGTCATACGCCAACCACCATGCTTCAGCATCTTCGCGCCCAAACGGTCGCCCGGTGGTGAAGACAACGGCGTCCAGCTCGATGTGCGGCCGAGCTAACCGCTCCTGAAATGACCAGTGGAGCGCTGAGACGCCAGCCGGATGAGTGATCGCGCGAAGGAATCGAGGGGCTCGCCGACTGTCGATGTGCAGGGCGTCTGCGACGCGCAGCAAGCAGGCCAGCTTTCCGCGATCAATCCGGTTCAGCGTGCGATTGGCAAGGGCACCCAGATCCTCCGAGAATTCCTGCTCGAGCTTTGGCACCGACCACCAATGGCTATGGGCTATGCGACCGATCGTGGGCCCGTAGAAGCGGCGAAGCTCGGGGTCCTCGATCAGATACAATTGCGATCCGTCTGCGCCTCGCCAAGCCAGTTCAGCGAGCTCTTCCGCCCGTTCTGCGTGAAGCCGGCGTAGGACATCGGGTAGGATGCGATGCACAACGGCATCCGGTGGGTTGTCAATATCAAATGTCTCATCCCCATTGTCTTCCGCGAAGAAAGCAAGGCGTGCAACAGCGTCTTTCCATACAAGCGTAGCCCTGAGTTCTGCAAGCCCACCGGGGTATGCCGCTAAGCTCATAGCAGCATCGTGCAATAGAATGCTTGCGCCGAGAACGAATGCCTCAGCCGGATTTACGTTGACTGCGCCCTCAGCCACGGATGAAGCCATGTCCCACAGTGCGTCCAAGTGACTAATGTCGTGGACCGTCAACCCTGGTAAATCGACTGCAATCCTAGAAACAAGTTGAGCCGCGCGCTCTCGAATTGATAGGTATTGCGCTCTAAAGAATTCCTGCTCCTCCGTAGTGCTATCGGAGCGCGGTGTTTGGAAAGCTTGGCGCCAAAGCCATGTCTGACGAAAATCTGGGCCAGTAACGGTCATACATTCCGTTCCTCGTGAAGAACTGATCTCCGCACCGAGTGGTGCGGAATCGGCGATGCGAATTCAGATTGCGTCTTCATCTCAGCTTGCAGTCATCCTGTGTGCGCACAGCCGCGCTGGACAAATTCGGAGTGTTCTTCTTGCTCTGCATTGCAATTTATTAGAAGTATACGCACTTTTCTGAGACTTAGCGGTTTTGCGCTTTGCATCGTGTTTATCTGGATCGCCGGAGGGCGGAAGGAATCTTGCCCCGAGTTAGCGTGAATTCTGCCGGTCACCGGTTCGTATTCTGCGAAGCGTAAGGACGGCCCCAAGGGTGCCTTCTGCTTGCCGACGAAGACAAATGCACATGCGACCCTTCGCTTGTGGAAAGACCTTGCCTCTTGATTTTCAACATCAACAGGAGAACCCCCATGAGTCCACCCAACGGCCGCCCAAACGGTTCGGAAAGCAGCGCAGATCATCCAAACAGACCTGTGCCCCCTGCCGTATTGCGCGGGATGAGTCCGCCAACCCAGTTCACGCTGGAACAAATCAAGGAACTCGTCGCGGAGTTGGAAGTGCCATTCGATCCCTTGGTGATCGAATGGAGAGTCACAAACACCACCAAGGGCTTGCCATTTCTTGGCAACGACGGTAGATCGAAGTGGTCAACACCCGACTTCCTTCCCCAGGATGGCGAAGGCATTTTGTTTCTGGACGAACTGAATGCGGCGCCGGCCATGGTGCAGGCAAGCTGCTACCAACTCGTGCTGGATCGCAAGCTGGGCGAGTACACTCTACCCGAAGGCTGGGCGATTGTGGCTGCTGGGAATCGTGACTCTGACCGCGCCGTTACGACTCGAATGCCAACACCCTTGCGCAACCGATTCGTGCATCTTGAGTTCGAGGTGGACCTGCAGGAATGGTCGGAGTGGGCCATTCGCGCTGGAGTGCGTCCTGAAGTGATTGCATTCCTACGTTTTCGGCCGGAGCTGTTGAGTGTTTTCAGCAGAGATGACAACGCCTTCCCGTCTCCGCGCTCCTGGGAGTTTGTATGGCGCATCATCAACTCGAAGCCAGATCAATCGGTGGAGCATGAGCTGATCGCCGGGGCAGTGGGAACAGGCGCGGCCACAGAGTTTTCGGCCTTCCTGAGGATGTTCCGGGAGTTACCCAACATCGACGCTATTCTGCTGAACCCGAACCAGGAACCCGTGCCGGAGAATGCTGCAGCGCAGTATGCCGTTGCCTCGGCCCTGGCGGAGCGCCTCGGACAGCAACTTTGACCGAATCTGCCAGTACCTGAATCGCATGCCTACGGAGTTTCGCGTGTTATCTGTGCGCGATGCGTCCCTCTACATGCCGGCGATTCGCTCCACGGCTGCCTATACGAGGTGGGCAGTTGAGAATCATCACGTTCTCGCTTAGTGTTTTGGCAGGATACTGACCGCCCGCTTGCCTTTTCGCCCGATCGTGCTAAGCACATCGCGATCATTTCCATTGAAGTATTTGCAGTACGCGATCGCATTTTGGTGACCTGCTCTGCTGAGTTCCAGAATGACTATCGTCATCACCCTAGTCACACTCGCGATATCATCATGGCCCTGAAAATATTTGCGATAGTACTCAAGTCGGCCAGACCAGCTCATAGGGAGAACCTGCCTCCACCAATCTGCTATTTCTCCGGGCAATAATATCTTTTCGTTAAGGGCCCTGTCAGCCCTGCGAAACCACAAAAGAGAATGGTGTAGCGCAGAAGAAGCCACATATTGTTGAATTCTGATTCCGTCTTTGAGGAAATCACGGACCTGCCAGTATCGAACGCCATTTCTCTGGATGCAGATTGGAGAGCGAAACCCTGCATACGGGACCGCTTCTGTGTCTTCAACATGTGTCCAATCCGGTTCGTTATCCAAAATAAATCTGAACTCGTGGTCTGTGGAATCGCACTGCCCTCCACTCGGCTGTACCTGTTGAAATGCGGTCATCGACGCATGAATCTCCGCGATGTCTGCCTCGAGCTCTGCAACTGCCTTCAAACGGGAAACCTTCAACGAACCTCGTTGAAAAAGCAAATAAATTGTAATTCCGATGGTGAGCGTGATTATCCAATCGATGATCTTTGCTTGGGTAATGCTGCTGTCGATATGCACGGCCGGTCCTCCGAGCAGGTTGCCATAAAGAGCAGCTAACGCTTCAGCGAGGTTTGCTCATTCATTCGCTGAACCACACCAGTATTGTTATGCATTTGGTCTGGTGCAAAAGAATAGCACGCGGCACCGTACAGCGCACAAGTGAAATCGTACCGCAGTCGGCAGCCATACAGCTCAAGGTCCGTTTATCTCTGATGATTCAATAGGAAGATAATCTGCTATGACAACTCGAGCTGTCACTGCCGGCATGAGCTGGCTAGAAATGGATCATGGGCTCTTTCAAGCTGTTGCTAATAAAGGTGTTGTGCCTGGCTCCACAGGGCGCTGGAGTAAGTTTTGAGAGGGCCAGATTAGGAATTTTTGAAATCATCAACGCGCATTCCAATGTTATAACCATCTAAAAAGGCCGAGGGGCTGTGGAGTACACCGCCGGGCCTGCCGGTGTGGTGGTAGGAGGTTGGTGTATGGCTTTGATCGCAGCATTTTTTGCGGCCCTTTCACTTTCAGTATTCCCCGCTGGTGGTGAAAGTACAGTCGGCGATGGAAGTAACTCCAGGACAATCACAATACCGGCAATGCACACCGTCCAGATTAGTATCTTCTTCATGTCCTTAGTTCTCAAATATGATGCGAACAGTTTCATAGAGAATTGATCCTATCCACGAACGGTAATTTCTATGGCCTCTGGCGTAACGCCGAAAGTCAAAGCCAGCCCCTTCTTGGCTTCTGCCATGGTTAGCGGCATCGGGCCAGTGCGTGTAGTGGGTCCTGCAATCGCTGATGCATCCGGTTCTGGGATTTTTTCCCATGTCAGTCTTGACGTATCAATCCCAAGCTCTGCAAGCGTGGCATACTTGACCGGATTCCGGTCGCCTTTCCACACGTCGGCAATGCTCACCTGCTCAAATTCGCTGAATTGGATCAGGTAGCGATTTTTGGGGGATTCATTGTTCTCGGGCGTTGGCGCACACGGCGCCACATCGCGGATTTTTCCGATTAAGAACAATAGGGTTCACTTAAAAAAACGCGAATCTGAAAGGTCAACATGATTGTGAATGGAGAGATTCTGCCACCGCAAGCAAAGAGCATTTTTTAGGGCGCTCTGCCCGCTGTGCGGGCTGCGCGCGAGCCCTGCGGGCGACAAGGAAGGGGGACATATCCCGTTCCTTACCCAGCGCTTAGCCGCTTCATCCCGCTAAAAACGCGGGACGAAGCGGCACGCACTGGGCTAACTTATTCCGCGCCGCTGGCGCTGGTGCATTGTCTGGTCTTGCGGCCACGACTCCCTTAAGTGTCCCTCAGGGCCCTTGGCCCGCGAAAGCTCATGAAAATACTAGGAGACGCCTGGTTTTTCGACCCTGAACTGTATTGCGATTAAGAAGGCCGAACGATGGGGCTCCGTTCTTTCAACCCAATTCGCGTGGGCGTTACATGTGCAGACCGCGCAGGTCGCATTCTGGAATTCCCGCATCTGCGACCCAGGACGTCCTTTCTGAATTACTGGCGCGTGTGCCGGCAGCCCTCGAAACCACGCGTCAGGAGCTACCCGATGGATTTCCTAAAGCTATCGTCAACTCCGTATACAACGGCATGCTTCACCGCCTGCGCCAAATTAAAGCGAGCAAGAATGCGGGTTGGGGTGGGTAGTCGAGGTCGAACCTGTTATTACGCGGTGGCCACGGGAGCGGCGATAAGACACGCTTTTGGAATTCTAACGCATAGCTGAATCGATCTTATCGTCGCGGCGTAAGTCACTGCCTACAACCTTGGATTCCTCATTCTCCCACCGCGGCTGAGCCGGTGGAGCGCTTTCGTCCATCACCATGCGGATGGCTTTCTCAAGCACCTTCATGTCAATGGGCTTGGCGATGTAACCGTTCATCCCGGCCTGGCGGCAGGCTTCCTCATCGCCCTCCATCACCATGGCGGTCATGGCAATGATTGGAATGTGGGTGCCGCGGTCCGCTTCCCAGGCGCGGATAGCGCGCGCGGCGACCAATCCATCCATCTCAGGCATGTGGCCATCCATCAGGACCAGGTCGATCGGCACAGACTTTACCGTTTCCAATGCCTGGAGTCCGTTCTCAGCAACTTTCACGTGATGACCCAGTTTTTCGAGCATTCTGACGGCCAGCTTCCGATTTACCAGGTTGTCTTCCGCCAGCAAGACCGTCAGAGGACGCGATGGACTTTTCGTTACATCAGTCGAGGGAGCCGTCACGACACGGCCAGCCGTGGCGCCGGTCAGCGCCCTGGCAATCGCAAACAGTAACTCCGATCGTTTGAATGGCTTAATCAGATGCGAGGCAATCCCAGCCTTGCGACACTGGGCAACTGCATTTTGATGGTCGTCAGACCTGAGCATCATGACCACTCGTGGCGATGGTCCATGAGATTGTTTCACCTGCTCAACCATGGCAAAACCATCTGTGCCTTTCAGATGCTGGTCGGCAAGCAATACCTTGTAAGGACGGGCCTCGGAGATGGCCCGGTTGAGACATTCTATACATTGGCCGGCCGTGCCGACACCGGTCACTTCTGCGCCTCGGGAGGTCAGAAGTTCCTGGAGGAAGGCGCGGCTGATTGTATGGGCGTCCGCGACGAGAATGCGCAGGCCGCTTAGTTCTACGCCGGCCGGCCCTGCATTCGCGGCGATCGAGGGCCCCAGATCGAACTTGGCCGTGAAAAAGAAGGTGGAACCTTTCCCGTGTCCGCTCTCCACCCAGATTCTTCCTTTCAACAAGTCAACGATCTTCGAACAGATGGCCAGCCCAAGGCCCGTGCCGCCGAACCTTCGCGTTACCGAAGTATCGGCCTGCGAGAATGGCTGAAAGATGACACGATGCTGTTCGGGCGGAATGCCGATACCGGTGTCGGAAACTGCGAACCGCAGATCGATCAGGGAGGCGCTGCATGCTTCGACCTCGACACGAAGGACGATTTCGCCCTGTTCGGTGAACTTGACCGCATTGCCCAGCAGATTCATCAGGACCTGCTTCAGCCGCACCGAATCCCCAACGACCAGCGCAGGAACATCGGCGGCAACATAGTATAGGAGTTCAAGGCCCTTCTGGTGGGCGCGCGCCATGACTGTGCGGGTGGCCTCCGCCACGGTGTCGGAGATGTCCATCGCTTTCTTTTCAAGCTCCATTTTACCCATTTCTACTTTTGAGAAATCGAGCACGTCATTCACCACCGAGAGCAGCGCGCTCGCGGATTCCCCGGCCAGGGCCAGAAGCTCTTCCTGTTGAGGGTCCATCTGGGTCTGCGCGGCAAGCTCAAGGGTGCCCAGGATGCCGTTCAGGGGCGTACGAATCTCGTGGCTCATGTTCGAGAGGAAGTCAGTCTTGGCCTGGGCGGCCGCCTCCGCGGCTTTTTGCGCCCGCTGAATCTCAAGTTCCGCCTGTTTGCGGACACTGAGGTCCTGCATGCTGCCAATCGTCCGCAGTGGTCTGCCGTGCGCATCGCGAACCACGTAGCCGCGATCCAGCACAAACGCGTACGAGCCCCCGGCCTTCTTGAAACGATATTCAACCGACCACGCGCTATTCTCACTTTCGATGGCGGCCTGTATGCTGCCCAGAATGTGCTCACGGTCGTCTGGATGTATCTTACTGATCCACCAGCCGCGGTCCGTGGGCAGGTCCTCCAGTTGATAGTCAAACAAGGAGTACAGATTTTCGTTCCAGGTGACGCTATCGTTCGCCAAGCTTCGGTCCCAAAGAACATCATTGGTCGCCAAAGAGACGCATTTGTAACGGGTATTGCTTTCCTGGAGCGCAGCAACATACTTTTCTTGCGAGTCTTGCATCAGAGCGCAGCGAACGGCGTAGGAAAACAGCACCACGGCCACCGCCACCAGACCCACGATGCGCGATGCATCGACTACCCTGAGTCCAAGAACGGCACTGCTGAGCACCATGGCGGCCATGCTCAGGTTGAAACACAGCAGGGCCGCGCGTCTGCTGATCCGTGGTTCTGCGGGCTTGTCCTCGGATGTATCCGGGCGCCATGTGATGGCCAGGGCCGAAGCCACAAGGTATGGAACAATCCAGAAGAGGTCAAAGGACTGGTCGACTGTGGGAAAATAAGCGTCCACGTAGCTGGTGGCAAATGCGATCAAGGAATAAGCTGCAAAAAAAATCGCCAGCCGTCCATAAAGGCCACGCAGCATTCCGGGTGTGGAAAAAACAAAGCGGGCCAATGCAGCCAGGAGCAGGATGACATTTACAACCGTCGTGGTAGTGATGAGCTGCCCAATGTTCGGATCATGGGCATTGAGCTCGGCCAGTTGGATTTGGTACATCCCCAGGCCCACCAGCCCCACCACGATACAGCCATCAAGAAAGGTTTCGAGCCTAGATGTGCGAACGTCATCTGACAGGAAAAGAGTGATGGCCATCGGCGCGGCGTAGAGGCGGTAGAACAGAGATGGAAACAGGGCGGTTTCAGGCACCGCAATGCCGAAATAGCGATAGTAGGCCCAGCCAGTGTCCGCTACCAGATGAAGCACGAACGCGCTGGAAAACAACAGCCAGAAAATACGAAACACCCCCCGGCCGCGTTTAGCGGCGGCCAGCGAGGAGCCGATGGCCAGAAGGTTGATCGTGATTCCCAGCGCGGCGATGAACAGAGTGCCGGTCTGTCCCGGCCCGAGGATGATAAATCCAGCGCGTTGAACAACCAGTATCAATACGGCAAAGCCAATGAATTGGTTACGCGATGGCGCTGATAGTGACATTAGAAGGCTTTAAATCGTTTAGCAGCTTGCCTGATCGATATATCGGCAATCGAACTGCAAACTTCAGGAGGAAAGCTTTGTATTTCCAGGATAGGACCACGTGCCGCAATCGCTTTTAGAAGCTCAACCGCGTGGAGAATTGCAGGCTGCGGGCCCCGTAGCGAGACGCGGCCGCCTGGGGCCGGCCGAACGCCGGGTTGGTGGCCGCATCCCAAAGGTCCAGGCCATTGCCCATGCTGTCGGTCCTTTGCGTGAGGTTGTATTGCACGTTGTTGACAATGCCCTGCTGAAAGTTGGCATGGTTAAGGACATTGAACGATTCCGCTGCGAATCTCAGAGCGACCCTCTCATTGACTTTGAAGGCCCGGGCGATGCGCAAGTCCACATCCCGCACACCGGCATCACGAAAGGAATTGAAGCCCTCGCCTGGCACCAGGGAGAAATTCACTTCCGCTAGGTCAAACACCGCGGTGTAAGGACGCCCGCCGGCAAACGTTGAAACCGCGGAGAACGTAAAGCCTCGCAATGCCCGCAATTCCGGAGTCCAGGAGCCGCTGGCGACAAATCTGGCCGTCTGGTCCAACTGCGATAAGCCCCGCTGCGAAGCCTGATCAAACTGGTTGTAGTACCCAACACCCTGGTCGATCGTTTTTGAAAAGGTATAGCCGATCAGGCCAAACCATTGCGAAGATCTGTAGCGGAGAGTCGCCTGCAGCGCGTGATAGATGGATTTGCCGGAATTGTCGATGGCATTGATGGCGCCGAAGCCAGGATTCAAGGCGCCATCGATCGCTTCGAAGTCGGGCACGACAAATGATTTACCATTCGGCAGGAATACCGTGCCGGTGTTAAAGGAACCGCCATTTGCGATCTGCCGACTGGGAGCGACCAGATTCAAATCGAAACCGAAGTTCCCATTGGCCTGCCGGGTCACGCCGTTGGAATTGCCCAGGAGCTGCAAGCCATGGCTATAGACGTAGGTAGCTCCGAGGGCGAGATGGTTTCCAAACTGATGTTCAAGCCCCAGGTTGCCCTGTTCCGAATACGGGCTGCGGAAATTAGGCGCGAAGACCACAATCGACGGCGTACTCGATACCCCAGACGGAAAGGCGGTCAGGCTGTCCGGAAAGGTGACGGCGGGGCTGGAATTCCCGAAGCCTGGCCCGGTCGCAACCAGGAATTGACGCAGGATTCCGTTGACGGTAAGAGCTTGGGCGACATCGAGCAGGTTTTCCTGGATATAGAAAAGGCCAAAGCTTCCGCGCAGCACCGTCTTGCCGGATGGACCGAACGCGTAGGCAAACCCGGCCCGCGGCGCCAGGTTGTCATGGCTGTAAGGAATCTTGCAGGTCAGAGTCAGCGCCGGATTGCAGATATCGGGCTGCGGCAACACCTGAAGATCGTAACGTAATCCATAATTGAAGCTGAGGCGGCCGGTTGCGCGGTACTCATCCTGCGCAAAAAGTGAAACTGTGGGGGAGTTGAACCTGGTGGTTGACTGGCCGAAGGACTGTAGATAGAGCTCGAAGGCCCCGGTGGCAACGGCCGGAAGGCCGGCAAAGCGATATTCGCCCTTGGGGCCGTATACGAAATAGTCGCGTTCGTGGCTCAGGTTGAAATCCACGCCCGCCTTCAACACGTGTTTGCCCATCAGCCGGGTGAGGTTGTCGCGGACCTGGTAGCGCCGGTCGGTCTCTAAAAGCTGGAAGCGGTTGCCTCCGTAGACCGACCCGGTATCGGGGTTCTGAATGGTGATGGTGGGGGATAGAGGAGGGCCGGCCGGCAGATCAAAGTGCGTGTCCTGCCCAATATGCAGTGTCAGTTCGTTGATCGTGCGAGCGCTGAAGGCGGTCTGCAGCCAGAGCTGGAAAAAGTTACTGGTTGCACCGTCCGTCAGCGAGAGCCCATCCCCGGTTGAGGTGGGCGTGCTGAAGTAGCCATGCGGGCTGCGAAAGCGCTGATAGTTGTAGGTAGCGGTCAAGGTATTTTTTTCGTCGAGTTTCCCCTGGACCTTGCCGAAGGCCGTATTTTGGTTGAAAGACCGGGGATTCACGCCCGTTCCCGTCAACAGCGGCTGCAGGGAAGGATTGGCGGCAAGAAAACCTGCGGGCAGCAGATTGTTGGCAAATAGAGGCTCGTTACGTATCTGGCCCTCATAGTTGGCGATATAGAAGAACCGGTCCTTCCGTATGGGGCCGCCGATCGTGCTTCCAAACTGCTGGCGGCGGTTGGAAGGCTTGGCAATGTTGCTTCTCTTATTGATCGAATCGTTGGCGTTCAGGGACGAATCCAGAAAGTAATAATAGGCATCGCCACGGAGCTGATTCCCGCCATCCTTGGTGACAATGTTCACCAGACCGCCACCGGCCTGCCCAAATTCCGCTTCGAAGCCTGTGCTGGTGACTTGAAATTCCTTGATCACATCTTCACTGAACTGATAGGGGATGCTGGTCCGCCCGATCTGCTGCGAGTAGAAGGCATTATTATTGTTGGCGCCATCCACCGAGTAATTGTTAAAGTTCCCTGCGATGCCGTTGAAGCTGACCATTCCCGCATCGCCATCGGTGGTCGAACCGGGCGTGAGCAAAACAAAATCGGCGAAGTTGCGGCCATTCAGCGGCAATACATCGATGGCCCGGTCATCGATGACGGAACTCACGGCAGAGGTCGCGGTATCGATGGCCACCTCAGAGACTGGCGAAGCAAACACGGCCGTTTCCTGATGAAAGGACGCTACCTGGAGAGTGACCTTGAGATTCGTGGCGGTGCCCACGTTCACGACAATGTGGGCGAACATCGATGGAGCAAAGCCATTGCTGGAGACGGTGACTTGATAGGCGCCCGGCCCAAGGACTGGAAAGACAAAATGCCCCTCGTCATCCGCCGTCTTCGTTTCAGCAATCCCCGTGCTTTCGTTGAACGCGCTGACTTCAGCGTGCGCGATCAGGGCGCCCTCGGAGTCAGCAATCGTGCCTTCCAGTTTTCCGTTGCGGGAGCTCGATTGCGCAGACCCGGTACAGGGAAGCAGGAAGACTGGAACCAAGACAAGCAGCCAAAAACTGCGAGATATTCGACTGCCGATAACGCATCCATTTTTCATGAGACAAATTCCATCTTGCTGAATTGGACCTTAGGTCTTGCCCAGGGAGATCTTGCTGAGGCGCGCCGGTCCAGCATACGCGGTTTTCTTGCGGACATAGAGCACCATACTGTGAATGCCTCGCATTCAGCCCTTACTCAATTTAAGATCGGTTGAAGCCAGGAAAGCTTAAAGGTCCTTTTAAGGAAGACTGTATCCACTATGGTTGGCGAGCAGAGATTTAAAAACCGTGAGCAAAAACGGCCATAAGACACACTTTCAATCTTGTCATTCAATCAGCGGACCCGTGTTCCGCCCAGCTTCAGCTTTCACAATCCTCTGAGGGTGGCGGAGCCGGTCCCTCAGCTCCTGCACGCGCTAAAACCGCGCGCGCAGGAGCTTTCGGGATGACAGAATAGATAAGGGCGGTGTGGAGGCAAATCGGCGGTGTCCGCCGGCTATAGAAAATCAATCAACTGGGAACGACGGCCTTTCTTTCTCTTGCCTGTTTTACACCGCTGACCAAGCCCACAACTTTCAACAGATTGATGAAATACCATCCGATGTCAATCTGCCACCAGCGCAATCCCAGGCGGGCCGAGCCGGCGTAGGTATGGTGGTTCCGGTGCCAGTTCTCACCCCAGGCCATCAGTTGTAAAGGTCCCAGCCACCAGATGTTCTGGCTGGTGTCACTTTCTTCTGAGTCTCCCAGGTGCGTCAGGCTATTCACCAGACACTGCATATGGAGCGAATAGACCAGACGAATTGCGCCGATCCAGAAAAAACCTCTCCATCCGAGCACCAGGCCGCAAGAGAGCGAGAGTAAGATCATGGGAACTTCAGCGTATTCCCAGAATCTGTAGACGCCGCGAGTCAGATCAGGACACCATTTTTCCGGTACCGCGGGGGCCGACTGGTAGAGCCAGCGCAGGTGTGCCCACCAGAAGCCGCCTTGCTTGGGACTGGAAATATCGTCGGGCGTGTCAGTGTGCGAGTGATGATGCCGGTGGTAGGCGACCCAGGTCCCGGGAGCTCCGGAACCATTGAACATGGCCGTGAAAATGAGCAACTGCTCAACGACTTTATTCAGCTTGAAGGTGCGGTGCGCGAGCAAACGATGGTAGCAAACGGTTGTTCCTAAACCGCCAAGACCGGTAAGGACGAGAGTTGCAATCAGCACCTTCCAGCCTGGGACCGGAAATAGGACCAGCCCCGTGACCGCCAATATGTGGACCATGATCAGATAGGCAAAAATTCCGGCTTTGGCCGGCACCGGCTTCCAGAAAGGCCGTTCCCAGGGGCGAATGTTTTGAATGGCAATCTCGCTCATGCTTTCTCCTGTTTGATATGTGAGAATCGATCTGACTCGCCAACCATTCCATTGTGCCTGAGGACCAGCCTGTGCCGGTCATGCGAAGTGAAGCGGAAGAGGTTGCCAGAGATGAACGCCGTATCGGCCTCCCGAATGTTGGCAAAAGAAATGGTCCGAGTCGCTGTCTAACAGCCGCCCCATGTAGGAGCTCACTCCCACCAGGTTACGCGAGTATAATGTGGCACGGCCCCTTGGGACAAGAAGAAACTCCCCTCGCTCCACGACCCGACATCGCGCTCTCCCTTCGTGTCACTTTACCGGTATGTTACGATTGATTTTCTTCCCCCAATAACGGTCTCGACCGATAATCCAAGAGATGACGAGAGGTATTTCCCGGATGCTCCGACGAGTCTTGAGTTTCAGCTTGGTCATGACCGGCTGGGCTTATGCGCAACAGCCCCCTTCCAGCCCGCAGCAGAAACCACCCATGACCACTCCGGCGGCCCCGCCCGCCACTTCAGCCCAATCGGACCAAGGCGCGGCGGTCCCTGCGGGCGATACGATCATCACCATCCACGGCATCTGCGACAGCGCAAAGGACGGCGCAAAGAAAGAAGACAACTGCACCACGGCCGTTACCAAACAGCAGTTTGAGAGGCTCGTGGGTTCAGCCACTAGCGGGAACCAAGCCATGGCGCCCGCGATGCGGCGCAATGTCGCCCAAGCCTATGCGGAACTGCTCGCGTTTGCGCAGGCGGCAACCGCGGCAGGTGTCGAGAACGACCCCAAATTCCAAGAGAGCATGCGCGTAATCCGCCTGCAGAGGTTGGCCGAGGTCTATCGGCGAAACCTGGAAGAAAAATTCCGTAACGTTTCCCCGGAAGAGATCCAGGCCAGTTACAACCAGAATCAGGCACGGTACCAGGAACTCACCCTTAGCCGTATTTTCCTGCCTAGAACCAATCCCGACAGCAAGAATAAGGACGAATGGGAAAAGCAGGCCGCCCATGTAGCCGAAGACGTCAGGGCGCGGGCAACCAAGGATAGCGACCTGGAGAAATTGGAGAAGGAGGCCTTCACGACTCTGGGGCTCAGCACTCCGCCCCCAACAACGGCGGTGGGTGCGCGGCGCCGGGGCATGCTTCCCAAACAGGAAGAAGAGGCGGTATTCGCCCTCAAAGCCGGCGAGCTTACCAAGGTAATCGCCGGGCCTTCCGCTTATGTCATCTACCGGCTGGAAAGCCAGCAGTACATTCCACTGGAGCGCGTGAAAGATGAAATCTCGCGCGAGATCTTCCGGCAAAAGATCGAAGCCCAGACCAAGGCAATCACCGGCAGCGTACACAGCGACCTGAATGAGAGCTATTTTGGAGCGCCACCCGCTCCCGCGACGCAACCCGCGCCCGGCGGACTGAAGCCACCGGTGGTAGCGCCTCCAGGGCCACCAACCGCCGCTCCCACAAAGACACCCCCGGCGTTACCCAAGCCGGGCGCTCTTCACTAGTATGGGCCGTAAGCCCACGATTCTCATCACCGGAGTCTCAGGCAACCTAGGACTACGCTTGCCTGAATTCCTGTGTGATTTTGAAATTGTGGGCATCGACTTTCGCGAGCCCCGCGACCACGCTCCCCTGACGGCCTTTGAAAAGATCGACCTGGCCGAAGAGCGATCATGCGGGCAGCTTCTCGGCATCATGAACCGCTGGCGTCCGGAAGCGGTGGTCCACCTGGCATTTGTGGTTGATCCCTTGAGCACCGGCATCATCGATCCTCGGAAGATGTGGAACATCAATGTCTCGGGCACCGGCCGCGTGATGGAAGCCATCGCCGAATACAATCGCTCTCTAGGAGGGGTCCTCAAATTCATTTTTCCCAGCAGCGTCTCCGCCTACGGACCGGAGCTGGCCCAGGCCGTCAACGAAGACGCCCCCTTGCAGGCCCACACTTTTCCCTATGCCTTGCACAAACGGGAAGCCGACCTGGCCGTACAATCGCGGGCGCGGAGCTTGAAGTGCCAGACTTACATCCTACGCCCCAGCATCTTCAGCGGGCCAACCGTACAGAACTTCTTAATGTCGGTACTGCGCGGCATTCCCGGAGGCCGGGGCCGGACCGCGCGCAAGATGCGCGAACGAAGCAAACGCATGCCGCTGCTGCTGCCGGCGGGCAAGAAACACCGGCACAAGAAATTTCAGTTCGTCCACGTGGATGACATGGGCCGACTGATCGCCCATATCCTCAACCGCCGCCAGCTTGATCCATCATTGACGGTGCTGAACGTGGCGGGAAGAGGCCCAGCGCTCACCCTAGGCGAGTGCGCAGAGATCGCGCACCTCAACACCCTGCGCGTCCCCGGAAGAGTCTCGGCCGGATGGCTGCTCAACCTGCTGTGGAAGGCGGGAGTGACCGATGTTCCACCCGAGGCCCTGCCCTACATGCTGGGGAATTTCGTCGTGGATACCAGCCGGCTGGAAAGATTTATCGGGGAGCAGTACGGTGAGGTCATTCAGCACACGAGTGCGGAGGCGTTAATGCTGGGAGTAAGGGACGCAAACCACCTTCGGTAGCCCTACAGCGCGGCGTAGCAGTTTCCTCCCGCTACGCGGCTCGGAATGACATGAAGCAATAAGGAGGATACATGCGACCGGTTCAACCCATTTTTACGGTCCATCTGTTTCTGCCGCTGCACGAACGCCTGATGGAGCTGCTGCGCGGGTTATCGCCGGAGGACTGGCGAAAGCCGACCGTGTGCCGTGACTGGTCGGTGCAGGATATCGTTGCACACATGCTCGACACGCAGGTCCGCATCCTCTCCCGAGGCAGGGATGCCGCACCGCTTCCCGCTTCAGCCGGGCCGATCACGAGCTACAGCGGACTGGTCGAGTTCCTCAACCATCTCAACGCGCAATGGGTGGAGGCGACACGCAGAATCAGTCCTCGGCTGTTGATGGAGTTTTTAGCGCTGGTGGGACCACAACTCGCTGCATATTTTGCGTCGCTCGATCCGCAGGGGCCTGCACTATTCGGCGTTGCATGGGCCGGGGAAGAGGTTTCGGCCAACTGGTTCGACATAGGCCGCAACTACACCGAGTACTGGCACCATCAGGAACAGATACGCAACGCCGTCGGCGCCGCCGGCCTTACCGGACGGGAATGGCTGCATCCGGTGCTGGCGCTGTTCATGCGCGCCCTGCCGCATACTTATCGCGATCTCCGCGCACCTGCCGGAACGGCGATCACCGTCACCATTACCGGCGAAGCCGGTGGAACATGGTCCTTGGTCTTGGGGGCCAAGGGCTGGCAACTGGAAGAAGGAACGGCGATATCTGCGGTAACCCAAATCACGCTCTCCGGGGACACCGCCTGGCGGCTGTTTACCAAAGGCCTTCACCCGGAGCAGGCGCGAACACTGGTATCGGTGCAAGGCGATCCGGCGCTCGGTGGGCCGTTTCTTACCGCGCTCGCAGTGATGGCGTAGTTCATCCAATTCTGGCGATGCCTGGGTTCATGAAAGACAAGAATCCACCAAAGTCTTCGCGTCTCACGACGATTCCAGCTCTCATTCGCGTTGATTCGCGGCTCACCGCAATACAGATCAGGGTCGAAAAACCAAGCGTCTCCTAGTATTTTCATGAGCTTTCGCGGGCCAAGGGCCCTGAGGGACACTTAAGGAGAAGCAGCGAATCTCGGTTGCTATCATCTCCATGGCCGTCCCCTGAAATGGCTATGAGACTAGTGCCGTGACCGCATGGTTCTTACCGCTCGGCAGCGGTCGTTTACATCAGGAAACACAGCATACAGCGATCTGGCTGTGGAACAATTTACCCGGTCACGGTACTAGCTTCCTGTTCTCGCCATAGATTCTGAACCTCAATCTTTTTGTATGTCCGAACACGCGCTGCCGCGCACTTGGGCCTTCGCTGCCGCGAAGACCCAGAGACGGTGCGGAGCACCGTCTCTACGGCCGCGGTTGTTTATGCTGGTTGACGGAACAGAAGGGTCAACGCCGCTCCTCCATGTACTTCCCCACAATCGCAGCGCAGCCCTCGATAAACAATCGCTCCTCTGGCATGAACACTCCCGCGAAGTAACTGTTGACATCCAAAATGGCGACGACTCTCCTCAGGGCAAACACAGGCGCGACCAGTTCGGACTTCACCATCTCTGAGCCTGGCAGATAGCGTGGATCGGCGGCCACGTCATTGACAACCACGGTCGATTCGGAAGTGACCGCCGCGCCGCATAACCCCTGGTCAATGGAAATGCGTTCCAGCGGACTGAAACTGCCGTTGAAAGGCCCCAGCACAAAAATGTTGGGATCAGACTTGTCGCGCAGATAAAAGCCCACCCAGTTGTAGCGCGCGGTCTCCGTATGGAGCCGCTCGCAGATCTGCTCCATCAAGTGCTCTAACCGGGGACTCACCTGGGCGGCGGCCGAAAATGCATCCAATAGCTGCCGGTGGTTGGCCATGGCCCATTTATAGTCCAGATGGTGGCGCGGTTAAAGGGCAAAACCAACAGTCAAATTCCGGGAGAGCACCTTGCGGAAGTACAAGCCGAAGCACCGCTAGATTCCACGCGCACCGCAAGGCCCCTCAGGCATACTCGCGCGCTGAAGAAAGCGCGCGCTCCTAACGGCCTTCGGGATGACACCGTCGACTCGTTCGTCCTTCTCTGTCGTGAATTTGCGGCTTCAGGTTCTCTTCCCCCGATACAGCCCGGCAATCCCAAACGTATACGGCGTCCAGCTCACGTTGCTGAACCCCGCAGCTTCCATGCGCCGCAGCATCTCTGCCGGTGGTGGAAACTTCCCTACCGAAGCCGGCAGATACTCATAGGGGCCTTTCACGCCGGAAAGCATTGTGCCGATTCGTGGGAGCACTTTGCGGAAGTAGAAGCCGTAGAGCGGCCCCATCCAGCCGCCGGGCTCGCTGAAATCGAGGATGCCCACTTCCCCGCCGGCCTTGAGCACGCGAAAGATCTCGCGCAAGCCGGCGTCGTAGTTCGCCAGGTTGCGGAACCCGAAGGCCGAGACCACCAGGTCAACCGAAGCGGGTTGCAGAGGCAACTGCAGGGCATCGGCTTCCACCGGCTGGATGTTGCGATGCCTAAACTTTTCCTGGCCGTGCTGCAACATCTGCCGGGAAAAATCGAGCGCCAGAATTTTCGCCGCCGGTCCAGCCGCCCGCAAAGCCACGGACATGTCACCGGTACCGGCGCACAGATCGAGCACGCAGACCGGCTGGCGCTCCAGAATGTGGCGGAAGATACGGGCGGTCCTCCGCCACCACAGGCGGTCGACGTTCATGGAGAGCGTGTGATTGAGAAAGTCGTAGCGCGGAGCGATCTCATCAAACATCTGCCGGACAGCGCGAGCGGCCGCGGCTTCATCGGCGGCCCCCGCCGGGGCCGCGCCGGTTGTCTGTGTGGGATCAGGCATAGTTGCGCAGGGCGTCCACTGCCGCGTGGACGATAGCCGGCGGCACACCGGCGGCGATCTTCACCTTTCCTATTTTTTGCGGAAGCACAAAATGGACCGCGCCGCCCACAGTCTTCTTGTCCGAAGCCATGCGCGCGACCACATCGCCGGTATTCACGGCCAAGGCGGGCAGCGGAGCATAAGCAGCCACCAGAGAGCATATCTCGTCACAAACGGCGGGCGTACAGCAGCGGACCTCGCGGGCAATATGGGCGGCGGCGATCATGCCCCAACCTACGGCTTCTCCGTGCAATAGATGGGTATAGCCGGTAGCGGCTTCAAGCGCGTGGCCTACGGTGTGTCCGAAATTGAGAATGCGCCGCACGCCGGATTCGCGCTCATCAGCGGAAACGACGGAAGCCTTCACCCGCACGGAATCGACGATGATGCGGCGCACCGCAGCGCTTTGACGCTCCAGAATCAGGCCCGCGCGTTTCTTCATGAACTCAAACAGCCGGGCATCGCGGATGACCCCGCACTTCAATGCCTCGAACAGCCCGGAACGGAATTCACGCTCCGCCAGTGTGGCCAGCACATCGGGATCGACCAGCACCACGCGCGGCTGATGGAACGCTCCGATGAGGTTCTTTCCCGCTTTTAAGTTGACCCCGGTTTTGCCCCCGATACTGGCATCCAGTTGCGAAACCACCGTAGTCGGAATCTGAATCACCGGAAGACCACGCATGAAGATCGCGGCCAGAAAGCCCGCCGCGTCACCCACAACACCGCCGCCAAAAGCCACCACCAGCGACTTGCGGTCGGCCCCGGCTTCCACCATCTGTTCAGCCGCTCGCTCCACAATTTCCAGCTTCTTGGCCGGCTCGCCATCGTTCATTTCCAGGACCTTGTACTTCAGCCGGGCCCGCTCCAAAGAACCTTCCAATACCTCACCCCAATGACGCCGCACGTCCGGTGAGGTGACAACAAAGACCTGCGAGCTTTTCTCGGGCAGCAGGCGCAGGACTTCCCTTCCAGCGCGGCGCAATAACCCCGCGCCGATCAGAACGTCGTAGGGTGTGCGGCTGATTTTGACCCTGATTTTGTCCACGAATATCAATGATATCAAGAGAAGTAAGTAAAGATCGGGTGATCCGCAAGCCTTTCTGCTACCATTTTTCTTTCATGGGAAAACTTCCGGGAATGGTTGATTTTGTTGTTGTAGGCGCTGGGATTGCCGGGCTGCGGGCTGCGATTACGCTGGCCCAGGCGGGTAAGGTCCTGGTGCTGACCAAGCAGGAAGTCTCGGAGTCGGCCACGCAGTATGCCCAGGGCGGGATTGCCGTAGCGCTGAGCGATGAAGACGAGATCAGCCTGCATCTGCAAGACACCATCAGCGCCGGAGACGGCATCGTCAACCAGGATGCGGCACAGGTCCTGGTCGAAGAAGGCCCGGAGCGGATTCAGGAGCTGATTGACTGGGGAACGGAGTTCGACCGCCAGGGCCTCAAGCTCACATTTACCCGCGAAGCCGCCCATAGCCGCAACCGCATCCTTCACGCTCACGGCGATTCCACCGGACGCGAAATCGGCCGCGCTCTGTACGCCAAAGCTTCCACCCTCAAGAACATCTCTTTTTCGGAATTTGAATTCACCGCGGGCCTGCAAACGGAAGGCGACGGCGTCCGGGGCGTCAACCTGATTTCCCCTTCCGGAGACCGGCACCATGTCGCCAGCCCGGCGGTGCTGCTGGCCACCGGAGGAGCGGGCCAGGTCTACAGCAACACCACCAATCCGGCTGTCGCCACCGCGGATGGCGTCGCCATGGCCTACCGTGCCGGGGCCGAGATTAGCGACATGGAATTTGTGCAGTTCCATCCCACGGCGCTGCACCTCAAAGGGGCCCCGCGCTTTCTGCTCTCGGAAGCGCTTCGGGGTGAAGGCGCGGTGCTGCGTAATTCCGAACTGCATCGCTTCATGGCGAAATATCACGAGATGGCGGAGCTGGCGCCACGCGACGTAGTGGCCCGCGCCATCGCCCATGAACTTGACGTCTGCCGCATGCAAGAGCCGGTGGTCTATCTCGATATGACCCACCTGAAGGCCGAGCACATGCGGGCGCGCTTCCCGCGTATTTATGAAACCTGCTTGCGATATAACATCGACATCACGGTTGATCTCGTGCCGGTGCGGCCGGCCGCGCACTACCTGATGGGCGGCATACGCACCAACCTGGAAGGCAAGTCAAGCCTGCGCGGCCTCTTTGCCGCCGGTGAGACCGCCTGCACCGGAGTCCACGGCGCCAACCGCCTGGCCAGCAATTCCCTGCTGGAAGGCCTGGTCTTCGGCGCACGCGCCGCCCACTGTATGCTGGCTCATTCACCATCTCCCGGATTGGCCGGTGCTCTGCCGTCCGGCGGCAAGGCCGGGTACGCCCCGCCACCGGCAGAGGTGGAAAGCGTGATTCTGGAGCTACAAACACTTATGTGGAACAAGGCGGGCATCGTCCGAAGCGGGCAGGGCCTGAAGGAAGCCGCACAGCAACTGGAAGCTATCGAGTCCCGGCTGCCGGAGCCGGTCTGCCGCCGTACCGCTGAAGCCCGCAACATTCACACCACCGCGCAACTCATTGTGCGCTCCGCCCAGGCCCGCATGGAAAGCCGGGGCGCGCATTACCGGACAGACTTCCCCAGCCACGATGACGCAAAATTCAAGAGACACTCGGTGATCAGTGGTTCCAATACGGTGCGATTTGAACCTGGAGAATTGCCAGAATCGCCGTAATTGCCAAAATTGCCAAAATTGAAGAGCTGTGGGATGCCACCAGTCTCAATCTTTTGATCTTCCTTCGCGTCCTTAGCACACTTTGCGGTGGAATTGTTTTTCAGTTACGGCGAGTCACGCTGGGTCCCCGTGATGCGCCTTTGGCAACAGAATCGACGCACCCACCGAAACCGCCAGCACGCCGGCCACTACCATCAGCGACATTCCCGTGGGGACCTGATATCTGAATGACAGCAGCATCTTGGCCCCGATGAAGCTCAGCACCACCGCCAGACCGTAGTTCAGATAATGGAAGAGCTTCATCAGGCCAGCCACGGCAAAAAACAGCGAACGCAAGCCGAGGATGGCAAACACGTTCGAGGTGTAGACGATGAATGCATCGCGGCTGATGGCCAGGACCGCCGGAATCGAGTCGGTGGCGAAAAGGACGTCGGTGGTTTCGATCACCAGCAACACCACCAACAAGGGCGTGGCCAAGCGTTTACCGTCACGCAAGGTGAAAAACTTCTTGCCTTCGTATTGCTCGCTGACCGGCAGGAAGCGGCGCACCAGCCGGAGCACATAATTCTTCGAAGGATCAACCGCCGCCTCCTCGCCCTGAAACAATAGCTGGATACCGCTGTAGACCAGGAACGCCCCCATCAGGTACAGCACCCAGTGCAGCCGCCCCACCAGCGCCACCCCGCCTGAAATAAAGATTCCACGCATGACCAGCGCGCCCAGAATGCCCCAGAACAGCACCGTGCGCTCCTGCTCTTTGGGCACTTTGAAATAGGCGAACAGCAGGATAAAAACAAAGAGATTATCGACACTCAAGGCTTCTTCGATCAGATAGCCGGTCATAAACTCCAGCGCCTTGCCAGCTCCCATGCGCTCGAAGATGAAAGCGGCGAACACCAGCGCCAACGAAACCCATACGGCACATGAGAGCAGCGCCTGCCGAAAGGACATCACCCGGCCCTGACGATTGATCCACACAAGGTCAAACATCAGCAGCAGGATGATGATCGCGTTAAAGATGATCCAGAAGATGAGCATGGTGGGAACGGTTGATGGTTGTTGGTTGTTGGTGTTTGGTTGTTGGTTGTTGGTATTTGGTTGTTGGTATTTGGTACTTCGTATTTGGTCGTCGATTTGGTTCCTGGCCTGTGGTTCCTGGCCTGTGGTTCCTGGCGGCTGGTTGCTAGTTGCCGGACGTTAGCAGATCGCCCGATGTCCCGATGTCGAGATGTCCCGATGTCCCGATTTCAAAGGTGTTCCGATCACCAGATCACCCGATCACCCGATCATCCGATCACCCGATCTACTCACCCGGTCAAAGATTCCCATCCCCTTCGCCCCAAGTCCCAGAAGATAAACCACGCACAGGCCCCGGCGGCGGCCAGCATAAGCACACCTTTGAGATAATCCCCGAAAATAATATATCCGGTGCCGAAGAGGGCCATATAGATCATGGCACATCCGGCCATCCAATCAACAGCGGACCAGCCCAGGCTCTGGCGTGAACCACCTGGCTCTTGTGCGGCGATGTGGCGCCATCCAAGCGCAGCCGGACGCACCTTGCGATAGAACTCACGCAGCTTGGCTTCCGGCTCGGGCGGCGTCAGCAGGGTCACTGTGATCCACGAGACTGTGGTGAACGCGGTCGCAAGAATCAGAAGCCAGGCGAAGCCGTGGGAATCTTCCGAGTTCAAGGGGCCGGCCGGCAAGTGCGGATCGAAGCCCCGCAGCCAGTCCACCGTGCCGATGGCCGCGCTCGACTGCAGGAACAGCGACGAGACTCCGGCGGCGGTCATGGCGCTGATCTCCGACCAGGCATTGATGCGCCACCAGAACCAGCGCAGCATGAACACCAGCCCCGCGCCTGCCCCCAAGGCGATTAGGAACTTCCATGCCCCTTGGATGGTGTGCATGTAATACGTGGCCACGGCGGCGATGGCCGCTACCAGTACGGTGGCCATGCGCGCGGCCCTGACGTAATGTGATTCAGTGGCATCCGGGCGCAGGAATCGCCGGTAGAAATCATTGATAAGGTAAGAAGCGCCAAGATTGATTTGCGCGCCCATGGTAGACATGTAGGCGGCAGCGAATCCGGCGAGCATCAGCCCCCGCAGGCTGGCGGGCAGGTGCTCAACCATCACTTTGATGTATCCGCCTTCCGGGTCGCTGGAATGCGGGTACAGCACCATGGCCGCCAGGGCCGTGAGAATCCAGGGCCACGGACGCACGGCATAGTGCGCCAGATTGAACCACAACGTGGCTCCTAGAGAATGCTTTTCATCCTTGGCGGAAAAGATGCGCTGGGCCACATATCCACCGCCGCCGGGCTCCGCTCCCGGATACCAGCTCGCCCACCAGTTGATGCTTAGATAGACCAGAAACAATGTGAACCAACTCGAAGACCAGTCAGGGGTGAAGGCCAGCGAGTGTCCGCCGGTGTTGGCGTCATACAACGCCACTTTGGTCTTCAGCGCCGCCATGCCGCCAACGGCTTGCACGGCAAAATAGGCCAGCGCGATTACCATGCTCATCTTCAGAATGAACTGCAACAGGTCGGTCCACAACACGCCCCACAGGCCGGAGATGGCGGTGTAGACGAGCGTCAGCGCCAGGCAAATCATCACGGCGCGCAGCTTGGTGATGCCCAGGGTCAGTTCCAGTATCTTGGCCATGGCCAGATTCACCCAGCCCATCACGATGGTGTTGACGGGCAAGGCCAGATACAAGGCGCGAAAGCCGCGCAGGAAGGCCGCCGGCTTGCCGGCATAGCGGACTTCGGCGAATTCCGTATCCGTCAGTACGCCTGCTCGCCGCCACAGCCGGGCGAAGAAAAACACAGTGAGAATGCCGCTCAGGGCCGCATTCCACCACAGCCAGTTCCCGGCAATGCCGTTCCTGTAGACGATGCCGGCTACAGCCAAAGGAGTGTCAGCGGCAAAGGTCGTCGCCACCATTGAGGTGCCCGCCAGCCACCAGGGGACGTTGCCCCCGGAGACAAAAAACTCCCCCATGCTCGCGCTGGCGCGGCGGTAATAATAAAAGCCAATGCCCAGGTTAACGGCAAAATAAACGCCGATCACCAGCCAATCTGTAAATACAAGTTGCACGGTGTCTCCTGTGGTGGCTGTGAGGTGTTTCCCATGCACGCGATTAAAAACGAATCCTCGCGAAAGTGAAAGAGAAAAACAAAGGCCCGCTACGGAAGCACAGCGCAGATGGGGACAGGAATATTGAGAACGCGAAGAAGCGATTGGCCACGAACCAGCACGACTTGGCAGGATGACGAGAAACGGGGCACGGCCCTATTTTCATCCTTCATTAACAATACGGTCATCAGCCTGCAACACAGAGGTCCTACGCTTCTCCCGATTCGGCACATACAGTTACAAGCCGACCATTGGAGAGAAGTCTAATGATACTCACATTTATTCCCAGAAAATGGCGGCGGCCAGGAGCGGCGCTCGCCCTGTGTTTTGCTGCGTTGACGTCCATGGCCGTGCCCGCCGTGGGCCAGGAAAATGAAGAGGCCGGCGGCGCCGACCGCAAGACCACCAGCCCCATCAAGCACGTTATCGTCATCATCGGCGAGAACCGCACCTTCGACAATATCTATGCAACCTACGTGCCCAAGCACGGCACCGTGACCAACCTGCTCTCGCGCGGCATCATTCATTCCGACGGATCGCCCGGCCCCCATGCCAATCTGGCCCGGCAGTTTGAGTTGCAGACCATCAATCCGGTCAGCTTTTTCATCGATACCCGAAAGCTGATCAACCCCGGCAAGACGGCTTACGCACCGTTCCTTCCCACGCCCGAAGCCGGTTTCGCCCCGCCGCTGGCCGTGACGCACAGCCAGTTCCTGAAAGACCCGGTGAACACCACTCCACCCTTCGACGCCAAGACGTTCTCGACCCAGCAGCTTCACATCATCTCGCCGGAGCTTGAGTTTGACGACCTGGGGCCCATCACCACCGGCGCCACCGGACTGAAGAACTGCGCGGCCGACCCAACCTTGCCGCCGGTCGCCTGTGCCGTGCCGGATACACGGGTTGCGAATTTCAACAAGCTGCCCAACACCTCGTTCCAGATCACCGGCGGCAAGCTGCCCTATGACAGCTACACCGGCGACATGGTGCATCGCTTCTTCCACATGTGGCAGCAATCGGATTGCAACGTGAAGGACGCTACGCGAAGGAACCCAACGGGCTGCAAGAACGATCTACTGCCCTTTGTTGGAGTGGCCCGCGGAGACGACAGCGGCAGCAACTCGATGGGCTTCTACAACGTGCAGCGCGGCGATGCGCCGCTGTTCAAACGCCTCGCGGATGAATACACCATCAGCGACAACTATCATCAGCCGGTCATGGGCGGCACCGCGGTCCAGCACACCATGATCGGCACGGCCGATGCCCTGCCCTGGGAAAAGTTCGGTGACTTCCCGGCCCAGCCGCCGGCCGCGCAGGTCGCCGATCCCAACCCCAAGAGCGCGACCAACGTTGCATTCATTAGGGACCGCCGCTGGACCGAATGCGGCGACCTGACCCAGCCCGGCATCCAGCCCATCATGGATTATCTGAAAACCCTGCCGTGGCGGCCCGATCGCTCGGCGACCAATTGCGCTCCGGGCACGTTCTATATGATCAACAACACGCGCCCCGGCTTCCTATCGAATGGCCAGCTCAACACCGCCGCCATCCACGCGGGCACTGCCGTTCCGCCATCTTCGCTGCGCACCATCGGCGATGCGCTCAATGAGAAGAACATCAGTTGGGCCTTCTACGGTGGCGGATTCAACGCCGCGGCCCGTCTCGATAGCGGCTCCACCGACCCGGTCGATGTGCTGATCGGCACCGGCGGGAATTGGTATTGCGACATCTGCAATCCCTTCCAATATGCCAAGTCGATCATGGGCGATCCGGCGCAGCGCAAGGCCCACATCAAAGACGCCATCGACTTCTTCAACGAAATCGGTCACGGAGAGTTGCCGGCGGTTTCCTACCTGAAGCCCGACAGCTTCGGCGACGGACACCCGGCCAGTTCCAAACTCAACGTCCTGGAGGCGCTGATCGACCGCGTGCTCGATGAACTTAAGGCGCATCGCGAACTGGCGGAAGAGACGGCCTTTATCATCACCTTTGACGAAGGCGGCGGTTACTATGACTCCGGCTTCTTCGAGCCGCTCGACTTCTTCGGCGATGGACCACGCATCCCGCTCATCATCGTCTCACCCTTTACCCGCGGCGGACACGTCAACCACACCTATGCGGACCACGCTTCCATCGTGAAGTTCATCGAGCGGAACTGGCGCCTGAATCCGCTGACCAGCCGCAGCCGCGACAACCTGAAAAACCCGGTGGCCGATCCCCGGAACCCCTACGTGCCGCTGAACGCTCCCGCGGTCGGCGACCTATTCGATATGTTCCACTTCGACCGCGATCATGATGACGACAATCGTTAGCCGCTTCGGCCCGGCAGAAGCCCAGCCACCCTTCTGACCCGGCCCCGCAAGACTGACGCCGGCTTCACTTTAGGTGAAGCCGGCGTTTGCGGTTTACGTGTGGTGTCAATGAAGTATTGGGGTGGAGTGTTCCACGCGGAACTGTAGTCAGAGTGCTGTCATTGTGACGCACTGGAGATGATCACCCCGAACCAATGCGTAGAGACGTAACTTGTACGTCTAAAAGCCGGCCCTCTTAAATGTCGTTCTTTACACACCATGAACCCGGCACAACCCTTTTCCACTCAAATCGGGCATTTTTCCCACAGCGTCATCCAATCCGTGCCTGTCGTTAATCCAACCCACAATGTTCACAAATCGCAAACATGAGTCCCAAAGCCACCCGGTTATCGCCTTTCAGTGGAGAATCAAACGGAAAGCGGCGCTGTAGTTCAATATAAGGAGACCATGGGGTATGCGGTGCAGTCAGTCGATGGCGCCGCCATAGGCCGCCGGAGTGAGGTTAGAGAGCGAAGACCAGCCACTTCCAGCTTGATAGGCAAAGAGCAAGCCAAGCCGCTTGGAGAGATCTTCTGGAAGTTTGGAACTCGTTGTGTTTGGAGTGGGCGGCAGATGGGCGCCGGATTTTTCCTGTGCAAGAGCTGGTAACATCTCCCTGGTCGTCCACTGAAATGGCTATGGATTCGGCTTCCCGATCTTGCCAATCGATTTTGACTCGATCTCATTGTATGCCCGAAACACGCGCTGCCGCGCGCTTGGGCCTTCGCTGTCGCGAAGAC
>DATMNZ010000029.1:0-59538 GCA_035568495.1 Saccharimonadales bacterium (SeqCode) | reverse complement strand
ATATCCTTGCTTCTGTGGGAATGCTGTTGGGTGACGATCTTCCGCATGGCAGTATGGTCATGCTGCCGGACGGCGAACTCTTCGGTCGAGTTATCCAAAATGGCAACATAATCGATGATCTATTTTCCGTTTCGGCCGTCGGCGACGATCTGCGTGTTTGGCGCCGAGTTGCGACGCATCACAATGACCGTGTCAGTCAACGGCACACACAGGCATTCGGTTCAGAAACAATCGGAATTCTCAAATCCTTATCGATTGCAGTTATCGGGTGCTCCGGCACGGGGAGTGTAGTGATTGAGCAGCTTGCGAGGCTGGGAGTTGGCAGATTGGTGCTCGTTGATCCGGAACGAGTTGAAGACAAGAACCTAAATCGAATACTTAACAGCGGCAAAGAGGACGCTCACCTGCAGCGACCCAAGGTCCACGTACTCGCTGCGGCGATTGCGAGAATGGGCTTTGGGCAGGAGGTGTTGCCTTTGCAGGCCAACATCGTGGAAAAAGAAGCAGTAAAGGCGGTCGCAGAGTGCGACGTCATCTTCGGCTGCATGGATGGCGTTGAAGGTCGGCATATGTTGAACCGTTTGGCCACTTTCTATTGTATGCCCTATTTTGATGTTGGCGTTAGGCTCGATGCTGATGGCAAAGGCGGGATTAGCAATATTGCAGGAGCTGTTCACTATGTTCAGCCTGGCCGATCCAGCCTCTTCAGCAGGGGAGTCTACACAATTCAAGAAGTGGAAATCGAGTCGCTAAGAAGAACCGCACCAGAAATCTATAAGCGCCAAAGAAACGAAGGCTACCTGCGCGGGGTTCAGGAAGATCGTCCTGCAGTGATCAGTGTTAATATGTTTTTTGCATCGCTAGCAGTCAATGAGTTTTTGGCTCGTCTGCATGCATACAGAAACCAGACAAATGCAGAATATGCATATGTTGGTGGCAGCCTCGCCGAGATGCAATTCTATCTTGAACGGGATAGTAACATCTGTTCACTACTGTTCCCGCACGTGGGTCGTGGCGATGTTGAGCCGCTTCTTGAGAGACCTTCTTTCCATGAAATCAATTGATTTCATCATTAGAGCCTTCCGGCGACGGCGTCGCCGCAAACCGGCAATTTCTTTGACAGCAGTTCGTATCCCAGAGCTGCCGGAGGTACTCGAAACAAATATTTTTTACCTAATTGGAGACGGAGAACCATGGTCGGCCGCCTTACTTTGTCCGTGTATGTGCGGTGCGCTGATTCAACTCAGCCTCCTTCAAACGGACTCCCCGTCATGGCAGGTCCGATTACGTCGGCGCAACAAACCTTCTCTGGTACCGTCGGTTCGCCGAACGATTGGGTGTCGATCACACTTTATTCTGCGAGACGGCTTTATTTTTTGGTGCGATTTCTGATGAGTAAATCAAAGCGTTAGTTAGCAGTTTTTGGGAGAAATGGGTGGGAGCCCAGCGATGTCAGGAAGAAGGGGAAAGAGGCCGAATCGCGAAAGAGAGCTTGCCTGCGAGCGACACCCAACCAAAGTCGGCTTGGGGGTGTCTCAGACAGACAGGTAACAGTAACGCCCGAATCACCACGTTGCTCCCGCCTAGTCGCCAACCGCAAATTGCCACAAACGGGCTTCCGTGAAGCGCCACCGGTCCTCACCTGAATCTTCCGCCGCCTGATTGACAGCACCCCGACAGCAAAGGCTTTACTTGCGCTCCTCGGCAAGTCATGATGCGAATAGGGTAGATTCCCTGAACGGAATGCTGCAATAGGTCAATAGGAGACCCAGATGAGCCGTACCCGAAAATCTCGAATGCAAGCTGAACCACCCGAGGCTCAGCTCGCCTCCGCTACCCCCGCGGTTCATGGCGATAGCGGCGAGGGAGACATCCCATCTCCTGCCCACCAAACCGGCGATCCCCAGACCGGGCTGCAAGATCCCGCGGCAATGCTCGACGCCATTGCGTCATTTCTCCGCCAATACCTGGCCTGCGACGGCCATCAGCTTACCGTCCTCACCCTCTGGAGTGTTCACACCTGGTGCTTCGGATATGGTCCCACCGCCGCCTATCTCAGCATCCGTTCTCCTGAGTCTCAATCCGGCAAGACCCTCTGCCTCCAACTGCTTGAGCTGCTGTGCGCCGATTCTCAATTGATCACCGGCGCCTCCACCTCCACGGTCATCAGCCGGCTGCTGATCCACCAGCATCGCATCCTACCGGATAAACCCTTCCAACTTCCGGAGGGTACTCTCCTTCTCGACGACTGCCACCACACCTTCGGCCCCTCCGAGCGCCAGCCTCTGTTGGCTATGCTGAATTCCGGCTCGCGCGCAACCTGCTTTTACGCGAACGGCCGCTCCCAATACTCGGTCTTCGGACCCAAGGCCTTCGCCGGTAACGCTCCACTGCCCCGTTCCTTGGCCGCCCGCTGTATCCCAATCGTGCTCGAGCGTCAACCGCCTTCCGCCGCCTTCCATCGCTTCAATTTTGATGAAGCCCATCAGGCTGCCGGTCACCTGATTGAGTGGCTCGAGCAATGGGCCGGTGATCACTCCCTGGCGTTCACCCAAGTGGCGCAGCAATCGCCCGATGCCATGCCCGCCGCTCTCACTCCGCGTGAACAGGAATGCGCCGAGCCTCTCCTCCACATCGCCGATCTCATCGGCGGCTCATGGCCCGGAAAAGCGCGGGTCGCCATGAGCGCACTCTTCAACCTGGCCGAGAGCAGCCTCTCCGTGCAATTGCTCTTCGACATCCGCGCCTGCTTCCTGGTCAGGTCGAACCCCGAATACCTCGCCACCCGCGATCTCCTCGCCGCACTCACCGCTCTTGAATACCGCGCCTGGAGCGCCTGGCCCGCAAACTCCGGACGCCGCCTCGGCGCGCTCCTCCACCCCTTCGGCATCATCAGCCATGACCTCCACCGCGGCTCGGAGAAGGCCTTCAAAGGCTATCTGCTTCAGGATTTCCAGGACGCCTTCGAGCGCTATCTGCCACCTTTAGCCGGCCGTCGCGCGACGGGAATTCAATCAGCAACGTCTTCCGAAGCCGAATTTCCCTTGGTTCTCAACGACCTGCGCGGATGCGCGGATTCAGGCATGGTTTAACCAAATTCTTCGTCCGGCGGGAGATAGACTGCGGAAAAAACGCTGGCACAGCCGTCAAAGAGGGCGGCTTCAGAGCTTGCGGAAAAATGCTTGCAGTACCGTATAAGAGGCGGCTTCAGCCGCCCGTGAAGCGCTATGAAGCCCCGGCTTTAGCCGCGGTTTACCGGAGTGGCCTTTCATCAGCCTGCGACGGAAGCCGTTGCGTTTAAAGGAGCAAACTCAGACCTTCGCGACGGATTGGAGAGTTAAACCGTGGCTGAAGCCACACGTTTTCCTGTTCCTTTACGGGCGGCTGAAGCCGCCCTCTTTGACAGTTATGTCAGCCTAAGAACAGCAGTTGGGAGGCGCATTCGTCGCCATATGACGGACTTGAAAGCATCTTCAACTGTATTGCGTCTTTACCCACTGGGCCGATCATTCGCTCATTCCGATCATTCGCGCGATGCGCACTCCATGTTCTTATCAGCGTTCATCAGCGAAAATCAGCGGCCAAATCCTGGTTGCGGCCACGTTGCCCGGTATTTCTTACGGCTCCACCACGTAGTCCGGCCAGCAGCTCTGTTCGCCCATGACCCGCAGCCCAGGTGCGCTGTTGTTGCCCGGCGCCGCGAACTTCGGGTCGAGAATCTTGGCGATTTGATCGCGTGCTCCTTCAAGATGAGCGCGCGTGGATTTGTCGGCGGCCTTCGCAATGGCTGCGCCGAGCGCCGTATTCAGCGAGCGCAGCTCCGCCCGGTAGAGGGGTTTTTCATCACCGCTGGTTGCGAACGTGGCGCCAAGCGCAGCGGGCAGGCCCACAGGGGCCGTCACCGCAGGCCCGTTCAGCTTGTTGTTCACCAGGTCGAGATAGGCCCGCTGCAGATTGCGGCGGTAGGCGTCGATTTTCACTTGCGGCGCTTCGATCTCTTTCCAGATCCCCTTGCGCACATCGGCGAGGAAGTTTGCGGGTGAATAGGCCGACGCGCCCTCGGTGGCTTCCTGCTCCACCAGCCGGGCCAGGCGCGCGCTGTTCAGCAAAGTGTTGAGCACGGTGCTCTGGGCGTTGCGGATGCGGCCCAGCTCTCCGATGGGTTCAATGCGCCGCAGAATTTCCGGATCGATGGCCCAGGCGGGCGTGACGAAGGCATTGTCGTTCAGGAACTTCACGGCTTCCACCTGGCGCGCCTTGGGCATGGGAGTAAAGATGACCCCGGCTTGACCGGCATATTTTTCCTGCGAATTGAAGCCGCCCACAATGGCCGCTACGTGGTCCAACTCCAGCACCCACTGGCCCAGCATGCGTCCATAGATCTCCGCTAGATCGTCATAGGGTTCGCCTTCTTTGGCGGTGGTGGCTGCGAGCAGCATCTTTTCCACGCGTTGCAGGTTCTTCAGCCCCAACGTTGTGGATTTCACCGCATCGGCGTCGCCCACGGCCTCGGTGAGTTCGCCGGGGTCTGACCCGGCCGATCCGGCGGTAGAAAAGCGGAGCCAGGGAGTTTGTTCCTGTTCACGCGCCCAATGGTCCAGCGTTTTGCGTTCGTCGTCGGCGGTCTTGGCTTCCGGAATCGGCGCGTAACCCCAATGGGTGGCCCAGACGTCGTAGGGTCCGACGCCGGGAATGAGATCTTCCACATCGATCTTGTCTTCCGGTTGGGCGACGTAATTGAAGCGCGAATAGTCCATGATGGAGGGCGCGTGCCCCATCTTCTTCACCCACTCGCGGTCCCGCACTTTTTCTTGCGGGTACATGGAGCTGGCCTTCATGTTGTGCTGGAAGCCGAGGGTATGACCCACTTCATGGGCGACCACGAATTGGAGCAGCTTGCCCATGAGATCGTCGGGCAGAGGCAGAGTCCGGGCGCGGGGGTCGAGCGGGCCGGCCTGCAGGAAATACCAACTGCGCTGCAGGTTCATGATGTTGTGGTAGAACTGAATGTCCGCATTGAGGATCTCGCCCGTGCGCGGGTCGTGGATGTTCGGTCCGGAGGCGTTTTCGATGGTGGAAGGAAGCCAGCGAATTACCGAATAGCGGACGTCTTCGGGGCTGAAATCAGGGTCCTGCTGCGGGGTGGGAGCGGATTTGGCGATAATGGCGTTCTTAAAACCGGCCGCTTCGAAAGCTTTCTGCCATTCTTCCACACCGGCCTTCATGTACGGGACCCATTTAGCGGGAGTGGCGGAGTCGATGTAATAGACGATGGGCTTCACGGGTTCAGAGAGCGAAGCCGCCGGGTCCTTTTTCTCAAGCCGCCAGCGGTCGATGTAGCGGCGGCGGGGCGCCCGGTGCTCGTCCCGGCTGTAATCCATCAGGGTGGCGGTGAAGTAACCGACGCGCTCATCGAAAAGGCGCGGCTGCATCGGATTCTCAGGCAGCTTCACCATGCTGTGGTGCAGCACAACCGTGGCGCTGCCGGGGCGCATGCCGGCGCCCGCAAAAAGATTAGGAGGCGGGGCGGGCGCGCCCGGAGGAGGAGGCGTCCTGGTGTAGGTCAGCGAAGCTTCCACTTCGACGTTTTCCGGATACGGCGAAATACGCTCAATGTAGGAGCGCGAGGCGTCCATGGCGGTGGCGCTGAGCCGCTGGCGGGCGCCGATTTCGGGCACGTCGCTGGTAAAGAGCCGGGTGACTTCGATGACGGCGGAATCGTTCTTACCGAAGGCAGCTACCGGAAACGTCATGATGATAGTGTTGTTGTTGGCGGCCTGCACAGCCTGCGCGATGGGCGTTTTCAGATCGGCCACGATCTCGTAGTTGATTTCACGCAAATTGATCTTGTTGCCGATGCGCTCCCACCTTACAACGTGCTGGGCCAGCGCCTGGCCGCCATAGCCCACGCCCAGAGTCGTCTTCGAAATCTGCGAGACCCACAGGAACTCTTTATCCAGCTCGCTCTTGGGGATTTCGTAATAATACTTGTCCTTGATGACATGGACGGCGAAGATGCCTTTTTTCGACACTGCGTCTTTGGTGATGACTTTGTCGTAGGGCTGCGGGTCGTGTGCCGGCGGCGCGATTCCCGGCCGGGGAGTCTCGCCGGTGGGCTGCTGAGCGGCCGGTTGAGGATCTTGGCCGACCATGAGGGTGGTACAGAGCAAGAACAAGACTACAAGTGCGGTTCGCTTCATTCGGTTTTCCCCTTAAGCCGGAGTTTCTTTGACTTCCAAGATTGCAGAGATTGTACACTGAGGGTCCTGGCGGCGCACGATGCGCGCTTCAGGTTTTGCGGAAGAATGCCTGCACGCCTGTCAAAGTGGGTGGCTTCCGAGCTTGCGAAAAGAATGCCGGCACAACTGTCAAAGCGGGCGGCTTCAGCCGCCCGTAAAGCGCTATGAAGGACCCGGCTTTAGCCGCGGTTTAGGGGCGTGGTCTTTCATGAGCGTGTGAGGGAAGCGGTGTATTTAAACGAGAAAACTCAGATCTTCGCGATGGATTAGGCAGTTAAACTGTGGCTGAAGCCACTCAATTTCCGTGGCTTTACGGGCGGCTAAAGCCGGCCCACTTGGACAAGTGTCGGCATTTTTTCCGCAGCCTCGGAAGCCGCCCTCTTGGACAGTTGTTCCGGCATTCTTCCGCGAGCTCTGAAGCCGCGCTCTCTGATACTTGCTCCGGCATTTTTCCGCAAGCTCTGAGATTGTGCTCTTTACAATGCGGAAAGCCGGGAGGCGAGGCGTTCCCCCGAGGCCCTAACGATTGGCAACGCTTACAATATCGCTAGACTCATTCACATCTTCGTAAAGGACTGAGGAACTATCATGGCGCTACTCTATCTTGTCCGGCATGGCCGAGCGGCAGGGACTTGGGATACTCATGCCGACCCTGGACTTGATGATGCCGGCCGGGGACAGGCGGAGGCAATGGCTACGGCGTTGACTTCGAAGGGACCGTTGCCGGTAGTCACTAGCCCTCTTCTCCGTACACGGGAGACGGCTGCGGCACTCGAACGGCTCTGGGGTAAACCGGCCCGGGTTGATCCGCGCGTTGGCGAGATTCCATCACCTGTGGCCGCGGGGTTGCATCGGGGCGAATGGTTGAGACGCGCGCTCCAGGGCCGCTGGGACGAGTTGGACCGGTCCGTGGAGCTGTGGAGGGCCGCGCTCTTGAAGGCCCTTGGGGAACTCAGTCAGGATACGGTGGTGGTTTCGCATTTTGTCGCCATTAATGCAGCGGTTGGACACGCACGGAAAGACGATCGCGTGACCTGCTTTCGTCCACAGAACTGCTCCTGCACGGTGCTCGATACTCGCGGCGCCGATTGGAAGATCGTGCAGCTTGGGGCCGAGGGGGAAAGCCCTGTAGCCTAGATCGGGACATCGGAAATGCCAGCTAGGTTTCTTTCGCGGGCTTACAGTTCCGATTTCCCGATTACCTGATGTCCCGATTTCTCGATCGGCGATGATTACTGGATCTCCCTGTCTCTGTACTAGGGTTGCTGGGCGCCTGCGGGCGGGATTGTTGAATGTTGGCCGGCATCTGCTGTGCTTGGTCCGCGTAGCGATCGGGCGCCTACTACGAAGAGTTCTAAGCCCAGCAGGACTGTCAGCGCGAGGACCACCTTGCGCAGCCTGTGGGAGGGTACGCGCGGCGACAGGGCACATCCTATCAAGACTCCTGGGACGCCGCCTAGCAGCAGGGCCTTCAGCACTCCGGCGCTGATTGTTCCGAAGCTGAAGTGAAAGACCGATCCTACGAATGCTAGCACCGTGCCGAAGACCAGATCGGTGCCCACTACCTCGGCAGCGGAGAGTCCCGTCAAGTTGAAGAGCATCAGGGTGCCTAGCGCCCCGGCCCCGGCTGAGGAAAATCCGGTCTCAATGCCAATAGGCAGCGACAGCCAGGCCAGCCACGGGGAGACATGGCCTGGCTCCGGCGCTCTCCGCGGCTTGGTGCGCAGGGTGGTCAGCGTGCCGGAGACTACCAGCATGGCGCCAATCACAACCAGCACGAAGGGATTGGAAAGTTTCACGCTGGCGGTGCGCAGAAGATAGGTTCCTCCCAGGAGTCCGGGCACCGCGCCCAGCAACATGATTCCCAAATAGCGCACGTGGACTTGCTTCCCGGCAATATAAAACGGGGTGGCTAACAGGCGTATGACCGTGGCGAAAACCAGAGCGGTTCCCACCGCTTCGGTGCCGGAGACTCCGGCGAGCAGCACGAGGGCCGGGGTGGTGAAGCTTCCGCCGCCGACTCCTGTCAGCCCCACGATCAGCGCGATTACAAATCCAATCAGTACCTGCATTTTTTATTCATCCTGCCGGGCAAGGGGCGTGGTGAAGGTGTGGATGCCGCATTCGAGCTTCTTTCCCGACCAGCGCCCGGAGCGGGGATCGCCGGCAGTTACGGGCAAGCTGGTGCAAGGTTCACAGCCGATACTCAGGTAACCATCGTCATAGAGAGCCAGCTTCTCGATGTGGTTCTGTTCGGTGTAGTCCAACACCTGGGGCCACTTCCAGCCAGCCAGCGGATTGAGCTTCAGAATCTGCTTGCCGCTGGGGAGCTGGTGTTGCTCGACCTGCTTCAGGTTCGCACGCGTGGCGGACTGCTCACGGCGCAGGCCGGTAAACCAAACATCGAAATTTTCGAGCGCCTTCATGAGCGGTTTCACCTTGCGCATCTGGCAGCAGCGCGCCGGGTCAGAGACATACAGCAGACCATGGGCCTGTTCCTGCGCGGCCACCGTGGTTTCCGGAAGCAGATTCACGAGATTCAGGTCCCAGGCGGCGGCCATGCGGTCGCGGTAGGCATAGGTTTCGGCAAAGTGATATCCGGTGTCGAGGAACAACACCGCGATGCCGGGAACACGCCGGTGTACCAGATCGAGGACCACCATGTCTTCGGCCTGAAAGCTACAGGTGATGCAGAAACGGCCGGCATTCTGGCGAACGGCCTGCTCAATGAGAGATTCCGCCGGCTGCTCTGCTGTTGTTTCAGATAACCCAGTTTTCATCAGATCCTCCCTGGAGCCGCTCTAGGTGACTGAGCAACGCGGCCAAAGCGCTGGAGTGGTCTTCCGGCAGCGGAGCTAGCTCGACAAAATGTTCCCGGCCGAAGATGGCCTCAACTTCGTGGCGCCGGTGGGCCGCTTCCGCGGGAACGGAGAAGAGCGCGATGGCCCCTGTGCTCCGCAGCAATCGGGCAGCCGACGGCAACTGATGAGGATGAAAATCCGTGGCCGAGAGGATATGAACGTGCCATCCGCGGGTAAAGATTTCACGCTCCAGCGCTACTGCCAGCTCGGGCCGCTCCACCAGCCACACGGCCGCCGGTGGGTGGCCATTGCGGGCAATACGCTCGGACAACTGCACCGGCTTATGGACGAGGACCTCCGGCGGCGGAGTGGCGGCGCCGGTAATCATGCCGGCAGCCAGGGTGGCATTGTGCAGCGGATCGATGAGAATGAAGCTGCCCATGGTGCGGTCCTGCTGGTAGGCGTCAAAGTGCAGCGGCTGTGTGGTTTCGATGGTGACGGAAGCGATGTCATTCATCTGCAAGGCCGCCGCCGGAGCAACGGAGAGCGTGTTGACATCCACACGGTGATGAATGGAGATGATCCGGGCGCGGACGGTGCGCGTGGTGTGCTTCAGCAGGAAAGACTTTCCGGGCTGCAGTTGATCGGAATGCATCCATACAAGATTGGCCGTGAAGCGGCGCGAGGCCTGCGGCAGTAACACGGGAGCGGCGAGCAGATCGCCACGGCTGATATCGATCTCGTCTTCGAGCGTCACGGTCACCGAGCTGCCCGGTCCGGCGGCGTCAAGTTCGCCATCGAAGGTGACTATCGACTTGATTCTGGTCCTGGTCCCGGAGGGCAGCGCCATGACGGACGCGCCGCGCCGCAACGCGCCGGCGGCCACACGTCCGGCAAATCCGCGAAAAGCTGCGTCAGGACGAATCACGAATTGCACCGGGAAACGCAGCGCTTCGGACTCCGCAGCACTGGCGACGGGCAGGGTCTCGAGCAATTCCAGCAGCGTCGGTCCGTGGAACCAGTCCATTTTGCGGCCGCGCTGCACTACGTTTTCGCCTTCCAGCGCGCTGACCGGAACTGCAAAGGTATGCTGCACTCCAAGCTGGCGGCAGAATTCCGCAAATTCCGCGGCCACGGTGTGGAAGACCTCTTCACTGTAGCCGGTGAGATCCATTTTGTTGACGGCGGCAATCACATGCTGAATACCCAGGAGCACCGAAATGTAGATATGCCTGCGGGATTGAGGTAGCAGCCCCTTGGTAGCATCAATCAAGATCACGGCTGCATCGGCGGTGGAAGCGCCGGTGGCCATGTTACGGGTGTACTGCTCGTGACCGGGGGTATCGGCGATGATGAATTTTCTTTTAGGCGAGGCAAAGTACCGGTAGGCAACGTCAATGGTGATGCCCTGCTCGCGCTCGGCGCGCAATCCGTCGGTGAAGAGCGAGAGGTCCATGGGCCCGCCGGAGCGGTTGATGCCGCTCTTGCGCACGGAGGCGATCTGGTCTTCGTAGAGCCCCTTGGAGTCATAGAGAAGGCGGCCGATCAGAGTGGATTTGCCGTCATCGACGCTGCCGGCGGTGGTGAAGCGCAACAGTGCGTTTTGTTGCACGCTTGGCTGCTCTACGCTTGGAAAGATGCCGGGTGAAGCTACTGTTGAAGCTGTTGTTAACTCGATGGTTTCGGTCGGCATTAGAAGTATCCTTCCCTCTTCTTGATTTCCATGGAGCCTTCTTCGTCGTGATCGATGACGCGGTTCTCGCGTTCGGAGCGGCGGAAGGCATGCATCTCATCAATGATTTCCGGGATGCTGGCAGCGTCTGAGCGGATCGCGCCGCTGCACGGGGCGCATCCCAGGGACCTCATGCGGCACCGGATTTTCTGTGGCTTTTCTCCGGGCAGCAGGCGCACGCCATGCCCGGTGAGCAGAATCTGTCCGCCGCGGTCGACGGCCTCGCGCTCCTGGGCGAAATACAGCGGCACGATCGGAATTCGTTCCGCTTCGATGTAGAGCCAGACATCGAGTTCCGTCCAGTTGGAAAGCGGAAACACGCGCAGGCTCTCGCCCTGGTTGTGACGGCTGTTAAACAGGTTCCACAATTCAGGACGCTGGTTCTTGGGGTCCCACTGCCCGGCGGCGTCGCGGAAGGAATAGACACGCTCCTTGGCCCGCGATTTTTCCTCATCGCGGCGGGCGCCGCCGAAGGCCGCATCAAAACCGCCGGCGGTCAGCGCGTCCAAGAGGGCGCGGGTCTTGAGCAGCCCGCAGCACTTCTGCGTTCCCAGAGCATAAGGGTTCGCGCCGTCTTCCAGGGCAGCGCGGTTGGAATGCACGATCAGCTCGGCCCCGATCTCGGCCGCATAGCGATCGCGGAACTCGATCATTTCCGGGAACTTATAGCTGGTGTCGATGTGCAGCAATGGGAATGGAATCTTGCCGGGATAGAAGGCCTTCTGCGCCAGACGCAACATGACGGAAGAATCTTTGCCGATGGAGTAGAGCATCACCGGGCGGGCAAATTCCGCTACCGCTTCCCGCAGGATGAACAGGCTCTCTTCTTCGAGTTGCTTAAGATGCTGGCGACTGCTGGGTTCCATTTTCGACCTTGTTCCGGAAAAGAAAAACCGCCGGTTGATTTGACCGGCGGTGGCTTGTCTAACTGTTGGCTGTATCACGTTCATGTTCGCCACCCCGGTCTGTGCCTACACACCATTTGGCAAGGACAACAACAGGCGGAGATATACCCGATCTTCAGGCCCGCAACTGCACTGGGACTGGTGGTTCGATGCGAGATCGTACGTCTATCGTTTGCCATCATTCTTCCTTCGCTAACCCGCTGCTGCGTCTGCCTAAAATGGAAAACCCGCCATCCGGTGTCTTCGGAGGCGGGCTTTAGAAATTCTAAGAAAATTGCTGTTCTTACGCCCTATGCTCCGCAGACACGCGTGTACAAGCTGCCATCCGGCAACAGATACAACACGTTTTGGGGAGCATGGTCAACATCAGGTTTGATGTTACCCGGAAGGCTTGGGATTCGTCAAGTTTTTTGGGCCACAGTTTTTGGACCGCAGCCAAACCCAGACCACTGATGAACACTGATATGAGCACAGATCAACACTGATGGAAAAGAAAGTAGCTTACAAAATTCAGCGGCCATTAGGCTGCACGGATGAATTGGGCCAACGGAATGACCTCGACATTCCGGGCCAACGTATATGCCTTGTCGCCAGGGTAGACCACATAGAGCTGGTCGAGTTTGAGGTCTGTCAGGGCCGTACGCATCGAGGATGTAAGCACAGGCGCATCCGCGCGTTTGCATTCTACGCCGATCCGGCGGCCGTTCTTGAACAGGACGAGATCTATTTCAGCGCCACCGTGTGTGGCCCAATAGTATGACTCGTCAGGACGTAGCGCTTTGATCACCTCCTCCACGGCGTATCCTTCCCAGGAGGCGCCGACCTTAGGATGATGTTCAAGATCGCGTTGGCTGGCAATGCCCAGCAGAGCATGGAGAAGACCGGTGTCGCGCACGTAGACTTTGGGCGCCTTCACCTGGCGTTTGCCGAGGTTTTCAAACCATGGCTGCAACTGGCGGAGCATGAATACGCCGGACATCAGGTCGAGATAACGGCGTACAGTAACCTCACTTACGGCCAGGGCGCGAGCCAGTTCGGCGCCGTTCCATATCTGTCCGTGGTAATGGGCGACCATGTGCCAGAACCGGCGAAGGGCTTCCGCTGGAATGCTCATGCCCATCTGCGGCAGGTCGCGTTCCAGAAAGGTCTGAAGAAACTGCCGCCGCCAGGCCAGCGAGTCGGCCTCGGAGCGCGCAGTGTAGGCCAGCGGAAAACCGCCCCGCAGCCAGTGGCGTCCCTGGGCGGTGGCGCCGAGGTCGGAAAGGCGAAAGCCTTCGAGGGGCACGGTCTCAATCCGGCCGGCCAGCGTTTCGGAAGACTGGCGCAGCAGATCGGGCGAAGCGCTGCCAAGAATGAGGAAGCGCGCCGGCAGGGGCGTCCGGTCAGCCAGGACACGCAGCAAGGGAAAGAGCTCAGGCCGCCGTTGGATTTCGTCGATGACCACCAGCTTTCGAAGCGGCCGCAGAGCAGTATCTGGTTCGGACAGGCGGGCGAGGCTCTGCGGTTCCTCAAGATCAAAATAGTTGAGCGAATCGCGGGCGACAAAATGCCGGGCCAGCGTGGTCTTGCCACACTGCCGGGGGCCAAGAAGGGCAACTACGCGGCTGCGCCGCAAGGCCGTGCGGACCAGGGCAATGTCCGTATTGCGATCAATCACGAAGAATATCGTACCATGAAATTCTAACTTTTGAGGTTGGAATTTCAATGTCATTCAGCGGAGGGTATTTGCTGGTTGGTGACGGTGGGGCCCCATCATTTCTGCTGGGGACACCTTTAGACGTAGTTCCAAACACTGTCGTGGTGGGGCAACGCGGCGCCCATTGCGTCTGTCGGGGGCCACCTTTAGACGTAACAAGTTACGTCTCTACGCATTGGTTCGTGGTGATCGTCATCGTCGTTGTTGTTCCGGATTGTTAGTCCGGCGGGGGCGTATATACTGGCCGGCAAGCCCATGAGCCCTGACAATTTTGGATTTTCCGGCAAAGAGCTGCGCACACTACGCGGCATGAAAACGCCGTATGGCATCCAGAAGTATCTGGACGCCATGCCTTATCATCTGGCCGACACTGGCTGGTCGCCACGGGTGGTGCTGCGGGAGAACACATCCCACTGTTTTGAAGGGGCCATGCTGGCGGCGGCAGCGCTGCGGGTGAATGGATATCCTCCATTGATCATCGATCTTGAGGCCGAAAAGGACACCGACCATGTGGTGGCCGTCTACCGCGAGCGCGGCCACTGGGGCGCCCTGGCCAAATCGAATTACACCGGATGCCGCTACCGCGAGCCGGTGTACCGCAGCCTGCGGGAACTGGCCTTGAGCTATTTTGATGTCTACTTCAACCTGCGGCGGGAGCGTTCTCTGCGCACGTTTTCGCGTCCGGTGAATATGGCGCGCTTCGATCATCTCGATTGGATGACCTCGGAAAAGCCGCTGTGGTTTGTCGCCGAATACCTGTTCGATATCAAGCACTACAAGTTGTTGCGTCCGGGGATGGCGAAGAGGTTGCACCGGCTGGATGAACGGTCGTTTCGGGCGGGGTGTTTGGGACGGACATGTCGTGACCAGGGGAAAGGGTAATTCCGGCAGATCGGGTGATCTGGTGATCGGGTGACCTGATGATCGGAAATGCCAGTCTGCTCTTTGGCGGCGTTACGAATTCAGACACTAGCGCTAGAAGCGGAAATCCAAGTCTTCTCGACGGATCGGGGAGATAAACTGTGGCTGAAGCCGCTTGTTATCCTGTCACTCTACGGACGGCTGAAGCCGTCCTCTTTGACAGTTGTTCCGGCATTTTTCCGAAAGCCCTGAAAGCGTCCTCTGCTACGGTTACCCCTTCTACGGTTACCAGTGACTTCATTGCAGTTACTTTTCTTTGCAGTCGCGGCAGTCGTGCTGTGACCGCGTGATTGCTGCACAATCAAATCGGGGAGCATCGCGTCCCACCCTTCGCAAAAAGCGCGAAGAGTGGGTCACCCATCTCTGGAAGGCCGTTAGTGTTTTCACCACGATTCGCGGCACTAGCTTCTCCCGGCGCGTTTTTGGGCGATGACCAGCCCTCGGGGTGTAGGGAGCAGCACTACTGAGACCAGGCCTTCCTGTTCCAGGCGCAGGGCGGCTTCGCGCACGGTCTTTAGGTGCGAGCTGGCGTCGTGCATGAGGACCAGGCCATTGGGGTTCATCTTCGGCAGGAAGTAACGGACTTCGGCTTCGCGCAGTTCCGGCAGGGAGTCGCAGAAGAGAATGTCGATGGTCCCCGGCACGCTGAGCTTCAGGCTCTCTTCGCAGCGGTAGTCCACCCATCGCTTCAGGCCGGAAGCGTCGATTTTCTCTTTGGCTTTGGCAAAGACTTCTTTGTCGGGTTCGCAGGTAATGATCTTGCCGGCGCCGTTCAGTTTGAGTCCTTCCGCCATGTATAGAGTGCTTACCGCCAGAAAGGTGCCGGTCTCAACCACCAAGCCAGGTTTCATGGTGGTCATCAGGCATCTCAGAAATTCAAGTACTTCAACTTCAGCAGTCATGGTGTCAAACATGCTCCAGCGCTCAGGATTCGGACATTCAGGGGTGGGCCGATGGTATTCCGGTTTGGGCGGGCTGCCATATTGGTTGACGTGATTGAGCACGCGGTGGACGGGATTGATCCGGCGGAAGCGGCGGCGCACCATGACCAGCATGGCCACACCAGCGCCTGATAAAACGAGCCCGGTGAACTGGGCGTTACTCATTCCCAGAATTATTCTGGGATTGATGCGCAGAAACTCGACCAGGAAACGCGCCAATCCGCTCAGGACAAAAAATTCGGCGGTGATAACACCCGCTGCCAGCGGATGCTGCAGAGCGCGCGTCCCACGGCGCCACAGATACCAGAAGATCACAGCGCCGACCAGAAACTCATAGATGGGCGTAGGATGCACACGACAATCAGCGGGCCACCCCCATTGCAGGCAAGGACCGGACGTAGGCACCAATCCGTTGGGGAAAGACATGCCCCAAGGCAAAGATGTGGGGCGTCCGTAATCGCCATCCCCGGAGATTAGACAGCCGATTCTGCCTACAGCATAGCCAAGCGCGCAGGGAGCGCTGGCCACATCGAGCATGGTCAACATGCTGACACGGTGCTTGCGCGCCAGATAGAGCAGCATCGCCATTCCGGCGGTCAAGCCCCCAAACCAAGCGAAGCCTTGCTGGAACCACGGGAATATCTCGCGGCTGAAAAGCAGGTCCATCGACGGGCGATCTTCGGGGGTATCAACAATGTGCCAGAGTTTTGCGCCCAGAATTCCGGCCAGCGCCAGAGCAGTCACCACCGTATGCGGATCAATCGCGAGCTTCCGCCGCTTGATTTCCGCCTCTAGAACAAGAAAGGCGGCAACAAATGCCAGCATCAGCAGAAGACCAAAGGTAGGTATCCTTTGTAGCGGCCCAATGGAGAATCGGCCAAGCTCGATATAGGGAAGCATGGTGGATGGTTTGTTAAGTATACGGGCAGATTAGGAGATCGGGAAATCGGGAAATCGCCGTCATCGGGACATCGGAAGATGTGGCAAGCCGAAATCCTCTGCAAACTGGAGACCGCAGCATGATCGATACACGAGAAAGTGTTGGCGCTCACCGATGTCCCGATGTCGGCGATTTCCCGATGTCCCGATCTTCCGATCACCTGATTCCCTACTTCTCATCCCTACCTGTGTCTGCGGTGGCGCTGATTGCTTGGCGCGCGGGGATGATCAGCATGCGGGGCAGCGCTCCATCTTTGCGGCGGAAATGTTTAAGGTCGGCGAGGATGCGCACTCCGGTTTTTTCCGCCAGGGCTGCGCGTCCGGGGACGTCTTCCATGTCAAACAAATCGGCGGGCTTGAAAAATTCCTGGGCGGCTACGATCACGTCGTGCTCGCTCCGCAGATCGTCGTTCAGGCTGGGATCGATCTTGAAACACCAGTAGATGTCCCACTCCCGGACTTTATCGCCGGTCACGGCATTCACGACCATATTGTGGTCGTATTCCGGCCCGCCCGGCGACTGGTGCTGTTTCCCGGGAACCACTACGTAAAGGTTGAGGCGCTTGTCGAGCGGCTTGTCTTCGCTTAGGCGAGCGCCGAAGACCCATGGGCCGAGAGCGGCCACAGTACGCGAAGCGGTGACTGCCGGGGTGAACACAATTCCGGCGCCGTCATAATAGGCGGCCATCGGATGGGAAGCGTTCGGACCGGACACAGCCAAGCCCACCATCGCGGCCAGAATCCCCAGCCTCGGGAGTCTATGTGAAACTGAAGGGCGCACTGAGGGTCATTATCCCACCGTTGCGGCGATTGCAGATGTTACATTGGGAGTAGATGCTAAGTGTCCTCAAGCACCGTGGTCTGAAGCTTATTTTTGCCGCCAACATGATTTCCATGATTGGCAGCGGGATGAATACCGCCGCAGTCACATGGTACGTGCTGCAAGTTACACACTCGGAAGTGGCCCTGGGCACTCTGCTCATGTTGCAGACCATTCCCGCGCTGCTGCTGCTGCCGTTCAGCGGTGTGGTGATCGACCGGGAAGACCGGCGTCATCTGGTGATGATATTAGATGCCGTCCGGGCCTTGGCCATTCTGACTGTGGCAGTGCTTGCCTGGAGGGGAGAAGCCCGATTGTGGCACGTCTACCTGGTCAGCATCATTGTCGCGGGCGGCTTCTGGATGTTCTGGCCAACCATCAACGCGCTCATTCAGGAGCTCACCCCGGAATCGGACTTTGTTCATTCCAACAGCTTCCTGATTGCGGGGCTTCAGGGCGGCTGGTTGATTGCCGGGGCCATGGTCGGATTTCTTTATAACTGGATCGGGCTGAGCGGCATTCTGTTCATCGACTTTGCCAGCTATCTCCTGTCGTTTACCTGCTACCTCTTCGTGCGCACCGGACGGCAGACGGTCAGGGCCACCGCCACTCAGGCAACGCATGAAGGAAAGGTCCGCCAGTATTTTCACGAACTGCGCGAAGGCATTGGCTATATACGGTTCCGCCCGCGGATTCTGCTGCTGGGCTTTGCCTGGGCCTTCTTTGTGGCCGGCATGTTGAGCCAGGGCGTGCTGACCGCGCCCTACAGCGACCGGCTTCTCAACGCCGGCGCTTATGGTTATGGCTGGCTGAATTCCGGGTGGGCGATTGGCGCGTGCCTGGGCGCTTTCTATACCGCGGCCCTGCTCCGTGTGACCGGCCGGCACCGCGCGGTGAGCATCTCCATGGCCGTGCTGGGAGTGTTTCTGTGCTCGCTGCCGCTGGTGGGCACGCGCCTGGGGCCGGGAATCCATCTGGCCCGCGGCATCAGCGTTGCCCTGGCCATCTCCGTGGCCATTTATGCGATCATGGGTTGTGCGCGCGCCCTGGGTGGCGTGGCCATCACCTCAACCATGATGGAAATGGTCCCCAAACAATTCATGGGCCGGGTGCAGAACACCTTTTACTTCGTTGGAACCTGCCTGCAATTCGGACTCTCGGTGGCCATCGGCGCCATCGCCCACAATCGCAGCCTCGCCTATGGCTTCTATGTCGTGGGCGGCCTGTACCTGCTGGCGGCTGTTCTGGGAGGGCTGGCGATGAGAGTGCCGGAGCCGGTGGGAGCTAGGAATCTGGTAATCGGATGATCGGGACATCATTTGCAGATCGGGACATCGGGACATCGCCGGCATCGGGACATCGGAAGAGCGGGTTAGCCGATTTCCCGATGTCCCGATCTCAATGTTATCCTTGCTGGTTTCTACCATGTTGAGGTTTCTATGTTGACCATGCAAGGACAGAACGCGGTGGTATTCGGGGTCGCCAACAAACGCAGCATTGCCTGGGCCATTGCCCAGAGCTTGAGCGAAGCCGGCGCGAAGCTGGCGATCACATACCAGAACGAACGCCTGAAGCAGGAAGCTCTCGACCTGATCTCGTCCCTGCCGGGGGCGGAAGCGTTTCAATGCGATGTGGGCAATGACGCGGAAATCGAGAAGCTGTTCGGCGAACTACAGTCACGCTTTGGACGCCTCGACACACTGGTCCACTCGGTGGCCTTTGCGCTGACGGACGAATTGAAGGGCGACTTCCTGAACACCTCGCGCGAGGGCTTCAAGATCGCCCATGAAATCAGCGTCTACTCGTTGATCGCGGTGGCGCGGGCCGCGGCCCCCTTGATGACCAACGGCGGCAGCATCATGACCATGACCTACTTCGGCGCGGAGAAAGTCATGCCCAACTACAACGTGATGGGTGTGGCCAAAGCGGCGCTGGAGTGCAGCGTCCGCTACCTGGCCTACAGTCTGGGACCGCGCAATATACGGGTCAACGCCATTTCCGCCGGACCCATCAAGACCCTGGCGGCGCGCGGCGTTTCCGGGTTTGGAGACATGCTCAAAGCGGGCGCCGAGCGCTCACCCATGAAACGCAACGTGGATATAAAAGAAGTTGGCGGCACTGCGCTGTTCCTGGCCTCAAGCCTCGGCAGCGGCATCACCGGCGAAACGATCTACGTCGACTGTGGATACAACATCATGGGATTTTAGTACGGAGACCGGTAGATTCATCATCATCGCAGATCGGGATATCGGGACATCTGGTCATCGGGACATCGGAAATACCAGATCGCTTTTCATCAAATCATGTCGCGCATCCGGATATTCGCTACCTTCGTTATTGTCGATCTCGCGATCGCCGCGGGGGCCGTCTGGTGCTTTTTCCAGCGGATTCCTGCGCGACAGTTTCTTCTTCCTGCCATCGTGCTGTTTGTGTTGAACGGGGTGTGGCTGGTGTGGGCGACGATTCGCAATACGCCACAGGGACAGTAAGCCTAGAAATCCAAGAACCATACCACTGATAAACACTGATTAACACTGACGGAATGGCAGAAACGCTACCGCTGATCTGCGCGGATGAACACGGGTTGGGACAGAGGAAGCAGAGGTGTTTTAGGGTTATGAGGTGGCTTCCGGACACGCCGATTGCCTCCGATGTCTCGCTACAGCTTTTCAATTTTGGCAATTACGGCGATTTTGGCAATTCTGGCAATCCGCCAGTAAGCATAACCCGGCGATGGTCTCCACCCAAGTGTTCGATTGCAATTTCTGCCGCCCGCTCTCTTTTGAACCTTTCGAATTTCTCGCCCCACTCGATGAGCAAAATGTGTTGCGGATCCATGAGGTCATCTAGCGCCAGCGTATCCAGTTCGCGCTGGGTATCGATGCGATACAGATCGATGTGGTAAAGAACGACTTCCGGGCCGCGATATTCGTGAATCAGCGTGAACGTAGGACTGGTGACGTCATCGGCACGGGCTGCATGGAATCCCTCGGCGATTCCCTTGACCATGGTGGTCTTGCCGGCGCCTAGATCGCCGCGCAGCAGAACGATGCTGCCGGGCTTCAGCTCCTGGGTGAGTTGCCGGCCGAGCTCTGTGGTTTCATCGGCGGAATGGGTTTCAAAAGTCTTCATCGCATTACGGGTGACTGAAGTGGAAGCCGCCCTCTTTTGACGGTCGTTCCAATCGTTTTGCGACACCATCCTAAAGCATCGCGTCCCACCCTTCGCAGAGAACGCGAAGGATGGGGCACCCATCCGGGGTGCTTCCATCTTTCCGCAAGCTTCAAAGGCGCGCCTTCATCACTGAATCGATCTTCATGTTCTTGCGGCGCTCTGGGTCGCGCGTTGTTCGAGTATGGCAAGCTGCTGCGGCTCGCCCATCGCGATCAGATAGTCACCCGAGCAGATAGGCTCGGCGGCTTGGGGATTGAACAGGATCTCGCCATCCCGATGGCGGATCGCCAGGACCATAATGCCGAGGTCATGGTGGATACCTGAGCTGCCCACCGTCTTTTCCGTCAATGAGGAATTTGTGTCTATCTGGATTTCTTCAATCACCATCTCGACCTTGCCGACGTGGGCGGTGGCGATGTCCAGAAAATCGAGCACGTTGGGACGCAGGAAGCTTTGGGCGATGCGGTGACCGGCGGCCGCATACGGCGAGATCACGATATCGGCGCCGGCGGTTTTCAGGTGCTTTTCCGCGCGCTCTTCACTGGCGCGGGCGATAATCTTGAGATCGGCCTTAATGCTGCGGGCCGTAAGGACAATATAGATGTTGGTGGCATCGGTGGTGGCGGCCGCCACCAGCCCACGGGCCCGCTCGATGCCGGCCGCGTATAGCACCTTATCGCTGGCCGCATCGCCCGGCAGCGCCAGCCATTTGGGGTCGAGATCGGCCAGACCCTTTTCATTGCTCTCAATGATGACAAAAGGACAGGGCTTTCTTGCGAGTTCCAGGGCCACGCTGTTCCCCACCCGGCCGGCGCCGCAGATGATGAAGTGGTCTTTCAGGTTGGCGATTTCGCGTTCCATTTTGCGTTTCCCGAATATCTTGCCCAGCTCGAATTCTAGCAGAGCCTCAGTCAGCGCCCCGATCATCAGAAATACCAGGGCCACACCGGCCAGAATCAATCCGATATCGAAGGCCCGGCCCGCCTGCGACATAGGATGGACTTCGCCATAGCCCACGGTGCTGAAGGTGATCACCACCATGTAGAAGCTGTCGAACCACGGCCAGCCTTCTATATAGTGAAAACCAGTGGTACCCACCGCGGTCAGAAGGACCACGGCGGCACTCAGCACTTTTAATGCGGGAAGTTTCTTCAAGATCGCAGAGGCGCTCCGCTTCAGATTCTAATCTATGTTCATGATCCTGCAAGATTCCAAGATTTGGCCAAGATTTGGCCGCTGATTTTCGCTGATGAACGCTGATAGGAACCTGGAGTGCGCATCACGCGAATGATCGGACGAGTGGATAAGAACGCAAGGCAGTTGAGGAGGTTTTGAAGACTAGCCATATGCCGGCCAACGCGCCGGCCGAAGAGCGTCCTTAGTTCTTAGAGGATGATAGTTCAATGCGCACGAAAAGCCCTCCGCCAGGGCGGAGGGCTTTCCGGAAAACACGCAGTTATTTGCCGGCCGAGCCTTGTTGCACTTTACTGTGCTTGATGCCATAAGTGAAGTAGATGACCATGCCAATGGCCAGCCAGATGATCAGTCGCAACCATGTATCCATGGGTAGCGAGCGCATCATCCAGAAGGCCGCCAGAATGCCGAGGATGGGCGTTACCGGAACCCATGGGGCCTTGAAGGGACGTGGCAGGTCCGGGCGCTTGCGGCGGAGGATCCAGACTCCAGCACAAACGATGACAAATGCCAGCAGGGTGCCAATGCTGACCAGCTCGCCAAGAATGCCGATGGGAATCAGCGCCGCAAAGAAAGCCACAAAAATGCCGACGATGATCGTTGACTTCCAGGGAGTGCGGAACTTCGGGTGGACCTCCCCTGCCCATTTCCACAACAGCCCATCACGCGACATCGAATAGAACACGCGGGACTGGCCCAGCAACATCACCAGCATCACCGTACTGAGGCCCGCGATGGCCCCGGCGTTGACCAGAATGCTGCCCCACAGCACACCGGTGGCGGCCATGGCGAGCGAAACTGGAGCAGCGACGTTGAGTTCGGTATAGTGCTTCACTCCCGTGAGCAGGAGAGAAACAACGATGTAGAGGACGGTGCAGATCGCCAGCGAACCCAGAATGCCAATCGGCATATCTTTCTGCGGGTTCTTGGCTTCCTGCGCCGCTGTGGAAACCGCATCAAAACCTATATAGGCGAAGAACACCACAGCCGCTCCACGGAAGATGCCGGACCATCCGTAGATGCCATACTGGCCGGTATTCGGCGGAATGAATGGGGTCCAGTTGGCTTTGGCCTCGGCCATGTGGGTGAAAACATAACGACCGGCAACCGCGATAAAGATCAGCACCGCCGCCAGTTTCACAAACACAATCACCGTATTGAGATTCGCCGACTCCTTGATCCCAATCACCAGGATGCTGGTCACCAGGGCAATGCCCAGGAAGGCCACGAGGTTGAACACGGCTGTCTCATGCGGCAGCGTATGCCAGTCGATGTGCGCATCCGCCAGGGTTTTCTGGATAGCAACCAACGGCGACCAGTGGTTCTGGTAAAAGACCATGTCGGTGCCAGGAACATTGGTGAATTTGGGAGGCAGATTGATGCCGAGGTTCTGCAGAAAGGCAATGACGGTTCCAGACCATCCGGAAGCAACAGTAGCCGCGCCAAACGCGTACTCCAGAATCAGATCCCAGCCGATGATCCAGGCAAAGATTTCACCCAATGTCGCATAACCATAGGTATAAGCCGATCCCGCAATGGGAATCAGTGCAGCAAACTCGGCATAACACAAACCCGCGAACACGCACCCTATCCCGGCAAAGATATACGAGAGGACAATGGCTGGCCCGCCAAATTGGGCTGCCGCCGCGCCGGTCAGAACAAAGATGCCGGCGCCGATGATTGCGCCGATACCCAGAGTAATCAGATTAACCGGCCCAAGCACTCGCTTTAAACTGTGTTCGCCCTCATCTTTGGACTCGGCCATCAGAGTGTCCATCGATTTGGTCGCCAATAAGTTCGCCATTCAGGTTTTCTCCTTTGTGTTCAGGCCTGTGCCTGTGTTTCGCTTCGGCGTGACCAAACAAGGTACACCGGAATTCCCAGCAGCACGATAATCAAACCCGGCCAAGTGTACTCTGGTTTGTAGCGCAATAATACGACATCAATGAATAAAGCCATCACGATATAAATCGCGGGCAGCACCGGATAACCGATAGCCCGGTACGGCCGTTCGGCCTGGGGCTGAGTACGCCGTAAAACGAACAGGCCGGCGATGGTCAATATGTAGAAGACCAGCACGGCGAAGATCACGTAGTTCAGCAAGTCATTGTATGTGCCCGAGAGACACAGGACACAGGTCCATATTCCCTGCACGATCAGCGCATTCTTGGGCGTCAGGTATTTGGGATGGAGTTCGCCGGTGGCCTTGAAGAACAAGCGGTCTTTGGCCATGGCATAGTACACGCGGGCGCCAGAGAGAATCAGTCCGTTGCAGCAGCCGAACGTTGAAATGAGAATGGCAATGGCCATCAGCCCCTCGGCGCGTCCGCCAAACATCTGCTGCAGGGCCGCAGTCCCAACGCGCTCGGAAGTGGCGTACTTGATGCCCCGCTCCATCACCGTGGCCGCGTGGGGGTCGCCATTGAGCGGCAGGACGTTGAGATAAATAAAGTTGGCCGCAATGTACAGCAGGATCACCACGCCGGTTCCCAACGCCAGCGAAAGCGGCAAGTTGCGCTTGGGGTTCTGAACTTCCCCGGCCGTAAAGGTCACGTTGTTCCAGGCATCGGCGGAGAACAGCGACCCCACCTGCGCCACCGCCAGAATCGTCAGCACCCCTACAAACGGACCGAGCGATGTACCGCTGGCCGAATGGGGCAGATTCAAGCGCCAGAAGTCGGTAAAGTTCGCAGCCACGGCGTGCGCATTGCGTCCAACGAAGATGCCGGCAATGACCAGCGCCGCCAGAGCGGAAACTTTGGCGATGGTAAACACATTCTGCACCGCCGCCCCGGTCCTGATGCCGAAAACGTTCAGGCAGGTAAGAAAGATGACGACGACGATGCCCGCCAGGTTCTGCGTGTTAAGGCCTACGTCCATGCCGCCCAGCTTGATCTGGCTGGTCACTTGCCATACCGGAACTTTGGCAATATGCCAGATCCAGGTTTCCGCTGAAATCGAAGGAAAGAAGTGACCTAGAAACTTGCCGAAGGCCACGCCCACGGCGGCAATCGTGCCGGTCTGGATCACCAGAAACAGAGTCCATCCATAGAGGAAGCCCCAGAGCGGTCCCAGCGACTCGCGCAGGTAGACGTATTGGCCGCCGGCCTTGGGCATCATGGCAGCCAGCTCTCCATAGGAAAGCGCGCCTACAATGGTAAGAAAGCCGGTGACCAGCCAGGCGCCGATCAGCAGCGCGGGCGAGTTGACCTCGCGGCTAATTTCCGCTGAAACAATAAAGATACCGGAACCGATCATGGAACCCATGACCAGGGTGGTGGCGCTGGTGAGCCCCAGGCCCTTGACCAGCTCAGGACGTGAACTCGCTTGGGGGGCGGACGCGTTGGCTTCGGGGTCGGACATACCGGTTTGCCTACCTCAAAATGCTCAGAAATTCCTGTACGGTTGCGCGGGGTGATTCTACTAGATCAGAGATGATTGCGACACTATCGGCGCCCGCGTCCATCACCGACCGGCAGTTCTCGCGGGTAATACCCCCGATGGCCACCAGGGGGCGTGAGGTCGCCTTCCTGGCTTCGCGGACGCCCGCCAGCCCCACCACAGGGTCAGGGTTGGCCTTCGACGATGTGGCAAATACCGGACCAATCGCCAGGTACTCTACCGGCAATGACGTGGCGGCCATGGCCTGTTCAGGATTGTGGGTGGAGAAGCCGATGCACATGGGGCGGTCGCCGCCGGCTGCTTCCAGAATGCGCCGGGCCGCGGCCGGGGGAAGATCATCCTGACCGAGATGCACGCCGTCGGCATCGGCGGCCAGGCAAAGATCCACGCGATCATTGACGATCAGGCGGGCGCGGCCGAGGGTGATTTCCCGCAGTTGCCGGGCGCAGTCAAGTGCGAAGCGGAGATCCTCCGACTTATTGCGATACTGGATGAGGGTTGCGCCACCCTGCATTAACTGTTCAGTGAAACCCAGAATTGCCGCCAGCGGGTCAGGGGCGAGCGCAAAACGCGCGGCATCCACAATGGGATACAAACGCGGAAGCTGCATGGAAGGAACTACCACTCAGGCTTCCCGGTCACGCTGCTCGTGGACCCGGGCCAGGAGCCGTTCCATATACCGGGTGTCGATGTTGCCGGCCTGGAATTCCTCATCGCGCAGGATGATGCGGTGCAGGGGAATCGTGGTGTGAATGCCCTCGATGATGAACATGTCGAGGGCCCGCTGCATACGCCGGATGGCCTCGTCCCGGTCCTGGCCGTGGACAATCAGCTTGGCAATCAGCGAATCGTAATAGGGTGGAATCACGCATTCCGCATAAGCTGCGGTATCGACGCGCACCCCCAACCCGCCGGGCATATGGAACGTGCTGATCTTGCCCGCCGAAGGCGTGAATTTCTCCGGATGCTCGGCATTGATGCGGCACTCGATGGCGTGTCCGCGTTGGCCCTGGCGATCGATCTTGCGCACCGTCTCGCTCAGCGTGGCCCCGGCGGCCAGCAGAATCTGGGACTTCACCAGGTCGATGCCGGTCACCATCTCTGTGACTGGATGTTCAACCTGAATGCGGGTGTTCATTTCGATGAAGTGCAGGCTGCCGTCTTCATCCATGAGGAATTCAACGGTGCCGGCGTTCACATATCCGATTTCCGAGAGACACTCCTCCAGCTTGTCGCCGATCTCCTTGCGCATTTTTTCGGTGACGCGAGTGGAAGGCGATTCCTCTAAAAGCTTCTGATGACGGCGCTGGATGCTGCATTCACGCTCGCCCAGACTGATGACCTTGCCGTGGCTATCGCCGAGCACCTGGAACTCGATATGCCGGGGACGTTCGATGAACTTTTCCATATACAGGTTGCCGTTGCCGAAAGCGGCTGCGGCCTCGCCTTGGGCGGCGTTGAAGGCGTTCTCGAGTTCCGACTCGGCCCGAATCACACGCATGCCGCGCCCGCCGCCGCCGGCCGACGCCTTCACGATCACCGGATACCCAATCTGTTGCGCCCATTCCCGGGCCTCGTCCGCGCTGGCAATCACGCCCTCCGACCCTGGGAGAATCGGCACCTTGGTCTTCTTCATGGCCTGGCGGGCCTTTTCTTTTTCGCCCATCAGGCGAATCACTTCCGGCGGAGGGCCGATAAATTTAATGTGGCAGGTCTCACAAACTTCGGCAAAGTTGGCGTTCTCGCTGAGCAAGCCGTAGCCGGGATGGATAGCATCGACGTTGGCGATTTCGGCGGCGCTGATTACGGCCGGGATATTGAGATAGCTCTCAGAAGAACGGGGCGGACCAATGCAGATAGCTTCATCGGCAAAACGCACATGCAGGGAGTTGCGGTCAGCTTCGCTATAGACAGCCACGGTCTTGATGCCCAGCTCTTTGCACGCGCACAGCACGCGCAGAGCAATTTCACCCCGGTTTGCAATCAGTATCTTCTTGAACATGGAAGTTCCGGGCGCGGTTACCGGCTGGGGCGTATGGCAAACAATGGCTGGCCATATTCCACCGGCTGGTTGTTGTTGACCAGGCGTTTCACGATTTCGCCGGCCATATCGCATTCAATTTCGTTCATCAGTTTCATGGCTTCTATGATGCACACCACCTGGCCGGCGTTAACGTTGTCGCCGGCCTTGACGAAGGCGGGCGCGCCCGGCGATGGCGATTCGTAAAATGTGCCCACGATGGGCGACTTCACGATGTGCAGGACTTCACCCGATACATCTCCCGAGGAGGGCGAGGGAGGAGGAACGGAGGCAGAAGACCCCGGCGCTGGCGGCACGAGCGCGGCGGCAACCACCGCCGGCGCATTCTGGGCCACCGGCGCGGCCTGCACCGCTGTGCCACGTTTGATTTTTACTTTGACATCTCCGCGTTCCAGTTCGAACTCTGAGATGTCTCTCTCGATCAGAAAATCAATAAGCTCTTTCAGCTCTTTGTGATTCATGAATGATTGCCGGCTCCGCTGGCTAAAGCTCAATCAACTCCCTGGTGGTCGGCGTAAGCACTTCGTTTGCCGACTCAGTTACCAGGACCATATCTTCGATCCGCACGCCGCCCTCTTCCGGCAGGTAAATACCGGGCTCAATGGTCACCACCATGCCCGGCGCGAGTTTCTGGTTTTGGCCCCGCGCCACCCGTGGCTGTTCGTGGATCTCAATGCCCACCCCATGCCCGGTGGAGTGAGTGAAATAAGCGGCATACCCGGCCTTTTTTAGCAACTGCCGGCCCGCCTGGTCAACATCTCCAACTGCGGCGCCGGGTCTCACCGCCTGGATGGAAGCCATTTGTGCCGCCTTTACGGCCTCATACATTCTGCGGCGCTCCGGCGACACCTTGCCCACATGTACCGTGCGCGTCATGTCGGAACAATAACCGGCGAGTATAACACCGTAATCAAGTATTACAAATCCATCGGCGGGAATGGGGGCCGCTGAGGCGCGCCCATGAGGCAAGGCCGACCGGCTGCCCGCCGCCACAATCGTGTCAAACGACATTTTCTCCGCCCCGGCCCGGCGCGCCTGCAACTCCAGCTCTCCGGCTACCACGGACTCCGGCACACCCGGCGCGATGGCCGTGCATGCGGTCTGAAACAGGCTGCAACCCACCAGAGCGGCGGCCCGCATCTGCTCAATCTCACTTGCATCCTTGATGGCCCGCAACTGCTCCACGGCGCCGCTGACGGGCTTCAGTTTCGTCTTGCCCCGCAGGGCCCGCACCATTTGACGGTAGTTGTCGTAAGGAAGGTTGGCGGCTTCGAAGCCCATGTGCTGCACACCGGCGCGCAATACCGCCTCACAAGCCGTCTCGAATGCCGGCTTCTTCGTGATCACCACTTTGGCGCCGTGGACCTCTTCGGCCGCCTGCTGTTTGTAGCGGCCATCCGTGTAGAAAATCGCACTCACCGACGCTCGCACAAGACGCAACACAAGGATCCCAGCCGACCCCGAGAACCCGCACAGGTAGCGTACATTCGCCAGGTGCGTCAGGAAAAGAGCATCGACGCCAGCATTGTGAAGCTGGACGGCCAGCCGTTTCTGCCTTGCAGCATAGTCCATTATCAGCCATTCATTGCAGCCGCTGCCATCCAGCCCAGCAAAGGTTTGAAGAAGAAAGTTGCGTCTGGCCAGAGCAAGGAAAAGCCCCCGGCATCGCCGGGGGCCTGGAACAAGAACTAGGTTTGAATGATCTTCGGAGTAATAAAGAAGACCAGTTCCTGGGTGCTGGTATTGATGGTTGTGTGTTTGAACAGATGGCCCAGGACCGGGATGTCGCCGAGCAGCGGAATCTGCCCGATGGCAATGTTGTTCTGGGTCTGAATCACTCCGCCAATCACGACCGTTTCGCCATCCATGACCAATACCTGGGTGGTGGACTGTGAAGTATTGAGGGTAGGGTTGACCTGCGAACCGCTCACACGGGTGAAATCAGGCGTGGTGTTTTCCACATCCACATCGAGGAAGATGGTGTTCTCAGCCGTGATCTGCGGAGTCACCTGCAACCTCAGGAAGGCGTCAAAATACTGCACGGTCGGCGGACCACCCAACTGGGCCAGGGTCACAACCGGAATACGGGCGCCCTGCCGGATCAACGCCTTGATGTTGTTCTGGGTGATGACCCGCGGACGCGACAGCACTTTGGCCAAACCGCGGTTTTCCGCCATGGTCAAAATAAAATCGAGGCGGTAGTTGCTCGTGAGATTCAGCAAGGTCAAGCCGCCGGTGGGGGCGGTCGCCGGCAGGTTTGAGAACAGAGGGATCTTCGTAACATCGCCCGCGGCGGTAATATATTGGGGAATGAACCCCGGCCCCGGAAGGGCGCTGGTGGGCCCGTTGACTCCTGTGCCACCGCCCGTGGCTATGTTCCGGCCGCCAATTCCAAACCCGATCTGTGTACCGATGTCGCGCAAGAAGTTACGCGTTGTCGAAACCACGCGCGCCTCGATTTCAACTTCCGGCGTCTTGCGGTCAAGAGCGGTCAGCAGCGAGTCGATCTTGGGCTGGCGATCGGGAATGTCATCGATGATTACGGCGTTGCTGCGATCGTCCGCGACCACGTCGCCGCGGCTCGAAAGGAATTTCTTCACGATCGGCACCACGTCTTTGGCGTGCGCGTAGCTGAGATAGCGGGTAAAAGTCTGCTTGTTGACGGCCAGGGCCTGGGCTTCCTGCTGGGCGCGGCGGGACTCGGCCTCGGTCTTGAGCGTCTCCAGCGTGGCAATGCGCAGCACGTTTCCCTGCAACTGGCACTCAAGGCCGTTGTTGCCGAGCACAATGGCCAGGGCCTGGTCCCAGGGCACATCGTCGAGCACCAGCGTCAACGTGCCTTTCACGCTGGGATCGAGGACCACATTGAGGCCGCTGATATCATGCAGCAGCCGGAAGAAGTCTTTGAGGTCAACGTCCTTCACGTTCAGGTTGATCGGTTCGCCGGTATAACGTCCGTTGTTGCAGGCGGTGAGCTGCTGTCCCTGCGGGACGGAGGCCTGCTGGGCCTGCTGCTGCAGAGCGGCGTTGACGGCCGCCACGGGCATCGCAAGACTGGCGTTGGTGACAGGCATCGCACCCGGCGCCCGGCTTTCCGGTGAAATCAGATGCGAGGCCGCCTGCTCGGCGCGCTCGCGGGCCGCGCTCTTCTCGGGTGCATGGGCCGGAACGGACGCGGTAGTGTGTACCTCAGGCATAGCCGCCGGGGCCTGGACTGGGGCCACGGGAATTACTGAGGGAGTCGCGGAGGCAGTAGCCGCTATCGTGACGGAAGCAGGCGCCGGCGTTACGGCCGCAGGCAAATCTGTAGTCTTGCGTTCGGCCAGTACCGGAGTTTCGGTGACGGCCGGCCTGGTTTGATCGGACGAATTGGCTGAGTTCTTCAACCGCAATACAAGATTGTTCGCTCCGGGAACAACTTCAAACTCATGCATGGTGGTCAAATCCACCACAATGCGGGTCGCGGGAGGCTTACTCTGATAGAGCGCAGCCCGCACGTCCTTAATATCGTTGCTGTTGACGGCGATCTCCCGGGTGCGGCCCGCGAGCACCGAATTGGGGATATCGAGCACAATACGATCAGGGCCGCTAAGTTTCATGGTCCGGCCGGCCATCGGGCCGCTGCCATGCACCTCTACATCGGTCCCATCTTTACTCCGGGTGACGGAAATATTGGAGATGTGGCTGGTCTGCGCGGTCACGGCCATCACAGCGGCCGCCGGGGCGGACGTTTTGACGGCGGGGGCATTCGCCGGATGGGCTGTGTTCGCCGCCAGCGCGCTTATCCGGACTTCCACACCACCTTCAACATCGCTGACCTTTACGCTAGCGCCGCGGGTCAGATTCAGTTCCACACGGGCGACTTCGGCGCCACTGGACGAGCGATAGCCCAGCACACGGTACGACTGCACTCCGGCCACAGCCACGGCGCGCAGATTCGTCCCCTCCCGGCCCACCGACACTCCCGCGAGATCCACCAACATCAAGGTATCGGTTGGACGATATTCAGTATGAGTGAACGGTCCGTTGGCGCGAATCGAGACCACACCGCTGTTATCGCGGGTTTCGACGCGCACGCCACTGAGCTGCGCGGCGCCATCGGCCGCCAGGGCGGTTCCCGCCGTGGCCAACAAAAGAATTCCAAATAATTGCTTTAGCCTCATCGTCATTTGTCTCCCCACGCCTGCGGCAAGGTCCCCGCCCCAGCGTGTGCGGCTTTGGCCGGGCCTGATGGACCCGCGTAGCCGCTCAAGATTATCGCCACCGTCTACAACCACCGTACTTTGTTCCTGCAAGAACCTGTTTTCCAAAATGCTCACCACTTTCAGATCGATCTTATGTGCTTGGGCCGCCACCGACCCGCTTTACCACTTCGTGCGCGCTTTCGCGGCCCACATTGTCAGTCACATACTCGCGGAAGACGACTGAATCAGTCGTAATTCTCTGTACGCTGCCGTTGAAGACCTGATCGCTCTCGCGCAGGAAGTAGGTATGGCGGGCGCGATTCACCACCACCGCGACCATCTTCCCATTCAGGTCTCTGACCGTGCCCTGCACCACCAACTCGGGGATAAACAGGCAGCGTTTGCCGGTGGAGCAATTGACCGGCGCCAAGGGTCCGCCGACAGAGGTCGCGCGAATGGGGCTCACAAAGGGGTCCCGTCTTCCTCCGGGACCCGCGCGAAACAACTTCTGGCTTGCCGGTACGCCCGGCTTGCCCGCCATCACCGGCTTCTTTTCCGGCGGTTTTTTTGCCGGCGGGTTCGAGGTTTTCTTGGCCGCCGGAGACGCTTTGGTGATGTCCTTCTTCTTCTTTTCAGCCGCCATGGCGCTCGTAGATTTCTTGCCGGCCACCGGCGTCTTCAGCTTCAGTACGGGAGCGTCTTTCTTCATGGCCCCGTTCTTGGCCGCCTGGCTACCCGCTGCCGGAGCAACGCCGGTCTTTTTAGGGGCCTCTCCGGTCTTTTTCGAAGCGTCGCCAGCTTTTGAAATCGCAGGTCCGGAGGTTTTTACCGGTTGGCTCGGGCCGCCCTTGCCCGTTTGAGTTGGAGCCAGGGTAACGCCCTTGGCCGCCGGCGAACCCTTCGACGGAGTGGATGAAGAGGTATTGCCAGGACCCGGCTTTGCGGCGTTCGCTGGTTTTGCCGCGTCCTTCGACGTGTGCAACTCCATGGTCCTGTTCTTGCTGGAACCGGCAGCCGGGTTTTGCGGGGTTGGCGTTCCGGCCGGGGGCTTGCCCGCAACTGGTTTCTTTTGTCCTTGATTCGCGGTGTCTTTCGACGGAGCAGGCGAACCGGTGCTCTGACTACTTGTGCCTGTAGTTTGCGCCGAGGCACTCAGGGCCACGGCCGTCACAAGACCTAATATTTTAATCAGCTTCATCTCAGTTCCCTTTGCTGAAAATCTCTTATTTCTTTACCGCGGGTGCTGCCGGCGCGGGTGGCGCCTCGTGGTTATAAAACGTGACCGCGTTGCAACTGGCAACTACAGACTCTCCCGGAGCATAGGTATAAGTACCCTTGACCTTGGCCGGCCCCGTGGCTTTGGTGCTCGCCATCTGCAAACTATTGATATTGACGATGCGCTCCATCTTGGCGATGCGTTCAAAAAAGCCCAGGACCGAGAAATAGGGGCCGTCAATATCGATTGTGAATGGCACTTCGCTGTAGTATTCGCGGTTGACGGTAGGCAGAGCGGTGTACCGGCGAATCTCAATGCCCGCGCTGGCCCCGGTGTCATGCAGCAGCTTGATGAACTTGTCCGCTTCTTTCTCGTCAGGAACCACCAGGCGCTGGTTGGCCAGTTGCTGCTGCAGTTCGGCCAGTTGTTGCTTGAGCAGTGGCAGCTTCGTCTCAAATTCGCCCAGGCGGGTGTTCTCATCCATCCGGGCCTTGACCTGGACTTGCAGTTGCTTGTTGGCGTCAATTTTGGGATTCAGAAGCCCGTAAAAAGCGGCGCCCACACCCAGCCCTGCAATCGCCAGCATGATGCCTAGCTTCGCTACTATCGATATTTCGTCAATTTTTGCCATGGTCAGACCATCCTGAACGAATTAAGACTTCGAAGCCGCCCCCGCCGCTTTTGAGGTATCCGGTTTGGACTGCGAATCCGGCAGCCGCTCGCAGACCAGCTCGAATTTAAAGGCCTGCAGGTCCTTGAACGTGCTGTCCTGCACGGCTTCCTTGATTTCCACCGACTTGAACTTGCCGGTCTTCTGCAGATTGGCCATCAGATCGGCCACGGAATTAGGACTCAGGGCCATGCCGCTGAAGGTCAGCGCCTTGCCATCGTCGGTCATGGCATCGAGCCATACGGCGTCCGAGGCATTGACCGTGGTGGCGACCAGGTCGAGAAGTTCCTGCGGTCCGGTCTGTTTTACCTTGAGTTCGTTAATCACCCCGACGCGGCGGCGGAAAGCCTCCGCTTGCCTCTGGGTGGCCTCATAGTGGGCCTTCACCTCAGCGAGGCGCTGGTTTTCCTGCATGGCCTTCGCCATCTTCGCCTGGAGATCTTTGTTTTCAGCATTGATCCGGCCGTCCCAGAAGAACCACACCGCGGTCGCCAGAGCGAATCCGACAAGAATGAAGATCAGCGTACTTGGACCGTCTCCGCCGCCAACGGCATACTCCGGCGCCGGGCGAGACTTGCCGCCGCCACGCCGGGCCTTAGGAACTCCACCGAGTAGATTGATGCGAATCATAGATTTTCAAAGCTCCTCAGGGCCAAGCCTACTGCCACCGCGAGCTGCCCCGGATTCTGCTCGAGAATGGCGTTTTCATTGGCGTCCGCCGGCGGCAGAATCCTCTGGAACGGATTCAGTATGTCCACCGGCAGTGAAAATTCATGGCGCAAGGCCTCCACCAGGCCCGGCACCTTGGACGATCCACCCGCCAGGTAGATGCGTTCGATGTGTTCTCCGGACGCGGTGGCGCGGAAGAAGTCGAAGGTCTTCTGGATTTCAAGCACGATGATTTCCGTCACCTGCTGCAGGATAGGCAGCTTGGCGTCTTCACTGACCGTGCCCACTTTCCGCCCGAGCTTCAACGATTCCGCATCGTCAAAGCTGAGGTCGAGTTCCTTCTGCAGCGAGTCGGTGTACTGGTTGCCGCCCACGCTGACGTCGCGGGTGAACAAGGGCGACGTGCCTTTCACGATGTTGATGTTCATCACGCTGGCGCCCAAATTGAGCAAGGCGACAGTGGAATCGTGGGCCGGCTGGTAGTTGTACTCGTAACAATTCTGCAGGGCAAATGCGTCGATATCCACCACCGCCGGCGACTTGCCGGCCAGCGAGAGCACGTTGGTATAGTTTAGGATCTTGTCCTTCTTCACCGCGACCAGCAATACATCCATGTGCGGGCCCTGTTCGTCAGGGTTCAGAATGTCGAAATCGACGTTCACGTCGGCGATATCAAACGGAATATGCTGGGCCGCTTCGGTGGTGATGCTATCGGCCAGCTCGGCTTCGCTCATGGGCTGCACCGGAATCTTCTTCACGATCACCGAGTGGCCGCTCACGGAGGTGGCCACGCTCCGGGCCTTGATGCCGTGCTCGGCAAAGATCTTGCTGATAGCGCTCGAAACACTGCCCGAATCGACGATCATTGAGTCGACGACGATATCGCTGGCCAGCGGTTCCAGCCCGAAATGCAAAACCTGGATGGATCCCTTCGAGCGTTTCAGCTCAATGGCCTTGATGCAGCTTGATCCAATATCCAGCCCTACGATTGCTTTCGATGATCCAAATCCAAACATACCGACCGCCTTATCTTCACTTTTCCTGAAATGCTTTCTGTTCCCTGAAATATTTTCTGAAGAAATGGCCCTTATCGTCCGGTGGCCGTTCTCGCCGGCTTCGGTTTCTTCTTGGCCCCACTCATGTTCATGGTGCTCTTCTGTTCCATCCACTGGTCCAAGATGGTCTTCTTAAACTTCCAGCGGTTGCCGAGCTTGAAGGCCGGGATCTTCTCTTCCGTCACGTATTTGTAGAGCGTGTCGGGACTGACCCCCAGATACTGAGAAGCCTGGCGAATGTTCATTACCTCACGTGAATCTGCTGCCATAAACGTGTAGCCTTTCCACAGTGGATTCTCGGCCCCTCACCTTGAGGGCCTGTGTCGGAGAAACTCGACTTCCTGTTTTATGTTCTCGGGGGAAAACTTCAGGTTTCAAGCTCGTTATAGTTGGGTCAACTTAGGCGGGTCAAGCGGCAACTTACGGTTTTGCCGGTGTTCTTGGGAAGTTACATGGGCGCCAGGGGCGCTTTAGCCATCCGAATCTCAAAATCCTGCACATGGGGAGTACCGGTACCACAAGTTATTGTGGTATTAATGCACACGGTTCATAGTTTTGCAGATTCTATTACTTAGGTTGCGGGACTGGCCCTCGGGAATGGCCGAAAGTAACTGAAATCACCCCTGAAACCCGGATCAGCAAAAGCCCGGCAACATGCAGATGAAAAGCGGCGAATGACGGGATTTGTGGGGCAATTTCCCTAGAAAATCCCAGAGACGCCCGGCGCCTCTGGGCCCACAGTGGGAATGCGATCTATGCGACAACCGAAGAGCCGAACCGAGTCTGAAGCGGCTTGTCAGGTCGCCTCGGTGAATCCGTCAGAGTGGGGAAGCAGCGCGGGCGATGGCTCGCAATTTGCGATTGCTGGCCTGATGTCATCCAAGACTTTGGCGACCCTGGGACGCGGCGGAGCCGGTTCCTCAGGCCACGCCCGCGCTAAAACCGCGCGCTCGCGGCCTTTCGGAATGACAGAAGGGTGAGAGTATCTTGTAGCGCGGCTTCTGCCGGTACCCTTGGATGCTTTGTCCGGCGGTGTTTTCGCGGCCTGTAAAGTCGACAGGTCATTGGCAGACTGTGCGCTCTTGGCTTACCGCTCCTCGCTTCTTGGTTCAGCCCACCAAAACTGTTAAGCAGCCCCAAAGCAGCTTTGGACTTCATCGGCGAACTGCATTAGTCTTGTACTAGTCAATGCGCACACTGGCCAAATTCGTGACGGTCTTCATGCTCCTGCTTCTGGGTGTGCCCGCGGTGGCATGCATGATACCTGGCGTGGAGATGACTCCCGCGGAACAGGCATGCTGCAAGGAAATGGCAGACCGTTGCGGCGAGATGGAGATGGATGGCGATTCGGAGCATGGGTGCTGCGCCCATCTTCAGCAAGATGGCAACCAGTCTCTGCTGATCAACCAGCGCATAGGCAACGACGTACACAGCATTGTCTCGTTTGCCGTTCTTGGTTCTTTTGCCATCACCCCTCTGACGCTGCCGGTGTTTCTTTCTGCGCCTCTGGAAACCTCACCCCCGGAATCGCCTCCGCACCGTTTCTTCATCCTGAGAATCTAAGCCCTTCCTTCATTCACCCTGGGAGCAGCGCATTCGTGCGTCTGCCCGTGACCTTTTCCTTTTTCCCGGAGGCATGAATGAGATCCATGGTTCTATCGGTCCTGCCGAAAGCAGGCTGGGACGCTATTGCACCAAACGCCCGGAGCTGGTCTTCAATCATCATCGTGATTATCGTCCTGTTGGGTGCTCTGCCTGGGCAAAGAGCCGCGGGCCAGAGCAATGCCGCCGTGATGTTTGGCGTTGCGCCGCCCGCTTCCCGGCAGGATGCCACGCCTCTGCGCGACCTGATTGCTGAAACCGAACGCAACAACCCGGAATTGGCGGCGTCCGCGCACGGCTGGCAGGCCGTAACTCATGTTGCCCAGCAGGTCTCGGCGCTGCCGGATACGCAGTTGACGGTGCAGCAGTTCGCGGTAGGCAGCCCGCGCCCCTTTGCCGGCTTCAGCAACAGCGAGTTCGCCTATATCGGAATTGGAGTGGCCCAGGAGTTCCCATATCCGGGGAAGCATGGATTACGCGCTCAAGTGGCCCATCACGAGGCGGATTCTCTGCGCGCCCAGACCGATGTGGTGCGGGCGCAGATCGTCGAAAAGCTCAAGACCACTTACTATGAGCTGGCCTACTTCCAGCAGAGCCTGGCGGTGGTCGAGAGCCATGACCAGTTGCTCAGCGAAATCGAACAGATCGCGGAAGTCCGTTACCGCGCCGGACAGGGCAATCAACAAGAGGTACTCAAGGCACAGCTTCAACGCACCAAACTTCTGCAGGAAATCACCACCCGGCGCGGCTCCGTAGAACGCCTGCAAGCCATGCTGAAACAACTGCTGGGACGGCCACAGCAATCTGCCGACATCACAGCCGAACCCCTGACTGCCCGCCCCCTGGAGCGAACGCCGGATGAGCTGCGCCTGCTTGCCAAGGAAAAGAACCCCGCGGTCCGCGCCGGCAACTTCATGCTCAGGAAGACCGAGACCCAGGCCGAACTGGCGCGCAAAGAGTTTCGCCCGGATTTCAACGTTCAATACATGTACGAGCACACCGGAGGCGCGTTCCGCGATTACTACGTGGCCACGCTGGGCGTTACTCTGCCTAACCGGCGGCGCAAAAACGCTGAACTGGCGGAAGCCACAGAGCGCCAGACGCAGGCCGGCAAACAACTGGAAATGGAGATGCAACGCGTGCTGGCTGAAATCCAGGGCCAATACGCACTGGTCGCAGCTTCCGACAGCCAACTGAAGATTTATCGGGAAGGACTGCTGCCCCAGTCCGACGCGGTCTTCCGCGCGGCCCTGGCCGCCTACCACTCCAACCGCCAGGATTTCCAGACGCTCCTTTCATCCTGGCTCGACCGGCTCGATATGGAGCTGCAATACCAGCATGAACTTCTGGAACACGAATCGGCGCTGGCCCGGCTGGAAACGCTGGTCGGACAGTGACTGGGAGATTCAGTAATTCTCATAGATCGGGACATCTGGACATCGGGTAATCGGGACATCGGAAATGCACGCCGCTGTTTTCGTCTTACCAAATATTGCCGGTCACGGCCCTGGGAAAAATCCCGGGTGTAACAGTCACAAGAGAGAACATCCAATGATCAACGCTCCTGAGAAACGTAGCTTTCGCAATGCATTCCTGGCCGCCATGGCCGTCAACATTTTGCTGGCCGGCGGATTCGCAGCCATGTGGTGGCGATCTCATGCGAATCCACACAACAGTATGGCGCCCCACGCTGAAAACTTACAGGCGGAAACCGGTGGCAGCCCGTCCGCAGACATGTCTGAGCCACCCATGTCGCCTATCCAGATTTCGCCGCAGCGGCTGCAGAGCATCGGCGTACGCTTTGGGAAGGTCGAGTACAAGACTCTGAATGACCAGATCAGGGTCCAGGGCAATGTCGAGGTTGATGAGAAGAATGTTGCCTACATACAAGTCCGCTTCCCCGGATGGATCAGAAAGCTGTATGCCAACGCCACCTACCAATACCTGCGCAAAGGCCAGCCGCTATTTACGATTTACAGTCCTGATCTTGTAGCCACGGAACACGAATACCTGCTGGCCAGGAGCAATGAACGCCAACTGCAAAACAGCACGGTTTCCGGTGTGGCCAGCGGGGCCAAGGCCCTGGTGGGCGCCTCCCGCGAGCGCTTGCAGCAATGGCAGGTGGCGCCGGCTGAGATTGAAAAACTCGAAAGCACCGGCGAGGTCATTACCGATCTCACCTTCGATTCTCCGGTTTCCGGATACATCACGGAGAAGAACGCGCTACCCAATATGTATGTGCAGCCGGAAACCAAGCTGTACACAGTGGCCGATCTCGCTACTGTGTGGGTCTACGCCAATGTGTTCCAGAGCGACCTGGGCCGCATCAAGCCGGGTGGCCTCGCCGAGGTCACCGTCGATTCCTATCCGAACCGGTCCTTCCGGGGACGCGTTGACCAGATTCTGCCGCAGGTGGATATGAACACGCGCACCGCCCGCGTACGGCTGGTATTTGCAAATCCCGGCATGAAGTTGAGCCCGGGCATGTTCGTCAACGTTGTAATTCATGCGCCTCTGGGGCGGCGGCTGGTCGCTCCGGCGGGCGCGGTGCTCCAGTCAGGGACCAGACAGATCGCCTTCCTGAATCACGGCGACGGCAACCTGGAACCACGAGAGATTCAGACCGAGGCCCGGATCGGTGAAGAGTTCATTGTCACCAAGGGCTTGAAGGCCGGCGATTCGGTAGTCACCACCGCCAACTTCCTGATTGATTCAGAAGCACAGTTGCAGGCCGCCGCAGGCACATTTGAACCGCCTCCGCCGGGAGCGGGAATGGCGGCCCAGGTCGCGCCGCGCACATCCGGCACTTCCAGCGCGGCCATCACTTCCATGGCAACGCTGGATTTTTCCTCCAACCCTTCTCCTGTGCACAAGGGCCGGAACATATTCCGCGTAAAAGTTTCATCGGCGCAGGGTGTCCCAATCACGGGCGCGCAAGTCAATATCACGTTCTTCATGGCGGCCATGCCTGGCATGGGCATGCCGGCCATGAAGAGCGCCGTGGTCCTCAACGACAAGGGTGGAGGAACCTATGAAGGCCAGGGTGAACTGGAATCCGGCGGCACATGGCAGGTGACCATTACCGCCAGCCGCAATGGCGAATCGATAGGCCGGAAGCAATTCAGCCTCAACGCCGAAGGAGGCATGTAAGCCATGGTCCCTTTTGTGATTGAGTGGTGTGCGCGCAACCGCTTCCTGGTTTTCACCGGAGTGTTGCTGTTGACACTGGCAGGTATCTGGGCCATGGGAAACATTCCGCTCGATGCCCTGCCCGATATCTCCGACGTTCAGGTGATCATTCACACTAACTGGGAAGGCCAGCCACCGGGCATCATCGAAGACCAGGTGACCTATCCGATCGTCACGGCGCTGCTGGCCGCTCCCGGCGTCAAGGCGGTGCGCGGGCAGACCATGTTCAATGATTCCTACATCTTCGTGGTCTTTGAAGATGGCGTCGATCTCTACTGGGCGCGCTCACGGGTGCTCGAGTACCTGCAACAGCTCTCGGCGCGCCTGCCCGCCGGCGTCTCACCGGTGATCGGGCCGGATTCGACCGGCGCCGGATGGGTCTACGAATACGCTCTGGTGGACCACAGCCGCAAACACAGCCTGGCGGAGCTGCGCAGCCTACAGGACTGGCATTTGCGTTACCAGCTTGAAACTGTCCCCGGCGTATCGGAGGTGGCCACCATCGGCGGCTTTATCCGCCAGTATCAGGTGCGGCTCGATCCCAGCAAGCTGCTCGCTTATTCCATTCCGCTGGCGACGGTCATCGACCAGGTGAAGGCCAGCACCAACGAAGTGGGCGGCCGCGTGCTTGAACTCAACGGCTCGCGCTACATGATTCGCGGGCTGGGATATCTGCGTTCGCCCGCCGACCTCGAAAACGTCCCGGTCACCGCCAGGAATGGCACTGCCGTGCTCATCAAAGACCTGGGAACGGTCTCTTTTGGCCCTGACATTCGTGAAGGAGTGGCCGACTGGCAGGGCGAAGGAGAAACCGTCGGCGGAATCGTAGTGATGCGCTACGGATTGAATGCCCTCAACGTAATCCATGGAATCAAGAAAAAGCTGACGGAGATCAAATCGTCACTACCCGCGGGAGTGGAAGTGGTTTCCGCCTACGACCGCGCCGGACTGATTGAGGATTCCATTCGCACCCTGCAACGCGACTTGATCGAAGAGGCGGTAATCGTCAGCCTGGTCATCATGGCATTTCTGTTTCACTTCCGTTCAGCGTTCATTCCTATTCTCGCTCTGCCGATTGCCGTGATCGCTTCGTTTCTGCCGATGTATTTCCTGCATGTGAGTTCCAACATCATGTCCCTGGGAGGAATTGCGCTGGCCATCGGCGTACTCGTGGATGCAGCCATCGTCATGGTCGAAAACGGATACCGGCAGCTTTCCGAGCGGCCGGAGGGCGAGGTGCTCAGCGAAAAAGACCGCCGCCGCATTCTCATCGACGCCGCCAAGCAAGTAGGGCCGCCTTTGTTCTTTTCGCTGATCATCATCGTGGTCTCCTTCCTTCCGGTGTTCTTGCTGGAAGCCCAAGAAGGGCGGATGTTCCGTCCGCTGGCCTGGACCAAGACCCTGGCCGTGGGATGCGCTTCTCTGCTAGCCATCACCCTGGTCCCAGTGCTGATGGTGATTTTCATCCGGGGCAAGTTGCACCCGGAGTCGCGGAACCCGCTGTCCCGCTTGAGTAAGGCGCTTTATCTTCCGGTGCTGCGCCTGTGTCTCAAGTATCGGAAAATGACAATCCTGGTCAATGTTGTTTTTTTATTCTTGACCTTTCCGCTGGCCTTCAAACTAGGCAGCCAGTTCATGCCTGCTCTTTATGAAGGCTCATCGCTCTATATGCCCACTTCGTTGCCCGGCATCTCCATCACCCAGGCGTCGCAGCTCTTGCAAGAGCAGGACAGGATCATCCGCAGCTTTCCCGAAGTGGAGACCGTTTTCGGCACCGTGGGCCGGTCCGACAGCGCTACCGACAACGCTCCTCTTGACATGTACGACACCACCATCATGTTGAAGCCCCGCGCGCAGTGGCGGCCGGGCCTCACCTATGAACAACTCATCCACGAGATGGATGAAAAGCTACAGTTCCCCGGCCTTTCCAATACATGGACCTTGCCGGTGAACAACCGGCTCGACATGTCCCTAACGGGTATTAAGACGCCCGTAGGGATGAAGATCCAGGGGCCGAGCCTGGAAGAAATCCAGAATATCGGCGCAAAGATTCAGCGGCTGCTTTCATCCTTGCCGCCGGTGCGTTCGGTGTTTGCCGAGCGCGTCTCCCAGGGCTTCTATGTGAATGTGGAGGTTGACCGGCCGCAGGCCGCCCGCTACGGCCTTACGGTAGCTGACATCCAGCAGGCCGTATCGTCAGGCATAGGCGGCATGAATGTTGCATCCAATATCGAAGGCCGGGAGCGTTACCCGGTCAACGTCCGCTACAATCGCGACTTTCGCGACAGCGTGGAAGATCTGCGCAGAGTGCTGATCGCCACGCCTGCCGGAGCTCAGATACCTATCGAACAGGTCGCCAAGATAACGTTCTCGCGCGGGCCAGCCATGATTCGCGATGAAGACGGACTGCTGACCGGCTATGTCTACATCGATTTGAATACCAAAAACTACGGCGGATTCGTGGCCGCTGCCTCGGCGCTGCTCGATAGACAACTGAAAATGCCCGCCGGATACACGCTACGCTGGTCCGGCGAATATGAATTCGAGCTGCGCGCCAAAGAGCGTCTCAAGATCATTCTGCCGGTGGTCTTCCTGGCCATCCTGCTGCTGCTCTACATGGTGTTCCACTCCCTGGCGGAAGCCGTAGTGCTGATCCTGCCGACACTCTACGCCATGACCGGCGGGCTACTGCTGCAATGGATACTCGGCTACAACTTCAGCGTGGCGGTGTGGGTAGGCTACATTGCGCTGTTCGGAATCGCCGTGGAAACCGGAATCGTCATGGTGGTCTATTTGCACGAAGCGTTGGACAAGAAACTAGCAGGCGGTGCGCAGCTCACGCCCGCCGACATAGAAGAAGCCGCGGTGGAAGGTGCTGTCCACCGGCTGCGTCCCAAGCTCATGACGGTGACCGCCGTTCTGGCCAGCCTGATACCTATCCTATGGGAGAGCGGCATCGGTTCGGATGTAATGAAGCCCATCGCTGCGCCCATTGTCGGAGGGATGATTACCTCGACCATCCACGTTCTTATTTTGGTTCCGGTGTTCTTTGTGCTGATGAAGGAGCGGGCCTTGCGGCGCGGGAGGTTGAGGGGGTCGGGGCGGGTGGTGGAGGATTAGTTGTATTATTGCGGTCCTAAAAAAAGGCTGTCATCCCGAGTGCCGTTAGGAGCGCGCGCTTTCTTCAGCGCGCGAGTAGGCGCGAGGGATCTTGCGCCTTGCGATACACTATAAATGTATTATTGACTCGCACATTGAAGAGAGTCTAATCATCCGATGACTAATAGCCGCAAGACGAATCTTCGATTTGACGCTTCATCTCCTGCAATGACGATCTGGCGTAGCAGATATTGGCGGCGTCGGATTGTTTATGTGCTACGGGCGGACAAGTCAATTAAGTACAAGAACGGGCGTTCACGGATCATTTATATCGGTGAAACTGTCCGCGGCACCAAGCGTCCCGCTTCCTCCGCCGCAGCCAAGGCGTGGGAAGCTTTTGGAAAAGGTCGCGGCCTGAAGATTCGCGGTCTAAAGAAAATTGACGTACACCCTGTTACCTTTCAAGGGAAGCAGAGCGTCAAACTGTGGAAGGTCCTTGAACGAGACTTGCTGGCAGTTTTCAAAGAAAAGCACGGGGAGCCACCTCACTATAACTTTCACGGCAAGGGATTCAGCGTGGATGACATAGCATATTTCAGGAAGAAACGACTACTCAGCGTCATTTCGCAATTGTCATGAGTTATTTTGAAGTCAGAACAACCAGGTCAAACGTCGAATTCTAGGGGCGGTTATACCAGATGGAGTGTATGGAGTCGATGGTTTACTTTCAAGTGCGTTTATAGTGCAACGTCCAACGCAAGGTCCCTCGCACCTACTCGCGCGCTGAAGAAAACGCGCGCTCCTGACGGCACTCGGGATGACACGGTTGTATATGAGTGCGACACGCTATACTCAAAACAACCTACCGCGGAGGATTGACGTTCAATGCCCTTTGACTGTGTGCCGAATCGCGAGGTCGGCGGCATGACGTGTCTGGGCGCCGGCGAGAGACCTGACTCGTGATATCCCCTGAGCCCCGGCCTCTTCACAGTTCCCCATTGCGGCTCTTGCTCATTCTCACCGAATTCCCGCCGAGCTTCGGTGGCATGCAGACCCACGCTGTATACCTCTGCCGGTACTTGCACCAGTGCGGGTATCACATTGAGGTAGCCACGTATCGGGGTCCCGAAGTTGAGTTTCCCTTTCCTGTACACCGCTGTCTCAGCCGCATCGGATTCACCGAAAACCTTCACGCCCTGGAATCGCTCACGCGAATTGCAAGGCCCGACCTTCTATATTCCTCGACCATCTTCTACGGCCGCCTCTCGGCCTCCACCGGCATCCCGATGATCGCCCGCTCCGTTGGCAATGACGTACTGCGCCCGTGGATCGTATGGCCTTACCGCTTCCTCAGCCGCATGCTCAGTACGCCGTGGCTCGAAGATCGTTTGTACCGGCGGTTCCGCGAGCTCGATTGGCCAGAAGGCATTGAATCGCTGCTACTCGCCCGGCGCAAGGCGGAAATTGCAGAATCGGTGCGCCACATCGCGCATATCTTCGCAAACAGCGAATATACGGCCGGACTATTGCGGCAGTTCTCAGCCCCCAGAGTGACCGTTCTCCCTGGCGGGGTAGACGCGCTCCGGTTCCAGCCACTCCGTGACACACGCGATGAGCTAGGCATGCCCAAGGACAAATTGATCCTTATGACGGCATGCCGCATGGTACCGAAGAAGGGAGTGGACTTGCTGATGCGCGCCGTGGCTAACTTGCCGGGAACGCACCTAGTCATTGTGGGCGAGGGACGCCAACTGTCAAGATGCGTGGCGCTCGCCGAGGAGCTAGGCATCGCCCACCGGGTGACTTTCACGGGGCGCATCGCACACGAGAACCTCCAATATCACTACTGGGCCGCCGATCAGTTTATACTGGCCAGCCGCGAACACTTCGATGCGCGCACTGGCCTGCGCGATGTGGAAACGATGGGCCGCGTGCTGTGTGAAGCCCACGCTGCGGGGGTGCCGGTCATTGCCTCGCGTTCAGGCGGCATCCCGAGCATCGTAGAGGATGGCCGCAACGGCCTGCTGTTTGAGGAGGACAATCTCGATGCTCTAATCCAGTGCATTGAGCGGCTGCGAAGCGATAACGGCCTCTCGCGGTCCCTGGTCAACGAGGGTTTCCGGGACGCCCTAGAAAAGTGGGATTGGTCCGTGATCTGCCGCTCTCATGAACGGATGTTTCGCGACATTCGGTAGTTGCCAGACTGGCTCGTAAATATGATTCACTTGAAGTGCATGATGGAACGTTACCGTTGGCCGGTCCACGGCGATTTCAATTGGCGAACGCGAGTTGAGCGTTTACAAAAATGGGCGCGCCGTTGTCCTGGTTCCCAGTGTGATTTTGCGGGACCGTAAAACTCCGGATTGTTCCAGGTTGGAATACGATGGCCATACTGGAGCCTCCGTAGCTGAAATAGCCCAGTTCCGCGCCTTTCGCCACATGGTCGCCCTTCTTCACGCTGAAGGAAACCGAAGAGATTTCAGTGATTCCGATGGGGATGACACAAACCATTCCAATCGCAGGATCGGGGCTTTGGACAAACACCAGTCCCCGTGTATTCACCGACGCCTCGTAACCTTGTGAATAGGTGGCCGCGGTCGGGTCCGGGCCCGCGGATTCGGCATCGCTGAACATCAGGCCATCGACCTTCTCGACATGCGCGACAGTGCCCGCAATCGGCGAATGCCAGCGGTGGTAGTCGGCGCCGGAAAGGAAGGATTGAAAGACTGCGCCGCGCGTGAAGCGATCGACATAGTGGCCATGCAACATATCGTGCAGCGAATACGGCTGGCCTTTGAGCCAGAAGCGGGCGCTCGCATGCACATCTGTCTGCCAGGTAACGACCGAGCCGTCATTGGGCGAGACGATTACCTTGGGGTTGTCCGGACCCGAGACGGGGCGGAATTCCTTTCTGATTTCCCGGTGGAAATAGGCGTTAAAAGAGGCAAAGCCCCAGTGGGGCGCCCTGCGGTCGGGAATGACGAATTCCGACAGGTTGTTTTGCTGAAAAGCCGGCTGTGAGAGCCATCCGTGCTCACCTTCATTGAGCACGGAACGGCTTTCGGGGCTGTCTAGAAATTTGCACCATTCCTGCAGGATGGCCCGGATGGCATTGTTGAATTCGGTATTTCTGAATGCAGCTTCGCCCGCCGGAGTCATCATCATGTAGGTAAAGAGGGTCGACATAGGGAAGAAAATCTGGTGGGCGGGGTCGCGGTTGTACACCGGCGCGCCACGGACGATCTTGTCGAGCGCCGCGAGCAACTCCGGGATGTTTTTAATGTGCCGGTGCTTCTCATCGACCTGCTCGATCATCTGCTCGACATACATGCGCACCACTCCATCGGCCTCGATTAAGCGCTTGAGGGAAGCCACCGCCGGGCTTGTAATTGGCTGTTTTGCGAGGCCTTCCGAGAACTGGATTAGAAATTCATCCACTGCGGTGCGGTTCTTTGGGAGGTATCCCGCCACCCTGCCGAAGCTCCGTGAATACCGGTCGTCCAAATGACGCTCTATGTCGCTCATGGAAATCTTTGCCTCATTTTTATGAATATTCAGAACTCATAGGGTAAGGCGGAATTAATGGGCTATAGGGGTCATGCTCTTCGAGAATGGGGGGGCGGCATGGAGGTCATTGCGCAGGAGTGGAGATGTGGGACTGGGGGAGAGTGAATCTCGCTTGTTGAGTTCGCTTCCGTTCTCGCTATAGATTCTGAACTTCTAGCTTATTTTATGTGCGAAACACGCGCTGTCGCGCGCTTGGGCCTTCGCTGCCGCGAAGACCCAGAGACGGTGCTGAGCACCGTCTCTACGGTCGCGGTTGTTTATGGCTGCGGTTGTTTTATGCTGGTTGACGGGACAGGGGTCTACGCCATGAAACTCACGCTCCGGCCGTCCGCTTCCGCTGTGCGGCCAATGCTTCGGTGAACCACATCAGCTCATCAAAAAACGCCTGGGCCCGTTTCTGGAATGCCGGGTCGGCGGGCTTGCCTTCGGCGTTAAAGGATTCCTGGACTTTCGAAACAGGAAGATTGGCAGGAATCGGGACACCGCCCAGGGCCAGCACGACCTGGCGCAGAGATGCCAGGCAGAGAAGGCCGCCGAAGCCTCCGGCGGAGACAGTGATGATGCCAAAGGGCTTGCGTTTGTACTCGGCGACGAGATAGTCCAGCGCGTTCTTTAGCACACCCGGATATCCACTGTTATATTCCGGCGTCACAATCACCAGGGCATCGGCGCGGCCAACTTGGGCGCTGAATTCGGCCAGACCCGGGGGCGGGTCGTCCCGGAACCGCAGCCGCTCTTCCATGATAGGAAGATTCATTTCTTTTAAATCGAGCAGCGCGGTTTCGACTCCGGTGATCGAGTGCAGTGCGTTGAGCGCGAAGGTCGCCACCTTGACACTCTCGCGGTTGCGGCGGGTGCTGCCTAGAATTACGGGGATGTAGAACATGACGGCTCCGTGAATAAATTTCTCTGCGAGGATAGCAGAATAGCTGTGGGAGTTACGAGCTTCCGGAAACGGACACAAGAATCGCAAAGAGTGAAACGCCGCCCAATTGGGGTATGATATTGGTCCTTGATCACCCGCAAGGAGAAATCGTCACATGAGAACCTGCTTCAAAGCTGTGATTTTCCTGTTTTGTTTTGCAACCCCTCTGCTGGCACAGAACTCAACCAATAATCTGAAGCCGAGCTGGTGGAGCAAGTTTCTGTATTTATCCGGCAACGCTGCCGATCCTGCTCCGGGCACTACGACGTCGATCATTGCCGGAACCAACGTGGATGTCTCCAACGAATGCGGGCCGCAGTCGGAGACTTTTATCGCCACCAATTCGGCCCATCCGCAGAACCTGGCTGGAGGAGCGAACGAAATATTTCGCAACCCCATGCGCGGATATTCGTCGGGCGACGGCGGCTCGAGTTGGACGGGCGTGGACCTGCCCTTGCCGGCGAGCAACGGCGCGAACTCCAGTGATTTTGGGTCCGATCCCACCCTGGCGTTTGACTCGCAAGGCAATCTTTTTTATGGCTATATTGTGGTGTTTTTCGGCAACGGCAAGCAGAACGGCGTCAACGGAACCGAGATGGCCGTGGCCCGCTCTACTGATGGAGGCCGAAGCTATCCGGGCGTAAGCTTTTTCAGCTTTGCCACCGGCTCTGACCACTTCAACGACAAGCCGATGATTACGGCCGACGCCAATCCCGGCAGCCCCTTTCGCGATTCAGTTTATATCGCCTGGGACGCGGCCAGCGGCGGGTCGTCGAACGGCGGCATCCGCTTCGGACGCTCAGCGGATTCCGCCCAGACATTCACTGTGACCCGCATCGACGATCCCAATGGTCCGGGCCAATCGATCGGCGCCGTTCCCTTTGTCGGTCCCAAGGGCGAGGTCTACGTTGCCTGGAACGATCTGGCCAGTGACACCATTACGTTCAACCGCTCCTTTGACGGCGGCGTGACCTTTGGTTCGCCGAGCGTGGTTGCTACCAAGAACCTGACATTGCAATCCAATATTCCGGCGGAATTGTTCCGGGGCGCGCTGGTCTATCCGGCGTGCGATGCCGACCGCTCGAACGGCCCACATCGCGGGCGTCTCTATTGCTCATGGATGGACAGCAATTCCACAGGCAATACCGACATCTTCATGGCGTTCTCCGACAATCAGGGCGCTACCTGGAGCGCTCCGGTGACGGTTGCCGATCCGCTGCACAATGTCGACCGGTTCAACCAATGGATGGCCGTGGACCCGGTGACCGGAGACGTCAACTTCTCGTTCTACGACACGCGCAACGACACAACCGGCTCCCGCTTTCAAACGGACATCTTCTTTACCCAGTCCGTCAACGGAGGCGCAAGCTTCAGCTCTCCCAACACACGGGTCACCACGGTGAGTTCCAACGAACACGACTGCAACGGAGTGTTCCCGTGCGCAGGCGTTAACCTGGGCGATCAGCAGGGAGACTACGAAGGACTGACTTCCTTTGGAGGCGTGTCGCATCCCATCTGGACGGACAGCCGGCTGAACTTAACAGCCTCCAGCGGATGCAGGACGAACCTTTTGATGGAAGAAGTATTTACAGCGACCGTAGGCCGGACGAAGTAACCTTCTTGTCCCACCCTTCGCAAAAAGCGCGAAGGGTGGGGCACCTGTTCTAGTTTCTCGTGGAAACGCCTCGCGGTCTTCCATGCACCTCAGGCCTTGCCGGGATGGTTCGACTGCGCGCTCTGAGATCATGGTGACGGTGAGCGCTTTGCTGCGCTTCGCTCACCATGACAGCTTACCGTTCTGGTCACCATGACAGCTTATCGCTTGGTTACGCCAGATCGAACAGCAGTGCTTCACTGGAATCGCCAACCCCGGCAAGCTGGAGTTTGGATTCGGCGGAGATGGCTGCACCGTCACCGGCATGCAGTGGCTGGCCGTTGACTGTAATCTGGCCGCGGGCTACTTGCAGCCAGGCGTGCCTGCCCTGGCCTAGCGTGTGCTCAACGGACTGGCCAGCGGCCAGCTCGGTGGCATAAAGCTCCACGTCCTGCGAGATGGTCACCGAACCGTTCCCGCCTTTGGGCGACCCGATCAGGTGCAGATTGCCCCGCTTCTCTTCCGCGGGGATGGTCTTCTGCTGGTACATGGGTTGGATGCCGTCTTTTTCCGGCAGAATCCATATCTGCAGCAGATGCACCAGCTCGGACTTCGAATGGTTGAACTCGCTGTGGCGGACTCCCGTACCGGCGCTCATTTTCTGCACTTCACCGGGGCGAATCACTGAACCCGTCCCCATGCTGTCTTTGTGCGCCAGCGAACCTTCGAGCACGTAGGTGATGATCTCCATGTCGCGGTGCGGGTGCTCCGGGAAGCCATAGCCGGGCTTCACGCGGTCTTCGTTGATGACCCGCAGGCTGCGGAATCCCATGAACTTAGGGTCGTAATAATCACTGAAGGAAAACGTGAAGTACGTGTCGAGCCACCCGTGATCGGCGTGGCCACGTTCTTTTGCCGGTCGAATTTGGATCATAGCGTCCTCCTGGATTTCTGGTCGCAATCTGTAGGATTTGATGCTTTGATGTCAAAATAGATTCAGGAGAGCAAGATCAGCAAGATCAAGGATCAAGGGCTTCACCGTGGGGATTGCCAAAATTGCCAAAATCGCCGTTATTGCCAAAATTGAAAACCGGTTGAGTTCCAATTCTGGCAATACCGGCGATTTTGGCAATTTTGGCAATCCCCTCTCAAGCTCCCTTGCCCAGCTTCCGGCACAGCGCTCCCAGTTGTTCCTGCTCGGCGGGGTTGAGGCGATCCATGATTTGGGTGATGCGGCGGGCGTGGCCGGGGAAGATTTCGGCGATCAGCTTCTCTCCGGCGGGTGTAATGGTGGCCAGGATAAAGCGCTTGTCGTTCCCCTGCTTCCGGCGCTGGACCAAGCCGTGCTTTTCCAGATTATCGACCACCAGGGTCAGGTTCCCGCTGCTCTTGAGAATGCGCCTGGCTAGATCGCCGAGCCGCAACGGCCCGACATGATAGAGCGCTTCCAGGACCGCAAACTGGCTGGGACTCAGCCCGGCAGGTTCCAGATTTGCGTTGGTGTAAGCAAGCACCGTATTCGCCGCCCGGGCCAGCTTCACAAACGCGCCCAAAGCCCGTTCTTCTGCAGCTTCGCCTTTGAATTTAACGGCCATTCGATGTTCGTCGCAACAATATTCAGTCAGAGTGGTGCTTGTCAATAGAAAACACTGCCCACGCCAAAACCGAAGGCCGCAAAAGAAAAGCAAAAGATTTCCAACACAGCGCGACGCTGCCACAACCAAAAGAAATTAGCCGCGAATCAATGCGAATAAGAGTTGGGTCGCCGTTGCTCCCCGGAATCGCCGTGTACCGCGAAGATTCCGGGGAACAGTTAATACAGAATGGTCACTGAATATCGAACTGCTCCGGATGCAACAAAGGATCGGACTTCACCAGGATCGTCTGTTTGGTGAGTTCTTCCATATCCTGCAGCCAGCGTGCGCCGTTGCCTTTCAGCGCCTTGGCTACCTCGGGGTTAACGCGCAACATGACATCCCGTTCGAAGTGGCGCGCCATCTTGCGCATCTCCACATAGATTTCGTTGCAGAGCGTGGAAACCGATTTAACCATGCCCGTGCCGGTACAGATGGCGCACTGCTGGCCCAGGGTGCGTTCAAGCGACTGCTTGACGCGCTTGCGGGTGATCGCCACTAGGCCAAAGTCGTTGAACTGCAGGACCTTCGACGGGGCCCGGTCGGCCTTGAGGGCCTCTTCCAGCGCTTGCATGACTTTGTTCCGGTTCTTGCGCTCGTCCATGTCGATGAAGTCGATCACAATGATGCCCCCCAGGTCGCGCAGCCGTATCTGGCGCACGATCTCGCGGATGGCGTCGATGTTGGTCTTGACGATGGTGTCTTCCAGGCGCGCGGTCTTACCGACAAATTTGCCGGTGTTCACGTCGATGGCCACCAGAGCTTCGGTCTGGTTGATGACGATGTAGCCGCCGCTCTTGAGCCATACCTTCGACTTCAGGGCCTTGTTGATTTCATCGGAGATATTGAACTGCTCGAACAGAGGAGCGTCTTTGGAATAGAGCTTCACGCGTTTCAGCAGCGAGGGCTGGAAGCGGCCGACAAAACGCACCACGCGTTCGTATTCCTGCTCGGTGTCGACCCAGATCGAAGAGAAACCGGTCGTGACCTGATCTCGCAGAATACGCTCCACTAGGTTGAGATCGTGGTAGATGAGGGCCGGGGCCTTGGAAGTATCGGCGCGTCCCTTGATTTCAGTCCACAGGTTGATGAGGAAGCGGATATCGGCGCGCAGGTCTTCTTCGCTGGCGCCGGCGGCCGCGGTGCGCACGATGAATCCGCCATTGGCTTCGCCACGCTCGCTGGTAACGATGCGCTTCAGCCGCTGGCGGTCTTCTTCGGAGGCAATCTTTCTTGAAACCCCGGTGTGATGCACAGTAGGCATGTAGACCAGGAAGCGGCCGGGCAGCGCGATATGGCTGGTGATGCGGGCGCCCTTCTTGGCGATCGGCTCTTTGGCGATCTGTACCAGAATCTCCTGGCCTTCTTTGAGCAAATCGTTAATGGCCGGCAGGTTGCGCTGGAAGTTGGCGCGCGGCCGTCCGCGCATCCGTCTTCCCGGCTTTACACCCCGGCGGCGGTCGAACCGTCCGGCGCGCTGAGGTGCGCCACTGCCGTCCGATGTTCCGGTCCCGGTGTGCGCGCCTTCAGATTCTTCGCCTGCGTCTTCACCTTCTTCAGCGAGATCCAGGTCTTCCCCCTCGCCGCCAAGATCTTCAGCTTCGTCCAGTTCATCGGACGCTTCCAGCCCCTCGGCCTCGTACTGTCCGGTGGCGTGCCCGATCACATGTGCATCGCGGACGGCCTCGGTAAGATCGCCACCCAGGGCCACCAACTGGTCATCGAGAGGCGCCAACTCCTCTTCTTCCAACTCTTCGAAGTCGGCGAGGTCCATCTGTTCTTCCAACTCGGGAAAGTCGCTCTCTTCGTCGTCGATCTCTTCTTCTTCCATCAGACCGCTGCCGGAAGCCTGATACTCCCCGCGTCCCGTCGCCTCACCGGCATGGGGGAAGTGGGAGGCGATATGTTCCTCGTCCACGGCAGAAGGCTGGCCGTGTTCGTCTTCTTCGTGTTCTTCTTGAGCAAACCGTTCTTGGCGAAGTGGTTCCTGGGAGAGGCGAGGCTGGACTTCTTCCCGGCGCTCGGCGACGTAAGGAGCCACCACTTCCACCTTATGCTGTTCCTGACGGTGCTCCTCATGATGAAGTACTTCATGCTGCGCCTCTGCTTGTACAACCGGCGTGGAATGACGTTCTTCTTGCCGGTCTTTTCCCGGCTGAACGGATTCGACGGTCTCGCTCTCCACCACGTGGGCAGGAGCAATTGCAGGCAGCGGCGCTTGATAAGCGTAGCCGGCGCGCTGCAGGGGTTCGGGTTCAACTAGCAGAGTTCCGGCATGGGCAGCTTCGGTCCCGGCAGGCGCCTTCTCAACCGCGGGCGCCAGGGAATTCACACCTGCGGGGGCCACGGCGGGGGCCGGCTCGGGCCGGTGTTTTTCACCGGGGCCGTATTTAGCGATCGACTCACCCGGCAAGACCGCGGAACCGCGTGCCATGCTTGAAACATCGATGGAATATTCCGTGGAAGCCCGCGGCGACGACTTTGCCGGAGCGGACGGCGCCGAACTTTGGGCCGCCGGCCGTGGGGCCGCATTGGGCTGGTATTTTGAAATCGACTCGCCGGGCAAAACAATGGGCGGATAGCTTGGTTCCACGGTCTCGTCGCGGTACTCACGCGGCGCATCCCTGCGGTATTCGCGGGGCGATTCATCGCGGTGCTCACGCGAAGGTCCGCTGCGCGGTCCACGGGCATCGCGTGGTTCGCGGGCTTCACGCGGTCCACGCGCATCGCGCGGTTCGCGGGCCTCGCGCGGTTCACGAGCTTCGCGCGGTACACGATGCGCTTCTTCTTGGTCCCTTGGTTGCGATTCGACCTCGGGAGCGGCTTCCACTCCGGATTCTTCCTGCGCCTCGCTTCTGTGCGCGGGTTCGGTCTTGCTCTCCTGCGTCCGTTCGGGACCTCGGTCCTGGGAGCGATCACGGCCCCGGCCACGCCGGCGGCGGCCACGCCATTTGCGCGAGCCTTCGCGCTCACCTTCTTCCCGGCCTGCAGGCGCCGGGCCGGCAGCCTGCCCGGGGTCCCCATCCTCAGACGGTTCCATGGGAGGCAAGATTTCCTGGGCCTCAATCGGCCGGGGTTGGACTTCCGAACGGGGTTCGTAGGGACGGGAGTCGCTCCGCGTACCGCGTGATACCGCTTGATCGAGGGCCTCGGCGTCGTCTTCCTCTTCCAACAGAAAATCGGAAACATACAGGAAGGCGTCGCGTTCTAGCCCGACATTGACGAAGGCCGATTGCATGCCCGGCAGGACCCGGGTCACACGGCCTTTATAGATGGAGCCGGCGAGCGTGTATTCGTTCTCACGTTCGAAATAGACTTCGGCCAGCAGGTCGTCTTCTACGATCGCCACTTTGGTTTCGTGGGGCGTTGAAGAAACAAACAATTCTTTTGACATGAATTACTCCGGCCTGGAATTCATTCCAGGCAAAACCAGACGGAGCAAAAGAGGGACTCAGAGCGTCAGCCAGGTAGGACCCGGCCCGCGCAGCGTAAAGCTGTTTATCAGTGCGGAGAAGTTCAAGTCTTGGCGCAAAAGGGGCACGGAGCCTCCGTGGCTTCCTGCTTTGCCGGAGGCCGTTGCCTTTTGCCTGTGACTGTATTGAAAAATCTTTGCACCTTCAGCACACCCGGGGTTGTGGCCACTCGGCTTAGTCGCGGGGCCGTTACCCGCCCGGTCGTGCTTTCTCTGAAATCTCTCCGGCGCTTTTTATTTCCGGCCGGCCGCCCTCTTTTAACGTAAGGGCGCAACGTTCATAATCTTTTTTCCTGGACGATACGCTACGGCGGCGATTCAGTTCACGAAACGGCGCATGCGAATGTTCATTACAATCCCCAGCGCCAGAAACATGAACAGCAACGATGAGCCGCCATAGCTCATCAGCGGTAGCGGTATACCGGTGACAGGCATAAAACCCACCACCATGCCGGCGTTTACCAGAATGTGGAATAGCAACACCGCCACCACACCCATCACCACAAAACCCCCGGCACGATCAGGCGCCGTTTGAGCGTTGTGGATCAAACGCGTCAGCACCATAAAGTATAACAGTAACAACCCCGCCGCGCCTACAAACCCGTGTTCTTCCGACCATGCGGCAAAGATAAAATCCGTGTGGGGCTCCGGTAGAAACAGGCCCTGCGTCTGAGTACCTTGGCGGATACCCTTCCCCCAAATACCGCCGGAACCCACGGCAATTTTCGACTGCTTAAGCTGATACCCGGATTTTTGGGCGTCGGCTTCGGGGTTCAGGAAAGTCGTAAGGCGGTCTTTCTGATAGTCCTTCAGCCCGTACTTCCAGACCGTGGGCATGAGCACGCCGGCGATCAGCACCAGGATGAAGGCATGGCGTATATGAATCCCGCCCAGAAACAGGGCCATGGCGGCGACCGGCACATAGGTCAGCGCCGTGCCGAGGTCGGGCTGTTTCAACACCAGCGCCATAGGAATGGCGGCGATCAGTCCGGCCTTGACCACATCGCCCAAAGACGCGCCACGATCATGGGCCTCGCTGAAATACCTGGCCAGCGCAATAATGAGCACCAGCTTGACCCACTCCGAGGGCTGAAAGTGTTGCCCTCCCGGCAACTGGATCCAGCGGCGGGCGCCCAGGTATTTCTTCCCCAAAAGGGCCACGGCCAGCAGTGAAATCAGCGCTGCCAGATAGAGCCAGTGGGAGTTCTCCAGCAAGAGCTGGTAGTTGATCATGCTCATCAGAAACATCAGTCCCAGCCCGAACATGATCCAGTAGACTTGGCGGACATGGTAGCCCGCGAACTTGGTTCCTGAGGTCGTGCTATAAATCTCGAGCACTCCCATCAGGCAAATGGCGAGCACGAAACCCAGCAGCACCCAATCGAAATCGCGGAACGAGACCAGCCGCCGCATCAACGCACTCCCGGCAGCGCCGCAGCCAGAGGATGCGCTACGGGAGAAGCAACGTTTTTACGCGGGCGCGGCACTTTCACCATCATCGTGCCAAACTGTAGATGACTGTCCGCGCTAATATCGGCGTCCCCGTCTGCGTGTCCGCTGCCGGCGCCGGCGCCGTGCCAAAACGACGCCACCGGCACCGAGCCGGGATCGGTTTTATCGCTGAACAAGGCCGGGTCCTTACGCAACCGGCGCTGTTTGTCCACATATGCCTTGATGACCTGGGCCGCCAGCCGCCCGGCGAGCGTGCCATGTTCGCCGCCCTGGAACAGCACACACACGACGATTTCAGGATTACGCCGAGGCGCAACCCCCACGAACCACCCATTGTCGTTGAGGTCGGCGGAAAGCTTGCTCTTGCTCGCCTTGCGCAGGGCGTTGCTTACCACCTGGGCGCTGCCGGTCTTGCCGGCAAAGTCCACGCCCTCCAGATGGGCGCTGGAAGCTGTGCCCCCGGGCAGCAGCACTTTCGACATGGCGTCGGTGATGGTGATCCAGTTCTGCGCGCTGACCGGCACCCGGACTACATCCTGATCGTTCTGTGCCTGCGGCGGAAGTTGATCGGTGGCCACCACATGCGGGCGATAGAGGACCCCTCCCATGGCAATGCCCCCGATGGTGCGCGCCAATTGGATCGGAGTCGTGGTCACCGCGCCCTGACCGATAGCCACCGAGATCGTCTCACCGGCATACCACTTCTGGCGGTAGTTTTTGATCTTCCACTCTTCCGACGGCATCACGCCGCTGGCTTCGTTCGGAAGATCGACGCCGGTCTTCTTGCCCAGGCCAAGGGCCATGGCCCACTTCGAAACCCTGCTGATTCCCAGCCGCTCCGCCAGGTTATAGAAGAAAGTATCGCAGGATTGATAAATGGCGCGCGAGATATCGACCCCCGCTCCATGCACCTTATGGCATTTGTAAAAGTGCCCGTAGAACGTGGCCCCGCCCGGACAGTTTATACGCAGGTTCTCGGCCACGCCTTCCTCCAGCCCAGCCACCGATTCGACGATCTTGAAGACCGAGCCGGGCGCAAGTTGCGCCTGAATCGCGCGGTTCAGCAGCGGATGGCCCGGATCATTCAGCAGGCGGTTCCACTCGTTCCGGGAAATCCGGATGGCAAAATCGTTGGGATCGAACGTTGGCCGGCTGGCCATGGCCAGGACCTCGCCATTGCGGGGATCAAGCGCCACCACCGCTCCGCTCTTGCCTTCGAGCGCCAGTTCGGCGGCCTTTTGCACGTCCAGGTCGATGGTCAAGGTCAGCGGTGTACCGACCGTGGCCGGCTCCTTGACTTGCTTGCCGGCAAACCTCGGGTCGGTGACTTCCCGGCCTTTGCTGTCGACCACGACGTGGCGCGAGCCGTCCTTGCCCATCAGAATGTCGTTGTACTGCTGCTCCACGCCCGACTGGCCGACAATCGCGCCCCGCGACAAAGCGTCATACTTCCCTGAGTTCAGCATATCTTCGCTGACCTCGCCCACGTAGCCAATGAGGTGCGCCATGAATCCGTTCCTCGGATACAGGCGGCGATGCACCTTGATCACTTCGAGTTCCGGGAACAGATCGCGATGGGCTTCGATGAAAGCATTCTCGTCGGGCGTGATGTCATCTTTGATGATGATGGGCTGGTAATCGGGAATGCGCGCGAGCTGGGAACGGCGGGCCTTGTCGAGAATTTCCTCCGCTGAAATATGGAGCCCTTGGGCGATCTTCTGAGCGTCGGCATTCAGCTCGCGCACCTGGTCGCGCAGCAGCAGCGCCGAAAACGACGGATAATTGTCGACAATCAGACGCCCTTCGCGGTCCAGGATCTTGCCGCGGGGCGCCAGAATCGGCACCACCCGAGTCCGGTTCTGCTGGGCCTGCGATTCATACTCATCGCTCTTGTGTATCTGCAGGCTCCAGAGCCCATAGGACAAAACCAGAAAGATGGCCAAGGCCGCGTACTGCACCGCCGACAACCGGACCTGCGAGATTTTTTCCTGATGCCCCAGCATAAGATTTCCAAGAGTCAATCGCGGCAGAGTAGAAGCTCTGCCCACGGAATGCACTAACTTTTTTCTGCTTGGCATCCTAAGAGTACCGCATTTCCGCGCGCGCGCAGCCCCCGGAGGCCGGGAAAAATGGTTACTGAAGGATTAACTTCGCAGTTTGAACCGGTCCAGGCCGGCAAACACCGCCACCGCCAGCAGACCATTGCAAAGAGCGGCCAGCAGGATATGGCCAAAGCCGGGGAGGGTATGGGCCCCAATCACCACCAGCTTCAAGTCAATCACCGTGTAAATGAACTGGTGAAGCAGATAGAACCCAGAAGTCATCAGGAACCGGGAGCCGGGGTTGTCCACATCCAGCTTGACCCCTACCGAGGAAGCCAGGTAGCCAATCACGGTCTTGGCGATACCGTTCAGATTGAGAATGCCTTTGAGTTCGTAGCGCCCGCCGACGAGGGCATCCTGCAGGGTGCCGATGATGGCCCCGGTGAGCAGGCCAGGGATGGGGCGGCGGCGGGAGACTGCAAAGAAGATGGTGACCAACAGGGGCAGGTCAAAGATCTCCATGAATTTAAACCGCTTCTGCGGCAGGAAGCTCTGCAGGAACAACGCCAGCAACGGAATTCCCACCGAAACCGCCCAATTGAACTTGTGGACCTCAATCTCCTCGCGTGAGGTATAGGAAACCGTAAGACTCATCGGGGGGCAGTCTCCGTGGTGGCCTTTTTCGCCCCAGCTTCCGGCTTATCCGACTCAGGCACTGTGGGCAGCCGTTGGGCCAGGATATCGGCGGCCCGCACGCGTCCGCCGCTACCGGGCGGCGCCGCAGGAGCCTGTTCGGCGATCTTGGTCACCACCAGCACTTCTTCCAGGCGGGCAAGGTTGGCCGCGGGTTTCACCCGGATGGAGAGAAAGGGAGGGTTATCGCGATCGGGAACCGAGAAACTAACCGTCCCCACGGAGAGCCCCTTGGGGTATATGCCGTCGCCCCCGCTGGTGATAACAAGTTCGCCCGGGGCGATCTTCTCGTCGGCCATGATGTCGTTGAGCGCCAGTTCCTCGGAAAGGCCGGTACCTCGCAGCACGCCCCGTAACCGCGACTTCTCAAGAATCACGCCCGCTCCGCTATCGTGGTCGGTGATCACCAGCACCAGGGAGCTCAAGGCAAAGACCTCCTTGATCTTACCTACGATTCCGTCGGGGGTAATCACCGCCATGCCTTGGGCCATTCCGTCACGCTTGCCTTTGTCGATGTAGAAAGCCCGCGACTGCTCGCTGCCATTGGAGCCAATCACCTGGGCCGCGACCGTCTGGGCGACATATCGTTCCTTGAATTCCAACAGCGCCCTTAGCCGCTGCACTTCCGAAACGTTTTCCCGAAGGCGGGCCTGTTCGGTGCGCAGGCGGTTGACCTCTTCCTGCAGTTGGCGGTTCTGGGCGTGCGCTCCGCGGAGATCGACATAGCTGCGCCAGGTATCGCGAAAGAAGTGCCCCGTGGAAACAAAAACCCGCTCCGCCGGGGTAATCAGATTCACAGTCCACACGCGGACCAGCGACACCCGTCCCTGGGCCGGGGCACGGGGATTGTCGCGCTCGACATTGGACGCCAGGATGACAATCTGGACAAAAAGGACCCCCATGAGCACCAGCTCATTCTTATATCGGCTGAAGAAACTCTCCATGGATGGCCGCCCGGGATCCATGGAGGCGGGCACCCCGCCTCCATGTTCATTATTCGATTGAAATCTTGCGCAGCAGCTTGAAATCGCTGAGCATCTTGCCCGTTCCCAGCACTACGCTGGCCAACGGGTCATCGGCGATGGATACCGGGAGGCCGGTTTCTTCGCGGATGCGCTTATCCAGGTTCTTGAGCAGAGCGCCGCCACCGGTCAGTACGATGCCGCGATCGCTGATATCGGCGCTCAACTCGGGGGGCGTACGTTCCAAGGCCACGCGGATGGCGTTCATGATGGTGCTGATGCATTCGCTCAAGGCCTCACGGATCTCGCTGTCGTCGATGGTAATGGTCTTGGGCACGCCCTCGATGAGGTTGCGGCCCTTGATCTCCATGGTCAGGGGCTTATCCAGCGGATAGGCGGAGCCGACCTCAATCTTGATCTGTTCGGCGGTGCGTTCGCCGATCAGCAGATTGTACTTGCGCTTCAGGTAATTCATGATGCCTTCATCCATCTGGTTGCCGGCCATGCGCACCGAGCGCGAGTACACAATGCCGCTCAGAGAGATGACTGCGATGTCGGTGGTGCCGCCGCCGATATCGACGACCATGTTGCCGGAGGGCTCGGTGATGGGCAACCCGGCGCCGATGGCGGCCACCATGGCCTGCTCGACCAGGTGCACTTCACTGGCCTTGGCGCGGTAGGCCGAATCCATGACGGCGCGCTTTTCCA
>DATMNZ010000028.1:0-15780 GCA_035568495.1 Saccharimonadales bacterium (SeqCode) | reverse complement strand
ATATTTATATTATACAAGACAAGAGATCCTTGTCAAGCTAAAAAATCCAATACGAAAATGCCCCCTCCTGGAGCCAGTCGAGAAAAACTTCAGAATCAATGGATTGGATCGCGTTCAGAGGTCAAGTTGCGGAATCGCTGTAGAGACGGTGCTCGGCACCGTCTCTGGGTCTTCGCGGCAGCGAAGGCCCAAGCGCGCGGCAGCGCGTGTTTCGGACATACAATGAGATCGAGGTTCAGGATCTATGGCGAGAACGGGAAGCTAACCCCATCGCCATTTCAGGGACGACCAGGGAGATGTTAACAACCGAGATTCGCTCTTCCCTTAAGTGAACAGTATTGAAACTAGCCCAGGCTAAGTGCTGTCGTCCGGCCAGCGCTCTGCCAGCCTTGTGACAGCAGTGCCTTTACAGCAGCCGGCAGTCTCGTAATCATACTGCTGTAGGCGCACACGCGCCCGCTTTTGAATGGTCTTTGAAAACTGAAAGATGGAACAGTCTGGATGCTGGCATCCTGAAGTCGGAACAGGCGTATCCGGTCCTCCGCGCGCGCCCACTCTCGCGCCCGCCGTTGACGCGAGGGTGGGCGTCGCGGTGGCCGTTGTGTTCATGGATTGCGCCGCAATCATGCGGCGATGGTCTTCAACGATGCATTGCGATCACTCTATATCCGGCTTTTATTCAGGTCGCTGTTCCTCTCGCTCAGCCGCAACCCTTTCTACGTCATGCTGATAGCGGAAGACTGCAAACTTCAAGAGAGCTTCAGCGACTGATTTTCCACCCTGTATCCGGCTTTTATTCTCAGGTTGGGCGTTGTTGATATGAGTAGCAATTTGAATGGTTCGAGTGGTTCTTGTTCGACCGTCACCGGTAGAGGCCAGATCTCGAAGCTCCGGGCCGTCCATGGGTGTAACGACTCGCTCTGTTTAAGAACGCCGGCTTTTAGACGTAACAGAGTTACGTCTCTCCGCGATGGTTCACGTGGACCTCGGCTTCGCGGGCATCCGCTAGCGGAGGTATCCCTGAATCCTGCCCGCAACCTCTTCCGCTTGTGTACAATTTCGTTCACGTGATAACTCTCGGCAATTCAACACTGGTACTAACAGGAGGAAGCTGTGGCCGATCCGGAAAATCTGGAAAGTAAGTTTCAGCCGTATGTGTCCGCGGAAGACATCCGCCCGGAACTCAGTGTGCGGGCCATCTTCCTGGGCTGCATGTTTGGACTGATCTTTGGAGCTGTTACGGTTTATGTCGGCCTGCGCGCCGGTCTTACAGTGGCCGCCTCCATTCCTATTGCGGTGCTCTCGATCAGCATCCTGCGCGCCTTTGGGAAAGCCAGTATCCTCGAGAACAATATTGTGCAGACGACCGGGTCGGCGGGCGAATCGGTGGCTGGGGGCGTGATCTTTACCCTTCCCGCGTTGATCATCATGGGGTTTCCCCTGGAGTACATCCGCACTTTCATGCTGGCATTGATCGGTGGATGGCTGGGTGTGTTTTTTATGATCCCTTTGCGGCGCCAGTTGATCGTCAAAGAGCACGGCAACCTTCTTTATCCTGAGGGCACAGCCTGCGCCGATGTCCTGATCGCCGGCGACAAAGGCGGCTCGTTTGCCAGCCGCGTCTTCATGGGGCTGGGACTCGGCAGCCTGTACACGCTCTTCCAGAATGAGAACCTGTTTGGCTTGTGGCCAAGCACGCCGGACTATCAGCCTAAGTGGTATCCGGGTAGCGCCATTCGCGCCAACACTACTACCGAGTATCTGGGGGTGGGCTACATCATCGGCCCGCGCATTGCGGGCGTGATTTTCGCTGGGGGCGTATTTGCATGGCTGGTGGTCATGCCGGCCATCAAGTTCTTCGGCGGCTTCCTGACTTCGCCCTTATATCCGGCGCAAAAGCTGATCGCGAACATGTCGGTAGGCGAAATCTACGTCGCTTACATTCGTCCCATGGGCGCGGGTGCAGTGGCTGCTGCCGGCTTGATTACCCTCATCAAGACGGTCCCTACGATTGTGAACGCGCTACGCGCTGGCGCCTCTGACTTGAAGAAAGGCGCAGCCGCCGCGCTCGGCGCCCGGCGCACCGACATGGACCTCAGCATCAAGCATGCGCTGGTGGGCACCCTGCTGATGTTGATCACCATGGTCGCCTATCTGGCCATCAAGCCAGTCCCCGGAACCAGCCCCAGTATCATCGCCAATATCGCCGCCGCGGTCTTCGTCGTGGTCTTCGGGTTTCTATTCGTCACGGTTTCTTCGCGCATCACGGGACTGATCGGCACGTCGTCGAACCCGATTTCGGGCATGGCTATCGCCACCATGATGGCCACCTGCGTCATGTTCCTGTTGGCCGGCTGGACCACCAACGCCTACAAAGCGCTGGTGATCGCCATCGGCGGTGTAGTTTGCATCGCTTCGGCCAACGCCGGCAACACCTCGCAGGACCTCAAGACCGGGTTCCTGGTGGGCGCAACGCCCAAACGCCAGCAGATCGCCCTGCTCATCGGCGTTCTGGTATCGGTGTTTGCGATCGGCGGCACGTTGGGACTCATGAACCAGGGACTGGAACAGGTCCGTCCGGTGGGACCAATCGCCATTGACCTCAATGATCTGGAGCAGGGTGTGCGGGAAGTCACCCCCGGCGACAACCCGCTGCTGCAGCGCGCTTCCATCAAAGTTGTGGATGAAAAAGGGAACACTCTGGCGCAAGAAGACCCGAGGAAATTCCGGCTGCTCACGGCGCTGGGCGCCAAGAAGCTGGCCAACGGCCAGTACCTTTACAATGCCGCTACCGGCAGCATCGAACGCCAATGGATACAAGGCATTGGCAGCGATAAGGCCCCCGCGCCACAGGCCAATCTGATGGCCACCGTGGTTACCGGCATCATCGACCACCGGCTGCCCTGGAACCTGGTGCTGATCGGGGTGTTCATCGTGATCGGCATCGAGCTTCTGGGCATACGGTCCCTCTCTTTTGCGGTTGGTTTTTACATCAGCATTGCCACCACCCTGGCCATCTTCTGCGGCGGAATCGTTCGCTGGCTGGTGGACCGTGCCGCTTCCAAAAGAGGCGAGGGCAAGGACGAGAGCGACGTCAGTCCTGGATCGCTGTATGCCTCCGGATTGATCGCTGCCGGCGGCATTGTCGGGCTGCTGGGAATCTTCATCAAGCTGCTCGAAAACGCCCCAGACTCCAGTTGGTATCACATCCGGGAAGGCTTGTTGCTGCTCGGTCCGCGTCTTCCCGCCATTGGACAGAGCAACATCATCTCGGTGATCATGTTCGCTCTGTTAGCGGCTTCGCTCTTTTATTTTGCGCGCAAACCAATTGCGAAAGAAAAATAGCCAGGTCATATCGAGACATTCATGAATTCAAGAAAAATATTCTCAAGCACAATAGTAGCGGCGCTGGCCCTGTTTCTTGCGGCCTCAGCATCCGCCCAAACCTTCGATGTGAAGACCCGCATGCTCAAGAATGGCATGAAGGTACTGGTGCAGGAAGACCACACCATCCCTAATGTGGCTGTGTATATTTTCTATCGGGTTGGTTCGCGTAACGAGCGTCCCGGCACGACCGGGCTTTCACACTTCTTTGAGCACATGATGTTCAACGGCTCAAAGAAATACGGTCCCGGTGAATTTGACCGGACCATGGAAGCTGCGGGCGGCTCCAACAACGCCTATACCAGCCACGATCTTACCGTTTACCAGGACTGGTTCCCGCGCAGCGCGCTCGACTTGATCTTCGACCTGGAAGCCGACCGCATCGAGAACCTCAGCTTCGATCCGGAGAAGATCGCCTCGGAGCGGGGCGTAGTCGCTTCGGAACGGCGGTTGCGCGTCGAGGGCAGCAACTTCGGGCTCCTCAACGAACAACTGTGGGCCGCCGCCTACACCGCGCATACATACCAATGGCCGGTAGTGGGCTGGATGGTGGACATCGACAACTGGACGATGGAAGACCTGCGACACCACTTCGAGATGGGATACTCTCCCAGCAATGCCACCATGGTGGTGGTAGGCGATGTCACTCCCGTTGAAATCTTTCAACTGGCGGAGAAGAAGCTGGAACCGATCGCTGCGCATGCGCCGCCGGCCAAGGTCACAACGCGCGAGCCCGACCAACTAGGGGAGCGGCGCGTGACCGTCAGGAAATTTGCCCAGTTGCCGATCCTGATGGTTGGCTATCACGTTCCGGAGGCCGCCGCGCCGGAGTACTACGCGCTCGCCCTGCTGGAGACCATTATGCTTTCCGGCCAGAGTTCCCGGCTCTACAAGCGGCTGGTCGACAAAGACCAGCTCGCGCTCAGCATCAACGGCGGAATGGACGAGGCCCTGGATCCAACGCTGTTCGAGTTCACGGCCCAGCCCAAAGCCGGGGTGGATGCGGCAGCGGTGGAGAAGGCGCTATACGAGGAACTTGACCGGCTGAAGACCGAATTGGTGAGCGACCAGGAACTGGAGAAGGCCCGCAACATCGCACTGGCTGCCTTCTACCGGCAGATGAGCACCATCAGCGGACGGGCCAACACTCTGGGCGCCTATGAAGTATTTCATGGCGACTACCACAAGCTGTTTACCGCCACCGCCAGTTACAGCCAGGTGACGAAAGAAGACCTGCGGAGTATGGCCAAGAAATATTTCATCGAGAAAAACCGCACGGTAGCGACCCTCATTCCCGAAAGCGCCGAGCCGGCCAAGTAACTGCCTGCCGCAAATAGACATGCAATGAAACGAGACATGCAATGAAACGACTTTTGCAAATACTGCTCTTCATCACGGCCGCGTTGTCGATGGCGGGGACAGCCGGCGCCCAAGCAGCCGGGACCCTGAAAATGCCGGCCTACAAGAAGACCCGCCTGAAGAACGGCATGACCCTGTTGCTCATGGAGCGCCACTCCGTACCCCTGATCGGTTTTCAGGTGATTGTCAGGGCGGGTTCAGCGGGCGATCCGGAACACAAAGAGGGCGCGGCTTTCATGGCCGCCAGCCTTCTGCGGAAGGGAACGAAGACCCGCAACGCAGAGCAGTTTGCTGCAGAGCTGGATTTTATCGGCGGCACGTTCAGCAGCTTTGCCAACGCCGATTCCTCGGAGATTGCAGCGGAGTTCGTAGCCAAGGATGCCGCCAAGGGCCTCGACCTGCTCTCCGAGGCGCTGCTGCATCCCGCTTTTCCCCAGGATGAATTCAACAAGCTGCTCAAGCAACGCATCGACGGCCTGAAGGCCGCAAAGGACCAGGCCCAAGGCGTGATCGGCGCCTACTATAACGCTTATTTGTTCGGCCGCCATCCGTATGCCCGGCCCACGACCGGTGACGAAAACTCGCTGGCGGCGATCACCCGCGACGATGCGCAGAAGTTCTATCAGGCGTATTACACGCCTGCGAACACCATCCTGGCAGTCGCGGGAGATTTTTCCACCGCCGACATGGAAAAGATGGTGGCGCAGAAATTTGAAGGCTGGGCGGCGCGTCCGGCCCCGGCCATCAGCGTGCCGGAACCGGCGCCGGTGACCGGCAAGAGATTGCTGCTCATCGATAAACCGGATTCAACCCAGACTTACTTCCGCATCGGCAACATCGGCATCACGCGCACCAATCCTGACCGGCTGTATATCGAAGTGGTCAACACGCTGTTTGGCGGCCGCTTTACTTCCATGATCAACTCTGAGCTGCGCATCAAGTCGGGGCTCACCTACGGCGCGAGTTCCTTCTTCGACCGGCGCAAGGTGCGCGGGCCTTTCGCGATCGCCACTTTTACCAAAAACGCGACCACCATCCAGGCCATCGACAAGACGCTCGAAGTGCTGCGCAGCCTGCACGAAAAAAGCGTAACGGCAGAAGACCTGCAGTCGGCCAAGAATTACATCCTCGGGCAGTTTCCGCCGACCGTTGAGACCTCGCAGCAGCTTGCCGGACTCATGGCCGAGCTGGAGTTCTACGGCCTCGACGATCGTGAAATCAACGACATGACTGCCAAGATCAATGCCATGACTCTGGCCGACGCCAAACGCATCATCCAGCAGTATTATCCGCAGGAGAACCTGGTGTTCGTGCTGATTGGCAAGGCCTCGGAAATCGGCGATGCGGTGAAGAAGTATGCGTCCAAGATGGAAGTCCGGTCGATCAACGACCCCGGCTTCGGCAGCTACGCGGCATCGGAAGGACCTTACCACTGATCAACACTGATAGAAGCACTGATCAACACTGATGGAGAGAAAGAAAGCCTTACCGCGGATTTACGCGGATGAACGCGGATCTGGGCTGGATTTTGCAAAGAGAAAAAAGAAAAGAAGAAACTCGGGGATAGTAAGACAACAGAGCACAACGGCAATCCGGCGTTTGTCGGCGTATTTTTCTGTACCCTGTAAAGGTGTTATGCTCACGCTGATGCTGAAGTTTACTATCCTTGCCATTTTTGCGGTTTCCAGTTTGCATACCGCTTTTGCTCAGGCCGCACCGGCCGCTCAGAAACCGGCCACGAAGAAATCGCCGGCTACGCAAACAGCGCCTGCGGCACAGAAGCCGCCTGCCGCTCAGCCCAAGCCTGTCACCGGGGAGCAGGCCATGGCTTACTTTGCCCAGGCGACCATCAACTGGGAAAGCTCCAGCACTGCCGGGATGCGAGCGGAGATGGTTCTGCTGAAAAAAGGCATCGAAAAAGGGCAGAATGTCGTGGAGTACAAGATCAAGGTCACCGGAGCGTCCCGGCTCCAGAAATATTCTTTGATCACTTGGCCGATCACACTCCTCAATCCGGCCACGGCCTTGGAGGGACTGATCGTCAATGCGAGCGGGGCGGTTGGCTGTCCGGCGCATTCGAACGACAGTTGCTCCCGCGCCTTTGACGGCCAGGAAATCAAGATCAAATACGCGCCCGCCCGTGGGGAAATCTACCGCAACGCCCTGGTCTCGAAAGACCAGAAATCCAGGGTCTTCTTTTCCATCGTGCCCGACCCCATCCTCGCCAAAGACGCAGCTTGCACTCTGGAGATCATCCGGCTGCAGCCTGCGTTTGAGCTGGTGTTGGTCAGCGGCCGGGGATTTCAGCCGTCGGAACCGATTGCCTTCAAGAGCAACTCCGCCGGCGAGACCCACGGCGTGCAGGCCCAGGCTGATCTGAAAGGCCGGTTTTGGGCGCCGTTCACTCCCTATGTGGAAGGTAAGACCACCGGGACCGCTGAAGTGAGCGCCCGAGGCAGTAAGTGCGCTCCTTCCATATCGTTTAACTGGGGTCCGGCGCAATAGCGCAACATTGCATGAACATTGCCGACAATCTGGCGCGGCTGCGGGAACGCATCGCCCAAGCTGCTTCTCGCTCGGGGCGCTCGCCCGAATCGGTCACGTTGATGGCGGTCAGCAAAACGATTGAACTGGAGCGAATCCATCAGGCGTACGAGGCCGGTCTCCGGGTGTTCGGCGAAAACCGTGTGCAGGAAATGGACGAAAAGCACACTTCCCGCAAAGGCATGGACGAGGCCCGGTGGCATTTGATCGGCCACTTGCAGACGAACAAGGCGAAGAAAGCCGTTGAGCTGTTCAACGCTATCGACTCACTGGATTCTCTGCGGCTGGCCGAGATGCTCAATCAGGCTGCGGCGCAAATGAATAAGGTGATGCCTGCTCTGATCGAGATCAAGACCAGTGAGGAAGAAAGCAAAGCCGGCGTGCCTGCCGGTTCGCGGGAACTCGAAGACATGCTTCAGGGGCTGGCGAAGCTCGAACATCTCCAGGTTTGCGGACTGATGACCGTCCCTCCGTTTACGGAAAACCCGGAGGGCGCGCGTCCTTATTTCCGGCGGCTGCGGGAACTGCGTGACCAGATCGCCGCACGGAAGCTGCCTCGTGTGCAGATGGAGACGCTCTCCATGGGCATGTCCCATGACTTTGAGGTGGCGGTGGAAGAAGGTTCCACCTGCGTGCGTGTGGGCACGGCGCTGTTTGGGCTGCGGAGCGTGCCGAAGACATGATCCCGCTTCTGGATGGCGCAGGCTGTGTGTCGTTTGCGATCAAGGTGCATCCGCGCGCCCGCAAGAACGCCATCACCGGCGTCACAGGCGACGCGTTGAAGCTCTCACTGACTGCTCCTCCGGTCGACGGCAAAGCGAACCAGGCAGTAGTCGATTTCTTTGCCGATTTGTTTGATATTTCGCGTTCCTCAGTTACCATAGCCAGCGGTGAGAGCAGCCGTCAGAAAGCGGTTCGTATCGCAGGCGTCAACCGGCAGACGGTGGAACAACGGCTCATGCAAGCTCTGGAATAGAACACACTCAGTTCTTGAAAAGGAGAGAGCAGGGCTGTAACGCGCACATCTGCCTTGCCTGTCACTAATCTATGGACGACACCCTCAAAGCCATTCAAAGCGATACGCGGTTTTTCGGCCATCCTCGCGGCCTGAGCACGCTCTTTTTCACCGAAATGTGGGAGCGATATAGCTATTACGGCACGCGCGCGCTGCTCATCCTGTTCATGACCAGCACCGTGGCCAACGGTGGCCTGGGCTTCTCGGATGCACGGGCGGGAGCCATCTACGGCTTCTACGTTGCCATGGTCTACTTGCTTACGGTGCCCGGCGGATGGGCGGCGGACCGCATCCTGGGGCAGCGGCGGGCCGTGCTCTTGGGTGGAATCCTGATCTCGGCCGGCAATTTCTGCCTGGCGGCCCAGAGCATCGCCGTGTTTTACGCCGGCTTAGGATTGCTGATGGTGGGCACCGGGCTGCTCAAGGCCAATGTGAGCACCTTGGTCGGCGGGCTGTATGCCGTGGGCGATAAGCGCCGCGACGCCGGCTTTTCCATCTTCTACATGGGCATTAACCTGGGAGCGTTCATCTCGCCGCTGATTTGCGGCTGGGTAGCCCAAAAATGGGGCTGGCGATGGGGATTCGCCACCTCGGGAATCGGTATGGTGGCCGGCCTGATTCAATACTCAATGTCAGGCCGCTTACTTGGCCCGACCGGCCTTCAGACTTCCAGCTCCGGTGATCCTGAGAAAGATCGCAGGCAAAAGCGCACGGCAACGACTGGCGCGCTGATCGGTTTGGCGCTCCTGCTTCTGCTGGTGGTACTGGGCGCTTACGGCGTAATTCCCCTCACCGCCGATTTGATTTCCGACATATTGGGTGGGGTCTTGATCGTGGTTCCCGTGGTAGTGTTCTCCTGGATGATCTTTGGCAAGGGTTGGTCGGTGGAAGAGCGCAAGCGGGCCGCCGCCATCTTTGTTCTGTTTGCCGCCGCCGCCATCTTTTGGGCGTCCTTCGAGCAGGCCGGGACCTCATTGAATCTCTTTGGTGAGCGCAACACCGACCGCCACGTCTTTGGTTACGAATTCCCGGCAGCCTGGTTCCAGTCGGTACAGCCGATTCTTGTCATCCTGCTGGCGCCCGTATTTGCCTGGCTGTGGCTGGCGCTGGGACGCCGTGAGCCCTCCAGTCCCGCGAAGTTTTCCATCGGTCTGGTCTTTGCCGGATTGGCCTTCGCTGTCATGGTGCCGGCGGCCTACCACATGGGAGTATCCCCATGGTGGCTGGTGGCCTGCTATCTGTCGCAGACCCTTGGCGAACTGTGCCTGAGCCCTGTGGGGCTGAGCGCGATGACCAAACTCGCGCCCGCGCGCGCGGTCGGTTTAATCATGGGCATATGGTTTCTGGCTTCCAGCGTCGGCAACTGGCTGGCAGGCAGGGCGGGCGGTTTGTTCAGCTCCATGCCCCTGCCCAGGCTGTTTGGTTCAGTGGCCGCCGTCTCCATCGTGGCCGGCCTGATTCTGGTCGTGCTGATCAGGCCGACGAAGCGCATGATGTCAGGGATCTCCTGACTGTGATTAAATAGAAGGTAAATAGAAGGTCACACTCTTATATGGACTTAAAAGCCATCCAATCCGCTCTGGACGAACGCGGTTTTGACGCCTGGTTGTTTTACGACCACCATCACCGCGACCCCATCGCCTACAAGGTGCTGGGCCTGTCTGAAAAATTGATGGTGACCCGCCGCTGGTTTTACCTGATACCACGGACCGGCGAACCGCAGAAGCTCGTTCACCGCATTGAGGCCGGCCATCTGGATCCTGTGCCGGGCGCAAAGCATGAGTATTCCTCATGGCAGGAGTTGTGGGAGCAGTTGAAGGCCATGCTGGCGGGCCACAAGAAGCTGGCTATGCAGTATTCGCCCAACAACCTGGTCCCCTACATCGGACTGGTGGATGCCGGCACGATCGAGTTGGTCCGCAGCTTTGGCAAGGAAATCATGAGCTCCGGCGATCTGGTGGCGCGCTTCGATGCCGCCTGGGACGAAGAGCAGATCCAGAGCCACTATGCCGCCGGGAAGGCCATTGACGCGATTGTGCCCGAGTTCTTCCAGGAACTCGGACGCCGCGCCCGCAATGGAGGCACCGACGAGTACGCGATGCAGCAGTGGGTGGCTGAAGCCTTCCGCCGCGAAAACCTGGTGACCGACGACCTGCCTATCGTGGGCTGCAACGCCAACAGCGGCAATCCGCACTACGAGCCCCGCGCCGATCGTTCCGCCTCCATCCAGAGCGGCGATTTTGTCCTGCTCGATATATTTGCCAAGAAAAACACGCCCCGGGCGGTCTACTACGACATCACATGGACCGGAATCATCGGCACGCCCTCCGAGAAGCAGGCCAAGATCTTCACCATTGTGCGTGACGCCCGCGACGCGGGTGTCAAGAAAGTGCAGGAAGCTTTCACCGCCAAGCGCAGAATTGCCGGCTGGGAAGTGGACGACGCAACCCGCGGACACATCGCCTCCGCCGGATATGTCCAGTACTTTACCCACCGCACCGGGCACTCCATCGGCGAAAACATCCACGGCAATGGCGCGAACATCGACAATCTTGAGACCAAGGACGAGCGCGAAATCATCCCCAATTCCTGCTTTTCCATCGAGCCTGGAATCTATCTGCCGGGCGAATTCGGCGTCCGCAGTGAAGTCAATGTGCTCATCCGGAATGGCGCAGCCGAAGTAACCGGAAAAATCCAACGGGAGATGGTCCGCATCTAAATGACGAATACCGATACCGCGAAAACTGAAACCCCCGATAGCCAGAGCGCACCATCGATGAATGCGATGGCGGCCGTGGCCATTGGCCTCGGCTGGCTCGTTCCGGGCGCCGGCCATCTGATGCAGAAAAAATGGATTCGCGGCCTGCTGCTCATGAGCTCGGTGGCCACCATGTTTTTCCTGGGTCTGGCCATGAATGGCAAAGTCTACAAACCCAATGCCGGCGATCTGCTCGACATGCTGGGGTTCGTAGGCGACCTGGGCGCCGGAGGCCTTTACCTGGCCGGCCGCGCCATGGAATGGGGCGACGTGCTCATCGCCGCCGCCACCGCCGATTACGGCACAAAATTCATCGTGGTCGCCGGCCTGCTGAACGTCATCAGCGTAGTGGACGCCTATCACATCGCGATTGGAAAAAAACAATGATCCTGGCCCTGCAACTCTCGCACTTCAGCGCCGCAGTAATCTTCGCCTTCTTCTCTTCCATGGTGTTCGGCATCTGCTTCCGTGGGAACACCCGCGACATGGCGCGCTACGGCGCGTATTGTTTCGCGGTGTTCGTGATCGGAGTGTTCGGGGCCGGATGGGTCATGAGGTTTTTACATCGGTAAGGCCGGGGTAAATCGGATTGCCAAAATTGCCATAATCGCCGGTATTGCCAAAATTGGAAAATAGCAAAGAGCACTCAGCCCTGAAAGCGTTTCGTTTTGTTGCGGCGAAACCAAGTTGTATGGTGACTGCGAAGGCTGGTTTTGCCAATTGCCAATTGCCAACTGCTATTTGCTGATTTCCAATTTTGGCAATTCCGGCGATTATGGCAATTTTGGCAATTCTCTCACCCTTCCCAGACAAATGCATCGAAGCGCCGTTTGATATCGAAGCCCAGGCGGTGATAGAGCATCACGGCGCGGGCGTTCTCTTCGGTAACGGTCAGGCTCAAGGCGGCGAAGTTGCGGCTGCGTAGCTCCAGGGTACACAGCCCGATCAGGGATTCGCCTATGCGGCGGGCCCGGTACTCGGGCAGTACGCACACCTGTGTGACATGGCCTACATCATCTTTCACCCGCGAGCAGAGCAGCGCGCCCACCACCGCGCGTGATGGTTTGTGTACGGCCACGAACGATGCATGGCCGTCAAAGATGCCGCATCCGGGGAAGCGCACGATGTTGTTCAGGAACCGCAATGAGCCGTTGAGCGTGCGGTACTGGTCGTTGACTTCGGAATCGACGTGACCGCGGTAGGCGTTGGTGATGACCACGGCGGTCGGCTGAAAGTCTTGCTCTCCCCAACGGCGGAATTCGATGTCGGGCGCGGGGTGTACACCGGTGCCTCCATGCCCGGCCAGCGCCAGCGCCATGAACAGACGCGGGAACCGCTGGAAGCCTTCTTTCATGAACGGCCCGCTCAACGCGCCTGACTCATGCTGCAAGAGCTGGGCTTCAATCCGGTGGATGCCGGGCGACTGCTGTAGCGTATCGATCACATGGGCGGCCAGCAGACGCTCGGCGCTGTTGCCCGCCATGCGGATCGTCTGGTCGGAGTACAGGTCGCCGATCACGCCCTTGCTGCCTTCATACACAAAAAACGCATAGCCGCCCACCCGCCCGTTTTCCACGGCGGCGTAGCCGGGCAGGATTTTCGAATCGATATAACGCAAGATCATGTCCGCTGACGGACGGTAGTCCCAGGCCATCAGATGGGCCCACACGCGAGTTTCATGCTCCAGCAGCGGACGCAGGTGGCGGGAGCTGAAATGACGCAAGTCAAGAATCTCGACAGGTGACTGCGGCGTTCTTTGTGATTCGATGTGCGAATGTAAACCCATGCAGACTTTTTTCTGAAAACTCCTCGCTGTCACGGGATGACGGCGAGTTATGAGTCTAGCCGCCGCCCGTGAAATAGGCAAAGCCCGAACGGTCAGGAACCAAGCCAGTCAGGAACCTGCCCGGTAAACGCTCTATTTGATATTAGACACCAAAAAGAGCTCAAGGTGCTGTTGAGAAAGTCGGCCAATGCCGGTGACTTTCCGGGGAGCAGCGAGCGCCGAAACAGCGTCTTCGCTGCCTTCACGGGCCGCCAGCAGATGGTCCTGAGCGGGAATGCCGTCGCGCTCATAGCGCGGTATGGACCGATTCCTGTAGAAATTCAGGCCAAATTCAACTTCTCTCTTTACGTTGAAGACCGCCACGGGCGTCTGCGGCGTTATGCCTGCGGCCTGCAACTCGGCCTCGATAGCGCGCGCCGATGTGGCCTGGTCAATTGTGTGCGCGGCCGGCCGCAGAAGAAACCCCAACACGAGCAGCACAGGCACCAAGGTCGCAAGCCTTAGAATGCGGACGCCTCCCCGGCGCACCACCAGAAATACCAGCAGGGCGACGATGGCGGTTACCATCACGACACGAACTTGGACGAACGCGGGGGGCGAAATGCGGTCCATCCGCCATGGGGCCAGCAGCGCTCCGCCTGCGAGCATGCCGCAGATCACCGCGTGCAACTGCAGCCGCCAGCGGCTGAGTGCATTGTTCACGCGGCGCAAATAGTCCGCCGTTAACACCGCCACCGGAGGAATGGCCGGCAGAATGTAGCCGGGCAGCTTGGAGCGCGAAATGCTGAAAAAGATGATCGGAATCGCGATCCACAGCAGCAGGTAGCGGGAGAGCCATACGCCGCTGGCTTCCTCTGCGCTTTCGCCTTCCTGTTTCTCAGTCCGGAACGATCGCACCCAACTCGCGCCCGCTTCCACTACAGCGCTGGCGGCAAACACCGTCCAGGGCAGCACACTCGCCAGGAATACCGGGATGTAATACCAGAAAGGCTGTTGATGTTGATAGAGGTTGGTGCCAAATCGTTCAAGATTGTGCTCAATGAAGAAGACACGAAAGAATTCCGGGGTCCTGATCTGCACGGCAATCAACCACGGCAGAGTAATAGCGAAATAGATGAGAAACCCGGGCAGCCACAAGGTATGAAAAAAGATACTCTTCTGCCGCCGGAGCCCGGCATAGGCGGCAACGATGAGTACCGCCAATCCCGGCGCGACCGGCCCTTTGGCCAGGGTTCCAATTGCCAGCAGCGCATAGAACCAGCCCAGCCAGAGTTTCCGGCCGGTTTCATTCCAGGCCCACCATGCCAGCATGGCCACACAGAAGGGAGCCGAGATCTGCATGTCGGTGGAAGCGCCGCGGCCGAATCCGATGATTGCGGCCATCGACGCGGCCATCAAGGCGGCATCCATTTCCGCGCCCGGCCGGAAACGGCGGGTGAAGAAAAAGATGGCCAGCACCAGGCATGAGCCAAACAGAGCAGAAGGGACGCGCGCCGCCCAGTCAACTACACCAAAGAGGCTGTAGGCGGCCATCTCATTCCAATACAAGAGTATGGGTTTTTCCAGCCAGGGCTTCCCGTTGAGTACCGGAGTGATCCAGTCATGGCGGGCAAGCATCTCACGCCCAATCTGCGCGTACCGAGGCTCGTCGGCCCCTACCAGGCCAAAGGAACCCAGCCCAAAGAAAAAGACAAAGGCGCATACACCCACAACCACGGCGAGCTGCAAAAGCCAGGCTTTGGACGAGGAACCAGGTTGAGGCCCGCTCATGCGGCCGCGCCTGGCCGCGGAATGAATGATGAAATCAGTTGCATAGGGAGATCAGGTTATTTTAGCGCGGTTAACGGTATGTTCGGCGTAACGCTATTCCAGGAAATCTCCGAACCACTTGCGATAACGCCGCATCCACAAGAACCTTTGAAACACAGAGGAACAGAGGCAGCAGAGGAACAGCGGGAATGGGGCTGCGAGGTGGTCGTAATCATTACGTTTGCCCTGAATCCATAACGCATGGTCAACAGGATTTGAGTTAGCTCCTGCTTTCTCGACCGACCTGCAATGAGGAAGAAAGAGTGTTCCGGCCCTCCCGGATTCAGGCCCACAGACAGTCCGGTCTTCTCATTCTTCCTCCGCCATTCGAATCACGGCAATGCGTGAGTCGCGTCGCAACCCGATATTCCCGCCTTTCCTCTGCTGCCTGTTCCTCTGTGTTTCAAAGGTTTTCGTTACAACTCGTTGCACCAGGATTACTGTGGTGGTTTCGGTTGCGGCTTCGTTGCCTCCGTGGTGAGATTTGATTTTTGTTTGTGTTTCAGATGTGTTTTTTCCGCAGCCTGGCCAGGACCACATCCACGGCCGACTGCATCGGCCCTTCCATGGAGAACCCACTGGCGCATTCGTGGCCGCCACCGCCTAACTCGGCGGCAATGCTTGCCACATCGACCGCGCCCTTGCTACGTATGCTCACCCGGATTCTGAGATCGGAGGTCTCGCGGAAAAACAGCCCGACTTCGATTCCGGCGATGCCCAGCGCGTAATTGACCACGCCTTCACAATCCTCATCGAGCGCGCCGCAGCTCTTGATCTGTTCGCGGTCCAGGGTGATCCAACTGACCGGCCCTTCACAGCGAAGCGTGGAAAGCGCCGCGCCCATCACCCGGACCTTGCCGATAGGGTTGGAAAAATAGATATTTTGCGCAATGTTTCCCGGGTCAGCTCCCAGGTCCACCAGTTGCCGGGCCAGTTCGAAAGTGGCTGCGGTGGTGGAGGCATAACAGAACGACCCGGTATCGGTGAGCACCGCGGTATACAGGCAGGTGGCAATCGCCGGAGTTATCTTCACCCCTGCGGCCGCTCCCAGGCGAAAGACCATTTCCGCGGTAGCGCAGGCCCCAGGGTCGATCCAGTTTACCTGGGCGAAATTGCGGGAGGATG
>DATMNZ010000027.1:0-3738 GCA_035568495.1 Saccharimonadales bacterium (SeqCode) | reverse complement strand
CGGCTGCAGCAGCGTGCCTTTCTTCACGAACAATGCGCCAGTACCCTGTGGTCCATGGATCTTGTGCCCGGAAATGGAAAGCGCGTCACACTGGATTTTCTGGACATCCACGGGCACTTTACCGGCCGCCTGCACGGCATCGGTGTGGAAGAACACCTCGGCTTCGGCTGCGATGCGGCCAATGACTTCCACCGGCTGCACCACGCCGGTTTCGTTGTTGGCCATCATGACTGAGATCAGCCGCGTATTGGGCCGCAGGGCCTTGCGCACATCCTCCGGATCAATTTCGCCCCGGCCATTCACACCCACGTATGTGACTTCAACTCCGGTTTCTTCCAAATGGCGGCAGGAGTTCATGACCGCGCTGTGCTCGATGGTGGAAGTAATAACGTGGTCTCCTCGCCGGGTGAAACCAAAAATTCCAAGATTGTCGGACTCGGTACCGCCGCTGGTGAAGACAATTTCCGCAGGACGGGCATTCAGCAGGCTGGCCACCGACTGGCGAGCGCCCTCCACCGCCGCCCGCGCCTGCTGCCCATGACGATGGATGGAAGAAGCATTGCCAAACTTCTCCAGATAATAGGGGGTCATGGCCTCGAACACTTCCGGCAGCAGCGGGGTGGAAGCGTTGTTGTCGAGGTAGACGCGGTGCATGGGGCTATTTTAAACCCTTAAGGCGGCAACTCGCCCGAGATTGGTAATTGCCAAAATTGGTAATCGGGCAATTGAAGAGCGGGGAACGACGTTGACCACATAATTACTGCCGCTTTTCAATTACCCGATTACCAATTTTGGCAATTACCAATCTGGCTTCTGATGACTGTCTTACCGCTTCTCCATCGGCACATACTTGGTGGGATGCGCCGGGCCGACGTAGTCGGCCCGCGGACGGATCAGGCGGTTGTCATCGTGCTGTTCGATCACGTGCGCAGCCCAGCCGCTAATGCGGGAGACCGCGAAGATGGGAGTAAACAAGTCAACGTCGATGCCCAGGGTGGCGTAGGTGGAAGCCGAATAGAAGTCGACGTTGGCATTCAGGTGTTTCTCTTCTTTGATGTATTTTTCGATCTTGGCCGACATCTCATACCATTTGGGATTGGCCGACTGGCCCAGATCATGGGACATGCGGCGGAGATGCGTGGCCCGAGGATCTTCCGTATGGTAGACGCGGTGCCCGAAGCCAGGAACTTTCTTTTTCTGGTCGAGCTGACTCTTTACGTAGGCAACCGGGTCCTCACCCTTCTTATCGATATCGAAGAGGATGCGCATGACCGCTTCGTTGGCGCCGCCGTGCAACGGCCCTTTGAGAGCGCCGATGGCCCCGGTAATGGCCGAATGCATGTCGGAAAGGGTGGCCGCAATCACCCGTGCGGCAAAAGTTGAGGCGTTCAGCTCGTGGTCGGCATGAAGAATCAGGGCCACATCCAGCGCTTTTTCGGCGGTGGCCGAGGGCTTTTCCCCGTTGAGCATCAGCAGGAAGTTGCCGGCATGGGAGAGCGAAGGGTCGGGCTGAACCACGGTCTTGCCCTTGCGCAGGCGGTCATACCCGGCCACGATCATGGCAATCTGTGAAGTCAGCCGGATGGCCTTGGTGAGATTGCTGGCATGGTCCACCTTTTCCGCGTCGGCATCGTAAAACGAGAGCGCGGAAACAGCGGTGCGCAGCACTTCCATAGGGGTGGCTGTCTTGGGAATCTGCCGCAGTATTTCGAAGACGGCCGGATCCACCTTGCGCTCGGCCGCCAGCCGCTGCTTGAGGCCGGTGAGTTCAGCCCGCCCCGGCAGCTTGCCCAGCCATAACAGATGGCAGGTTTCTTCAAAGGTAGAGTGGTCCGCCAGTTCATGGATATCGATGCCGCGATAAGCGAGGACACCCGCTTCGCCATCGATATAACAAATGCTGGAAGTTGCTGCGACGATGCCTTCGAGACCTTTTTGTAACGCCGAGGTGGCCATGGTTTTACCCTGCGCTGGTTCGCTTTGCACTACGTCCAGTACTCAAATTTAAAATAATTTCACAACATTCTTTTATACTCTAAACGCCACAGACTTTCCAAGCGGGTTGGCCCGGTTACCGGCCGCCATGTCCCAGTGGGCCGGCTTGGATCATTGGGGCCTGAAGAGGTCCCAGAAGCCGAGCGCCACAAAGGGCAGCAAGATCGCGGCAATCCACAGCTTGGCCCGCCCCCCGATCTTCTCTTCTTTTTCCCAGCGGAAAAGCTTCGTGGATACGGCTGTCCCCACGATGATGGTGATTAACATGACGCCCAGGTTTTTCCAGTTCTCGGCCAGGCCGGCGCCCTGCTCCATCATGGTCTTGATTCCTTGGACCAGATAGCTGGCAGGGATGAAATGTGAGATCGCCCGTATCGTCCGGGGAAGCGATTCAATGGGCACCGTCGCCCCGCTGAGGAACAACATGGGGAAATAGAAGAGCTGGACGATGATGGTGCCTTCCTGCATGGAATTAGCCACCGAGGCGATGACCATCCCAATGGCCCGGAAGGCCACCAGCCCCATGGCGATAAAAACCATCAATGCGACGGTATGGACTGGCCACGGCATGTGGTAAAGGTAATGGGCCAGGCTGAAAACCAAAATGACGTAGGGCATGAATACCGAAAAGCCCGTGACCATGGAGGCCGCCAGCAAAGGCACAGGCGTAATGGGCGTTACTTTGTAACGCCGCAGAATGTTCATCTCCCGTTCCTGAATGGCCCGGATGCCCGCCCCGAAAAGGCCACTGCCCAGCACTCCGAAGGCAAGCGAGAGCGTCAGAATGTAGGGCATGACATCGGAGCTGCGTGTTCCGCCCCGCAACTGGGTATAGCCGAAAAAGATCATCAACGGGAACAGGTAGTTAAAGAAGATGACGGTCCGCTGGCGTAACGCCAGCTTCAGGTCGATGGCGATCAGAGCCAGATAATGTTTCATTCCCTTAACCTCTTCCCCGTCAGCTCGACGAAGACATCCTCCAGCGTGGGACGGTGGAGATGGATGTCTTCTATTTGCAGGCCCTGCTGATCAAGCCATTTCATGATCTCCACCAGGGTGCGCGCCGGGCGGCTGGAATGGACCGTCAGGCTGCGGCCGTCTCCATCCATGCGGCTGCTCACGGCCTCCGGCCATTCCGGCAACTGAAGCCCGCCGATGGGCCGCTCGCATACAATCTGAATGACGGACTGGTTGCGGCTCTTCTGCTGCAACTCCCGGGGCGTTCCCATGGCCACGATACGGCCTTCATCCATGATGGCTACGCGGTCACAGAGGCGTTCTGCCTCTTCCAGATAGTGGGTGGTCAGCACCACGGTCCGCTTTTCCGCTTTGAGTTCTTCGATCAAACGGTGGATCTCAAGACGTATCTGCGGGTCCAGCCCGGTGGTGGGCTCGTCAAGAAACAGCATTTGCGGATCGTTGACCAGGGCCATGGCCAGCGCCAGCCGCTGTTTCTGGCCGCCGGAAAGGGTTTCGTAATAGGCGTTGCGCTTGTCCCATAACTGCAGGCGCTCCAGCAGCTTCGTCGTCGGAATGCTGGTGGAATAAAACGATGCGAACAGATCCAGGGCCTCGCGGGTACGCATCTTGGCCGGCAGGTTGGTGGCCTGCAAGCACACTCCAATGCGGTCTTTTAACTGCCGCGTCTGCTTTTCAGGATCAAATCCCAGGATCGTGGCCGAGCCGCCCGTGCGCGGGCGCAGCCCTTCCAGGATCTCGACGGTCGTCGTCTTACCCGCGCCG
>DATMNZ010000026.1:0-10275 GCA_035568495.1 Saccharimonadales bacterium (SeqCode) | reverse complement strand
ATCTTCGGGACTTCCGGGAAATCAGCCTTTCAGCAAGCGGTGAAACTCTACCACGAAAACGCAAGCTCAGATCACATAAAATTCATGGTCTTTGATGATCTCACCGGAGCCGAAAACCCGGGTCCGGCCCGCGCAGGACTGGCACAGTTCGAAGATGTGGACCCGGTCCCACTGTTCGTCAATCAGTTTGGCCACGCGCTCTTTCATTCTTCCCGCCAGTTCATCATCGAGGTTGGCGACGAACACGCTTTCCTGCACCCGAGCGCCGAAATCGAGCAAGGCCGAAGCCAGATGGCTGCGGCGGCGATCATCGGCTATATCGTAACTGATGATGTATTGCACGGTGCCTCCCCCTTTTTTTCATTGTCAAACCGGTAAGGCTGAAAGGGAAGGTTATCGCGCAGGGCGGCGGCCAGGCGCTCGACTTCAGTTTTCAGCAAATCGCGAAAGCGCGGCGCGGTGGTTCCATCCTTCCCATCATGGGCCGCCGGATGCTCCAGCATCCAGCGTTCGTATTCGCCAAAGTATTTCTTCAACGCCCCCAGTGAAAGAAACACCCCTGGCCGGTCTCCCGCCGGACGGAAGTGCTCACTGTTGATCATGCCCTTGTTCACCAGGTTCAACACAAAGCGGTCGGCCACCGGATGCCGGAACGGCTCCATCATATCCAGCGCCAGCGACGGGCGGCCGTAATCCACTTGGTGCAAAAACCCCAAGTAAGGATCGAGCCCCACGCCTTCCAGCAGCGCCGTGAATTCGTTCATGATCAACGTGTAGGTGAGCGACAGCAGCGCATTCAGCGGGTCGGTCGCCGGATGCTTCTTCCTTCCCGGCCACGTCATTTCCGAGCGGTTGAATTCCATGAGCGCCGAAAAATACTCGTGGGCGGCCGCGCCCTCCACGCCATCGAGGGCGGCAATGTTTTGCGTCTCGTCGGCCGACGAGATCGCGTTCTCGATGGACTTGAGGCGGCCCTCGAAGGCCAGTGACACATCGTTACGGCTGCGATAGCGCGCCAGAACCGCCAAGCCATTGGCGATCTTGGCAGTAACGATGGCGCGGGCCAGGGCGAGCGCGCCCGCCGAGTCTTCGTATTTGCGGAACTGCGCGACCCGCAACTGGATGTTGTGTCCACGGGCCGGGGCCAGAGATCCGCGATACATACCCTGGCGGGAAAACAGGCCCAGTCCAACGCCTTTTTCCAGCATTTCACCCAGCGCCTGGGTGGTCACCTGGATGTTGCCGAATAGCAGCACGGTTTCCAGCTTGTGATAGGGCAGGTCGAGGAGCACTTCGTCGTCCTTTTCGACGAGGAAGCGGTCGCCGGCCTTGCGCAGGATTGCGCCTTGCTCGGTCAGATATAAGTAAGCCACAGGTTCACTCCTCGTTTCATGCGGCGCAACTTCGGCGGTGCTGGCCGCGGCTCTTTCAAAGGCCATTTCGAGCGTAGTGCGGGGTGGCGCCAGTTCGTAGCGCGTCCGCAAAGCCAGTGGCATAGTGGGGGCCATAAACAACAGATGGCCCTGGCGCCGTTCGTTCTTCCAGGGCACCCAGATCGATTTGCCCTGGAAGAGCGCCCCCAGAAACTCGAAACCATGCTGGAAATCGGCGATACGCGTTTTTTCGAGGTTCAGTTCGAGATGCGCCTGTTCGAGCAACTGGCTACTCTGCAACAGGGCCTGGGTGGCGTCTTCTCGGGTGCGCGCTAGAATGAGGAAATCGTCGGCGTAGCGCACCAGCTTGCGCCCGCTTTTTTCCAGCTCGCGATCAAAGTCTTCGAGAAAGAAGTTGGCCATCAACGGCGAAATCGGTGAACCCTGAGGAATACCGCGATGCAGAGGGCGCACGTGGTGCCCGTCCCAGAGCGCCCCGCGCACCCATAGCCGCAGCAAACCCATGATGGTCTCACCCGGATGCCGTTCACCCAGACGCTGTAGGAGCAGGGTTTGGTCCACCCGGTCGAAAAATGACTGGATATCCGCGTCGGCAGCGAACACATACCCCAGTTCCCGGCATTTGCGGATGCGGGCAATAGCGCGGTCCACCGACCGTCCGGGACGATAGCCGTAACTGCATTCCAGAAATTCTTCTTCGAATGACCGGGAAAGATGCCGGGCCACCGCCGTCTGCAGGACGCGGTCACGCACCGCCGGCACCAGCAGAGTGCGGGTAGCGCTGCTGCCCGCGTGCTTCTCAATAACAATCTTGAGCAACGGCAAAGGACGATAAAGGCCAGCCTCGACCCGCTCACGCAACTCCCCCAGCCGCCGATGCACATGCTCGGCAAAATGCCGGACGGTCACCCCATCGGCCCCGGCACAACCTTCGTTCTCCTGGACGCGCTCCCAGGCCAGCCAAAGCTGTTCGTCGCTGATGGGGAGAGGCATGGGGTGGATTGTTCCTTTCCTGCCTTGAATGGCCCGAATCGCTGAAGCGCGCCAGCAGTTGCACTTTCAAAAACTCCGTCTCACCGCAAAGCCGACACGGTCCTCCAGCGGACAGTTGAATGCCGTGAAAGCAGCGAAACTTTTCCTTGTGTGTATAGTGATTCGAACGGGCGGAACGTTACAAAATTTTCACGTCGCAGGGAATTGCCAATCTTTTTTATTGCATAGTATCTCTCAATTCATGGTAGAGTAATTTTCCCTTGGAAATCTAAGTACCCTTGTGAGAGTTCATGGATAGCGGATTCCTCGCCATTGTTAATGCTAGCCGCCTAGATGGCATTGCACACTCATCTCCTAACGCCATAAATGGGAGTATCTGAGGAGTGGAATACTTGGCCATCACCGATACGGATGCCATTCATTCCTATGTCTTCGCACCCCACGAATTGCGGCTGATTCGCGGGGGCAGCGGCCTGCTCGATGCGTGCAACTATAAAGCTGAGGCACTCCTGAGCAACTCTGCGCGCAGGATCTTTGCCGGCGGCGGCCAGGTGCTGGCCTCGTTTCCCTCCGAGCAAGCAGCATGGATTTATTGCCGCGAAGTGCAGCAGCTCTACCGCGAGAAGACTGCGGTGGCCACGATCAGCCCGGCAGTCTTTCCCTACCCTTCTCCCGGCCAGTTTCAGAAGAGTCTCGAAGCATTGCAATTCGAGATGGAACGGGCAAAACAACGCCGGGCCGCGGGGCATTTCAACGGCGGCAGCCCTTACTTCGCGAGTTGCGAGTCATGCGGAATGAATGCCTGCAGCTCGAAATCCATTCCTCCTGGGTCTAAATTGATCTGCAACGCATGCCGCCTTCGAGAGAAGAAGGCGATGACACTACGCCATGACAACCCGCATGAACCCCAGAGCTTTGAAGAGATCGCAAAGGAACGCCGCCCACAGAACTACCTTGCCTTGATCTACTGCGATTTTGACCGGCTGGGGCGCTTTCTTAGAGAGAATATTCAGGGGCGCGAAGACCGCTATAGCGCCCTGAGTGAACGGGTGCGGGGGATGGTTGACCATGCCATTCAAAAAGCCAGCGCCCATGTGTTGCAACAAGCTGCTCCTGGGACGGGTGTATGCATGCCCGTGCCTCTGGTACAGGGCGGCGACGATGCCGTTCTAATCATGGCCGCCCAGGATGCGATTGCCTTTTTATGGGCATTCAAGGCCGGCATTGACGAATTCTGGGAGATGGAAGATCAAAAGCCGGAAAGGCATCTGGGCGTAAAACGGCCCAGCTTCTCGGCAGGCATGGTGCTGGCGCACAGCCACTTTCCGATTGCGGAGTTTATGCGCATCGCCGAGGAACTGCTGAAGTCGGCCAAACGGCTGACAGAGCAGGATGCGATTGATTATGAGGTAGTGACAAATTCGATGGTGGGCGAAGTATTGAAGCCCCGCAAGTCTTTTGCCCGGAGGCGGACGGCCAAACCCTACCAGTGGGAAGACTTTCAGGCGCTGGCGGAATCGCTCAGGTCACTTAAGCAAGAGCGCGCGCCCGCCTCGAAGATCAGGGGCCTCTACCACATCGCCTATCAGGCCGACCTGCAAGCTGAGTTGGAATATCTGCATTTGCTCTCACGGCTGGAAAGCAGGCACCGCGAGATCTTACGCAAGCCCGAAGCGGTCGGCCTTGGGTTATGGCCGCCGGGATCAGTGGGAACCAGGGCTGCGGACCTGGCCGAGCTATGGGAGTTCGTCTGATGGCTTTACGGCTGACCATCGAGTTTGATACCGCAGTGCATCACGGCAGCGGCTTCGGTGTTGCCGGCGTGATTGACCGCGCTGTGCTGCGTGATGAGAATGGCATGCCCTACCTTGCGGGATCGGCCATCAAGGGCAAGTTCCGCTTTGCCGCCTCGCGATGGCATCGGGCCAGGGGCCTTCCCCGATGCGGGCCGCCAGGTGAACCGTGGTGTAATGGAGAAAACGCCTGCCTGCTCTGCCGCGTTTTTGGCTCGCCGCGGCGGCCGGGCCTGGCGGTTTTTGAAGATGCATATCCGGCCCCGCCAGCCGATGCCATGCTGCGGGCGATTTTGAAACCGGGGAGACCGGCTGTGCATGGCGGCGGATGCGAGATACGCTCTTCGACGGCCATTGACCGCTACAGCCGCCGGGTGCGTCCCCAGCATCTGTTTTCCACTGAGGTAGTGCCGCCCTTGGTCCACTTCGAATCTTCAATTTTAGGTGATTTGAATGAAGAGCAGACCGGCTGCGTGACCGCCGCCAGCAAGCTGCTCAGTTATTTCGGCGGAGACTCTTCGCGAGGCATGGGCCATTGCCGCTACTCGATCGCGGTGGCGCAATGATTTTCCGGTTTTCCGCGACGCTTGAAACTCCGGTAGCCATCTCGAAGCAGCGGGCCACCGGAAACTCCTTGGAGACGCTGAACTTCATTCCGGGCACAGTGTTGCGGGGAGCGATGGCCGAGGCCTACCTGCGGAAGGGGCGGCCCGATGATGCCGCCTTTGCGACGCTTTTTCTCGAAGACAATGTGCGGTTCGGCAACCTGCGCCTGGGCGGATATCCACGCTGGCCGCTCTCGGCCCGCTGGTGCAAGCAAAGCGAAGACCACCCGCAGTTCGATCTACTGTGTCTCTACGCAGCGCGCGAACTTTCGACCTTTGACGTTGACGCCAAAAAGCTTTTTGAGTGCACTGAGTGCGGCAGCAAGATCGCGCACCCTGGTGACGGCTATCGTGTGCCCAGTGAGAAAGACCAGCTCTATAAGGACCTTAAACCAAAGGTCCGGCGGCAAGCCCATGTTGAGATCGACCCGGAATTTCAACGCTCCCGGAACGGAAGGCTTTACTCCGCGAATGTAATGACCCGAGAGCAGACCTTTGAAGGCCGCATCTGGGCCAGCGAAAAAGCAGCGCCCGCTTTAAAAACACTGGCCGGCCGGGACCTGACACTGTGGCTTGGCCGTGGCCGTTCTCGGGGCCAGGGCCGGGTGACGGCCCGTCTTGAGGACGAGACACCGGCGTCGCCGGCGAAGATGCGGCAGCACATCGAGGCGCTAAACCAGAAGGCCACTGATCTCTTTCCGATGTTCGGCGACCGCGTACTGTTCTCATGCACGATGCAGTCCCCGGCGATTCTGCTCGACCAGTGGCTGCTCTCGAAAGGGCAATTGGCGGCGGCGGATATTGATGCGTCATTGAATGAATACAAATTGCTGGCCTGCTTTACGCGTCCGGCGGACATTGCGGGCTGGAATGCGGCGCCGCGGGCGCAGCTTCCGAAGGCCGAAGTGCGCGCTATTGCGGCGGGCTCATGTTTTTTATTTGCGAAGCTCCATACCGGGGAAAAGAAAGCCGAATACGCCCGGCTTGCGGAGGCGCTGGCGCGGGCCGAAGACGAGCGGCTGGGGGAGCGGAGAGAAGAAGGTTTTGGCGAGGCGGCCTTTTGCGAGAGATTTCATTACGAAGGAGCAATCGGGCCATGAACGGAACAAGTACTGAGCGGCGCAACGCCCGTCTGCTGGGCAGTCTGCGCTGGTGGAACCCCGACCGGCCGGTGGCCAGCGCTAACGATTGGCTCATGGGCGAACGCCTAAAGCACCGGGTAGAGGTTGCCAGCATCCGGCTTGGCCAGTGGGAGGCGTTGCGCCGTATGGGAGAAACCGCTACGACACCGGGTGAATACAAAGAGGCCATACGAATTGGGCTGCACCGCCAGAAACCGGGCGGTACGCCCGAGCCGCGCTGGCCGGAAGCCGTGCTGAGTTCCCTCTTAGAGGAAATGACTTCGCTATCGAAACCCGATACGGGTGACACGCAGAAGGAACTCGATCTGCAGCTCGCGAAACTTCCGGCGCAGGCCCAGGAAATTCGCGACCTGATCGCAGTGGAAAGGCTCCGGGCGTTTGTCGACGCGTTGGTGACCCGAGTCAAGGCCGAACGCGCGCTGCAAGAGGAGGCAGAATGAGTTTTCTCGAACTAAAGAGCCGCTACGTGTTGCACGGGCGGCTGCATGGCGATGAAGGGTTACATATCGGCAGCGGCGTCCCCAGCACCAAGAGCGACGCTCCATTTCTGCTGCAGGGCGGCCAGCCATTTCTGCCTGGGTCATCCCTGCGCGGGGTGCTGCGGTCAACGGTCGAGCGGATGGTGCGCGGCATCTTCGGGCCGGGGCGGTGCTGCGTCCTGTTCGACCAGGATAGCGCCGCAAAAGACTGCGCCGCCGGCAACGAGGACTTGCGGAAGAAACTGGAATCGGCATCTGCTGAAGAGTTCGATAAAAGACGCAGTGAGCTGAAGTTCTGCGCAGTTTGTAACCTCTTCGGCTCAACGTTGATGGCATCGCGGTTGAAGGTCAGCGACGCAGTAGCGGTAAACGCCAGCGGGACCAATATTCTCCCGGTGAAGCGAGACGGTGTCGGCATTGACCGGGACACAGAAACCGCACGGGACAAACTCAAATACGACTATGAAGTGCTCGAACGCGGCTGCGATTTCAAATTCTCACTGCACCTGGAAAATGGCGGATCTGGCGATTTCGCGCTGCTTTATATGGCGATCAAAGAAATGGAACACGGTATAGAGGTAGGCGGCCGCCGCGCGCGCGGGCTGGGGCGCGTGAGCCTGGCTGAGTATTACGTTGAATATTTTGACTGCGCCCGCGAATACACCGTGCTGGACTTTCTTGATAAAGGATTTGCCAGAGTGGAAAAACAACAGTTTGAGGGATGGCTGAAAGAAGCATTTGAGGAATGGCGCAAGACCGGCTAGGCAGACTGGCACAACACGACGGAGCGTAGGAGGTCCGCACATGCTGATGCAGATGACCAACGAATTTGAAGTCCGGCTGGTTTTGAAGGCCCTATCGCCGCTGCTTATTAAAGACGGCCGATACAGCAAAGAGCAGCGAGAGGATTGGGGACGTGGCCTGCGCGAGGAGGCCAGGAAGGCCATGCCAAGCATGCTGCCAATTTCGCGCGCCTCAGACGATGTTCTGCGTGGCGCTGTGACCGCGCCAGATCCGCGAAGCGCCGTAGAGAGACTTGCATTCTTTATTCCCGGCAGTTCGTTGCGGGGCGCGTGGCGTTCACATCTTGAACGCATTCTGCGAGGCATCAGTCCGCCCGGCAAGATGCGGGTGTGCGACCCGTTCGAAGAGTCCGATCTGACTCGGGACTCGTGCTCGAACTACGCTACGCGTTTCCGCGACGCTGTGGAGAGACTGCCGAACGGCACGAAGAGACCGCCCGTAGTGCCTTACACGCTGGCCTGCCCGGTATGCAAATTATTTGGCCACACTACCCAGGCCGGGCGTCTAAAGATCACCGACGGAGAGCGCATCAAGCCCAACGAGGGGGCTATCATTGCCCGTGAGCATGTGCGTATCGACAGAGCCAGTGGGCAGGTTGCTCCTCACGCGCTTTTCAAAGTTTTCGGTCTGCAGGGTGCCAGCTTCGAGACCCGCATGCACCTCCGCAACTTTGAACTCTGGCATCTGCAACTGATCAATGCGCTGTTGAGTGAGCTAGTCCGGGGTGTGGTTCCTCTGGGCTCAGGCAAGAACAAGGGTTACGGGCGGGTGGAATGCTCGGTGCTGGAGATCCGGCTCACTGCCTTTGGACTGGAGAAACCGCCTGACCAGTTGCAGGGTGTGGCGGAGCATGCAACTTCGGGCGCCTGGCACCAGCAACGGTATGGATTAAAACCGGCCGAGTCGGTTCCGGCTCTTCGCTCCGGACGATGGAGTCAAGTTACGCCATGGCGATGGGAGCGTGCGCTCGATGCCGGAGAATTCGGAGACATGTGGAAGGAGCGAAAATTACCCTGGGGCCAATTCATACCTCTGGCAGACCGACCCATGCCGGGAGCGCAGGGATGAAGCCGCTACTCTCAGCCCTGCCCAGAGAAAGTGCGTGGCCAGCGGAGGTGCGCTGGGAAGAATTTGATTGCGCGATGGTGGAGTCGCCCGCCGAGGTGCGTTTTCTTGGCCGTGAACAAATCCGGGAGGCAATCGGCTTTCCACGCGGTGTGGCCTTCGGGCCCAAAGCTGAATTGCGGTGGATGCGCCGTGCGGGCGGCCAACTCCATTTCGTATACCTGAATGACGAGGGCCGCCCGCTGCGTGAAGATGCGCCGCACAAATCGACAGTGACGCCGGTCGAAGAAGAGATCTTTCCGCAACAGTTTTTTCTGTGGAACGCATCCGACGGCCGGATTCCGAAGACACCTTCTTATCCTTATGCAGGAACGGCAGAGCGGTTGGCGGTGCGGGTACGCCACTACAAGCTTGAGTGGCCTGCTCCAGTTGAGCACGGCGGAATGACAGCCGGGCCATCTTCCATGCTTCCGCCAGCGGAGACATTTCTATTTCGCTGCATATCTCTGGAACCTGCCGAAACTGGAGCAAAGCAATGAGCGAGAGAATCCAGTTTACGGCCCAGGCTCTGAGTCTCAAGCCGTGCGTGGCGAATGGCCACGACCGCCGGCCCCGGAACGGCTCGGGCCTCTGGGAGTGCCGGCTCACAACGTTAACGCCGCTCGCGATCCAGGCACTGTTCAGGAACTTGCGGGAGCAAGAAAAGCCTTTCATCCCCGGAAGTTCTCTGCGCGGAATGATGCGCAATATGGTGGAGGTGCTGGGCGCCGGCTGTGCGCGCTTCTATGAACGGCCTCACGACAAGAGCGTGACCGTGTGTACAAGAGAGGCGGCGTGTATCAGTTGCCGCCTGTTTGGCTTTGTGGAAGGCGAGTCGGGATGGTCGGGCAAGGTGCGGATTGAGGATTCATTGCCACAATCGGTGGCCTGGGAGAGATACGACTTTCCCAGCCAGCGTCCGGCGCAGGCGAGCGGGTCCGGCTGGATTATTTTTCCATTCACCCGCCCGCGGCTGGCGCCAGGTCAGGTGCGCTGTGTGCCGGGCAAGACGAGCTTTCTCTTTCGCATCGTCTACACCAATCTTGACCCGGAAGAATACTCGGTGCTGAAATTCGCAGTTACCCTCAGGCGAGACACGGTGCAGCTCTGTCACACCCTGGGCTATGGAAAGTCCCTGGGCTTCGGCGCCTGCGTGGTCGGGATATTAAACGATTCGTCGCCAGCCATAGGCCCCGAAATCAACCCCTATCTCGCTCAACCAGCGTTTCAGGCGCTGGCCACTCACCGGAGGATGCCGTGAACATCTTGTTTATTACAGTGGGCACCTCGGGCTTGAAGAACGATATAGGCCGCGCGCCCGATGACCGTGACAACGGCGCGCTGAAAGCTGAGATAGAGCGCTATTTCGCCGACCCGGAAAAACGTCCAGAGCGTTTTTCACGTCTGCGAAGCGACTTGGTCGACGCCCATCTCCGGTACTGGCGGGAAGTCCGCGATTACACCCATGACCCGAGGCGGTTCTTCTTCACTTCCGCGGAGCTCACCAGCACGGTTTTCCTTCTGGAGAGTCTAGAGTACAAGATGGACCGGATAGTGCTACTTTCATCGGACACCAACGAGGGCTTGTTTGCCGCAAACGTGAATGTGGCGGTGCTTCGGGAGCTGTTCCCCGCTATGAACCCGGAGGTGAAACAGATCGCTGGACTCGATGTTAGCTTCACAGGTGCGCAGGCTGCGCTGGCCAGGGTCTTCGATGACTACCGGTTACAGAAGGGTGATAGCGTTATTCTCAATATAACCGGCGGCTTCAAGGGCACGATTCCCTTTCTTACCCACTTCGCGCAAAAGAATGACTGGAAGCTATATTTTCAGCACGAAACCCGGAATTCGGCGGTGCTTCTGCCTTTTGTGACAGATGGCGAGCCGGGGAACGTGAAGGAGTGGGAAGCGTGGCGAAGATAACTGACGAACTCAACCCCATCAATTTCGATGAGCGGCGG